>NZ_CP019062.1:1325714-1988571 GCF_002951615.1 Rahnella sikkimica | reverse complement strand
TGACCACGGCCAACATCGTATTCTTTATTATCTACTGGCTGATTTTTGTCGGTCTGGCATTACAGGCATCCGGCGCAAGAATGTCTCGTCAGGTGAAACATATCCGTGAAGGTATTCAGGACCAACTGATCCTTGAACAGGCGAAAGGTGCAGAAGGGCGAACCCGGCCACAGATTGAAGAACGTATTGTGATTCCAAGACATACGATTCTGGTGCAGTATTTCCCGTTGTATATCCTGCCTATCGTTATTGCCGTGGTTGCGTATTTCGTTTTGAAATTACTGGGTTTAATTGCAGGGTAAGCTGAGATTACTGGTTTTAACATCTGACTCATTTTTCTGATAAATAAGGCCTGAAGTTTTTCATTATTCAGGCCTCATTTGTTTAAACATCAAAACATCTATCAGACTAATGAATATCGTCGTGGAGAAGCCTTTCAACAGCGCGTTGAGCGACAACAAGATGTTGCCCGCCGAATAAATTACTGCGGTTTAGCAGGTAATATAACTGGTAGATTGGCTGCCTTGAAATGAAGTCATCTGGAAGCGGCGTTTTGCTCTGATAACCGTCATATAATTGTGGCGGAACATTAGGATACAGCGGAAGCATTGCCAGATCGCATTCCCTGTCGCCCCAGTAACAGGCGGGGTCGAAAATGACCGGACCCTGTGCCGAAAGACCACAGTTGTGTGGCCACAAATCGCCGTGTAATAAAGAAGGTTGAGGCTGATGGTTCTGTAAGCGGGCATGAACCATTGCGGTGATATCTTCGATATTGCCGAACGTCATTCCTTTCTCGGCTGCCAGTTGCAGCTGCCAGCCGATACGCTGTTCCGCAAAGAATGTCGCCCAGCGCCGCTGCCAGCTGTTGGGTTGCGGCAGCGTCGCCAGCTCGTTATCGAAATCCAGACCAAATTGCAGTTGCTCGCTCCACTGATGTAACGCGGCAAGTTGCTGCCCCAGGATGTAGGCGTTATGGGCATCCAGAGGCTTTTGCGGGATGTATTCCAGCAGCAGAAAACTGTAGTCACGATCGCTGCCAACGCCATAAACCTCAGGCACGCGAACTGTCTGACTTCGGGCAAGCAGGGCGAGCTGATCGGCTTCCGCCGCGAAGATAGGAAGCATTTCGCGCGCATTACACTTCACAAATACATCCCTGTCGCCGTAGCTTAACCGCCAGGCTGGGTGAATTTCTCCTCCCGGCAACTCAACACGTTCGCGGATTTCAGCACTGCCCAGGTGTTCACTCAACAAACGATTGACGGCTTGCCACATGGTATCACCCCTTCTGACTGGCCCGATAATTCATTAAGTTAGCGTTTTTTTTGGTTCAAAAACCCGATCCCGCGCACGGCTGAATCAGATGATGCTGTTAATTTATGCGAATGACGACGTGGTTGAACTGAGAGTGTAATCAATGAATCTATTAATTTCAGAATATGTGACGTGAAAGAGGTTTTATATGCAGAATTGTCTTATCGACATACCTCTAACCCCCTTGTTTCACAAAACAATAATAATAATAGACTAAAAATATATTCAGGTGTGGGAAGAAGATGTATATGCTACCCCTCGTCCCAGTCGCGAGAGAGAAAACGTGAAACCAAAAATTCTTTATTTGATGGCCGCGCTTTTACTGGCGGGTTGCGCTAAAGAAACACCGGTTAAAACTACACATTTTTTGAATCCATCGCCGCCACTACAGAGCGAAACTTCATTAATGCATCCGGGGCCTTATGGTGATGTTATTCACCAGGCGGCAAATACTTACGGCGTCGACGAAACACTTGTTAAAGCAATCATTCAGGTTGAATCTGGATATAACCCAACCGTTGTCAGCAAATCGAATGCGATTGGGTTAATGCAGCTAAAGGCCTCAACGGCAGGACGCGATGCCTACCGGATGAAAGGACGTTACGGGCAACCGAGCGCTCATGAACTGAAAGACCCGGCGATGAATATCGATTTGGGTACGGCTTATCTGAGTATCCTGCAACAGCAACTGGCAGGGATCAGCAACCCGGAAACCCGTCGTTATGCAACGACGGTGGCCTACGTTAACGGGGCAGGGGCATTACTGAGAACTTTCGCGAAAGATAAAACCTATGCGATTGCGAAAATTAATCAGATGTCTCCGCAAGAGTTTTACCAGCATGTGCAGCAGAAACACCCGGCGCCTCAGGCTCCGCGTTATCTGTGGAAAGTGAACAGCGCCTATCTGGCGATGCGTTAAGTCCCGTTTTCCGCCAGTAGCCATCAGGCCGCTGGCGGGAAATGAGAAATAATCTCAGTCACGCCATTAATCACAAACTGCACTCCCATACAGACCAGCAAGAATCCCATCAGCCTCGAAATCGCTTCAATCCCGCTTTTCCCGACCAGACGCATGATTCCGCCTGCACTGCGCAATGTGAGCCACAGAATCAGGCTGACCAGAAAGAAAATTAGCACCGGCGCAACCAGGATCACCCAGTGGGGAAAATCTGAGCCCTCACGGATAGTCGATGCGCTGCTGATAATCATCGCAATCGTACCCGGCCCCGCAGTGCTTGGCATCGCCAGCGGCACAAACGCGATATTCGGTGAATCCTGCCGCTTCATCTCTTCAGTTTTGTTTTCCATCAGCACTTTTTCTTCAACATGCGGCTGAGGGAAAAGCATCCGGAAACCGATAAACGTTACAATCAGGCCACCGGCAATACGTAAACCGGGAATCGAAATTCCGAAGGTATTCATCACCAGTTGTCCGGCGTAGTAGGCGACCATCATGATGATGAAAACGTACACCGAGGCCATCAGCGACTGCTGATTCCGCTCTTGCGCCGTCATATTTCCGGATAGCCCCAGCAACAGGGCGACGGTAGTTAAAGGATTCGCCAGCGGAAGAATCACCACTAAACCCAATCCTATGGCCTGAAATAACAGACTGACTTCTGACATAAATTTCCCTTTTGAAAAGCGTCTCTGTTTACCTTAGCGTGTCCGGAGGGATTACACGAAAAATATCCATAATAAGCAACACAGGTTGCTGGAAATTCGCACTTTACGGGTGGTAAACTCGCTGTCTGTTTTCGCGTCGCATCCCGATACAATTACGTGATGTATTACAGGGTGCCTATATTTGGCAAAGTAAAGCTGAATAGCGTGGATAACTATATGAAATTAAACTCAAATATTTTTCTAGATGTGCTCTGTCGTGTGGGGCACCACTGTAGATTAAGGAATTAACATGCCTGTCATTACTCTTCCTGATGGAAGCCAGCGCGTTTTTGATCGCCCCGTTTCACCTCTTGATGTTGCTCTCGATATCGGTCCTGGTCTGGCGAAAGCCTGTATCGCGGGTCGCGTTAACGGCGAACTGGTAGATGCGACTGATCTGATTGAAACGGATGCACAACTGGCGATCATCACCGCTAAAGACGAAGCCGGTCTTGAAATCCTGCGCCACTCCTGTGCGCACCTTTTGGGTCATGCCATCAAGCAATTGTGGCCAGACACCAAAATGGCTATCGGCCCGGTTATCGATAATGGCTTCTATTATGACGTCGATTTAGATCGCACGCTCACTCAGGAAGACATCGAACTGCTTGAAAAGCGCATGCACGAACTGGCTGAAAAGAATTACGACGTTATTAAAAAGAAAGTCAGCTGGCAGGAAGCGCGTGATACCTTTGCAAGCCGTGGTGAAGAATACAAAGTGGCGATTCTGGATGAAAACATCAGTCATGATGATCGTCCGGGTCTGTATCATCACGAAGAATATGTGGATATGTGCCGGGGTCCGCATGTACCGAATATGCGTTTCTGTCATCATTTCAAACTGCAGAAAACTTCCGGTGCTTACTGGCGTGGCAACAGCGATAACAAAATGCTGCAACGTATCTACGGCACCGCCTGGGCAGATAAAAAACAGCTGAATGCCTACATTCAGCGTCTGGAAGAAGCCGGCAAGCGTGATCACCGCAAAATCGGTAAGCAACTCGACCTGTATCACATGCAGGAAGAAGCGCCAGGTATGGTGTTCTGGCACAACGACGGCTGGACTATTTTCCGTGAGCTGGAAGCCTTTGTACGTATGAAACTGAAGTCTTATGACTATCAGGAAGTCAAAGGCCCGTTCATGATGGACCGCGTACTGTGGGAAAAAACCGGTCACTGGGAAAACTACAAAGAAGCGATGTTCACGACTTCTTCTGAAAACCGTGAATATTGCATCAAACCGATGAACTGCCCTGGGCATGTACAAATCTTCAACCAGGGTCTGAAATCCTACCGTGATCTGCCATTGCGTATGGCCGAGTTCGGCAGTTGCCACCGTAATGAGCCTTCAGGTGCATTGCACGGCCTGATGCGTGTTCGTGGCTTCACTCAGGACGACGCCCACATCTTCTGTACTGAAGAGCAGGTGCGTGACGAAGTGAACAGCTGCATCCGCATGGTCTATGACATGTACAGCACTTTTGGTTTCGAAAAGATTGTGGTGAAACTGTCCACCCGTCCGGAGAAGCGCATTGGTACTGACGAAATGTGGACTAAGGCGGAAGACGACCTGGCCGCAGCGCTGACCGAAAACAAGATTGAATTCGAATATCAGCCGGGTGAAGGTGCGTTCTACGGCCCAAAAATTGAATTTACCTTGCATGATTGTTTGGATCGTGCGTGGCAGTGTGGTACCGTGCAGCTCGACTTTTCATTACCTGGTCGCTTGAACGCTTCTTATATTGGCGAAAGCAACGACCGTCAGGTTCCGGTAATGATTCACCGTGCTATCCTGGGTTCCATGGAGCGCTTCATCGGTATTTTGACCGAAGAATACGCTGGGTTCTTCCCGACCTGGATAGCGCCGGTACAAGTTGTGATCATGAATATTACTGATTCACAAGCACCGTATGTCGAAGAATTAACCAAAAAACTGCAAGATGCAGGCATTCGCGTTAAAGCCGACTTGAGAAATGAGAAGATTGGCTTTAAAATTCGCGAACACACGCTACGCCGTGTTCCTTACATGTTAGTTTGTGGTGATAAAGAGGTCGAATCAGGCAAAGTTGCTGTTCGTACCCGCCGCGGCAAAGACTTAGGAAGCATGGATGTTAGCGAAGTCGTTGACAAACTGCTGGCGGAAATCCGCAGCAGAAGTCTTCATCAACTGGAGGAATAAAGTATTAAAGGCGGAAAACGAGTTCAACCGGCGCGTCCTAATCGCATTAACAAAGAGATTCGCGCGCAAGAAGTTCGCCTCACCGGCGTCGATGGCGAGCAGATTGGTATTGTCAGTCTGAATGAAGCTCTTGAAAAAGCTGAGGAAGCGGGCGTCGATTTAGTAGAAATCAGTCCGAATGCCGAGCCGCCAGTTTGTCGAATCATGGATTACGGCAAATTCCTCTACGAGAAGAGCAAGTCGACCAAAGAGCAGAAAAAGAAACAAAAAGTTATTCAGGTCAAGGAAATCAAATTCCGACCTGGTACCGATGATGGCGACTATCAGGTCAAACTACGCAACCTGATTCGCTTTCTGGAAGATGGCGATAAAGCCAAAATCACCCTGCGGTTCCGTGGGCGTGAAATGGCGCACCAACAGATCGGTATGGAAGTGCTTAACCGCGTCCGTAAAGACCTGTGTGAAGATTCTGAACTGGCCGTTGTCGAATCCTTCCCTACGAAGATCGAAGGTCGTCAGATGATCATGGTGCTCGCACCTAAGAAGAAACAGTAAGGCTTCCAAGTAATCCTGCTGCGCGGTGTTCACACCGCGCATGCTGGATTCGCCTTTCTGATTCATGTTAATAACAATGCGAAGTGGAATTTAAAATGCCTAAGATCAAAACAGTACGCGGCGCCGCTAAACGCTTCAAAAAAACCGCCAACGGTGGTTTTAAGCGTAAGCACGCAAACCTGCGTCATATTCTGACCAAAAAAGCTACTAAGCGTAAACGTCACTTGCGTCCAAAAGGCCTGGTATCCAAGAACGATTTGGCCATGGTCTCTGCATGTCTGCCGTACGCATAAATACACTTTTTTAATTTAGAATATAAAACTCAGGAGAGCATATGGCTCGCGTAAAACGTGGTGTGATTGCACGTGCACGTCACAAGAAAATTTTAAAGCAGGCGAAAGGCTACTACGGTGCCCGTTCTCGCGTATATCGTGTTGCATTCCAGGCTGTTATCAAAGCTGGTCAATACGCTTACCGTGACCGTCGTCAAAAGAAACGTCAGTTCCGTCAGCTGTGGATCGCGCGTATCAACGCAGCAGCTCGTCAGAACGACATGTCTTACAGCAAATTCATTAACGGCTTGAAAAAAGCTTCTATTGAAATTGACCGTAAGATCTTGGCTGATATCGCAGTATTCGACAAAGTGGTATTTGCCGCTCTGGTCGAAAAAGCGAAAGCAGCACTGGCGTAAGTCAGGTGAAAGAGGGAGCTTGCTCCCTCTTTTATATTTTGTGTTTAAAAACAGACTGATTCGTTGTTTAATACTGACAGTCCCGTTTTACATCTCTGCACAAAACAGACAACCGATAAGGTAATGCAAGCATGAATGCTGCTATTTTCCGTTTCTTTTTTTACTTTAGCGCCTGACTCAGGAAGGCTTTCGCGCGTAAGAGAAGAAACGAAAAGTAGCGCCTAAGCCTCCCTCGTGGAGGCTTTTTTGTATCTGTGCTTTATACACTAAGGTTCAGGGTCAAAATCGCGCCCCTGATTAATCACGGTTATTTTACATCGGGCCATATTGGCCAGAAGAAGAGGAAAGCAATGCCACATCTCGCAGAGCTGGTTGCCAATGCCAAGGCAGCCGTAGAGAGTGCTCAGGATATCGCCGCGCTGGATAACGTGCGTGTCGAATATCTGGGTAAGAAAGGCCACCTGACGCTCCAGATGACAACCCTCCGTGAATTACCCGCGGAAGAACGTCCGGCAGCAGGCGCAGTGATCAACGAAGCGAAAACGCAGGTTCAGGAAGCCCTGAACGCGCGGAAAAATACGCTGGAATCTGCTGTGTTGAATGCGCGTCTTGCGGAAGAAACGATTGATGTTTCCCTGCCTGGTCGCCGTATCGAAAACGGTGGTTTGCATCCGGTGACCCGTACTATCGACCGCATTGAAACTTTCTTCGGTGAGCTCGGCTTTACCGTGGAAACCGGTCCTGAAATCGAAGATGACTATCATAACTTCGACGCACTGAACATCCCGGGACATCACCCGGCGCGTGCCGATCACGATACTTTCTGGTTTGATGCTAAGCGCCTGCTGCGTACTCAAACGTCCGGCGTTCAGATCCGCACGATGCAAGGCCAGCAACCGCCTATCCGTATTATCGCACCGGGTCGTGTCTATCGTAACGATTACGACCAGACGCATACCCCGATGTTCCATCAGATGGAAGGCCTGATCGTTGATAAAGATATCAGCTTCTCCAATTTGAAAGGCACGCTGCACGATTTCCTGAACAACTTCTTTGAAGCTGATTTGCAGATCCGTTTCCGTCCTTCTTATTTCCCGTTCACTGAGCCTTCTGCGGAAGTTGACGTTATGGGTAAAAACGGTAAATGGCTGGAAGTACTGGGTTGCGGCATGGTGCATCCGAATGTATTGCGTAACGTCGGCATTGATCCGGAAGTGTATTCTGGTTTTGCCTTCGGTATGGGGATGGAGCGTCTGACCATGTTGCGTTATGGCGTGGCCGACCTGCGTGCATTCTTCGAAAACGATCTGCGTTTCCTCAAACAGTTTAAGTAAGGCGGGAATATCACATGAAATTCAGTGAACTCTGGTTGCGTGAGTGGGTAAACCCAGCCATCAGCAGCGAAGCATTATCTGACCAAATCACCATGGCCGGTCTGGAAGTCGATGGCGTCGAGCCTGTCGCGGGCGCATTTAATGGTGTCGTAGTCGGTGAAGTTGTCGAATGTGGTCAGCACCCGAATGCTGACAAACTGCGTGTTACGAAAGTAAACGTCGGCGGCGATCGTCTTCTGGATATCGTTTGTGGCGCGCCAAACTGCCGTCAGGGCCTTAAAGTTGCCGTCGCCACCGTAGGCGCGGTATTGCCGGGCGATTTCAAAATCAAGGCAGCCAAACTGCGTGGCGAACCCTCTGAAGGTATGCTGTGCTCTTTCTCTGAGCTGGCGATTTCAGACGATCACGATGGCATCATCGAATTACCACAGGATGCGCCTGTCGGTACCGATATTCGTGAATTCCTGAAACTGGACGACACGACTATCGAAATCAGCGTGACGCCTAACCGTGCGGATTGCCTGGGCATTCTGGGTGTGGCGCGTGACGTTGCGGTGATTAACCAACTTCCGCTGGTTGAGCCGGAAATGAACCCGGTCAAAGCCACTACTGATACCGCTATTTCTATCGATGTTCAGGCACCGCAGGCTTGTCCGCGTTATCTGGGCCGCGTGGTCAAAGGCATCAACGTTAAGGCACCCACGCCGTTGTGGATGCGTGAAAAACTGCGCCGTTGCGGTACACGTTCAATCGATGCTGTCGTTGATATCACCAACTATGTGTTGCTTGAACTCGGTCAGCCAATGCACGCCTTCGATCTGAACCGCATCCACGGCGGTATCGTTGTGCGTATGGCGAAAAAAGACGAAGCGCTGACTTTGCTTGATGGCACCAAAGCTAAACTGAACGACGACACGCTGGTGATTGCTGACCATGAGAAAGCGCTGGCAATGGCCGGTATTTTCGGCGGTGAGCATTCCGGTGTGAACGATGAAACCCAGGATGTCCTGCTGGAGTCTGCATTCTTTGCGCCGTTATCTATCACTGGCCGTGCTCGCCGTCAGGGCCTGCACACCGACGCATCGCACCGTTATGAACGTGGCGTTGACCCCCAACTGCAATTCAAAGCCATCGAACGCGCCACCGCGTTGCTGCTGAGCATTTGTGGTGGCGAAGCCGGTCCGGTTATCGATGTCACGTCTGAAGCCGACTTGCCTAAAGCCGCAACCATTTCCCTGCGTCGCGAAAAATTGGATCGCCTGATCGGCCATCACGTTGAAGATGTGCAGGTGACCGATATTCTGACGCGTCTGGGCTGCCAGGTTCAGCATAAAGGCGATCATTGGGTGGCTGTGGCGCCAAGCTGGCGCTTCGACATGCAAATTGAAGAAGATCTGGTCGAAGAAGTTGCCCGCGTTTACGGTTACAACAACATCCCTGATGTGCCGGTGAAAGCCAGCCTGGTGATGACCAAACACAATGAAGCGAATCTGTCGCTGAAACGTGTGAAAAATCTTCTGGTTGATCGTGGTTTCCAGGAAGCCATCACTTACAGTTTCGTGGATCCTAAAGTGCAGGCATTACTGCATCCGGGTGAAGAAGCGCTGATTTTGCCAAGCCCGATTTCCGTTGAAATGTCAGCAATGCGCCTTTCCCTGTGGTCTGGCTTGTTGACTGCGGTGGTAAATAATCAAAATCGTCAGCAAAGTCGCGTGCGTTTATTCGAGAGCGGACTGCGCTTTGTGCCTGATACTCAAGCCGATTTAGGTATCCGTCAGGACGTCATGCTGTCTGGGGTGATCTCTGGAACGAAAAATGAAGAGCATTGGGATCTGGCGCGTCAGGCAGTTGACTACTACGATTTGAAAGGTGATCTTGAGGCTATTCTTGAGCTTACCGGCAAAATGAACGATGTACAGTTCAAGGTGGAATCGAATCCTGCACTGCATCCCGGGCAGAGTGCAGCGATTTATTTACGCGGCGAACGCATTGGTTTCATTGGTGTAGTACACCCGGAACTGGAACGTAAACTCGATCTTAATGGCCGTACTGTCGTCTTCGAACTGCTGTGGAATAAGGTCGCAGACCGCGTACTGCCTGATGCGAAAGAGATTTCTCGCTTCCCGGCGAACCGTCGTGACATCGCTGTTGTTGTGGCTGAAAACGTGCCCGCAGACGATATTTTGGCAGAGTGCAAGAAAGTTGGCGCAAATCAGGTAGTTGGCGTAAACTTGTTTGATGTGTACCGTGGCAAGGGCGTAGCTGAAGGTTACAAGAGCCTGGCTATCAGTCTGGTGTTGCAGGATACCGCCCGTACACTGGAAGAAGAGGAGATCGCCGCTACCGTTGCAAAATGCGTAGAGGCTCTAAAACAGCGATTCCAAGCATCCTTGAGGGATTGAACCTATGGCGCTTACTAAAGCTGAAATGTCAGAACACCTGTTTGAGAAGCTCGGGCTGAGCAAACGGGATGCCAAAGACCTTGTTGAAATATTTTTCGAAGAAGTCCGTCGTGCTTTGGAAAATGGCGAGCAAGTTAAACTGTCTGGCTTTGGCAATTTTGATCTGCGTGACAAAAACCAACGTCCGGGACGTAACCCGAAAACCGGCGAAGACATTCCGATCACGGCGCGTCGTGTGGTGACTTTCCGTCCGGGACAGAAATTGAAAAGTCGTGTAGAGAATGCCACTCCGAAAGAATAAGTAAAATCATCAAAAAGGCCGCGAAAGCGGCCTTTTTTTTGCTCTCTTTTTGTGATCGTGTTCACGTATGCACGGCGACGAATTTAACGCTTTTAAGTTATTAGCACAGAAAGTGAAAAGATAGTGTTAAAGGGGTGGGCGCTTCAGGATTAGTCTGATAGATTAAATTTCAAGGCCAAAAGAGATGCGTAATTATTATTTGATGTGTAAGCGATAATAATTAAAAAGGGGCCGGAGCCCCTAAGTTAAATAACGCAATGTGTTCAGGTTAAAATGCGCACGCATTTATTCTCCAGACGAGTGGCCTGAAAACAATAACGTAAAGTTAGAAACTTAAATTAGCGGTTGTAGAACATACCTGGTCCACCAGGACCACCGCCGCCATGACCACCACCGTGACCGCCGCCACCACCAGGGCCCCAAAACGGCGGAAATAAACAGCCGCTGAGACTGACGACGACCAGAGCTACGCTAAATAAAGCTAAAATACGACGCATAAAAGACATCCTTTGTTTGAATAAACAAGGCGAGTATAAAGAGATTGCAACAACGTTGTTGTCAGACTTGCGTTAAGATTTGTTAGAGTTGCAATAAGAATTGAATAGATAATAACGTTCATCCTGTTGAGTTATTTCAATCAGGATGTATTTGTATTTTTATTGTAAGGTCTCAGCAAGTTATCCGAAAATGCGCTTATTTCTCATGTTCACTTCTATTCCCCACTGATATAAAAAACACGTCATATAAAATAAAGAAGGCGTGACCATCGTGAAAAAATCTCTCTTATTGCTTTGTTGTGCACTGGCATTGCCTGTGATCGCGCAGGCAAATGTTTCAATTGATGTTAACGTCCCTGGCGTAACGCTCCACCTCGGGGATCAGGATCAGCGCGGTTACTACTGGGATGGTTATGACTGGCGTCCGCCACAGTGGTGGCGTGAGCACAAGGGTCATCATTACGGTGACCGTAATGAACGTGGGATGTACTGGCATGGCGATCGCTGGGATTCCAGGCCGCCACAGCGCGGGCATTCGAATCCACCGCCAGGACCACAGTCTCAGCCGCACAATCAGGGACGTCCAAACGGCGGTGATCATCATGATAATAATGGTCATTCTGGCAGCAACGGCCAGCAGGGCGGTCATAACGAGCAACACGGAAAAGGCAACGGACAGCCGATCCCGCCAGACAATCAGCAGGGGCATTAATCCCCCGACAGTTGAACATTCATTCTAAGCCGGTGCTCAGTCACCGGCTTTTTTCATTTCTGCTTACCTGTTCTGGAGCTAACTGCCTAATATCGGTAGGATAGTGAAATTCCAGTCACCAGCTTTAAGCGTCAGGGATCCGATATTCATGCCTGCCCCGCAGACCTTTTCTGCTCTCGAACATCAACAGAAGTTGCGCGACAGGCTCTGGTTGTCCGCGCTGGGAGTGCTGCTGTTACTGATTGCTGTACTCAGCCTGAGTGCCGGTGAGCGCTGGATCTGGCCGGATCAATGGCTGAGCAGCGAGGCGCGTCTTTTCATCTGGCAATTACGTCTGCCCAGAGCCATCGCAGTCATTCTGGTTGGCGCAAGTCTCGCCGTTGCCGGAGCTGTTATGCAATCGTTGTTTGAAAACCCGCTTGCAGAGCCAGGTTTGCTTGGTGTCGCAAACGGCGCGGGCGTTGCGCTGGTTTTTAGCGTGATGCTCAGTCACGGTTTTTTGCCTGTCTGGGTGATGAGTATCGCGGCGGTAGCGGGTGCGCTGATTGTGACGGCTTTTCTTTTGTATGTTGCGCGAAAGCGTCTGTTAACCAATGCGCGGATGCTGCTGGTCGGCGTCGCAATCGGCATTGTTTGCAGCGCCCTGATGACCTGGGCGATCTATTTCAGCGACAACCTCGATCTGCGCCAGCTAATGTACTGGATGATGGGCGGATTTGGCGGCATTGACTGGCACCAGACTTGGCTTGGCGCGATGTTACTGCCGGTTCTCCTGTGGCTACTCTTTCAGGGTAAAACGCTCAATTTGCTTTCCCTTGGCACGCAGCAGGCACAGCAGCTGGGGATTTCCCTGAACGCCTGGCGCTTTATTCTGGTACTTTCGGTTGGCTGGATGGTTGGGATCAGCGTCGCCTTAGCCGGGGTCATTGGTTTTATCGGGCTCGTCATACCGCATATTCTCAGGCTTTGCGGTATTACTGATCAGCGCCGTTTACTTCCTGCCTGCGCACTGAGCGGAGCGGCTGTTCTGCTACTGGCTGATGTTATCGCGCGCATTGGTTTATATGCGGCAGAATTGCCCGTTGGGGTAGTGACCGCCACGCTCGGCGCACCGGTGTTTATCTGGCTGCTGGTGCGAAACGGACAAATCCGCTGATCCTTTCTGAAGGGTCGGCTATGCTCTTCCTTTACCTAACCTACAAAACTCAGGACTAAACGATGAGTAATACTATTTTTGATATCTCGCTGAAAACCATCGACGGCGAAACAACGACTTTAGGCGCTTACAAAGGTTCGGTTCTTCTGGTCGTGAATGTGGCGTCACAGTGCGGCCTGACCAAACAGTACGAAGGGCTGGAAAGCCTTTATCAGGAATTGCATCCGGAAGGTTTTGAGGTGCTTGGGTTCCCGTGTAACGAGTTTGGTGCGCAGGAACCGGGTACAGAAGATGAAATCAAAACCTTCTGCACCACCAATTTTGGTGTGAAATTCCCGATGTTCAGCAAAGTTGACGTTAACGGAGAGCACCGTCATCCGCTGTATTCCGCGCTGATCGCTGCCCGTCCTGAAGCCGTCAAACCGAAAGACAGTGCATTTTACGAGCGTCTGGCCAGTAAAGGGCGTGAGCCTGTGAAGCCGGAAAATATCCTGTGGAATTTCGAAAAATTCCTGATTGGCCGTGACGGCACCGTGATCGGACGTTTTGCGCCAGATATGACGCCGGAAGATCCGCTGCTGGTGGATGCTATTAAAGCCGCACTGGCGAAATAATCCGTTTTTGATAAAGATAAAAGAGCAGGGAACGCAGATGCTGGAATGTCGTGAGGTGAGTGTGAGCGGGCGTCTTCGCGCGTTTAGCACGCAGGTTTCACCCGGCAGCCGGATCCACCTCATCGGGCCGAACGGCGCGGGGAAAAGTACGCTGCTGGCCAGACTGGCGGGGATTTCTGGCACTGGCGGTGAAGTGTTCATCGGCAGGGAAAAACTGACGGATATTTCCGGGGCGCGGCTGGCGCGTCTGCGCGCCTGGCTTTGTCAGCAACTGACGCCAGCGACGCTGATGCCAGTGTTTCAATATCTGTCGTTGCACCAGCCGCCCGGTGCTTCTCCCGTTCTTTTAGAAAATACGATTGGCCGGTTGTGTGATGCGTTACAGCTCTGCGATAAACTTTCTCGTCCTGTGACGCATCTTTCCGGCGGGGAATGGCAGCGCGTCAGATTGGCTGCGGTGTTGCTTCAGGTCTGGCCAGCGCTGAATCCTGACAGCCTGCTGCTGTTCCTCGATGAGCCTGCAAACAGTCTGGATGTCGCACAACAGCAGGCCCTTGACCAGTTGCTGACGGAGTTCTGTGCCGCCGGTCGTTCTGTAATCGTCAGCGATCATGACCTGAACCATACCTTGCATCACGCACATCAGGTCTGGTTAATGTCGGCGGGAAAAGTGGTTGCCGCAGGGGAATGTTCGGAGGTTATGCAGGCAGAGGCACTTTCTGCGGTATATAAAGTGGCCTTTCAGATACATGCTCTGGCTGGGCGTCGCTGGATAATGACAACGCCGACATTAATCTGATTTTAATGAATAGCAGTTTAATTATATAATTCACGGGTTTTCAACATTACCGGCGTGCTTATATTGTTCACAAAAAACACAATTTTCTTTTTTTAAAAATAAAGTTCATTTTTTTAATGAAAAAATAAATAATACAACCCTTTGTTATTGAAGGTTTTTGCGTTTTCCTGCTGTTTATTTCAACTCTATTTACTTTCTGTTTAACTTCACAAAACTGGAAAATCCTTAAGGTTAAATTAAGCTTAAACCGACATGATAAGAGTGATAAATTCAGGGTGGCGTTTACTTACGGTTAAATAAATGCGGTCTAAAGTCGTTGTGAGTTAATTACCTTTTGGGATAGCGTAATGGAAAACTTTTTGCCTTTCTCCCGCCCGTCGATGGGTGATGAAGAGATTGAGGCTGTGGGGCAGGTTTTGCGCTCCGGTTGGATCACCACCGGGCCGCAGACACACCAGCTCGAACAGGATTTTTCTGCAGCTTTCGGTTGTAAGCACGCGATAGCGGTCAGTTCTGCAACTGGCGGTATGCACGTAACGTTGATGGCGCTGGGCATTGGCCCCGGCGATGAAGTGATTACCCCTTCCCAAACCTGGGTTTCCACCCTAAACATGATCGTTCTGCTGGGCGCAGAACCGGTGATGATTGATGTTGATCCCGATACCCTGATGGTCAGCGCAGAAGCTATAGCTGCAGCCATCACGCCGAAAACCAAAGCGATTATTCCGGTTCACTACGCGGGCGCACCTTTGGATCTTGATCCGATTTATGCTGTGGCAAACCAGCACGGTATTCAGGTTATTGAAGACGCTGCGCATGCCGCCGGCACGCGTTACCGTGACCGGTGGATTGGTGCGCAGGGCACCGCTATTTTCTCCTTCCACGCCATCAAAAATATGACCTGTGCAGAAGGTGGTCTGATCGCCACCGATGACGACGTGCTGGCAGATAAAGTGCGGGCACTCAAATTCCACGGTCTGGCTGTTGATGCGTTTGATCGTCAGGTTCAGGGACGTAAACCGCAGGCGGAAGTTGTTGAGCCGGGTTTCAAGTACAATCTTTCTGATATTCATGCTTCTATTGCTGTTGTGCAGCTTAGGCGTCTGACGGAGATCAACGCCCGCCGTACCGAACTGGCGCAGCGTTATCTCGATCAATTGCAAGGTTCTCCGTTCCTGCCGATGGGCATTCCGGCGTATCCGCATCTGCACGCATGGCATTTATTCATGATTCGCGTGGATAAAGAACGCTGCGGGATCACCCGTGATGCGCTGATGGAACGCCTGAAAGAGCAGGGCATCGGAACGGGTTTACACTTCCGTGCCGCTCATACTCAAAAATATTACCGCGAACGCTATCCTGACCTGAGTTTGCCTAACAGCGAATGGAATACCGATCGTTTATGCAGTCTGCCGCTGTTCCCGGATATGCAGGACAGCGACGTTGACCGTGTTGTCGCGGCTCTTTTTTCCCTTCTGGAGGCCCAGTAGTGGCGCAATATGAACCTATTCGTAAAGTCTCGGTTGTTATCCCGGTCTATAACGAAGAAGAAAGTCTGCCGGCGTTGCTGTCCCGGACGCAGGCCGCGTGTCGGCAATTAACGCAGCAATACGAAATTATTCTGGTCGATGATGGCAGTGCGGATCGTTCCGCCGATATGCTCACCGCCGCGGCAGAAGAAGCCGACAGTCACATTATTGCCGTTTTGCTGAACCGTAATTACGGTCAGCACTCCGCGATTATGGCCGGTTTCAGCCATGTCTCGGGTGATCTGGTGATTACGCTCGACGCCGACCTGCAAAACCCGCCGGAAGAAATTCCGCGCCTCGTGGCGAAAGCGGATGAAGGTTTTGACGTTGTCGGCACTGTTCGTGCAAACCGTCGTGATTCCTGGTTCCGAAAAACCGCATCGAAAATGATCAACATGATGATCCAGCGCGCGACCGGGAAATCGATGGGTGATTACGGCTGTATGCTGCGTGCTTACCGCCGTCACATCATCGAAGCCATGTTGCACTGCCATGAGCGCAGCACGTTTATTCCCATTCTGGCGAATACCTTTGCGCGCAAAACGGTAGAAATTCCGGTTCAGCATTCCGAACGCGAATTTGGTGATTCCAAATACAGCCTGATGAAACTGATCAACCTGATGTATGACCTGATCACCTGTCTGACCACAACACCGCTGCGCATGCTCAGCGTGGTGGGCAGCGTAATTGCCATCTTCGGTTTCCTGCTGGCCGTATTCCTGATTTTAATGCGCCTGATCAACGGCCCTGCCTGGGCGGCTGAAGGTGTGTTCACGCTATTTGCATTGTTATTTATGTTTATCGGTGCGCAGTTTGTGGGTATGGGTTTACTCGGTGAATACATCGGGCGTATCTACAACGATGTTCGTGCACGTCCCCGTTATTTCGTTCAAAAAGTCGTCGGAGTTCGTTCCGAAGAAAACAGTCAGGAAGAAGAGTGATGAAAGCGATAGTATTTGCC
Source organism: Rahnella sikkimica (assembly GCF_002951615.1). Taxonomy (GTDB): domain Bacteria; phylum Pseudomonadota; class Gammaproteobacteria; order Enterobacterales; family Enterobacteriaceae; genus Rahnella; species Rahnella sikkimica. The sequence continues at coordinate 1,971,859 of NZ_CP019062.1, read as the reverse complement.
TACCATGATATCGGTTGCGTTGGTTTACAGGCTTTAGTTGATGCAGGCTACGACGTACAGGCAGTCTTTACCCATACTGATGCCCCGAATGAAAACCAGTTTTTCTCTTCAGTCGCCCGTATGGGTGCTGATTTGAATCTGCCGGTTTATGCCCCGGAAGATGTTAACCATCCGCTGTGGGTTGACCGCATTCGTGCCCTCCAGCCAGATGTGATTTTCTCTTTCTACTACCGCAATATGCTGAGCGAAGAGATTTTATCTCTCGCGCCGCGCGGTGGCTTCAACCTGCATGGTTCCCTGCTGCCGCGTTATCGTGGTCGCGCACCGGTTAACTGGGTGCTCCTGAACGGTGAAACGGAAACCGGCGTTACCCTGCACAAGATGGTAAAACGTCCAGATGCAGGCGATATCGTTGGCCAGCATAAAGTTGCGATTGCCGCCGATGATACGGCGCTGAAACTGCATGCCAAAGTGCGTGAAGCGGCAAAAGAATTGCTGACCACCCTGCTGCCGGAAATGAAAGCAGGCAAAATCACCCTGACGCCACAAGACGAAACGCAGGCGAGCTATTTTGGCCGTCGCACAGCGGCGGACGGTGAAATTCACTGGCACAAATCGGCAACCGAAATCCATAACCTGATCCGCGCCGTGACCGAACCTTATCCGGGCGCGTTCTCGTTCCTGGGCCAGCGTAAACTGACTATCTGGCGTGCGCGCCCGCTGGCGATTCAGCATGACAAACAGCCGGGCACCGTGCTTTCCTCTGATCCGCTGACCATCGCCTGTGGCGAAGGCGCGCTGGAAGTGCTGGCCGGGCAGAGCGAAAACGGCCTGTATGTACAGGGTTCCCGTCTGGCACTTGAGCTGGGCATCATGCCGGAAATGCGCGTTGCCACGCTGCCAACGGCCGTGATGAAACGCCGTACCCGCGTTCTGATTTTGGGCGTGAACGGCTTCATCGGTAACCACCTGAGCGAACGTCTGCTGCGCGAAGATCGTTATGAAATTTACGGTCTGGATATCAGCTCTGACGCGGTCAGCCGCTTCATGGACAATCCGCATTTCCACTTTGTCGAAGGCGATATCAGCATTCATTCCGAGTGGATCGAATATCACATCAAAAAATGTGATGTCGTGTTGCCGCTGGTGGCTATCGCAACGCCAATCGAATATACCCGTAACCCGTTACGCGTATTCGAACTGGATTTCGAAGAAAACCTGAAGATCGTCCGCGACTGCGTGAAATACAAAAAACGTATTATCTTCCCGTCCACGTCTGAAGTTTACGGCATGTGTGATGACAAAGAGTTTGATGAAGATAACTCACGCCTGATTGTCGGCCCGATCAACAAACAACGCTGGATTTACTCCGTCTCCAAGCAACTGCTGGACCGCGTAATCTGGGCTTACGGCGCGAAAGAAGGGTTGAGATTTACCCTGTTCCGTCCGTTTAACTGGATGGGACCACGTCTGGATAACCTGGACGCGGCACGTATCGGCAGCTCACGCGCTATCACTCAGCTGATCCTCAACCTGGTTGAAGGTTCTCCGATCAAACTGGTTGACGGCGGCGAGCAAAAACGCTGCTTCACCGATATCAATGACGGTATCGAAGCGTTATTCCGCATTATCGAAAACCGTGACAACCTGTGCGACGGTCAGATCATCAACATCGGTAACCCGACCAACGAAGCGAGTATTCGTGAGCTGGCTGAAATGTTGCTGAGCAGCTTCGAAGCCCATCCGTTACGTGCACAGTTCCCGCCTTTTGCCGGTTTCAATCTGGTCGAAAGCAGCACGTACTACGGTAAAGGTTATCAGGACGTTGAGCACCGCACGCCGAGCATCAAAAATGCGCGACGTCTGCTGAACTGGAAACCTGAAATCGGCATGGATAAAACCGTCGCTGAAACGCTGGATTTCTTCCTGCGTTCTGTCAATCCTGACGCTGACAAAGCCTGAAACGGTGTCTGTGATGAAGAAAGTGGGTCTGCGCATTGATGTAGATACCTGGAGTGGCACCCGCGAGGGTGTCCCTCAGCTTCTGCAAGTCCTCTCGAAACATAACATTACCGCCAGTTTCTTCTTCAGCGTCGGGCCGGATAACATGGGGCGTCACTTGTGGCGCCTGCTTAAACCGCGCTTTTTGTGGAAGATGCTGCGCTCCAATGCCGCCTCGCTGTATGGCTGGGATATCCTTCTCGCCGGTACCGCATGGCCAGGAAAACACATCGCCCGCGACCTGGGTTATCTGATGAAAGAAACCGCCAAACGCGGCCATGAAGTCGGTTTGCACGCCTGGGATCATCAGGGCTGGCAGGCAAAAGTCGGTAAATGGTCTGAGCAACAGCTTGAGCAGCAAATTAAGCTGGGGCTGGATGCACTGGAAAAAAGCCTGGGTCACGATGTCGAATGCTCCGCTGTTGCAGGCTGGCGCGCCGATGAACGCGTGATTGAAGTGAAAGAGCGGTTCCATTTCTATTACAACAGCGACTGTCGCGGGAAATATCCTTTCCTGCCGGTGCTTGAAAACGGCACGCTGGGCACGGTGCAAATCCCGGTAACATTACCCACTTACGATGAAGTCGCCGGTGGCGAAATTAATGCAGACAACTTCAATGATTTTATCCTCAATGCCATTATTGAGGATCAGGGTGTACCGGTTTACACCATTCATGCAGAAGTTGAAGGCATGTCGCTGGCTGCGCAGTTCGATGAGTTATTAATTCGTGCCGCCGCGCAGGGGATCCAGTTCTGTGCGTTAGGTGAATTACTGCCTCAAGATCTCAGCACGTTGCCAAAAGGCAAAGTGGTTCGCGCCAGTTTCCCCGGTCGGGAAGGCTGGTTAGGCTGTCAGCAAGAAGGTTTTTCCTGATGTCTAAATCCATGAAGGGCGTATGGAGCACAATAATTTTAGTGTTCTTTGCGCTGGTTTATCTTGTACCTCTTAATTCCCGCCTGTTATGGCAGCCCGATGAAACCCGTTATGCCGAGATCAGCCGCGAAATGTTACAGCGCGGCGACTGGGTGGTGCCGCATCTTTTGGGTTTACGTTATTTTGAAAAACCGGTGGCTGGCTACTGGTTCAACAACATCAGCCAGATGATCTTTGGTGACAGCAATTTTGCCGTTCGCTTTGGTTCTGTGTTCAGCACAATGCTGAGCGCGTTACTGGTCTTCTGGCTGGCGAATCTGATGTGGCGTAACCGCCAGACGGCCTACATTGCCACGCTGATTTATCTTTCCTTCACGCTGGTATTCAGTATCGGTACTTACAGCGTCATGGATCCGATGATCACGTTGTGGATGACCGCCGCGATGGTCGCCAGCTATTTCTGTCTGCGCGTTTCCGGCACACGTCAAAAAGCGCTGAGCTGGATTGCGCTGGGTCTGGCCTGCGGTATGGGTTTCATGACCAAAGGGTTTCTGGCGCTGGCGTTACCGGTGATTGCGGTTCTGCCGATTGTCTGGCGTGAGAAGCGATTCAAAACCCTGTTTGGCTGGGGCCCGCTGGCGATTGTGGCGGCGGTTGTTCTCAGTCTTCCGTGGGTGCTGGCTATCGCGCGTGAAGCACCGGATTTCTGGCGTTATTTCTTCTGGGTTGAGCATATTCAGCGTTTCGCTGAATCCAATGCGCAACACAAAGCGCCGTTCTGGTACTACCTGCCTGTCTTATTATTAGGCGCTTTGCCGTGGCTGGGTCTGCTGCCGGGGGCATTGCGTGATGGTTGGACCAAACGTGTGCTGCGGCCGGAATTATTCTTCCTGCTGAGCTGGACGATTATGCCGCTGATTTTCTTCAGCGTGGCGAAGGGTAAATTGCCGACGTACATCCTGCCTTGCTTCGCACCTCTGGCATTGCTGATGGCCGATCATCTTGATCAGCTCATTCAGTCCGGAAAATTGCGGGCGCTGAAAGCCAACGGCACCATCAATATCGTGTTTGGCGTATTAATGGCGGTCGCGGTTCTGGTGATCTCCGGCATCTTGCCGCTGCATGTCAAAGCCGTGTTTACCCGCGCTGAATTGCCTCGTGCTCTGATTGGTATTCTGTGCTTTGCCGTGTGGGCGCTGGCCGGGGCGATGTCACTGACTGACGTGAAAAAACGCTGGTACTGGGCGGCAGCGTGTCCGCTGGTGCTGGCGCTTCTGGTCGGTCAGGCAATTCCGCAAAAAGTCATGGATTCCAAACAACCGCAGGGGTTCATCGGGCAAAATGCTGCGCTGCTGCAAGACAGTCGTTATGTCTTGTCGGATAACGTGGGGATAGCAACGGGCTTAGCCTGGGTGCTTAAGCGCGACGATATCATCATGTTTGGTGAGAAGGGCGAACTGGAATATGGCCTGAGTTATCCGGATGCGGCGTCAAAATTTGTCGATTCTGCGGATTTCCCGGACTGGTTACAAAAAGCACGTCAGGAAGGAAATGTTTCGGTGATCCTCCGACTTGATAGAAATGCGGGCATCTCCGGGAAACTTCCGCCGGCAGACCAGACGGTACAGATAGAACGTCAGGCGCTGCTGTTCTACAAAAAACTTCCATGACAGGATTCCTTCTGGTTCTTGCCGTAAGCATCATTACCTGTGCCGGTCAGCTTTGTCAGAAGCAGGCCGCACAGGTTGCGGGTGATGGCCTGGCCCGCGTCTTGCGCTGGCTCGGCCTGGCGGTATTGTTGCTGGGCATTGCGATGTTGTTGTGGTTGCGCGTGTTGCAGCTTCTGCCGCTCAGTCTGGCGTATCCGATGCTTAGTCTGAATTTTGTGCTGATCACACTCTGTGCGCGCTGGTTTTTCAAAGAATACGTTGATGCCCGCCACTGGTGTGGTGTGGCACTGATCATGGCCGGTATTGCACTAATGAGTGTCAGCTTATGAAAGGGTATTTGTGGGGCGGGGCGAGCGTTCTGCTGGTGACGGCGGCACAGTTGCTGATGAAATGGGGCATGGTACAGATCCCGTTACTTTCACTGGCGGAGCTCAATATTCCCTTTTTAGTTAACCATTTAAGTCCGCTGATTGCCGTCTTTTTGGGGCTGTGCGGGTATGCCTTTTCGATGGGATGCTGGTTCTTTGCATTACGCTATTTACCGCTGAACCGGGCTTATACCTTGCTGAGTTTAAGCTATGCGCTGGTGTATATCGCGGCGGTGACGCTGCCGTGGTTCAACGAAAGCATCAGCTTAACCAAAACGCTGGGCGGGCTGCTGATCTTGTCCGGTGTCTGGTTAATTCACAGCAAACCGGTAAAAAGCGTCCATTAAAAACAGCTTTAAACGGTAAAAAACATTATTAAATATTGGATGACGGATAAAATAGCGCTAAATTCTATTAGTTCTTAGATAACGGCGACTTATCCGGTCCGCGCAAATCCCCGCGTCTGACCCTGCCGTGATGCAATTCAAGAAGGAATGCACTATGCGCTGGTCATCAGTATCCCTGTATTCCCTGCTGGCTGTTGCTGCGCTGATTCTTAACGGCTGTAGCAGCCACGCGCCCCCGCCAAGCGGACGTTTCGCCGATTCAATTACGGTCGTTGCAGAACTGAATGACCAGCTCAGTCAGTGGCACGGCGCGCCTTATCGCTACGGTGGATTGCAACCCAGCGGCGTTGACTGCTCAGGCTTTGTATTCCGCACCTATCGCGACCGGTTTGGTGTGGTTCTGCCGCGAACAACGGCCGATCAAACAAAAATCGGCACCAAAGTTTCACGCGATGAACTCCTTCCCGGCGACTTAGTTTTCTTCAAAACCGGCAGCGGCGAAAATGGATTACACGTTGGTATTTATGATACCGCCGACCAGTTTATCCACGCCTCGACCAGCCAGGGCGTAACGCGTTCTTCACTGGATAATGTTTACTGGCGTAAAGTTTACTGGCAGGCAAGACGCATCTGACGCCGCGCCGTAAACGTATTCCCCCTGATTTCGCTGCGTATTTCATCCTGTTTTTTGCTGTTATTATCAGAGCAGACTTTTTCAGGATGAATATGCGATGAAACCTCTCAGACTCTTACTTTCCGACTCTTACGATCCCTGGTTCAATCTTGCCGTGGAAGACTGTATTTTTCGCGAGATGACCACGCAGCGGGTTCTCTTTTTATGGAGGAATGCCGAAACCGTGGTCATTGGGCAGGCGCAAAATCCGTGGAAAGAATGTAATACACGCAGGATGGAAGAAGACGGCATTCGTCTGGCGCGCCGCAGCAGCGGTGGTGGGGCGGTTTTCCACGATCTGGGCAATACGTGTTTTACCTTTATGGCGGGCAAACCGGAATACGATAAAAGCGTCTCGACCGGTATTATCCTTAATGCCTTAAAAAGCCTGGGCATTGATGCCAGCGCGTCAGGGCGCAACGATCTGGTTGTTCAGACTGCCGAAGGCGAAAGGAAAATCTCCGGATCGGCTTATCGCGAAACGGCAGATCGTGGTTTCCATCATGGCACGTTGTTGCTCAACGCCGACCTGAGTCGTCTGGCAAACTACCTCAATCCCGATATTAAAAAACTTCAGGCGAAGGGGATCACATCAGTCCGTTCGCGGGTGGCGAATCTCAATGAATTTGTCCCGGATATTAACCACGAGCAAATTTGTCAGGCCGTGACCACCGCATTTTTCGATTGGTACGGCGCGGGCGTTGAGCCTGAAATTATCTCTCCCGATGTTTTCCCCGATATTCCCGGCTTCCCTGAACGGTTTGCCAAACAAAGTAGTTGGGAGTGGAACTTTGGTAAAGCGCCAGCGTTCAGCCATTTACTCAACGAACGTTTTGTCTGGGGCGGGGTGGATATCCATTTTGACGTGGAAAAGGGCTCCATCAGCCGTGCGCAAATCTTCACTGACAGCCTGAATCCTGCGCCTCTGCTTGCGCTGGCCGATGCACTGGTGGGAACGCGTTACCATGCGCAGGATGTCACGCTGACCTGTCAGAAAATCACCGCCCGCTATCCGGCAATGCAGGCAGAGCTCGACGAACTGCAAAGCTGGCTGGTGCGCAGTATTTCATAAGCCACTATAACCATTAGCTAAAGTATTCAGTGAAAGGCTTAATTGTGCGATTGCACAATTGATAATCGAAATTTTGTCAAAATATGTCTGATAGCGCTCACAGACGAAGTTGCGCGTTTGCAGCACTGACGATAAGATTAGTCCGAAAGCCCCTTGCTGACTGAATGACGCCTCAAAACGAAGGCGCAAAGGGGAGACATACTCTTACATTTTTTGATCTCACCGCCGTTCGCGAGATCAGCGCTCTACCCTTGAAACCGGATAGGCTCTTTCTTGATATCAATTTCTCTAATATTTCGGTTACGCCTCGGGGCTCCGGTATCTTTATGATCTGATTGATAGTCAAAAAAGTTATTAATCAATTCGCAGTGCCGTTGATGTTTTGGATAAAAATGAAAATACAATTCGATACGGCCTTTAACAGCAGCTATCTGTGCCAGCCGGTTTACTCAATCGAAGGGAAATTACTCGCGATAGAATTGCTGTGTCGTTTTTCCAGCGCAGACAGCAAGTTAATCATGCCAACAGAGCTGGTGCTGAACCTGCTGACGCCGCCGCAGCTACAGCGTTTTCTTAATGAGCAACAAATTTGGGCTAATGAACATGCCCGGTGGTTTAGCGATAACCAGGTCATTTTAAATATCGGCGTGGAAGAAAAACAGGTTGCGCTATTGCTCGAAGATGAAAATCTTCGCGATGCCTTTAAGGCGCACCCTTTTATTCATCTGAACCTGAGCGAATCATTCCCGCAGCTTTCTGAGGGACGGAAAAATTCGCAACTGATGGCGTTGAAACAGCACTTCCCTTTGTGGCTTGAAAATTTCGGTTCGGGCAATGTCACGATGGCACCGGTTTTTGATCATCTGTTTCAGTGGGTGAAGTTGGATAAAAATCTGTTCTGGCAGCTTTATGAGGGTGAGCATTTTTCCATCGTGATGCCGTCGCTCCTGAGAAATGTGAACAGGTTCTGCCGGAACGTTGTTGTGGATGGTCTGGACAGTCAGGATTATTTTGATGCTTTGCGTAAAACCGATGTCCAGGGCGTCAAAGGGTTACTCTGGCCGGGTGTTGAACCGGCAGCGCTCGATAAGTTGCTTGTGCGGCCTGCCCAATTTCATTAATCGTTAATCTCAGCACCGATACCAGTATCCCGGTCAGCCCCGCTGCACCGGGATTTTTTATGTCCGGAGCGGATAATCTCCTTGCTGTTACTCCGTGTTAATCCGCGCAATGCCACCCTACACTAAAGAAAAGGGGGATTTATGCCGCAATTCGAACACCATTACGCTGACCAACTGGACGGTTTTTATACCGCGCTTCAGCCCACGCCGCTCAAAGGCGCGCGCCTTCTTTACCACAGCGAACCGCTGGCCCGCCAGCTCGGGCTGGAAGACACGCTCTTTAACGCTGAACATCGGGAATTCTGGTGCGGCGAGAAATTCTTTCCTGGCATGCTGCCGCTGGCGCAGGTTTACAGCGGCCATCAGTTTGGACAATGGGCCGGACAACTGGGCGACGGGCGCGGGATTTTACTCGGCGAGCAGGTTTTGCCTTCCGGGCAACGTGTTGACTGGCATCTGAAAGGTGCAGGGCTGACGCCTTATTCACGAATGGGTGATGGTCGCGCCGTATTGCGCTCGGTGGTCCGTGAGTTTCTGGCCTCCGAAGCGCTTCATCATTTATCGGTGCCGACAACCCGTGCGCTGTCGATTGTCACCAGCGATGAACCGGTATTTCGTGAACAACCTGAACGCGGCGCAATGCTGATGCGTGTAGCGGAAAGCCACATTCGTTTCGGTCACTTCGAACATTTCTATTACCGCAAACAACCTGAACAGGTGAAGCAACTGGCGGATTACGTGATCGCCCATCACTGGCCGCAGTTGCTGGAAAGCGAGCCTGACGACGCGCGGCGTTATCAGCAATGGTTTTCAAGCGTGGTCGAGAGAACCGCTGCACTTATTGCTCAGTGGCAAAGTATCGGGTTTGCGCACGGCGTGATGAACACGGACAACATGTCGATTCTCGGCCTGACCATTGATTTCGGTCCTTACGGTTTTCTGGACGACTATCAGCCGGGGTACATCTGCAATCACTCTGACCATCAGGGACGTTACAGCTACGATAATCAGCCTGCGGTGGCGTACTGGAATCTTCACCGGCTGGCGCAAACGCTGTCCGGCCTGATGAGCACCGAACAGTTACAGGCTGCGCTGGACTGCTACGAACCGGCGCTGATGAAAACCTACGGGACGCTGATGCGCGGCAAACTGGGCTTCTTCACGGAAGATAAACGGGACAACGATTTGCTGACCGGACTGCTCAGCCTGATGGCAAAAGAAGGCAGGGACTTCACGCAGACTTTCCGGCTGCTCAGCCATGTGGAACAACAACAGGCGCAATCCTCGTTACGCGATGAATTCATTGATCGCGCGGCGTTTGACAGCTGGTATCAGTCCTACCGTGAACGTTTACAGACAGAAAATATCGACGATGCGACCCGCCAGCAGGCCATGAAGCAAAGTAATCCGCGGATTATTTTGCGTAATTATCTCGCGCAGCAGGCGATTGAAAAGGCGGAAAAAGACGATGTCAGTGCGCTGGCACAGTTGCATCAGGCGCTTCGCGACCCCTACAGCGATGATGCGCAATACGATGCAATGGCGGCATTACCGCCGGACTGGGGAAAACACCTGGAAATTTCCTGCTCCAGCTAAGGCGCAGTTAAAAAATGCCACAATCCCGAAACGGCATTGTGGCATTTTTGCATTGAGGCCGCGTTTACTGACGCAGGAAAACCTGCGGTAAAGCGGTTTCCGGATGCGGACAGACGTTCAGATCAGCCTGATACCAGCGGCTCAGCGTTTCTTCGCTCAGCACTTCAGCCGGTGTACCGCTGGCGACAACTTTACCGCTGTGCAGCAAAATAATTCTGTCGGCATACAGCGCTGCCAGATTGAGATCGTGCAGCACGCAGCAAACCGACAATGGCGTTTTCAGGGTCAGTTCGCGCAAGAGGCGCAATGCATGTTGCTGATGATATAAATCCAGCGCCGACGTCGGTTCATCCAGAAACAACCAGCGCGGCGCAGGAGCCGGTTGCCAGAGCTGGATCAGCACACGCGCAAGCTGAACCCGCTGCTGCTCACCGCCAGACAAATGGCGATAATCGCGATCCGCCAGATTTGTACAGCCGGTTTGTGTCATCACTTCATTGAGCGCATGTTGCATATGCTGCTGGCCGTGCGGCGAACGCCCGAGCGTCAGCACTTCACGCACGCTGAAGCCGAACGCCATCGTGCTGTTCTGGCGCATTACCGCGCGTGTGCGCGCCAGATCTTTTGATGTCCAGTCAGTCAGCCGTTTTCCCTGCAAAGTACAGTGCCCGGATTGCGGCGTCAGATAGCCGGTCAGCATACGCATCAGCGTAGATTTCCCCGCGCCATTTGGCCCGATCAGCGCGACCATTTCCCCGCTTTTAAGGTTCAGTGAGACGTCATCAATTAAACGACGTCCCCCGGCGGAATAGGACAGGTTTTCCGCCACCAGCAACGAAGTGAGATCAGACATTGCGCGGCACTCCGGGACGTAAAATTAACCATAAGAAATACGGGCCGCCCAGCAGACTGGTCAGCAGACCCACCGGCATTTCTGCGGGTGCCACCAGCGTTCGTGCCAGCGTATCGGCCAGTAATAACAGGCAGGCTCCGGCCATGGCAGAGCCGGGCAACAACCAGCGATGATCCGCACCCAGCCGCATGCGCAGCAGGTGAGGAATCACCAGACCAATAAAGCCGATAACACCGGAAACCGCGACCGCAGCGCCCACCAGCAGCGCGCTCAGGAGTAATAATTGCAGTTGAGTTCGGCGGACGTTGACGCCAAGGTAATGCGCATCTTCCTCACCGAGTTGCAAAATATTCAGGCGACGCGCCATGAACAAAGTGACAACGCAGGCCGGCAATATTAACGACGCAGCGACGGCAAGCGTCGGCCACTGAGCCTGCCCCAGGCTGCCCATGCTCCACAACGAGAACTGGCGCAATTGCTGGTCATCGCTTACGTAAGTGAGCACGCCAACCGCCGCGCCGCAGAGGGCATTAATGGCAATCCCGGCGAGAAGCAAACGCGACAATCCGCCATGCCCGAAACGGCTCAGCGCAAAGACGATGGCCGAAATCGCCAGGCTTCCCGCAAAAGCGCTGATCATGTGACCGTAGAGTGCCAGAATCGGCGGTAGCGAAAGCGGCATGACAATGGTCAGTGCCACCGCCAGCGCCGCACCGCTGCTGATCCCAAGCAAACCGGGATCCGCCAGCGGGTTGCGAAACAACCCCTGCATCACGGCACCGGAACAGGCCAGCGCGCAGCCGACCACCACGGCCAGCAGCACGCGGGGCAGACGAACGGTCAGCCAGATTTGCCATAATCCGTCGTCAAAAGGCCGCGTTAACAAGGTACGCAGTGACAACGCCATCGCCCCGGTATTGGCTGCCAGAATAGCCAGCACCAGCAGAGCACCACCGAGGCCGATCAGCGCCCAGACAGGAGAGCGGCGTCGGGACGGCATTGGGGGGCTCATGCTGCTCATTTGGCTTGTTCCGCCGCCTGACGCAGCTGTGCCATCACGACCGGCGTTTGCAGACCAAAGCCCAGCAGGGACATATCATCAAGCACTAAAACGCGCTTGTTTTTGCCTGCCGGCGTCATGGCGACGCCCGGTAATTTCCAGACCTGATCCATGCCGCCCAGCGTTTTCACGCCGTCGGATGTCAGCAACAAAATGTCCGGAGCGCTGGCTATCACGCCTTCCTGCGAAAGCGGGCGATAACGGCTGAAGCCCTGCATGGCATTTTTCGCACCCACGGACGTGATCATCGCGTCAGCAGCGGTATCCTGGCCTGCTGCCATGGACGACATGCCGCCGTGGCTCATCACAAACAGGATTTTTACCGGCAAAGCATCGTGATGAATGGCTTCAAGTTGAGAACGGTAAGTGGCGATCAGTTTTGCACCTTCTGCCTGACGGTTGAGCGCGCCTGCAATCACTTCAATCTTTTTAGGTACAGTATCGACCGAAGCCGTTCCCGGCACGCGAATCACCTTCACGCCGTTTTGCGCCAGTTGCTGCAAAACCAGCGAAGGTTCAGCCAGCTCGCTGCTCAGCACCATCGAAGGGTGCATTGACAGGATCCCTTCGGTGTTGAGCTGGCGCATATAACCGACATCCGGCAGTTTCAGAACTGCCTGCGGACGCAGGCTGGTGCTGTCGCGTGCCACCATTTCATCACCCGCGCCGAGGGCGTAGACAATTTCGGTCACATCGCCGCCGATGCTCACCAGCTTCTCTGCGGCGTGGAGCACGGGTGCCGACAAAATTGCCGCAGCGGCAATCAGTGCTTTCAGAGATGTTTTCATGCGGCGACGCCTTCGTTGCTCAGTTGCGCCAGTTGTTCGCGCCACTGAGCCTGTTCTGCCGTGCCTTCGGTGCGCTGACCGTACAGTTGCGCAATCTGCGTGCCGTCTGCGGCAAACAATTCCAGGCTGGTGACAAAACCGTCTTTGGTTGGCTTGCGGGTGATCCAGCTTTCAGCGATGGCGCTTTCTACCAGATGAAGGGTGAAACGTTCATTGAAAACGTTAATCCATTCGCCGTGCGGCATCACTTTTTCAATCTGGCCGGTGAAGATTTGAACGCAACCGCGGTTGCCAACGAAAATCATAATTTCGTTCTGGTCGTCTTTTGCAATGTTCAGCAGGCGGGTCAGTGAACCGTTTTCGACGCGCCATGCCAGATCGTCGCCTACCGCTTTGAAAGCCTGCTGGCGTGTCACATCATGACGTTTGAGGAGCTGGAAGAACTGATGAACATCCGTCATTGCGCGCCAGTCAGCATCGATACTGTGGGTATCAGAAGCTTTTGCCGGAGCCACAGGCGTGACCGGCTCAATCTGCAGCGGAGGATTGACATCAGTTTTGTATTGGGCAATCAGCGCGTCCCAGGCTGCCATGTCGGTTTCGTCGGTGTTATACACTTTATGAACCGCGTCGCCGTGTGCATCAAAGAACTGAATGCTGTGACGCACACCGCGCGCTGTATTTTCAGACATGCTGAAAATGTGCAGCCAGTGCTGAAGGAAAAGACGTAAATCCAGCGCGCGTGGATTCAGGATAAGACCCGCATGGCCGCTGAGGTGCTGATTTTCGTAGCTGCCCTGCTGTTCGTGAACCGCATAATCATTGCGGGTAATGGATTTCGTCCCACCCACATTTTCCAGTGCGGCCAGCAATGTACGGGCATCAACATCCAGTTTCACGGCATCATGTGAAACGCGTAAAGACGTTAACTCGGCTTCACTGATACCTAAAATTTCCGCCAGATCGCGGGCGTATTTACCGGGATTGGCTTCTTTGGCCTGTAAATAGTCCTGATAGTGAACTGAATGCATTGCTGTCTCCTCGTTGTCTTTAACGTTATCCGCCATCTGACGGATAAAAACTCGCGTTGTTATGTGAATGATTTGTAAAAATATTTGGGCCAGAGACCCGCTAATTTCTTTTTTTGGTAATGGGAATTAATATCAATTTGATAATCATTATCAAATCATTATCCGGACACATCAAGAAGATTTTTGTTGATGGAATGTAATTATTTGCAGATAACCCATTAATTTACGAAGGATAAACAGCAGCGTAACTCGAAGGAAGCGTATGAATGGGCGGAGAATTGTCGGGGCATCAGGCAGTAAAAAGGGCAACGTGTGTTGCCCTTAAGAAGATGACTTTACAGCGATCAGAATCTTGAATCAGTCGCCTGTGCCAGCATCGACAGCAGCGTTTCAGTGTCCTCCCAGCTCAGGCAAGGGTCAGTAATTGATTTGCCGTAAACCAGCGGTTTGCCGGGAACAATCGGCTGGGTGCCTTCCACCAGGAAACTTTCGGCCATAATGCCCGCGACGGCGGTTGAGCCGCTGCGGATTTGCTGGCAAATGTCTTCTGCGACGTCCAGCTGGCGACGATGTTGCTTCTGACAGTTCCCGTGGCTGAAATCAACCACCAGACGTTGCGGCAGGTCAAATTCAGACAAGCTCAGGCAGGCCTGTTCCAGATCATCGGCGTGATAATTGGGCTTTTTACCGCCGCGCATAATCACATGGCCGTAAGGATTGCCCGCTGTGCGGTAAATGGTCATCTGACCGTTCTTATCCGGCGACAGGAACATATGGCTGGTGCGCGAAGAACGGATTGCATCAATGGCGATACGGGTGTTGCCGTCGGTGCCATTCTTAAAACCGACCGGACAGGACAGCGCCGACGCCATTTCACGGTGGATCTGGCTTTCGGTGGTGCGTGCACCAATTGCGCCCCAGCTGATAAGGTCGGCGATGTACTGGCCGATAACCATATCCAGGAACTCAGTGGCCGTTGGAATGCCTAACTGATTGATGGCCAGCAAAACTTTACGCGCCAGCTCAATTCCGTCATTCACGCGGCAGGAACCATTAAGTTCCGGGTCAGAAATTAACCCTTTCCAGCCCACGACCGTGCGCGGTTTTTCAAAATAGGTACGCATCACGATCTCTAAACGATCCTGATATTTCTCGCGCAATACGCTGAGCTTAGCTGCGTAATCAATGGCGGCTTCAATATCGTGAATAGAGCAGGGACCGACAATCACCAGAAGGCGCGGGTCTTCACCGCTGATGATTTTTTCAATACGTTTGCGTGATTCCATTACATGCTGGGCGACCGACGGGGAAATTGGCAATTTGTCTGCCAGTGCCTGAGGCGTAATCAGGCTGTCGATGCGCGTCGTACGCAGTTCATCTGTTTGTGACATGGTGTTCTCGAAAATTTGTTTCTTCGCTGCGGCAGGAATACCGGGAAGTGATGGCGATCACAATAACGTAATAACAGATGATTTCAATCACTCTCGGCAGGTTCTGCCATCCAAATCATTAAATGAATCAGAACATGCGGCGGCTCATGCCAAAGCTGTCCATAATCTTCGCTGAAATCTCCTCAACGGAATAATTCGTGCTGTTGAGATAACGAATTTGGTTTTTGCGAAATAATGCTTCAACTTCAGACACTTCCATTCTGCACTGGCGCAAGGACGCATAGCGGCTGTTTTCCACCCGTTCCTGACGAATAGCGGTCAGTCTTTCCGGGTCAATCGTCAGCCCGAAAAGCTTGTGCATATGCGGTTTCAGCGCGGCAGGAAGCTGAATGTTATCCATATCGTCGGCAGTAAACGGATAGTTTGCCGCGCGGATCCCGAACTGGAGTGCGAGATAAAGGCTGGTGGGGGTTTTACCGCAACGGGAAACGCCCAGCAAAATGACCTGCGCCTGATCGAGATTTCGCAGGGAAATGCCATCGTCGTGCGCCAGCGTGTAATCGATAGCCGCAATTCGGGCATCATATTTGCTGATATTGCTGGCGGTCAGGCCATGCGTCCGGTTTGCCACCGGTGTCGGCTCAATGCCCAGCTCGTTTTGAAGCGGGGCGACCAGTGACTGAACGATGTCCTGACAGAATCCTTTGCTACTTTCAATTATATGGCGAATATTCGGCGCAATAATGGAGTAGAACACCAGCGGACGGGCACCTGTCTTTTCGAAAATATCATTGATCTGTTGGCAAACGGCTTTCGCCCGTTCCTCGGTTTCTACGAAAGGCAACGAGTAGGTTGTCGAGTTAACCGGGAATTGCGAGAGCACGGCATGACCCAGCACTTCAGCAGTAATCGCCGTGCCATCGGAAATATAAAATACGCATCTGTCCACACTGTGCTCCTAAATTTATATCAGTTCACTTTCCCTTGTCGGGACTCCGTAAGTAATAACCAGAATTTCAGGAAATAAAAAGAATAATTCTTCTTAACGGTTATCTTCTGTTAATCCCTGCGAGACAGTGCGCAAAATGGCTGTAATAAATGAAATGGCATTTTAAATTTTCCGCGATATCTCGCAGCTTTATGAATTGCTTCAGCACAACTTCAGCCAGTTTGATAAGGTTAATTTAGTTACGAAACTAATACGGATTTACCACTGATTCATAAGGATTTATTCGAATTACGGGTTGCTGGTGAATTTCAGTGCTCTGGAATTCCCCTAAACAAAAATAGTTTAATTTGCTGGATCGATTCACCTGTCAATGTCTTATGGATCATTATGCTAGTCTCGAAATGACAACGTTGCTTATTGGCATCCTGATGGCTCAGGCAGCGATTGCACGACCGGTTTTACACTCCTACTGACTTTTACTGTGATTAAATTAAGAAAGGATTGTTTCATGGCTCATCTCGATCCCGATTTACGCAATGTTATCTGGTACAACCAACTGGGTATGAACGACGTTGATAAAGTCGGGGGTAAGAACGCATCCCTCGGGGAAATGATCACTAACTTGTCTGATCTGGGGGTTTCCGTCCCAAACGGTTTCGCCACCACGTCTCAGGCTTTTAATGATTTTCTTGATCAAAGCGGCGTTAACCATCGGATCCACGAATTACTGGACAAAACAGATGTGGATGATATCGGGCAACTGACCCTGGCGGGCGCGCAAATCCGCCAGTGGATCATTGATACGCCTTTCCAGCCTGAGCTGGAACAGTCCATCCGTGAAGCATACCAGCAGCTTTCTGAAGGCGAACCTGACGCGTCTTTCGCTGTCCGTTCCTCTGCCACCGCGGAAGATATGCCCGACGCTTCCTTTGCCGGGCAGCAGGAAACCTTTCTGAACGTTCAGGGATTTGATGCCGTTCTTATCGCTGTAAAACATGTTTACGCCTCCTTATTCAACGATCGCGCCATTTCTTATCGCGTGCATCAGGGCTACGACCACCGTGGCGTTGCGCTGTCGGCGGGCGTTCAGCGCATGGTTCGCTCTGATCTCGCGTCTGCGGGCGTGATGTTCACCATCGATACGGAGTCAGGTTTTGATCAGGTGGTCTTCATCACCTCCGCGTATGGTCTGGGCGAAATGGTGGTGCAGGGCGCGGTGAACCCGGATGAGTTCTACGTGCATAAACCAACGCTGGCCAAAAATAAGCCTGCGATTGTGCGCCGTACCATGGGCTCGAAGAAGATCCGCATGATTTATGCGCCGAGCCAGGAACACGGTAAACAGGTACAAATTGAAGATGTGCCGGCTGAGCTGAGCACCCGTTTCTCGCTGACCGATGATGAAGTGCAGGCTCTGGCACGTCAGGCATTATTAATTGAAAAACATTATGGCCGCCCGATGGATATCGAATGGGCGAAAGATGGTCATAACGGCAAGTTGTATATTGTGCAGGCACGTCCTGAGACAGTGCGTTCAAACGGTCAGGTGATGGAACGTTATCAGCTCAATGGCAGCAGCAAAGTTCTGGTGGAAGGGCGTGCAATCGGCCACCGCATCGGTGCCGGACCGGTGAAAATCATCCATGACATCAGTGAAATGCATCATGTGAAAGCCGGTGACATTCTGGTGACGGACATGACGGATCCGGACTGGGAACCGATCATGAAAAAAGCGTCAGCCATTGTGACTAACCGTGGTGGACGTACCTGCCATGCGGCAATTATTGCCCGTGAACTGGGGATCCCCGCCGTAGTCGGTTGCGGCGATGCGACTGAAAAACTCAAAGAAAACCAGAAAGTGACCGTGTCCTGTTCAGAAGGCGATACTGGCTTTGTTTATGAGGATGAGCTGGACTTCACCGTGCAAAGTTCAGAGGTCGATGAGCTGCCGAAGTTACCGCTGAAAATTATGATGAACATCGGCAATCCGGACCGGGCTTTTGATTTTGCCTGTCTGCCGAATGAAGGTGTCGGGCTGGCGCGTTTAGAATTCATCATTAACCGCATGATCGGCGTACATCCAAAAGCGCTGCTGGAGTTTGACACTCAGCCACCAGAACTACAGGAACAAATTAAGAAGATTATTCAGGGCTACGACAGTCCGCGTGAATATTATGTTGCCCGTCTGACGGAAGGGATTGCCACGCTGGGCGCTGCATTCTGGCCTAAACGTGTGATTGTGCGTTTATCCGATTTTAAATCGAATGAATATGCCAACCTGGTCGGCGGCGAGAAGTATGAACCGCACGAAGAGAACCCGATGTTAGGCTTCCGTGGTGCCGGTCGATATGTTTCAGACAGCTTCCGCGATTGTTTTGCGCTGGAGTGCGAGGCAATGAAACGGGTTCGCAACGATATGGGGCTGACCAACGTTGAAGTGATGATCCCGTTTGTCAGAACCGTGGCGCAGGCTGAGGCTGTGGTGAAGGAACTGGCCAATCAGGGGTTGAAGCGCGGAGAAAATGGCCTGAAGGTCATTATGATGTGTGAAATCCCGTCGAATGCGTTACTTGCCGATCAGTTCCTTGAGCACTTTGATGGCTTCTCAATCGGTTCAAATGACATGACCCAGCTGGCGCTTGGGCTGGATCGTGATTCCGGCGTGGTCTCTGAACTCTTTGATGAGCGTAATGAAGCGGTCAAGGCTTTGCTTTCAATGGCAATCAAAGCCGCGAAGAAGCAGGGCAAATATGTTGGTATTTGCGGTCAAGGCCCGTCAGACCATCAGGATTTCGCCCAGTGGCTGATGGAAGAAGGCATCGACAGTTTGTCGCTAAATCCTGATACCGTTGTACAAACCTGGCTGGCGTTAGCTGAGAAGTAAATAACGCTTCAGGGATTCAGTAAGAGAAATAAAGGCTATTGCTCTCGGGCGATGGTCTTTTTTTTAGACGTTAAACCGGAATAGAAAGTGGCGACGTAATTAACGGAGTGAGCGGATTATAATAAAAAAAAAGCCCGTCATTAGAGACAGGCAAAGACTACACACAGCAATTGGGGTATACCTGCTCAAGGGAAAGCCTGTATATAAATCAGTGGGTTGAAATCCGAACTGTTAATAATACTAGATTTCTCAAGATATTTAGTCTGTAAGAATCGTCCTAATAGGTATTATTCTCATACTAATAGATGAGACCGTATGTTTGTGGAGGTTTCAAAATAGGAAGAAGTCATGAGGAATAAAGAAGAGGGCGTTGCCTTTTAAGAACCAAAGGCAACGCTGGTGAAGCTAATTCGAGGAACAATTATTCATCGAGGGCTTTGAGTGCTTCTTCCGGATCGGTAACCGGTTCTGGCGCTTCGTTGACCCACAGAGAAATCAGGCGATAGGACACTGCCAGAACGACAGGCCCGATAAAGAGGCCAATCATACCGAAAGCGAACAGGCCACCAATAACACCGGATAAAATCAGCAGCATCGGCAAATCTGCACCCATACGAATAAGCACCGGACGCAGTACATTATCGAGCGAGCCAACAACGCAGCTCCAGATCAACAGCACCGTACCCCAGGTATTATCACCCGACCAGTAGAGCCAGATAATGGCCGGAATGAGCACCAGTAAAGGCCCGATTTGCGCGACGCAGCATACAAACATCACCACGGTTAATACCGTCGCATAAGGAATACCAGCGATGGCCAGCCCGATACCGCCGAGCACGGACTGAACGATTGCCGTCACCACGACGCCAAGCGCCACGGCGCGAATCGCCTGCCCGGCAAGAATAACCGCCGCATCGCCGCGTTCAGCTGCCAGTCGAACAGCAAAGTGACGGATCCCCATTGCGACCTGTTCACCGCGGCTATAAAGAAGGGCGCTGAATAACAGCATCAGAGAACAGTGAACGATAAACCGGCCCAGATGCCCTGCCTGCGTGACAAACCACGAAGCCGTCTGCCCGACGTAAGGCTGAACTTTGCTCATCAGCGCATTACCGCCGCCGTTGATGAGGGCATGCCAGCCGCTGTAAAGTTTATGGCCGACCAGGGGAATTGAATTCAGCCAGTTGAAATCCGGCATATGCAATGTTGACGGGTTAGTCGCAATACCTACCAGCGGTGCGCCATTTTCAATCGCGCTGCTGACCAGTAAGGCGATAGGTAAAACAAATAACAGGATCAGCAACAGCGTCATCACGATGACGGCCAGAAAACGCCGCCCCAGAGAATTCGCTGTAATTTGATCATCAGTGGCCAGGTCGCAATCACCACCATCCCCGCCCAGGCAAAGCCCAGGATGAAAGGCTGAACAATCCAGATACTGGCAATGGTCATCAGTGCAATGAACAGTACCCCGAACATAATCCGGGGCAAATCGTAACGTTTAATAGGGAGATTCATTCATGTTTCTCATTTGGATAAACGAAGTAAGGCACGCGCCTTGTGCCTTAGAACAACAGTGACATCGGAAAAGCTATAAATAAGCATGGAACATCAGGTTGCTTTTGGATAGCGCCGCACAAAAATAGTTGCAACGCGTTGTTGCGAGACGTGCTTTTTGCGGCGTGCTGTGAAACAAATGCAACAAAGGTCAACCAGACGAAGCGCTTAAAAACGAAGTATGTTAGTTTTTATTCTGGGTAAATAACAGGGTGGATCTGCCTCGCAGATCCGGCAGGTCGCCTCGGGCCCGCCAGGCATACAACAAAGACAGAGTCATAATTCAATGATCCCACAAATTTCTCAGGCACCGGGTGTCATCCAACTGGTGCTCGATTTTTTGGAAGCGCTTAAAAATAACGGTTTTACCGGTGATGTCACCACGACTTATGCCGATCGCCTGACGATGGCAACTGATAATAGCGTTTATCAGCAGTTACCTGATGCCGTCCTATTCCCTGTCGCCACGCCCGATGTTGCGATGATTGCACGTCTGGCCGGGCAGGAACGTTTTAAAACGCTGGTCTTTACGCCGCGTGGTGGCGGTACCGGTACCAACGGCCAGTCGCTGAACCGTGGAATTGTGGTTGATATGTCCCGTCATATGAACCGCATTTTGGATATCAACGTCGGACAAGGTTGGGTAAAGGTCGAAGCCGGTGTGATTAAAGACCAGCTCAATGATTACCTTCGTCCTTTGGGTTATTTCTTTTCTCCGGAGTTGTCGACCAGTAACCGCGCGACGCTCGGCGGTATGATCAATACCGATGCGTCCGGACAAGGCTCGCTGGTTTACGGCAAAACATCCGATCACGTTCTCGGTGTTCGTGCAATTGTGCTCGGCGGCGATATGCTCGATACCGTTACGATGCCAGTCGCGCTGGCGGATAAACTCGGTGAAGAAGATTCGGTGATCGGGCGGATTTACCGTACGGTGCTTAATAGCTGCCGCGATAATCGTGCGCTGGTTATTGAAAAATTCCCTAAACTTAACCGCTTTCTGACGGGCTATGACTTACGCCATGTTCTGAGTGATGATCTGCAAACCTTCGATCTGACCCGAATCCTCACGGGCTCAGAAGGTTCGCTGGCTTTCATTACCGAAGCGCGTCTGAATATTACGCCAATTCCAAAAGTGCGGCGTCTGGTGAATATCAAATATGATTCCTTCAACTCTGCGCTGCGCAACGCACCTTTCATGGTGGAAGCTAAAGCGCTGTCGGTTGAAACCGTTGATTCAAAAGTCCTGAATCTGGCCCGTGAAGATATTGTCTGGCACAGCGTGCGTGATTACATCACCGACGTTGAGGGCAAAGACATGCAGGGGCTCAACATTGTTGAGTTCGCAGGCGATGATGGAGACCTGATCGAAGATCAGGTGAGTGCGTTATGCGAGAGGCTGGACGGCCTGATGAGCGACAAAGAAGGTGGCGTTATTGGCTACCAGATTTGCGCCGACCTGCCCGGGATTGAACGCATTTATAATATGCGCAAGAAAGCCGTCGGTTTGCTGGGCAACGCGAAAGGGCAGGCCAAACCGCTGCCTTTTGCGGAAGATACCTGCGTGCCGCCGCAACATCTGGCCGATTACATCGTTGAATTCCGCGCGTTGCTCGACAGCCATAACCTGAGTTACGGGATGTTTGGTCACGTTGACGCCGGTGTTTTGCACGTCCGCCCTGCGCTCGATATGTGTGATCCACAACAGGAAATGTTACTGAAGCAGATTTCCGATGAAGTCGTTGCCCTGACGGCGAAATACGGTGGTTTGTTGTGGGGTGAACACGGCAAAGGTTTTCGCGCTGAATACAGCCCGGCATTCTTTGGTGAAGCGCTATTTCATGAGTTACGCCGGATCAAAACCGTATTTGACCCGGACAACCGTCTGAATCCCGGCAAGATTTGTGCGCCTCTGGAATGCGATGAGCCCATGATGAAGGTGGATGCGCCGAAACGCGGCACCCTTGATCGCCGGATCCCGCTGGAAGTGCGTCAGTCGTTCCGCGGAGCCCTCGAATGTAATGGCAACGGCTTGTGCTTTAACTTTGATGTGAAAAGCCCGATGTGTCCGTCGATGAAAATTACCGGTAGCCGGATCCATTCTCCGAAAGGGCGTGCGGGTCTGGTGCGTGAATGGCTGCGTCTGCTTTCAGAGCAGGGTGTTGATCCGCTGGCGCTGGAAAATGCGTTGCCAGAAAAAGGCCTCAGCTTGCGCAGCCTGATCGACCGCACGCGCAATACCTGGCATGCCAACAAAGGGGAATACGACTTCTCCCATGAAGTAAAAGAAGCGATGTCGGGTTGCCTGGCTTGCAAGGCGTGTTCGACACAGTGCCCGATCAAAATTGATGTTCCCGGTTTCCGTTCGCGCTTCCTGCAGCTTTATCACACCCGCTATCTGCGCCCTGCGCGTGATCATTTCGTGGCAAGTGTCGAAAGCTATGCTCCGATCATGGCGAAAGCGCCAAAGCTGTTTAACTTCTTCCTTAAACAGCCTTGGGTGCGGGAAATGAGCCGCAAAAGTATTGGCATGGTGGATTTACCTTTACTGTCGTCCCCGACGTTACGTGAACAGTTGCTGGGGCATCGCGCCAGCAAGATGACACTCGAACAGCTGGAAAAAATTCCTCCGGCCCAGCGCGGCGAATACGTTCTGGTGGTGCAGGATCCGTTCACCAGTTTCTATGATGCGCAGGTCGTGGCTGATTTTGTCCGGTTAATTGAAAAACTGGGTCTCAAACCGGTTCTGCTGCCTTTCTCGCCGAACGGAAAAGCGCAGCACATCAAAGGATTCCTGACGCGTTTCGCGAAAACAGCGCGCAAGACGTCTGTATTCCTCAACCGTGTGGCGCAGTTAGGTATGCCGCTGGTGGGTGTCGATCCTGCATTAGTGCTGT
Organism: Rahnella sikkimica; assembly: GCF_002951615.1. Lineage (GTDB taxonomy): Bacteria > Pseudomonadota > Gammaproteobacteria > Enterobacterales > Enterobacteriaceae > Rahnella > Rahnella sikkimica. The sequence continues at coordinate 1,948,727 of NZ_CP019062.1, read as the reverse complement.
GTTATCGCGATGAGTACAAAGAGATCCTTGGCGAATCACGCGGCTCGTTCCAGGTTCAGCTGGTACACGAATGGCTGGATAACTGGCTGGGCGAACGACCGGCGCAGCAACAAAGCGGAGAATCCTGGTATCTGTTTGGTCATTGCACCGAAAGCACTGCATTGCCAAACAGCAGTAAAGAGTGGGGAGATATCTTTGCCCGCTACGGTGCGAAGCTGGAAAATGTCAGTGTGGGATGTTGCGGAATGGCAGGCACTTACGGGCATGAAACCAAAAACCTTGAAAATTCGTTGGGGATTTATGAGTTGTCCTGGCATACCTCTTTACAACGGTTGCCGCGCCAGCGCTGTCTCGCGACAGGCTATTCATGCCGCAGTCAGGTAAAACGGATTGAAGGAAACGGCGTTCGCCATCCGTTGCAGGCATTACTGGATATCATCCCTTAACCGATAAGGAAGCACGATGTCATTGTGGAAAAGGAACACGAACCTTGAGGCGCTGAACCAGCGCAGTCAGGGATGCATGGTCGGGCATGTGGGAATTGTATTCACTCAGTTGGGTGACGATTTTCTTGAGGCGACAATGCCGGTAGATGCACGCACAACTCAGCCGTTTGGCCTGTTACACGGCGGAGCATCGGTGGTTCTGGCGGAAACTATGGGTTCAATGGCCGGATATCTTTGCACTGAAGGCCATCAGACGGTTGTGGGTGTTGAGATTAATGCCAGCCACATGAAATCGGCGAGAAAAGGGGTTGTGCGCGGGGTTTGCCGCGCACTGCGAACCGGAAAACGCAGTCAGGTCTGGCAGATTGAAATATTCGACGAGCAGGACGGTTTGTGCTGCGTTTCAAGGCTGACCACAATGGTCGTTGATCATTAAGTTCAGGTCATTGCGTTGGTGCTTTTTTCAGCGAAATAACAGTTAGCTGAATGCAAAAGGCGGATGCACAGCAAGGTGTCCGCCTTTTTATTTGCCTTAATTCTTGCTCTGACACGTTGAAAACCGGTTAAAGCTGGAACGGAACCCGCTTGGCAAAGTCAGTTTGAAATGCCGTTGCTTTTTCCCAGATGCCCATCATGGCATAATACTGGCAAATGAGTTTTAGCGTGTGTCTGGCAAAATGATAGCTCTGAACATGGAAGAGTTCACAGCGCACAACGCTGTTGATCTCAAGGATCAGCCGGTTGTGGAGTTTACAAAGCGCGTGAAGGTAACTGTGATCGTCCCCGTTTTGCAGGCAAAGATTGGCCATATCCAGACAAATGCTGTTAAAGCGTTTGAGCTGGCAAAGATGCGCGTCCGGGCGTCGTAAGGCGGCATCCGCCATATAGAAATCCACGGTGGCGTCGCGGACACTCGATTTGTAGTCGTCTATCTTGCCCTGCAACCACGCATTAACCGATTGAGCCATTCTCAGTATTCCGGGTTATCTGAATGATAATCATTATCAAAGAATGAGTATCATATTGGCAAAAAATCGCCGGATCAACGTTTTCATCCGGTTTTTTTGATTTTGTTGCGCCAGAACAACTAAGCAAAAAGAGCTTTAATTATTTTGATTGTGGTGAATTCATAAATAGGCATTTCCGATGAATGTTTTATAATAGACACAATGAAAGCTATTAAGCCACACAAAATGCAAGGTTAATTTTAATTTTTAACAAAAAATTGACAACTTATTCAATCAGTTGATGGTCGCGGTGTTCAAGACCCGCCAGCGGCCGGATGTAAACCCGATGCACATTGAGCGACGTTCCTCGTGCGCAATCGCTATAACCTCTTAAAACAAGAGGTTGAAGTGATAAATCTTATCACTAGAATAGAGACAATAGGTCTTGTCTATGACCGTAAAAATATGAGGTAAGACAGATGCAAACTGAAACTGTCGGCTCTTTTTCTTTAGACGACAACGTATGGCAAGGTGTGATCCTGACTGATTCTGCGGCCAAACAGGTGAAGAACCTGATGGAACAGGATCCTGAAGTCAAAGGTCTCCAGCTCTCGGTGAAACAATCGGGCTGCGCCGGCTTTGGCTACGTTCTGGATTTAACCAAACAACCGGCCAGCGATGACCTGGTGTTTGAGCATGACGGCGCTTTGCTGTTTGTTCCGCTGAAGGCCATGCCTTTTATCGACGGAACCGAGGTGGATTTTGTCCGCGAAGGGCTGAATCAGATATTTAAATTCAATAATCCTAAAGCTCAGCATGCCTGCGGATGTGGTGAAAGTTTCGGCCTTTAAGTCAGCGCCGGGCAAACAGTCATTACGATTATTGTAAACAAAGCGATGTAACCAACATGTCACGAAGCAACGTAGAAATTCCAGATGATGTGCAGTCTTGGGTCGGCGAGGAGACGAATTATAAGGAAGGGTTCTTCACTCAGCTGGCAACCGATGAATTAGCATCAGGCATCAACGAAGATGTCGTGCGTGCCATTTCCGCAAAGCGCAATGAGCCGGAGTGGATGCTGGAGTTCCGTCTGCAGGCTTATCATGCCTGGTTGAAAATGGAAGAACCTCACTGGTTGAAAGCGTATTACACGCCCCTCGACTATCAGGATTACAGCTATTACTCCGCGCCATCTTGTGGCAGCTGTGATGATACCTGTGGTTCACAGCCTGGCGCTACGCAACAACCTCCTGAAAATTCTCACAGCATTCCTGCCCCCGACGGTAAAAACTACCTGACCAGCGAAGTTGAAAAGGCGTTTGAACAGCTGGGCGTTCCTGTGCGTGAAGGGAAAGAAGTGGCGGTCGATGCCATTTTTGACTCCGTCTCCGTTTCCACTACGTACCGTGAAAAACTGGCTGAGTCTGGCGTCATTTTTTGCTCATTCGGTGAAGCGATTCACGAATACCCCGATCTGGTGCGTAAATACCTCGGTACCGTTGTGCCCGCGCAGGACAACTTTTTTGCTGCACTGAATGCAGCAGTCGCCTCTGACGGTACCTTCGTGTATGTGCCTAAAGGCGTACGTTGTCCGATGGAGTTGTCCACGTATTTCCGTATCAACGCGGCGAAAACCGGTCAGTTCGAACGTACCATTCTGATTGCTGACGAAGGCAGTTACGTCAGCTATATCGAAGGTTGCTCCGCACCGGTTCGTGACACCTATCAGCTTCACGCGGCCGTGGTTGAAGTCATTCTGCATAAAGATGCGGAAGTGAAATATTCCACCGTGCAGAACTGGTTCTCCGGTAGCAAAGACAGCAGCGGCGGGATCCTGAATTTCGTGACCAAACGTGCATTGTGTGAAGGTGCGGGTTCGAAGATGTCGTGGACGCAGTCTGAAACCGGCTCGGCAATTACCTGGAAATACCCGAGCGTTATCCTGAAAGGCGATAACTCAATCGGCGAATTCTTCTCCGTTGCACTGACCAGCGGGAAACAGCAGGCGGATACCGGCACCAAGATGATTCACATTGGTAAAAACACCAAATCGACCATCATCTCCAAAGGGATTTCCGCAGGCCACAGCCAGAACAGCTATCGCGGTCTGGTCAAGATCCTGCCAAGTGCTGAAAATGCCCGTAACTTCACGCAGTGTGACTCCATGCTGATTGGTCCGGACAGCGCAGCACATACTTTCCCGTATGTTGAAGTGCGCAACAACACCGCGCAGCTGGAGCATGAAGCCACGACCTCAAAAATCGGCGATGACCAGCTGTTCTACTGCCTGCAACGTGGCATCAGCGAAGATGACGCGATTTCCATGATTGTTAACGGTTTCTGTAAAGATGTCTTTTCCGAGCTGCCGCTGGAGTTTGCTGTCGAAGCACAGAAACTGCTGGCGATCAGCCTTGAACACAGCGTCGGTTAATCTTCCGCACGTTTTTCCTCCCGCCGCCGCGTGGTGTGACGCTGGCGCCGGGCAGGTTTGAGTTCAGCACAGTCAAAGCATAAACAGAATTATGAGCGCGCAGGCGCAAACTCAAGGATACGTATGTTAAGCATTAAGAATTTGAAGGTCCGTGTCGAAGAAAAGGAAATTCTTAAAGGACTTGATCTCGAGATCAAGCCGGGTGAAGTACACGCCATCATGGGCCCGAACGGCTCAGGTAAAAGTACACTCTCCGCGACACTGGCTGGCCGTGAAGATTACGAAGTGACCGAAGGCACCGTAATGTTCAATGGTAAAGATTTGCTGGATCTCGCCCCGGAAGATCGTGCAGGTGAAGGCGTGTTTATGGCCTTTCAGTACCCGGTAGAAATCCCCGGCGTGACCAACCATTTCTTCCTGCAAACTGCGGTAAACGCGGTACGTAAGTACCGCGGCCAGGCTCCGATGGATCGCTTTGATTTCGCCGATTTCATCGAAGAAAAAATTGCCATGCTGAAAATGCCTGCGGATTTGCTGACCCGTTCAGTAAACGTAGGTTTCTCCGGCGGTGAGAAAAAGCGTAACGATATTCTTCAAATGGCGGCCCTTGAACCAAGCCTGTGTATTCTGGATGAAACCGACTCCGGTCTGGACATCGATGCGCTGAAAATCGTTTCTAACGGTGTTAACGCACTGCGTGACGGCAAACGTTCATTCGTTATTGTGACCCATTACCAGCGTATCCTCGACTACATCAAGCCTGACTACGTGCACGTTCTGTATCAGGGCCGCATTGTTAAATCCGGCGATTTCACCTTGGTTAAACAGTTAGAGGAGCAGGGTTATGGCTGGCTTACCGACGAAGAGTAATGCACCTGCAGCGGGCAGTTCGCACGCCATGCAGCAGCTTTACCGTCTTTTTGAAAGCCGTGGTGGTGAACAATCTGCTCACGCGCACGCACACTGGCAACAGGTGCTTCGTCTTGGTTTTCCACATGCAAAACTGGAAGACTGGAAATACACGCCAGTATCTTCACTGCTGGGCAATCAGTTCTTCGCCCCGCAGCAGCAGGCTCTGACGGTTGAGAATGTGAAATCACTGGCTTTGCCGCTTGATTGCTATCGTCTGGTTTTCGTGGATGGTCGTTTCGATGCGAGCCTGAGTGACGAAAACACGGGTGCTTTCGAAATTGAAAAACTGAATGCGGCTGCGCAGCAAACGCTGCCGGATCCGATTCAGTCCGAAGTCTTTTTGCACCTGACGGAAAGTCTGGCAGAGGATTCTTTCGCTGTGCGCTTGGCTGCCGGTAAACAGGCTGATAAGCCGTTGTATTTACTGCACCTGAGCAGCGGTCGTGACCAGTCACGTGAAATGAACACGGTTCATCATCGTTATCATATCGAGATTGAAAACGGTGCCAGCGCGGAAGTCATCGAACATTACCTGAGCCTCAACGATCACGGTCATTTCACCGGTGCGCGCATGACGGTGAAAGTGGGCGATAATGCCGGTTTCGCGCATTACAAACTGGCGTTCGAAAGCCAGGCCAGCTTCCACTTCTCGCACAACGACCTGGTTATAGGGCGCGATTCCCGTGTTTCCAGCCACAGTTTCCTTCTGGGCGCGGGCCTGACCCGTAATAACACCAGTGCGCAACTGAACGGCGAAAACAGCGATCTGAATATCAACAGCCTGGTATTGCCTGTTGATTCTGAAATTGCTGATACCCGTACTTACCTGGAACACAACAAAGGCTATTGCAACAGCAATCAGATGCACAAAGTGATCGTGAACGATCGTGCCAAAGCGATTTTCAACGGCATGATCAAAGTGGCGCAGCACGCTCTGAAAACCGACGGCAAAATGACCAACAACAACCTGTTGCTGGGCAAGCACACTGAAGTTGATACCAAACCTCAGCTTGAGATTTATGCCGATGACGTGAAATGTAGCCATGGTGCCACTGTGGGTCGTATCGACGACGAACAGCTTTTCTATCTGCGTACCCGTGGGATCAGCGGCCAGGATGCTCAGCAAATGATCATCTTCGCATTTGCGGCTGAACTGACGGAAGCCATTGAGAATGAAACCCTGCGTGAAGTCGTGATTGCCCGAATTGCAGGCCGACTCAATCGAGGTGCGTAATGAGTTTTCCACTGGAAAAAGTACGTAGCGATTTCCCTGTGCTGAGCCGTGAAGTTAACGGCCAGCCGCTGGCCTATCTGGACAGTGCCGCCAGCGCACAAAAACCGCGTCAGGTTATTGACCGTGAGATGTCATTCTTCGAGCAGGGTTATGCTGCGGTTCACCGAGGCATTCATACCCTGAGCGCGGAGGCGACTGAGCAGATGGAAAACGTTCGTGCTCAGGCTGCCCGCTTTATGAATGCGGCGTCAGCGGAAGAGATCGTCTTCGTAAAAGGCTCTACGGAAGCCATTAATCTGGTCGCCAACACCTATGGCCGCGCATTATTGCAGCCAGGCGACCGCATTATTCTGACTGAAATGGAGCATCACGCGAACATCGTTCCCTGGCAGATGCTGGCGAAAGAGCGTGACCTGCACATTGACGTCTGGCACCTCACTCCGGACGGTGAACTGGATTTATCCCAGCTTGAAAAGCTTATTACGCCGCGCACTAAACTGCTGACGCTGGCGCATGTGTCGAATGTGCTGGGCACTGTTAACCCGATCGAAAAAATCATTCCTCAGGCGAAAGCTGCCGGTCTGACCGTTCTGGTCGATGGCGCGCAGGCGGTCATGCACCATGCGGTGGATGTTCAGGCGTTGGGTTGTGATTTCTATGTCTGGTCCGGGCACAAGCTCTACGGGCCAACAGGGATTGGTATTCTTTACGGCCGTAAAGAATTGCTCGACCAGATGCCTCCTTGGGAAGGTGGCGGCTCAATGATTAAGCACGTCAGCCTGACCGAAGGGACGACCTTTGCGGCGGCACCGTGGCGCTTTGAGGCCGGCACGCCAAACACCGGCGGTATCATGGGGCTGGGCGCAGCTATCGAGTATGTGACTGAACTGGGGCTGGAGAATATCCACGCTTATGAGCAGGAGCTGATGAGCTATGCGCTTGAAGCGATGGCGCAGGTGCCTGACATCCAGATCTACGGCCCGGCTACGCGCGCTGGCGTGATCGCGTTTAATCTCGGCAAACACCATGCCTATGACGTGGGCAGTTTCCTCGATCAATACGGTATTGCCATCCGCACCGGTCATCACTGCGCGATGCCATTAATGTCCTTCTACGGTGTTCCGGCTATGTGCCGCGCCTCACTGGCGATGTACAATACCCGCGAAGAAGTCGACCGGTTGGTCGCAGGATTGCAACGTATTCACCGGCTGTTGGGTTAATCCTGACAGCCCTGAGCAGGACGTCGTTATGGCTTTGCCAGATAAAAATAAGTTAGTCAGAAATTTTGCCCGATGCCCGAATTGGGAAGAAAAGTATCTGTACGTGATTGAACTGGGCGGGCAGCTGGCTGTTTTGCCTGAAGAACATCGTCAGGACAAAAACCTGATTGCGGGCTGTCAGAGCCAGGTTTGGATCGTGATGAGTCTGGATGAAAGCGGTGCGCTGACTTTTGAAGGCGACAGTGATGCCGCAATCGTGAAAGGTCTGGTGGCTATCGTATTCAGCCTGTATCAGGGCTTAACGCCTCGCGATGTGGTTGAACTGGATGTGCGTCCGTTCTTCACGGAACTCGAACTCAGCCAGCATCTGACGCCTTCCCGCTCTCAGGGGCTGGAAGCGATGATCCGTTCGATTCGCGCTAAAGCGGCTGTATTGGCTTAACGCCGTTCTCTGGCTGCACCTTTGCTCATTAGGAATTGTCTGCTAATGAGCAAAGTCATTTCTTCACATCTCCCTCTCTGAACCCATTTACTCCTGATTTTTCAACCCACTATCTCCTGTGAATTTACTCACGTATCCGTAAGGTAACTTTCTGATTTTCTGTGGTTTGATTGCCACGCGATTCTGCGCTGCTAGTATTATCAGACGAGATAATTGTCTTGCTTCAGATGGTCTGAATGCGAGCCGAAAAAGGACTGAGTATGAGACGCGCATTACCCCTTCTGGCAATGTTGGTTGGCACATTTCTGACAACACATTCCATGACCGCAGGTGCAGCAGAATATCCCTTGCCGCCGGACAACAGCCGCCTGATTGGCGAAAACACCACTTATGTGGTGCCCAATGACGGTAAACCTCTGGAAGATGTAGCAGCCAAATACCAAATCGGGCTGATTGCGATGCTGGAAGCCAATCCGGGCACAGACCCGTATTTGCCGAAAGCGGGCACGGTGCTGACCATTCCTTCGCAAATGCTGCTACCGGATACCAAGCGTGAAGGGATTGTGGTGAATCTCGCGGAACTGCGCCTGTACTACTATCCGAAGGGCGAGAGTAAAGTCGTCGTTTATCCGATTGGTATTGGTCAGTTAGGCCGGAATACGCCGGAAATGGTGACTTCGGTAAGCCAGAAGATACCGAACCCGACCTGGACGCCAACGGCCAACATCCGTAAAGCCTATCTGAAAGACGGTATCACGTTGCCGGGTAGGGTTCCGGCGGGACCAGATAACCCGATGGGGCTGTTTGCTATGCGTCTTTCTGCGGGGACAGGTCAATATCTCATTCACGGAACGAATGCGAACTTTGGTATCGGTATGCGTGTGAGTTCGGGTTGTATTCGTCTGCGCCCGGATGATATCGAGGCGTTGTTTAATTCCGTGCCAAAAGGCACCCGCGTCCAGATAGTCAATCAGCCCATCAAGTTTGACGTCGAGCCGGACGGCAAACGCTACATCGAGGTGCATCAGCCGCTGTCACATACCGAGAAAGACGATCCGCAAACTAAACCCATTCTTTTGACTGCTGCGATGAAGAAATTCATCAAAAGCGATGATACGAACGCAGAGATTGTGAAAGAGGCCATCACGCGCCGTTCAGGAATGCCTGTCGTGGTCAGTGTAGGTGATAAAGCGACGGATGTGCCAGCGGCAGCCAACGCACCACAAACGGTCTCTGCGGATGCTCCAGCGGTAACGACGGCAAGCACGCAATAACGCTATTCAGAAACGTTTTAGACGCGATTTTCCCTAAAGGAGCCGGTGCGGCTCCTTTATTGTTTCTGAAGCTCAGGAGGTTGGGCAGAACGTTTAAAATGGGCAAGCGCGCAGGAGTGAGTGTTCAGGAAACGAAAAAGCAGATTGGGGAGCGGACGGAATGACAGGCAAAAAAAATGGCGCACTGAGTGCGCCATTGAACTAGAGAAGTAAATATTACTTCTTGTAAGCGTGAGCTTGGTTGTCAAGACGTTGGTTAGCGCGAGCTGCGTCTTCTTTAGCTGCTTGAACGTCAGAACGGATTGCGTTCACGTCGTTGCTCAGTTGGTCAACTTTAGAGTTCAGAGTAGAAACGTCTGAAGACAGTTGATCGATTTTAGCGTTGCTTGAACAACCAGCCAGCATAGTTGAAGCCAGGATTACAGCGCCCAGTACCAGTTTAGTGCGATTCATTATAAAACCCTCTAGATTAAGTTAATCTCCATGTAGCGTTACAAGTATTACACAAACTATTTTCTAATGAGAATAATTTTTTGCCGGTAAACGCTATATTTTGATTGTTCGCTCAAAGAAGCATCTTTTTTTACGAAAAAGTTAAAAATTGCAGCGAAAACAGCCTTATTCCATGGGAATTATCCCACTTTTGCAGCTAGTGCTTTTCGTGCATTTTAAGTAAAAAGAGCTTTTTTGAAGAAACAGACGCTACATTATGAAGCGTCCATTAATGCCTTTGGTCACGTTTTTAATTAAACAACATGCACCGAAGAAGTATTGGTTGTGCCGCTTTGTACCAGCGCGCCAGAAACCATCACAACGATATCGCCTTTTTGGGCCAGACCGCTTTCGATCGCCGCTTCTTTACCGATACGGTAGAAATCATCTGTAGAAGCGATTTCGTTCACCAGCTGAGTGACAACACCTTTGGTGAGGATCAGCTGACGTGCAGTGATTTCATTGGTGGTCAGAGCCAGGATTGTGGCGTGCGGGAAGTATTTACGCACAGCTATAGCAGATTTACCACCGCTAGTTGCAACAACGATCAACTGTGCATCCAGTTTTTCTGAAGTTTCTACCGCGCCACGGCAAACAGCTTCGGTGATACGCAGTTTGCGGTTATCATTCTGACCATCGATACGGCTTTGCATTACGCGGTCAGTACGGTCGCAGATGGTGGCCATGATGGTCACAGCTTCCAGCGGATATTTGCCTTTCGCACTTTCACCAGACAGCATGACAGCATCGGTGCCATCGATGATGGCGTTAGCGACGTCGCCAGCTTCTGCACGGGTAGGGCGCGGGTTTTTGATCATGGAATCGAGCATTTGCGTTGCGGTGATGACCACTTTGCGTGCGCGGTTACATTTTTCAATCATCATCTTCTGCGCGAAGATAACTTCTTCGACAGGGATTTCAACGCCGAGGTCACCACGAGCAACCATGATGCCGTCTGAGGCTTCGAGGATTTCGTCGAAGTTGTTCAGGCCTTCCTGGTTTTCGATTTTGGAGATGATCTGGATGTGTTCGCCACCGTGTGCTTTCAGGTGTTCACGAATTTCCAGAACGTCAGAACGTTTACGGATGAAAGAAGCCGCAACGAAATCAACGCCTTGCTCGCAACCGAAGATCAGGTCACGCTTGTCTTTTTCAGCCAGTGCTGGCAGTGCGATAGAAACGCCCGGCAGGTTAACGCCTTTGTTTTCGCCCAGGTCGCCGTTGTTCAGCACTTTACAGGTCACTTCAGTTTCAGTGACGTTAGTGACTTCCATGCCGATCAGACCATCGTCGACCAGAATGGTGTTGCCAATTTTAAGGTCAGCAGCGAAACCCTGATAGGTCACCGCAACGCGTTCAGTGTTACCAATAACGCTCTGATCGGTGGTGAAGGTGTAGGTCTGCCCCGCAACCAGGGAAGCGTCTTTGCCGCCTTCCAGTTTCATGGTACGGATTTCAGGACCTTTGGTGTCAAGCAGGATTGCGGCTTTATGACCGGTTTTAGCCATAACGTTGCGGATGTTTTGGATGCGCTGACCGTGCTCTTCGTAATCACCGTGAGAGAAGTTCAGACGCATAACGTTCATGCCTGCATCAAGCAGTTTGGTCAGCATTTCTTCGGATTCGGTTTTCGGCCCGATGGTACAAACAATTTTGGTCTTTTTCATGACGATTTTATCTACAAGTTGTGATGGAATGGAAAAGTGTTTGCCTGACAGCATCGCTGCCCGCGCGGAATTGAGGTGTTGCCTGGTTGAATCAAATCATTACTAAGCGTAGAAGACTGTGAAAGGAATGGTGTAGTAAGTTCAGCCAAAGCATAGCGATTTGTGCGATTTATCATCGCTACTGGAGTGGTCACGCTTTTATAAGTGCGATATCGACAGATCAAGGGGCTGAAACCATTCAATCGAAGAGACGATGCGTATTATAGAGGGGAACGCGGTGGGAAACCAAATAAAAAACGTGATGCTGCGCAAGCTTAGGGCAGATGACAGAGCTTTGTTGCGCAATTATCCAAAGCGGGCAGAGTAAAAATCAGAAGGTATAACAGTTTCGTCACGGTACCTTCGAAAATGCCACATTTGAGAAATAATCTTAAAAAAATACAAACGGATGACGTCAGCGCGATTGGAAATAAGAAAAGCTCACAGGCGAAAGCGTGTCATCGGATTTTTCAGATTCTGGAAGACTTCAGGGAATTGTAAAACAGGGAAGGAGAATGAACGTTGCTTTGGTGCGTCCGAGTGGACTCGAACCACCGACCCCCACCATGTCAAGGTGGTGCTCTAACCAACTGAGCTACGGACGCACAATGTGCAACGGTAAAGCTTTTAAAGAATGGTGCGTCCGAGTGGACTCGAACCACCGACCCCCACCATGTCAAGGTGGTGCTCTAACCAACTGAGCTACGGACGCATCGTTTTCTTCGGTGTCAGCCAGTGTTGGCGACGGGGACGAATATTAACGACCTCTCTGAAGGCTGGCAAGGGAAAAAAGACATTTTCCTGTCATATTGTGAGTGATCGCCGAGCTAATGCGCATTGCGTTGTTTTTTTAGGCATAACGGCCGGGCGGATGACGAAATTTTCCGCGTCCAGCAGCCACTTTTCAGCACGCGGAATTTCAAACTGCCGGATTTTAAATCCGATCAACGGCCTGCTTTTTGCAAAATAGTAAAAGAGGGTTGTTTTTGCAGCCAGCGCATACGGAATGTCATCATCACAGCGGCAAAAGTCAGCCCAAGGATAAATCCGCACCAGAATCCGCTTGGCCCCATTTGCGGCACCAGCAGATCTGTCAACCCGAGAACATAGCCCACTGGCAATCCCAGCACCCAATACGCGACAAACGTAATATAGAAGATAGAACGCGTATCTTTGTATCCGCGCAGTACGCCACTGCCTATTACCTGAACCGCATCTGAAATCTGGAACAGCGCAGCAAATATCAGCAGATGAGACGCCAGTGTCACCACTTCCATATTGTCATTATAAAGTGACGCAATGTGTTCACGGAAAATGATGGCGGTCAGGCTCGTGCAACAGGCCATCAAAATGCCGGTCATAATGCTGGTGTAAGCCGCCACTTTGGCACCTTCCACCGACGATTCGCCCAGGCGTGAGCCCACACGGATTGTCGCCGCAACGCCGAGCGAAAGCGGAATAACGAACATCAGTGAGCCGACGTTAAGCGCGATTTGATGGCTGGCGACGGCTACAATACCTAACGGTGAAACCAGCAGTGCGACGATGGCAAACAGGGTCACTTCGAAGAACAGCGCCAGCGCAATCGGCATTCCGAGCTGGATCAAACGGCGCAGCGTTGGCCAGTCAGGTTTTGCAAAACGCGAAGGGGCGACGATGTCGCGCATCGTATAATTACGGCGCACATAAAACCGCATCATAAAGAACATGACCCAGTAAACCGTTCCCGTCGCCACGCCGCAGCCCACACCGCCCAGCGCCGGTGCGCCGAATTTTCCGTAGATGAAAATGTAGTTAACCGGGATATTCACCAGCAGCCCGATAAAACCGAACACCATGCCGGGTTTGGTTTTTGACAGCCCTTCACACTGATCGCGCAATACCTGGAAATACAGGTAGCCCGGCGCGCCCCACATAATCGCGTGCAAATACCCGACGGCTTTTTCTTTCAGCTCAGGATCGATATTGTGCATCAGGCCAATAAGATGGTCGCATTGATACAAGACGGCAATGATCAGCACGGAAACGCCGGAAGCCAGCCAGAATCCCTGCTGGACCTGATGGCCAATTTTATCCCGGCGTCCGGCACCGTTCAGATGCGCGATGATGGGCGTCAGAGAAAGTAACAGACCGTGGCCGAATAAAATCGCGGGCAGCCAGATTGAGGTCCCGACGGCAACCGCAGCCATATCGGTAGCGCTGACCGAACCGGCCATAATGGTATCCACCACGCCCATGGAAGTCTGAGCGACTTGTGCAAGGATGACCGGGATCGCAAGCGCCAATAAAACCCGCGCCTCTGCAAGGTACTTCTGCACTGATACACCTTTTTTGTTGATTATATTGAATAAAAAACGCCACGCGCGGCGGCATTAAAGAGTGGAAAATAGCCACAAGATTGTACATCTTCAATATTTTTAAGCAAACAATGCTGTTAATGACCCGTTAAATAATGAAATTGGTCAATACGAGACTATTTTTGGCCGCGGGGATTTGGCTTTCAATTAATTCTGCGGCAAACTGACCGGAGTGTCGTCTTAATACCGCAGATTTAAACATTGAGGAAAAGGCTATGTTTACCGGAATAGTTCAGGGAACCGGAACGGTTGTGTCCATTGACGAAAAACCGAATTTTCGTACCCATGTCGTTCGCCTGCCTGAGGATATGCTTGATAACCTCGAGTTGGGGGCGTCTGTTTCACACAACGGTTGTTGTCTGACGGTGACAGAAGTGAACGGGGATTTAGTCAGTTTCGATCTGATGAAAGAAACTCTGCGCCTGACTAACCTTGGCGATCTTAACGTCGGCGATCAGGTTAATCTGGAACGCGCCGCTCGTTTTAATGACGAAATTGGCGGGCATTTAATGTCCGGGCATATTATTTGTACTGCCGAAGTGGCGAAGATTTTGACGTCAGAAAATAACCGTCAAATCTGGTTCCGTATGCCACATGAAGATTTAATGAAATATGTCTTACATAAAGGATATATCGGAATTGATGGTATAAGCCTGACCATCGGCGAAGTCACCCGCACCCGTTTTTGTGTGCATTTAATTCCTGAGACACTGCAAAGAACCACGTTAGGGACTAAGCGTCTTGGTGATAAAATTAATATTGAGATTGATCCGCAAACGCAGGCTATCGTTGACACGGTTGAACGCGTACTTGCCAGCCGCGAAGCCGCAATCGCCACTGCGCAAGCGATGATTGAAAAGTCCGAGTAAATTTTTCAGCAGCGGATTTATAAATAGAAAGAAAAGAAAAACCGGACATTCACGTCCGGTTTTTCTTTTATGGCACGGCGAAACACTTGCGCGAATTAACGCGGAACGCGTATCCCGCCATCCACACCTTCAGGGCTGAACACGACTTGCCAGAGCTGGATATCACGTGCTCTGAAAGCACCCGCGCAGGCATTCAGATAGTACGTGAACATTCGATGGAAACGGTCGCCGTAACGTTCCGCCAGTTCAGGCCAGTGTTTCTGGAAACGCTCGTTCCAGGCCATCAGCGTACGATCATAATCTGCGCCGATGTTGTGCCAGTCTTCCATCACAAACAAAGACTCACTGTTTTTTGCAATTTGCTGAACAGACGGCAGACAACCATTCGGGAAGATGTACTTATCAATCCACGGATCGACGCTAAGATCTGTTTTGTTTGAACCGATGGTGTGCAGCAGGAAAATACCGTCAGGTTTGATATTGCGTCTGGCGACATTAAAGTAGGTCTCATAATTTTTTGGACCCACATGTTCGAACATACCGACAGAAACAACGCGATCGAACTGATCGTTAAGATCGCGGTAATCTTTCAACAGAATGGTGACGTCTAACCCTTCGCAGCGTTTCTGAGCCAGTTTCTGTTGCTCGGCTGAAATGGTGACGCCGACGACGCTGACGCCATAATTGCGGGCCGCAAACTCCGATAATCCGCCCCAGCCACAGCCGATATCGAGCAAACGCAGGCCCGGTTTCAGTTGCAGCTTATCGCAAATCATCTTGAGTTTGGCTTCCTGCGCTTCTTCAAGCGTGGTGGCGTCTTTCCAGTAGCCACAGGAATATTGCATATAAGGGTCGAGCATCAGGGTGAATAAATCATTACCTAAATCGTAATGTTCTTTCCCGACGATCCACGCCCGCTTGCGGGATTGCAGATTGGTGAGGCGCGCGGCTGCGATGCGCAGTGTGTCTTTGAAATGGTGGGGGAGTTTACTTTCCAAACCTGCACGGAGAACACGTTGGAAAAATACATCAAGCCGTTCGCATTCCCACCAACCATCCATATAACTTTCACCCAGACCCAAAGAACCTTCCTGTAAAACACGCTTGAAAAAGTCAGTGTTTTTTACTTTAAGGTCGAAAGGGCGACTACCGTTAACCTGGATGTCTGCCATAGCCAGCATTTCACTGACTATCCGATACCACTGATTGTCCTGAATGCTTTGGTCTTCAATACACGATGAACTCATAGCTTCTCCATCACTTTCTCTTCTGACTTATTAACCTGCCGGGAAAAGCAAAGGCAATTTGTGCAGGTCTTTATGAGAACAGACGACTTGCGCCACGTCTGATATTCGACACCAATAGAGGAAATTTAGAAGAACACCCGCACACAAAGTGTATGCAGGAAAATCATCCTTGAAACATAAACCAGAAAAAATAGTGTGACGCGATCCTCGCGCCGACGCTAAGGTTGTAATAAAAGTATTGTAAAAATGCTATTTTATTGGGTTTTGTTGAGTATAGGCTCGCTCGCAGGCATTCTCAATAGTTAATCGCTACGAATATAGATGTCCATTAAGTGATTGTAACTTAAGGTCATTATTACTATTAATTCGCGTGGCGTGTCTGCGTTTTTTGCTCCGGTTCGTTCTCCCCGAATTGCCCCTCTTCCTGACGCATTGACAACCAGCGGCCTAAAACGACCAACAATAGTGTAGACAGCATCGTGGTGACTGTCGCCATTAACGGTTGCACAATAAATGCGGAAACCAGAAGACTTGCGAGGAAACACAGCCCCAACTGCAGGGTATTTTGCAACGCCGCCGCCTTGCCTGTATTAGCAGGAAATGGCATTAATGCGTTTGCGACAACAATCGGATATATCGCGCCATTCACCAGAGCCATTAAACAGAAAGGAATTAAGAGGCTCACAAGTCCTGCATCAGTAAATATAGCCACGCCGAACAGGCTTGCCACACTGACGCCATAACCTGCCAGTAGCCACGGCAGGATCTTATTCCCATCGGTTTTACTGATCAGTAAGCGACACCCGAACCCGCCGAGCAGGAAGGCTATGGTCTGCGGAACATAGCTCAGACCAATCACGCCCGGCGAATACCCCATGTCGCTGAGAATAAACGGGGAACCGGTCAGCCACGCAAAAAAACCGGCCGAGCAGGCGGCATAAATCATCACGTTACCGCTGTAAACCCGTGAAGCGAGAAGCTTCGCGAAACCGGCTTTATCAGCAGGAGCTTGAACCTCTGGTGTCTTTTCGCGCAGTGTGAATGTGGTGATAAGCAAGATAACGGCTACGCAGGTCAGCAGAACAAAAATCGCTTCCCAGTCAAAATGATTGAGAACCCATGCGCCCAGCAAAGGTGCAAGAGCAGGGGACAGCGCAACCAGCGGCATAATACTGGCAAAGGTTTTTTTAGCGACATCGGCAGAAAAGCGATCCACCACCAGCGCCTGCCAGGTGACGGCGGCGGCACAGACACCGACAGCTTGCAGGAAACGCAGGGCCAGCAGAGCGCGGACATTCTCAACCCACAGTACGCCCAGACAACCCACGACAAAAAGCGCTAATCCGATCAGCAATACCGGTTTACGACCAATCTTGTCGGACAACGGCCCCCACAACAGCTGGCCGATGGCAAAGCCGCCCAGGAAAATACTCAGGCTGGCGCTGATCATGCCGGGGCTGGTCATCAGGCTGGTTTGCATAGCGCTGAAGGCCGGCAGGTACATATCAGTCGCTAAAAAGCCGAGCATGCTCAGCCCGGCAAGATAGAGCATAAATCCTGGAGAGGGTTTCATTATTGTCTCTTTAATTTATTTAGTGCAGATGATTTGACGTGGAAATCGTATCGGATGCGGAGTTTAACGCTTTGATAACGGGCTTGTGAAACGCTAATATTTGCGTTCTGCTATCAAAAAAATTGAAGGCTAAACGATGTGGTCAGAATATGCACTTGAAGTGGTGGACGCCGTCGCACGAACTGGCAGTTTCAGCGCTGCCGCGCAGGATTTGCACCGGGTTCCTTCTGCCATAAGCTATACCGTTCGCCAGCTTGAACAATGGCTGGCCGTTCCGCTGTTTGAGCGCAGACATCGCGACGTTGTTCTGACGCCTGCGGGTAGGGTTTTTGTCGATGAAGCGCGGATTCTGACAAAAAAAATGATAGCCACCCGTCGTCAGTGTCAGCAGGTCGCGAACGGCTGGCGCGGTGAATTGCGGGTGGCCGTCGACCGTATCGTTAAACCTGCACGGACGCGGCGGTTGGTCCTGGATTTCTACCGCCATTTCCCGGATACCGAACTCATCATTCATTCGGAAGTCTTTAACGGTGTCTGGGATGCGCTGGTCGACGGGCGTGCCGATGTCGCCATCGGGGCAACGCGCGCTATTCCTGTCGGAGGGCGGTTCAGTTTCCGGGATATGGGCTTTATGGACTGGCATTGCGTGGTCAGCGCACAACATCCGCTGGCGCAGACGTCGGGAATACTGAGTGACGATCAGTTGCGGCCTTATCCGGCGCTTTGTCTGGAAGATACGTCACGGACGTTGCCGAAACGCGATACCTGGACGCTGGATAACCAGCGGCGGCTGGTGGTTCCCGACTGGACGTGTGCGGTGGAATGTCTGAACGAAGGTTTATGTGTGGGAATGATGCCGGTTCACCGCGTGACGCCCTGGATTGAACAGCAAAAATTGAAGGTTCTGTCGCTGGAAAATACCTTTCCGGACAGCCCGTGTTGCCTGACGTGGGATCAGAGCAATCCGTCGCCTTCGCTGGCGTGGCTGCTGGAATACATGGGCGATACGGAAACGATGAACCGGGAATGGTTGCGCGACTGATAAAAAAAACGCCTGCAGCGCAGGCGTTGAGAGAGAATTAGCGGCGGTAATCGCGGTACGGGCCGTCGGCCACTGAACGGCGTTCAACCAGCTTCGGATGCACCTCAATGGTCTGCGATTCTTCGCGCTTACTGATAATTCTGTCCAGCAGCATGGTAAAGGCCATTTCACCCAGACGTTCTTTCGGCTGATGAACGGTCGTCAGTGCTGGCGAGAAATAACGCGCATTTCGAACGTTGTCATAACCAATCACGGAAATATCCTGCGGAACGCGCAGGCCAAGCTCATCGGCGGCACAGATTGCGCCCATCGCCATCACGTCTCCGCCACAGAACACGGCCGTCGGGCGGTTTTTCTGCATCAGAATTTTGTGCATGGCCTGATAACCTGATTCCGGCTCAAAGTCGCCCTGAACCACCCATTCTTCACGAAGAGGTATATTGGCTTCCGTCAGCGCTTTCACAAAGCCCTGGAAACGACCGCCGCCGGTGTTTCGCGCCAGTTGCCCCGGAATAACACCGATATCGCGATGGCCGCGTTCAATAAGATAACGTCCGGCCATATAACCGCCTTCAAACGCATTATCGATAATACTGTCGGTGAAATTCTTACGCGCCTCGCCCCAGTCCATCACAACCATCGGGATAGAACGGTACTCTTCGAGCATATTCAGCAATTCGTCCGGATATTCCGCGCACATCACCAGTAAACCGTCGACGCGTTTTTGCGCCAGCATTTGCAGGTAAGCCTGTTGTTTCTCCAGATTATTGTGTGAGTTACACAAAATCAGCGTATAGCCTTTTGAGAAACAGCTGTTTTCTACGGCCTCAATCACTTCGGCGAAGTAGGGCGCTTCACTGGACGTTGCCAGCAGGCCGATAGTTTTGGTGTTATTGACCTTCAGGCTGCGTGCCACTGCACTGGGAGAGTAGTGCAACTCTTTGATTGCAAGGAGAACCGCGGCTCGGGTTTCTTCGGCGACGAAACGGGTTTTATTGATGACGTGCGACACGGTTGTGGTGGAAACGCCAGCGCGCTTTGCGACATCTTTAATCGTTGCCATGTAAAAAATGACTCCTGTGCTCACGTGTTTCAGCACGTTAGCATTATGTTAATCGTTTGCTTGCGTGGATTTGACTGCTGACTTCGAAAAGGGCAGTGAAATCGTTGGGTGGATTCTTCAGGGTGAGGCGTGAAATGCTCTCGGGTGAAATCGACCGGCACACAGGCGTGGTAACCGACAATTTTCACTTATAATGCAGGAAAGTGGAAGTAAAATTGTCATGAACCTGTTGTTATTCAGCACAAGATTTTAAACGCGAATTATGAGAAAATGCGTTGGCACACATTTAGTGTGGCTAAACGAATGCCACAATTTGATCCGTAAGGGGGTTTGATGGACAGTAACCTGAAATTTTCTTTGATCACTACGGTCTGCGCTTTGCTCGTGATTATTGCTTTCAGCTTTACCGCAGTGATGAACTGATTTGCGCGAAAGCCGCAATAAAAAAGGGCGATTACCTATAACAGGAATCGCCCTTTTCAATTTTACGCCGTGGCCCTTTGCGCCGATGCTCTTCCCTGCAGAAACTCTTCGTTAAATGCTATTCAATGGCTGATTAGCGAAACTTCAGACTTAACGAATTGTTTATTATCGGATCGTCTTAGGGGTCATTACCCGACGAGCTCCCACATAATGGTCTTGCCAGTAATCTTCACCCAGTGAGGTGATTTTGATGTCTTCGCCAGTGCGGGGTGACTGGATAAACTTGCCGTTTCCAACGTAAACACCGACATGGTCTGCGGCACCGCGGTTATTAATTCGGAAGAACACCAAATCGCCGGATTCTAATTCACCCCGTTTGACCGGAGCCGCATCGCGCAGGTGGTACATTTCATTGGCTGTGCGAGGCATTTTAATACGGATTAAGTCTTTGTATGCGTAGTAAACCAGTCCGCTGCAATCGAAACCTGTATTCGGTGACGTTCCGCCCCAGCGGTATGGTTTGCCGACCTGGTGCATCAGCTTCGTCATCGCGGTTTGCTGTGCGTGCTGATAACGTTTCTTGTGTGTTGCGCTGAGCGTTATTGGCTTACTGTCTTCTTCACGTAACTTTTTGCCTTTGCGGTGGCGGCCGTACGGTTCTTTTTTACTGGCCTTTTCACTGCTGTTTTTAGCGAGAGAACGGGTTTTCTTTTCTTTCTCTGCTTTTGCCTCGGCCCGGGTTGTCTTGAGTGTTTTTTCTTTTTTACTCTCAACCTTATTCCCGGCCCGCGTCGTTTTTATTGTTTTTTCAGAAGACGTCTTTCGCTTAACCAGTTCGGTGCTTTTGACTTTCTTCTTCGATGTTTTTTCCTGAGTTTTAGGTTCTGATACCGGCGCAACTTTGGTTTTCTTACTGGTTTTCGCGGCCACCGTTTTTCGCTTTCGACGCTCTTCCGGTGTGACCAGATTGACATGACTCTTTCGCTGATCGGCAGCGACACGACTTTGTGGCGACGCATGAGCCATATTCAGAAACAGCTGGGTAAAGAGCAGCACAAAAAGCGTGAACAGTAAGCGCATAGCTTCGTTACCATGAGTGGTAGAGTTAAACATCAGGGACGTCAGAGTATTGCCTAAAATAACCCGACAAAAAAGCACGAATTGCATCGATTCTAGATCATATTGTGAGAAAAAGTTAATAGCTTTTTTTATGTCGAAATAACCGCCATTTTTAGTCAAAAAAATAACCACTTTTCATCGGGTTAATATTTGAGTTAAAGAATGGAGTTTTGCAAATCTGACATTTTCGTGGAACGGAAAAATGTTATTCTCGATGAATCTTTAATTATGTGAGCCTGAACGCAAGCGCCGAAAATTGTTTAGCAAAATGCCAGTATTGAGAAAGACCCCACAAAAATTGGCGTTTTTATCTGGTGGCTGCCATCGTTACAATAGAAAGCATTGTGATTGCGCACCGTCTCTGTGTGCTGCGCGTGAAGAGTAATGACCGTGACAGCCTGTACCGGCTTGAGGAAGCAAGAAATGACCACTCCAACGATTGAAAAAATTCAGAAGCAAGTTTCTGAAAACCCGATTCTGCTGTACATGAAAGGTTCTCCAAAACTGCCAAGTTGCGGTTTCTCTGCACAGGCCGTCCAGGCGCTGTCTGCGTGTGGCGAGCGTTTCGCTTACGTTGATATCCTGCAGAACCCGGATATCCGTGCTGAGATGCCTAAATTTGCTAACTGGCCGACGTTCCCGCAGTTGTGGGTTGACGGTGAGCTGGTTGGCGGTTGTGACATCGTGGTTGAGATGTTCCAGCGCGGTGAGCTGCAACAGCTGATCAAAGAAACCGCTGAGAAATATAAATCCGCTGAAGAGTAATTCAGGGCGATTCAGATGATACCGGCAGCCTGACCCGTGGTTACCGGCAAAAAAGAGCGACATGATGTCGCTCTTTTTATTTGTTATTTCCACCACATCATAGCCGCGAAAATTATTGCTGATTCTCTTCCGGTGCTTCCACTGCTTCATCTTCAGAAAGCGCCAGCGGCCATCCGCCAAGACGTTTCCAGCGATTTACCAGTTCACAGAACAGTTCTGCCGTGCGTTCAGTGTCGTACAGCGCGGAATGCGCCTGACTGCTGTCAAACACGATACCGGCGCTGATACAGGCCTTCGCCAGCACCGTTTGTCCGAGAACCAGCCCGCTTAACGCGGCAGTGTCAAAGGTGGCAAACGGGTGGAACGGGTTGCGTTTCAGCCCCGCGCGTTCGGCGGCGGCCATCAGGAAACTGTGGTCGAAATTGGCATTGTGCGCCACGATTATCGCCCGGTTACAGTTCTGATCTTTCATCCCTTTGCGGATAACCTTGAAAATCTCATGCAGCGCATCATATTCACTGACCGCACCGCGCAACGGGTTGGTCGGGTCGATGCCGTTGAACGCCAGCGCTTCCGGCACCAGCACTGAACCTTCGAAAGGCTCGACGTGGAAATGTACGGTCTCGTCGCTTTGCAGCCAGCCGTCCTCATCCATTTTCAGCGTAATCGCGGCAATTTCCAGCAGCGCATCCGATTTGGCATTAAATCCGGCGGTTTCCACATCAATCACCACGGGATAAAAACCACGAAAACGACCTTTCAGGGCGTTAATGTCACTATTCTCGGCCATTAGTTTCTTATCTTCATCGAATTCAGCGCGCATTATGACAAATTTTGTCTCCCGTTGCAGGGGCACGGAGAAATTGGCAATAAAAAAGGGCGCGTCTGCGCCCCTGTCAGTGCTTAAGGCCTTTATTGTTCAGGATTAATTTCCCAGACCCTGACCGGCATGTTTTGATTCGATCAGCTCAATTTTGTAGCCATCCGGATCTTCCACAAACGCGATGATGGTCGAGCCGCCTTTCACCGGGCCCGCCTCACGGGTCACTTTGCCGCCCGCGTTACGAATGTCGTCGCAGGTTTGTGCCACGTTATCCACGCCCAGCGCAATGTGACCATACGCAGTTCCGATGTCGTAGCTGTCAACGCCCCAGTTGTAGGTCAGTTCGATCACGGCGCCTTCACTTTCATCGGTGTAACCGACAAATGCCAGAGAATATTTATACTCAGTGTTTTCGCTGGTACGCAGAAGACGCATGCCTAAAACGTCAGTGTAGAAGCTGATTGAACGCTGCAGATCGCCAACGCGAAGCATTGTATGGAGTAAACGCATAATTTCCTCTTTATTTGCAGGATGATGATTATTGATTTAAGCCTAACTGATAGTGACCACTTTGTCCGTAAAACGACAGTCAGTTGCTGAATGACTGACCAAAAAAAGCGGCAACCGGAGGGCATCGGCTGCCGCAAAGAAGGCGTAGAAATTTATTATTGATTACAGAGTCGGATAATCGGTATAGCCCTGAGCACCGCCGCCGTAAAAGGTTTCAGGTTTCGGTTCATTGAGTGGTGCGTGTGATTTCAGGCGCTCGACCAGATCCGGGTTGGCAATGTAGCTGCGGCCAAAGGCCACGGCGTCGATATAACCTTTTTCGATCAGTTCTTCGCCTTTCTCCGCCGTATACGCGCCGGCACCGACAATCACACCGTCATAATGCGCACGGATCACTTCGCGGAATTCAGTGGTGTAAGGTTTACCGCCCGCCCAGTTGGGTTCTGAAATGTGCAGGTAAGCCAGTTTGCGTTTGTTCAGTTCATCCAGCAGATAGATCGCGGCTTCTTCCTGATCCTGACCGTTGTCCAGGCCATTGAAAGGGCCCATCGGGGAAATACGGATACCGACGCGGTCAGCGCCGATGGCATCAATGGCAGCGTCTACCACTTCGAGCGTCAGGCGCGTGCGGTTTTCAATGCTGCCACCGTACTGGTCTTCACGCAGGTTAGACGCCGGGGACATGAACTGGTGCAGCAGATAACCGTGCGCCGCGTGCAGTTCAATGTAATCGAAGCCGGCTTCTGCCGAACAGGCCGCTGCGTGACGGAAATCATTCACAATGCCGGGCATTTCGCTCAGTTCCAGCGCGCGTGGTGTCGGGCAATCTACCCGAATGGCGTGGCCTTGCTCATCACGCAGACTGGTGCGCGTGTTGGGATTGACCGCAGAGGGTGCAACCGGCGTCTGGTTGTCCGGCTGAACGCTGTTGTGCGAGATGCGCCCGGTGTGCCAGAGCTGTACGGCGATGTGGCCGTTTTTCTGATGCACGCTTGCGACAATTTTTTTCCAGGCTGTAACCTGTTCCGGCGTGTGCAGGCCGGGTGCGCCCGCGTAACCTTTCGCCTGGAAGGACACTTGTGTCGCTTCGGTGATGATCAGGCCGGAGCTGTGACGCTGTGCGTAATATTCTCCCATCAGCGGCGTCGGGATATCGCCCGGTTCAATACTGCGCAGACGGGTCAGCGGCGCCATAAACACGCGGTTTGGCAGAGTATTTTTACCGACAACAAGAGGGGTGAAAAGCTTAGTCATTTTGAGTCACTCCGAAATTATGGGATTGATCGGTATGGCTTTAAGGAGCGCACTCCCAGCATACGACCGTTTATTCATGGCTCTTTCTATCGTATCCGGGGCGCATCTGACTACGCGTACGGTGCCTTTTCAAAAAAACTTACCCTGCGTAGTATCACTGTGCGGGCGAAATAAGAAAAAAAAGAGCCGGCGGGTGCCGGCTGAGGTGAGGGCAAACATCTGTTCTCTTGTTTACGTCGTGGGAAACAGTAGGGCCGTTTTCAGACAGAACAAACAGCCACGCGTAAGGTAGCAGCGCCGTGTTGCAGTTATTTGAAGATTGAGACCTCGGGCGATAAATCATCTTGCGGGATGGCGGGAAAACGTCTTGAATAAAAGTTCACCGTTATCAGCGGAGGGCGTGTGGCCCAGCAGCTAGAGTTTTTCGACATCCCCAGTCCGTGCCGTGGAATTTGTCAGGCCGATGAGCGTGGTTACTGCCGTGGTTGCCTGCGCAGCCGCGAAGAACGTTTCGGCTGGATTAAAATGACCGATACGGAAAAACGCCATGTGCTGCGCTTATGTCAGCAGCGATTAGCGCGCCTGCAACGTGCCGGAAAACAGCCGGATGAACCGCTGCCGGAACAACCCGAACTGTTCTGAAAATATTACGCAGATTGTCCGCGCCGTGATGGCGGTCTGCTTCTTTGCAATTCTTCCGCATCGCATCAATACAGCGTCACAGACGTTGTGTATTCTGTCGCGTGAAAATACGAAAAACTTAAGGGAATCAAAATGGAAGCACGCACCCCGATTTCGCCGCAAGGCCCGGTTTTCTCAAAACTGATTTGTGGTTACTGGCGTCTGATGGAATGGAATATGACGCCGCAGCAGGTTCTGGCGTTTATGGAACAGCATATCGAGCTGGGTATTACGACCGCAGATCATGCCGATATCTACGGCGATTATCAGTGTGAAGCGGCGTTTGGCGCGGCTCTGCGTCTCAAACCGTCGCTGCGCGAAAAAATGCAGCTGGTGAGCAAATGCGGTATCGCCACCCGAGCAAACCCTGACAATAAGATTGGTCACTACATCACCGACCATAAATACATCGTGGAACGTGCTGAGAAATCCCTGAGCAATCTGCATACGGATTCCCTGGATTTACTGCTGATCCACCGCCCTGATCCGTTGATGGACGCCGACGAAGTGGCAGAAGCGTTCACGCAGTTGCATAAAAGCGGCAAAGTGAAGCACTTTGGTGTCTCCAACTTCACGCCTGCGCAGTTCAGCCTTTTGCAGTCGCGCCTGCCGTTTTCACTGGTCACCAATCAGGTGGAAATTTCTCCGATTCATCAGCCTGCCATTCTCGATGGCACTTTAGATCTCTGCCAGCAGTTGCGTATCAAACCGATGGCGTGGTCCTGTCTGGGGGCGGTCGCCTGTTCAGCGAGGCAGAATTCCAGCCGTTGCGTGACGAGCTTCAGACCGTGGCCAATGAAACCGGCGCAGACACCATTGAACAGGTGGTTTATGCGTGGGTGATGCGTCTGCCTTCGCAGCCGCTGCCGATTATCGGTTCGGGTAAAATCGAACGCGTGGCTTCTGCGCTGAAATCGTTATCGCTTGAGATGACGCGCCAGCAGTGGTTCCGCATCCGCAAAGCAGCACTAGGTTACGACGTTCCGTAACCCGTTTTGCGTCCAGATGGTCAGGCGGGTTTTGTGGCAGTGAGCGCAGGACTTGCCGGGCCATCATCCGTTGAAATTGCCTGTTGCAACTGCGACAGCGAACAATACAAACGCCAGATGACTCCCGCCAGATCGCGTGCCGCCGGTTCCGGATGATGTGCCAGCGATTCACTCATACGCAGTAATTCAACCAGCGTAGCATCCAGATTTTCATGGCTGACACCCCGTTCGGTCATCACGCCTTTCAGGCAATGAATACACACGTCGCGCACCGCAGAAAGCGGATCGGATCGCGTTTCCCATTCACGTAGTTGCCAGACGATGTGACTGCAATTGAGCAGCACCACGCCCCAGCGCAGCAACCAGGTGCGCGAGAGCAGATCCTGACTTTGATTTAGCTGATTCATGCGATGGTAAATCAGCGATTCAAACTGGAAATGGCTCAGTGAAGGCTTGCGGCTGAGCTGATCCATAAAGTCCCGGCGCAGTGCGCGAATAATGCGGCGGCTTTTACGTTTATCAGAACTCGGGCGTAAAACCTGAAACGCAATCCCCGCCAGCATGACGCCAGCAATTTTGGCGACGCCGTCATTCATGAACGATCCGTAGTCGAAATCCGGCGGGTTGGTGACGGCCAGAAATGAGCCCATAAACACAATCATCTGACCCCACAATCCGGCGTACCGTTTGTATTGCAGCTTCATCATCTGCATGGTGACCAGCATCGGCAGGAAGAACGCGCAGAACACCCAGAAATTATCGATTTGCACCATCAGGCCGAATTTCAGCAGGAAACAGCCGATGAACAGCAACCCGAGCGATTTGATCAAGAGCGTGATGCTGCCGATAGGTGATGCGGTGGAGGAATAAAGCACGCAACTGACGGCGGTCAGCGCGACCGCACCGGCCCCGGAATCCCACTGCGTGGTCATCCAGAATGCACAGCCGATAACGATACACAGGAACGTCCGCAGGCCATTATAAGCCGCTTCAACCGTGTCAGTGTGCTGCGCGAGATGCGTGATCTTTGGCGGTTGCAGCGTTTCCGCTTCTGTCGCACTGGCGTTTTCCACCCGGCGTAACCAGCGTTCACTGCGCAGATACAACCAGCAAAAATCGCGCAGCCGCTTCCAGAATGCCTGATGGCGAAAGTCTGCGGTGTCATGCGGCTGAATGTGTTGCAGGATTTTCGACAGCTTATATTTATCGGTGTCCGGCTTGCGAAGTTCATCGAGCAAAACATTCAGCACGGCGGCCAGATTCTCCGGCGGATTGGGCCAGTTCAGCAGCATACGACGAAGGCTGGAAATGTAGCTGGTCATCCGCAATTGCTGATGCAGCAAATAATTGAGCACGTTGTTTTGACGGCGAAGGCGGTAATGGCTCCAGACCGCCTGAATACGCAGCAGATTCAGGGTCAGGATCTGCCCGATCAACCCTTCATGTGAAGTGCGGATCTGTTCGGTGATTTCCGTCCGCCACAGCAATTGCGCGTGTTCCAGTAGCTGTGTGTGCATTTTGCGCAGAGAAGTCAGCAGGGCGTCGCCGTCCGACGTGCTCGGCAGAACCATCATCATGAAACCACCGCACAGAATACCGGTGATCACTTCCCCGACGCGCGCCTGAGCGATATCAAAAATCTGCGTAGTGTCAGTGACGTCGACGGTCGAAAACGCGATGATTGCCGCTGTATAACCGGCCAGCGCGAACGCGTAAGAAACGTTATTCTGATAGTGATTGGCGATATAGGTGCAGATGCCCAGCCAGGCGGCGATGGAAAACGTAAAGAGCCACGGTTCATTCAGACAGTGTCCGGCGATAAACACCGCGCCCACCGCGCCCAGCAGGCTGCCGATAATGCGCCCGATACTTTTACTGATAACGCCGCCGACGGTCGGAAAGCTCACAACCGCTGCCGACGTCAGTGCCCAGTAAGGCTCATCCATCTGGAATTCAAAGGCGATATACAGCGCCAGAATCATCGCGATGGAATTGCGCAGCGCATAGCGCCATTGCCCGCCGGTCGCTTTGCCCCACGGCGTATTTTTCCACTCGAGCCAGGAAAGATTCACGACAAAGCCTTAATTGTGGATGGATATGGTGCAGGTCGTACCTGCGACCAGAACAGTCTGTTCCGGGACATTTTCCAGCTTAATTCGCACCGGTATGCGCTGCGCAAGGCGTACCCACGGCACGTTAGGTTTTACATTCATCAGAAGGTCGTCAGAGGCATCCTGGCTCTGGTCATAAATGGCTCTGCCGATACTTTCCACCCGGCCTTTTAACGGGATATTACCGTTGAACAAAGTGATGTCCGCCAGAGCCCCTTCCCGAATATTTTTCAGCTTAGTTTCTTCAAAATAGCCGAGCACATAAAAAGAGTGCACATCGACAAGCCCCACAAGAGGGGTACCCGTGGTGGCGTAATTGCCTTTGCGGGTTTGCAGGTTGGTTATATAACCATCAGCCGGCGCGACAATATTGGTTTTACTCAGATTCCATTTCGCCTGTTCTAAAGACGCCTGCGCAGCCTGATATGCCGCCTGCATGGCTTTGGCGCTGATATTTGATTCATCCAGAGATTCGGCTGAAATAACGTTGGTGCCTAAGCCCCGACGACGCGCAGCCTCGTGGTTGGCTTTGGCTAAGTCCGCGCCAGCTTTCGCCAGATCAGCTTCTGCATTATCTACAGCAATTCTAAACGGCACCGGATCGAGGCTGAACAACGGCGCACCGCTTTTAACAAACTGATTGTCATGGACGTTAATATCAATAATCCGCCCGGAAACTTCAGGTGTGATGTTCACAATTTCAGCGCGTACTTTGCCGTCACGCGTCCACGGTGACTGCATATAGTAATTCCACATCCACCAACCGGCGCATATTGCGACCGCTAAAACGAGCACGGTAGAGAAATATTTGAGTGTTTTAAATTTCATTTTCAGAGGTTCACCATAAGCATCAATGCGGCACAAATAGAGATCACAAAAAGCGATAAATCCATGAGGGTGGGATGCCAGACTTCACCGGAATAAATCCAGTCACGCAGAACTCGGTGTATCAGCAGCCAGAATACCAGCCCCAGTAAAAATGCTTTGAACATCGGGGGGAAATAAAGTGAGGCACCCAGGACCAGATCCGGTAGGGGGAAGCCTGAGTGAAACATTTGCGCATTCACAATATTAATCTCTGCCAGTGATTGTGTTATAAACAAGTTTACCTTTGGGAGCAGACGGCCTGCTTCCGGACGCAATAGTACCTATCATTATATATAGAATTGTAATTTCTCGATTAAAGTTCCAAGAACTAAGCTAAACTCTGGGGAGTTATCTTAGCATGCTAATTATAAGGAGGGGATAATTGGAATCGAATCTGGGGTCAGATCTAGCACGATTAGTTCGTGCCTGGCGTGCGTTGATTGACGATCGGCTAAAACCATTGGAACTCACGCAAACGCATTGGGTAACACTGCATAATATCAATATGTTACCTCCTGAACAGTCTCAAATTCAGCTGGCGAAAGCCATTGGGATTGAACAACCTTCTCTGGTTCGCACACTGGATCAGCTCGAAGAAAAGAAACTGATCACCCGTCAGACTTGTGCCAGCGATCGCCGTGCTAAACGCATCAAGCTGACTGAAGAGGCTGAACCGATCATCAGTGAAATGGAGTCGGTGATTGATTCCACGCGCAAAGAAATTTTGTCCGGTATGTCACATGCAGAAATTGAACAACTGGGTGGAATGCTCTCCCGGTTGGAAAAAAATATCGCTTCCCTGCAAAGCAAATCATAAGAATTGAGTTTTTTTGTCACACAGCGTTGTATTTGTTCTGCCGAAAAGCTGAACGCATAAAAAAACCGAAGCCAGATGGCTTCGGTTTTTTTGTTTTCAGGCTGAAATATCAGGCGCCCGGAGAGACAGTAATGGTGCCGCCGCTGCTGGCCATGCTGACGCGCTGGCCGACGCTGAATTTGGTCGGGCCTGCTTTCTGAACCACCTGAATGGTGGTGCCATCATCACGATGAATTTGCAGTGCTACACCGTTTGAACGGTTAAGTGAACTCTGCACGCCCTGACCGGCTACGCCACCGGCGACTGCACCCGCAGCGGTCGCCAGACTGCGGCCAGTACCGCCACCGACAGTATTCCCCAGGAAACCACCGAGCACCGCCCCGCCCAGAGCACCGACGATGTTAGAATCATCTCCGCCCTGAATTTGAACAGCGCGCGCGGAAACAATCGTCCCGTAGCTCACCTGTTGAATTTGCTTAGCCTCGGACGCGGAGTAAACATCGCCAGACAGAGAGTTATCATTGACGCAGCCAGCAAGGGTTGCACCGGCAAGGGCGACGACGAGTAAACGCTTAATCATAAAGAGCTCCTTTTTTATGCTGCTGCACATCTTTCAGAGTAGCGGCAGCAACAGAGAAAAAACAGTACACATTTCAACATCAGTGTCGAGGGTGTCATAACACGTATTCACTTCATTCTCTCTACTATACAGGAGAGGGACTCAACTAATAATAAACGCAGGTTTAAGTTTTAGACAGCCGTCTGTTAAATCAAAATTCCTGCACTTAATGTTGTTATTGATGGTTATTGCAGCGTACTTATTTTAAAAAAATAAAAATCGTAACAGGAAAAACACGAAGTCATCACACGGTGTAATAAAAAATCAGTAACTCGTGGCGCTGCTCTCTGAATACCGTTTACTCTGTGCCTATTACTTTGTCGGACACTTTTCCTGAGGAGTTGGGGATGTTATCTATGAAATCAGGTCGCTATATCGGGGTGATGTCCGGTACCAGCCTTGACGGTGTTGACGTTGTGCTGGCCGCTATTGATGAACGCATGGTGGCACAGCAGGCGAGCTATTCGCATCCTATTCCACTGGCGTTAAAAAATGCGATTCTGGGTATGTGCCAGGGGCAGCAGGTCACGCTTGAACAGGTCGGCGAACTCGATACACAGCTTGGAATTTTATTCGGTCAAGCCGTTTTGGGCCTGCTCAAAAGCGCCAATATCTCGGCGGACGATGTCACGGCAATCGGCTGTCACGGGCAGACCGTCTGGCATCAGCCTAAAGGTAAAACCACTTTTTCGATGCAGCTTGGAGACAACAACCGCATCGCGGCGATGACGGGCATCACCACCGTGGGGGATTTCCGCCGCCGTGATATGGCGTGGGGCGGGCAGGGTGCACCGCTGGTTCCGGCGTTCCATCAGGCGTTATTGTCTGACGCGGCTGAACGCAGAATGATCCTCAATATTGGCGGCATTGCGAACCTCTCGATGTTGTTACCGGGTCAACCGGTGCGCGGGTATGACACCGGGCCCGGTAATATGCTGATGGATGCGTGGATCTGGCGTCATAAAGCCGAGCCGTATGACAAAGGTGCCGAATGGGCCGGGCAGGGTCGGGTGAATTTGCGGTTACTCCAGCAAATGCTCGCGGATCCGTATTTTGCTGAACCTGCGCCGAAAAGCACCGGGCGCGAATATTTCAATATGGCGTGGCTTGAAAAACAGCTCGCGCGTTCACCGGACATTGCCGCAGCCGATGTGCAGGCGACGCTGGCCGAACTGACGGCGGTGAGTATCGCTGAACAGGTGCAACTGGCGGGCGGCTGCGATCGCCTGATGGTTTGCGGCGGTGGCGCACGTAATCCGCTGCTGATGGCGCGACTCTCGGCGATGTTGCCAGGCACCGAAGTCTGCACAACGGACGCGTGCGGTATCAGCGGGGATGACATGGAAGCGCTGGCGTTTGCGTGGCTGGCATTCAGAACGTTATCTGGCCAGCCGGGCAATTTACCGTCCGTGACCGGAGCCAGCCGCGAAACCGTGCTCGGTGCGATTTACCCGGTGGTTTCAAGCCGTCCCTGATGCGTTCTCGGTTTAATCTCAATGTGCTGCGCCTTCTGGCGTGGTACATAACGGAGGTAAACCAGAACCTACAGGGAGCACCACATGAAAAAGGCGATTATCGCGTCGTTAGCAGGATTAACGCTGGCAGGATGCAGCCAGTTCAGCCATCAGCCCGAAAGCCCGACGGAAGAATTACATTATCAGTGCGGGACTTTGCCGCTGAGCGTCACGCTGGATAAACCGGCACAGCAGGTCAGCATGGTGCTTGATGGCGAACAGCTGAAACTCAAACAGGTCGAAGCCGCTTCAGGAACCCGTTACAGCGATGGCCGTTACACCTTCTGGTCAAAAGGCAATCAGGCCTTTGTCCAGCGCGGGGATAACGTCATTATCGACGATTGCGTCCAGAAATAATCACCCCGTCATAAACCCGAATTATTTAGGGGTGAAGTCAGCCTTTCCGCTTTCCAAAACCCCGCGTCAGGAACGTTGAGATCCTGACGCGTCGGGTGCACAATGCGTTTTACCTTCCTCACAGACGCATTTGAATCCATATGGCTGATAACAATGAATTTGATATTGCAGACTCTCGCCGTGAATACACGCGTGGCGGGCTGCGTCGCGCTGATTTAACTCCCGAACCGCTTCCTTTGTTTGAGCACTGGCTGAAACAAGCCTGCGATGCCCGCCTGGCAGATCCGACCGCGATGGTTGTCGCCACCGTCGACGAACGCGGGCAGCCCTTCCAGCGTATTGTTCTGCTGAAGCACTACGACGAAAAGGGGCTGGTGTTCTACACCAATCTGGGCAGCCGCAAAGCGCAGCAACTGGCGAACAATTCCCGCATCAGCCTGCTGTTCCCGTGGCATATGCTCGATCGTCAGGTCATCGTTCTGGGGCAGGCAGAACGCCTCTCGACGCTGGAAGTGATGAAATACTTCACCAGCCGCCCGAAAGACAGCCAGATCGGCGCGTGGGTTTCGCAACAGTCGAGCCGTATTTCGGCGCGCGGCGTGCTGGAAAGTAAATTCCTCGAACTCAAACAAAAATTCAGCAACGGCGAAGTGCCGCTTCCCAGCTTCTGGGGCGGTTTCCGCGTGAAAGTGGATTCGATGGAATTCTGGCAGGGCGGCGAACATCGCCTGCACGACCGGTTTATCTATCAGCGCGATGAAGCTGAAACAGAAACTGGCTGGAAAATAGACCGCCTCGCACCCTAACCACGAAAAAAAACGCGATTCCCTAGCGCTCGGACGACGAGCGCTTTATTCTATGTCGTTCCCCGTAAAGGTGAGAGAAAAGGCACATGCGCGGCATGATGTCAGACATGAATCTGCACACATTCAGTACATACAAACGGAGTCTTTGATGGCGAGCAGCAACCTGATTAAACAATTGCAAGAGCGGGGCCTCGTTGCCCAGGTAACGGATGAAGACGCGTTAGCTGAGCAACTGGCGCAAGGGCCAATTGCACTCTATTGCGGTTTCGATCCTACCGCAGACAGCTTGCATTTGGGTCATCTGGTGCCATTGCTGTGCCTGAAACGCTTCCAGCTGAACGGCCACAAACCTGTTGCGCTGGTCGGCGGTGCGACCGGCCTGATCGGTGATCCGAGCTTTAAAGCCACTGAACGTAAACTGAATACCAACGAAACGGTCAACGAGTGGGTTGAGAAAATCCGCCAGCAGGTTTCTCCGTTCCTGGATTTCAACTGTGGCGAAAACAGCGCCATTACCGCGAACAACTACGACTGGTTTGGCGGCATGAACGTGCTGACTTTCCTGCGTGATATCGGTAAACACTTCTCCGTTAATCAGATGATCAACAAAGAAGCGGTGAAACAGCGTCTGAACCGTGATGACAGCGGCATCTCCTTCACCGAATTCTCTTACAACCTGCTGCAGGGTTACGATTTCTCCGAACTGTACAACCGCCATCAGGTGGTCTTGCAGATTGGCGGTTCTGACCAGTGGGGCAACATTACGTCCGGTATCGATTTGACCCGCCGTATGCACCAGAAACAGGTCTTCGGCCTGACCGTTCCATTGATCACTAAAGCTGACGGCACGAAATTCGGTAAAACCGAAGGCGGCGCAGTCTGGCTGGATCCGAAGAAAACCAGTCCGTACAAATTTTACCAGTTCTGGATCAACACCGCAGATGCTGACGTTTACCGCTTCCTGAAATTCTTCACCTTTATGAGCATTGAAGACATTAATGCGCTGGAAGAAGAAGACAAAAACAGCGGTAAAGCGCCGCGCGCGCAATACGTTCTGGCCGAAGAAGTCACCAGCATGGTGCATGGCGCAGAGGGTCTGGCTGCCGCAAAACGCATCACGCAGAGCCTGTTCTCCGGTTCCCTGAGCGAAATGACCGAAGTCGATTTTGGTCAGCTGGCGCAGGACGGCCTGGAGCTGTTTGAAGTGCCGCGTGATACCGACCTGCAACAGGCGCTGGTGATCGCCGGTATGGCGCCGTCCAAAGGTCAGGCGCGTACCATGATTTCGTCAAACGCCGTGTCCGTTAACGGTGAAAAACAAACTGACACCGAGTACAGTTTTACTGACAATGACCGCCTGTTCGGCCGCTACACCTTGCTGCGTCGCGGTAAAAAGAACTACACCCTGCTGCTCTGGGCATAAGTTTTACGACCGGCACCACGGGGAGCGAAATGCTCCCCGTTTTGACCTGTGATCTCAGCTATTCCGCCATCCACCGATGACGCTGCTATCGGAAATCCCTCATGAAAAGCATTCTTTCTATCCAGTCACATACTGTTTTTGGGCACGCCGGCAACAGCGCGGCTGAGTTCCCTATGCGTCGCATGGGCGCAAACGTTTGGCCGCTGAATACGGTTCAGTTTTCCAACCACACCCAGTACGGGCACTGGACCGGGTGCGTGATGCCCGCCAGCCATCTGACCGAAATTGCGCAGGGTATTGCGCAAATCGATCGTCTGAAAGACTGCGACGCCGTGCTGAGCGGTTATATCGGCTCGCCGGAACAGGGGCAGAGCATTCTGGAGATTGTCCGGAAGGTGAAAGCAGCGAATCCCAATGCCTGGTATTTTTGCGATCCGGTCATGGGGCATCCCGAGAAAGGCTGTATCGTGGCGCCGGGCGTGGCGGAGTTCCACTGCAATCAGGCACTGGTGAACTGCGATATCGTTGCACCGAACCTGCTGGAGCTGGAACTGCTCAGCGGCCATGCGGTGGCAAGCGTTGAGGAAGCCGTTGCCACGGCGCGCGAGCTTATCGCCAAAGGCCCGAAAATTGTGCTGGTGAAACATCTTAGCCGCGCGGGATATCACAGCGATCGTTTTGAAATGCTGCTGGTGACGGCGGATGAAGCCTGGCACATCGACCGGCCGCTGGTCGATTTCGGCGTGCGTCAGCCTGTTGGCGTGGGTGACCTGACCAGCGGTTTGCTGCTGGTGAATCTGCTCAAAGGTGAGGCGCTGGATAAAGCGCTGGAGCATGTAACCGCCGCCGTTTACGAAGTGATGCTGACCACCCATGCGATGGGCGAGTACGAGCTGCAAATTGTCGCTGCGCAGGACAAAATGGTGAAACCGGAACATCATTTCCCTGCGGTCAAACTGTAATCCCCGCAAGAGCCTGCCGTGTGTAAGACGTGGCTTCACGTTTCAATAAAAATGCCCCGGACTGAACATTCAGCCGGGGCATTTTTTGAGTCTACGAAACGCTTATTTCAGGCCTTCAGCCTTCATGGCCGCGTCAACCGCCGGACGCGCTGCAACGCGCTCCAGATAAGCATTCAGCTCGGTCAGCGCCGTGAAATCAAACTTCAGCGCTTTCGCCCAGCCCATCACGGTGAACAAATACGCATCGGCTACGCTGAAACGTGCACCCAGCAGGAAGGGGTGACCTTTCAGAGATTCATTCACGTACGCAAATTTTTTGCTCAATGCTTCGCGGGTCAGCGCTTTGAATTCGTCAGGCGTTTTCGGGTTGAACAGCGGCGAAAAACCTTTGTGGAGCTCGGTCGCAATATAGTTCAGCCATTCCAGCGCGTGATAGCGGGCCAGCGTACCTTGCTCCGGCATCAGCTGGCGGTCAGGTTTCTGGTCAGCCAGATACTGAACGATGGCAACGCCTTCGGTCAGAATGCTGCCGTCACTGAGCAGCAGCGTCGGGATCTGCCCTTTCGGGTTCACGGTCAGGAAGTCATCACCGGTTTCCGTCTTCTTGGTCGCCAGATCGACTTTCTCAATACTGAAATCCAGACCCGCTTCACGCAGGACAATATGTGGAGAAAGGGAACAGGCACCGGGTTTGTAATACAGTTTCATAAACACTCCATTGGATGAGCGACCAGTCTGTGCCCGCGAAACATTTCGGCTTCGGGAAACAGCTGCACGGCGATATAAGGTCTGCTTCTATCCTAGAACCGGCGGGAGCAAAAGTCAGTGATTTAATTGTGACGGGGCGTTCAATTGTTCACTTTATCACGCAGGGGATGACGGACGTTTTGCCCGTCATCCGGTGAAATCAGCGGGAGCGCTGGTTCAGGAAATCGCGAATGGCGTGTTCGACATTTTCCGGCGCAGGCAGCATCGGTGAACGCAGCTCGTTGTCCATCAGCCCGTCAAGCGACAGGGCGTACTTAATGGCTGCCGGATTAGGGGCAGAGAACATCAGACGGATCATCGGCAGAAGGCCGAAGAATATCTTGCGGGCGGCCACAATATCCTGCTTTTTGAACTGGTTAATCAGCGCAACGAACTCCTCCGTGAAGATATGTGAGGATGCCGCAATCGCGCCAGCGCCACCCAGACTTAACGTCGAGAAGATCTGCACATCTTCGCCACACAGCACATCCAGCTCGCCGTCTGCGATCAGCGAAAGCGTCAGATCAATGCTGCCACCGCAATCTTTCACTGCGGTAATCTGCGGGTGCTTAGCCAGCTGGCGCAGGGTTTCCAGTTCCATATGTACGCCGGTGCGGTAAGGGATGTTGTACACCACCACTGGCACCGTCGAATGGTCGGCAATTTCGGTAAACCAGGTCACCAGTGCGGCCTGAGACGGACGGATATAGTAAGGCGCAGGGATGAGCAGACCGGCGACAGGGCGCTCTAAAATGGCGTCCTGCATGGCGCGGATCACGGGCATATGCGTGCCGGAGAGTCCCATGATGACCTGCTGGCCTGGAACGATTTCCAGGACGGCGTCCAGCACCTGAAGTTGTTCTTCTTTGGTCAGCATTGGTGCTTCGCCGGTCGTACCACAGACGACAACGCCGTCCACACCCCGTTTGAGGAACCGGGCGCATAGTGACTTGAGTGCAGCAAAGTCGATCTCACCCTGATGGAAAGGCGTGACCAGCGGGACCCAGATACCTGAAAACGATGACATGTTGTGATTCCTTAAACGGCGTGTTTTATCAGCCTCGGATCATGTCAGTAAAACAGGGACGAGCGCCAATTGAATGAATTAATAAGGCGTTTTGAGTTATCTATGGTGCTTATGGTAGCGGTTTTTATGTACTGGCTAACATATCCATTTCATTACTCAATAAACTTTTTAACACTTCGACGGTCACGGGGCGGGAAAACAGATACCCCTGCAAATGTGAGCAACCCGCTGAAACCAGGAAAGATTTTTGCAGCTGATTTTCCACGCCTTCCGCAATCACGTTGAGATGCATTTTATTGCCGAGCTGAGAAACCGCCGTGACGATAGCGGCAGTATCATTCACTTCTGTGACGTACTGCACAAACGAACGGTCAATTTTCACGCTGTCCACCGAGATATCTTTCAGCAAACTCAGGCTGGAATAGCCTGTACCGAAATCATCCAGAGAGATCTTGACGCCCAGTTTACGCAGTTTTGCCAGCTGACTGAGGCTGGTCGGATTGGCGTTCATGACCGAGGTTTCGGTCAGTTCCAGTTCAAGCCGGGAGGGCGGAAAATCCTCTTGTTCCAGCACGGCCAGAAAACGCGGGCCGAAATCCGGTTCGCCAAGTTGTACGGCGGAAACGTTGATCGCCAGATTAAGCTGTTCAAAGTTTTTGATATCGCGGCATGCCTGACGCAGGACAATTTCACCCAACTGGATAACCAGCCCGGTTTCTTCGGCGAGTGCAATAAACTGCACAGGCGAAACCTGCCCGAGCACGCCGTGGTTCCAGCGTGCGAGGGCCTCGACACACACCACTTTTTCATCACTGCTGCGCAAAATAGGTTGATAAACGCAGGTTAAATCGCCGTCTTTTGCCAGTGATTCGGCCAGCGCTTTCACCATAATGCGTTTACTGACGCTGCTGGCATCCAGCAATTCTGAATAGAACGAGAACATATTTTTGCCGCGCTGCTTAGCTTCCAGCAACGCGGTGTTGCCCCGGCGCATAATTTCACCGGCAGTAATATTTTCAGCACCAAACATCACGATACCGAAAGAAATCGTGATCATCGGATTGGCGCGCGTCAGCGTAAACGGCTGGCGCATCATCACCAGAATTTCGAGGGCCAGATTATTGGCCATTTCACTGGTCGGGTTATTACGCAAAATGATGGAGAATTCGTCGCCGCCAATACGCGAAACGGTACCATTATTCCCCACTTCGTTACGCAAACGTTGACCAAATTCGCATAAAATGGCGTCACCGGCCTGATAGCCGTAGGTATCGTTGATGTAGTTAAAGTCGTTCAGATTCAGCAGGAAAAGGGCATAAGGCTCGGGACGATACATGCGCTGCGCTGCAATCTGGCTCAGTTCTTCACTCAATGCCGTCCGGTTTGGCAGACCGGTTAAGACATCGTGCCGCGCAAGGTAACGGATTTGGGCTTCTGAACTGCGCAGCAGCGAGATATCCATGATGGATGTCAGAATGAAATAGCGCGTCTCCAGCGTAACGCGTGACTTACGTACCAGCACATTGCGGCATTTACCGGAAGGATCGACCAGCGTTTCTTCATTCACCGTTTTTTCACCGGTGGCCAGCACTTCATCGTCACGCTCACGCTGACGGGCAGCCTGCTCAGAATCGGTAAAAAACGAGACATCCTGACCAATCAGCTCATCCCGTGTACGTCCATAAAACTCACTGGCTTTTTGATTCAAAAATACCAGTTTGCGTTGATCGTCTTTGAGTACCGTCGCTTCGGGAAGAGCATCAAGAACTGCCTGGCATATCGCAATATCAGTAAGCATGAGTTAATACCCCGAGCAGGAAATGAGTGTGTCCTGACGCCATTTTTTAGCCAGTAAACTCATCAGGTTGTTTTTGCAATTATTACTCACATTTGGATGAGATTATTACCCTTGTTATTAAATTTTAAAATTCAATTGGTTATCATGCCCTAAGTAATGTATTCGATATAATGTTCGGGTGAATAACGATCAACTCAGCGCAATCAGGTTCTAACCCGCGAATTTAGCCCGATACAAAGCATGATCTGCCTGAATCAATATGTGTGAGCTTGTGCCCTGAGTAACGGGAGTGACCGAAATACCCACCAGCGGTGAGGAATGGCGTCAGCATAATCAACCGGGGAAGGTTTTGATAAATACCTGAAGGCATAAGTTGCAGGCATTATTATTTGCGGGCGCGACAGATGTTATTTTGGCCGATTATGACGGTCGAACAGAAACACTTTCGTGAAAAATAGGAATTTCTTTATGAAATGAATGAGGGAAGGGCAGGGATAGCCGGGGGCAAGGGCTCAGAGGTGTTTTTTTGTACCGAATTTTTCATCCCATTCACGGCGATAGCTGCGTGATCGTTTTCTGCCTTTCAGCCATAAATAGGTACAGACCACGCATACACCTGCGGAGAAAACGATATTACGCATATCCTGATCGTAGAAAATGACCAGCATACAGTCGAGAGCCGCCACGATGGCAAACCATTTATGCATATGTAATTGTCTGCGGGTTTCAGCATTCAGGCGCTTGAGCTGACGTCCTTCATTCAGGACTTTTCCTTTATCCATCGATATTTCCTGGTGGGTTACGTGAAAAATGGGTTGGTGTCGTTAAAAAGGATAGCAAATCACAAAAGTGAAAAACGTAAATGCGATAGTAACCGATTAAAAATTTATTATCGCGGACTAAACGCGCAATCAATCCGTTGAATAACCCTGCTTATCGACTGATATTACTGCCTTTTAGGCGGGCTGGCCGGACGTGTGAGAAAGAGCGGTTTCTGGTGAAAAAGTATGACCCATTGCTGCTGAGGATTGATTTCACAGTATGACGTAGATTATCGTTTCAGAATAATCTTAATTTCCGGTGAGATAATGAGCGATTCATCCTCAAGAAAAATCGTTGACGGTGCCAACATTTACCAGGACTTCGAAACCCGTTTTTACGAATGGGAAGACGGGATGTCCAGCGCCGGATTTAAACTGGAATTGCCTGACCGTCACCGCGAAGAATTTGACTGGGGCGTTACCGGCTATAATTTTGGCCGCGTTATCGGCGGCGTGCTGACGGTCAGTGAACACGATATCAGCCGTCAATACGGCAACCTGTTTTCGATGCCTGATCATATCGTGATTTTTATCGTGGTCGTCGGTGGAATGTCATGCCAGTGTTTTGGGGAAGATTTCGTGCTCAGTCAGGGTGATATCCTGATACAAGATATGTCGCAGCCGATCAAAATCCACGTCTATCCCGGTGACCGCAAGCCACGTTTGGGCTCGTATCAGTACATTATTATGCCCAAGCACAGCCTGAATTTTAATGTTGATATTGCCTCACTGCACGGCAAACGTATTCCGGCGACTTCGCCGGTGAACATCATTTTACGCACCCACTTTGCCACGATGGTGCAGGTCTTTGACCAGATGACTGAGCAGGAAATCCTCAGCACCGGCGAAGGGGCTGCTTCGGTGTTTTTACAAACGCTGCATCTGGTGGCAGGCAAAAAAGTCGAACATCCGTTTGAGCAAAGTGCGCGGCTGGAAAGGATTTGTTTGTATATTGAGAAACATCTTAGCAAGCCGGTCAGCATCGATATTTTGTGCAAAAACTTCGCGATATCGCGTTCCGGATTGTACCGGTTATTCGAGCCGATGGGCGGTATTGCGCAATTTATCCGCAGCCGTCGCCTGTTGCTGGCAAAACGATTATTACGGACATCTTCGATGTCCGACCAAAGCCTGGCGGCTATTGCACGTCATTGCGGTCTTGAACTGAGCGCGTTGCGCCGGTATTTCCATGAGTTTTATGGCACCACACCCTCGGAAATGCGGGAGAAATACCGCCGTGATGCAGAACAATCCGGTCAGGCTGATGCCACACATGTGAATTGGGTCAGCTCGCTTTAATGGTTGATTTGTCAAGGTTTGTACGTTTTTTGTTAAATTCATACGCATTTCGTGATCTGTCACTATTCTGAATTTTGCCTCCGCAGGGCGGAATCAGGGCCGGTTTTCCGGTTAAACACAGTAAACTTGGAGGAATCTCCACCAGTAATCATTGAGAGTGCATTATGTTAGTCCCTCAACAGGCAGTTGATGAACAAGCTCGTCTTGCCATACTGGCTTCTCTGGGCATAGTAGATTCCCCCAGAATTGAGGAAATCGACCGCATTACCCGGATGGCCGCCCGTCAGTTTCAGGCCAAGGCGGTCGTTGTTTCACTGATAGATGCCGACCGGCAGTGGTTTTTGTCCCATACCGGCGTGGATATCAAGCAGTCCCCCCGCGACACCTCGTTCTGTGGTCACACGATCCTCCAGTCAAGCCCGCTTATCATCAGGGATGCCCGGCTGGATTTGCGATTTCACGATAATCCACTGGTTTCCGGCGAACCTCACATCGTTTTCTACGCAGGCTGCGCACTGTACTCAAAAGAGGGCGTCGCGCTGGGTGCGCTTTGCCTGATTGACGACCGCACGCGGGCGTGGAGCGATGAAGATCAACAGACCTTGCTGGACATGACCGCGCTGGTGCAGAGCTATATTTTTCATCTCGAAAATCGCCAGTACACCGCGCGTGTGGAAGACAACCTTGCAAAAAGCGAAGCATTATTCGAGCAGACGTTTGCCCACGCGGCGGTTGGTTTTTCACTGGTGGCGCTCGACTGGCGCTGGTTACGTATCAACCCCCAGGTTTGCAATATGTTGGGTTACGGCGAACATCAGTTGCGCACTTGCCTGCTGCATGATGTGACGCACCCGGACGACCTTTATGCCGAAAATATTCTGGTTCCGCGTCTGCTGTCGGGTGAAATCAACAGTTTCAGCGTTGAAAAATTGTTGCAGCGCGCTGACGGCGGCACGCTTTGGGTTACGCTGACGGCGTCTCTGGTGCGTAATGCCGCCGGTGATGCCCATCACTATATCGTCGTCATCAGCGATATCACTGAACGTAAGCATATCGAACAGGCGCTGTATTCCTTGCAGGAAGACCTTGAGCGCCGCGTGGCAGCGCGCACGCACGAGCTTCAGATGGCGATGGATCAGCTCCATCAGGAGATAGCGCAGCGCCTGACGCGCGAACGTGAACTGACCGAAAGCAAAAATCGCCTCAGGGCTATCACCGACAACATTCCCGCCCTGATTTGCCATGTGGATGCCAATGAACAATATACGTTCGTGAACCATTTTCACGCGAACTGGTACGGCGTGGAAGAAAACAAAGTGAACGGCCAGCAGGTCAGGGATGTGGTCGGGTATGAGAGTTACGAAAAAATTCAGCCTTACATCCGGCAGGTTTTGCAGGGCATGACGGTCAGCTATGAAATAGAATTACCCGAAGATCCCCGTCACGGAAAAGGCGGCGTTCTGCACACCACGCTGATCCCCTGCGATGATGTCCGCAACGGTTATTACGGTCTTTCCACGGATATCAGCGAAATCAAAGAACTTCAGGCGCAGCTTGAGTTTGAGGCCAACCATGATTCACTGACCGGTTTGCCAAACCGGCGCGCGTTCCAGCAGTCACTGATTTATGCCGCAAAACAACAAGAAAAAGCAGATAAAGACATCGCATTACTCTTTTTAGATATTGATAATTTTAAAGCTTACAACGACACCTACGGGCATGAATTTGGCGATTTGATCCTGAAGTTTTTCGGTCATACCTT
This sequence comes from Rahnella sikkimica, assembly GCF_002951615.1. Taxonomy (GTDB): domain Bacteria; phylum Pseudomonadota; class Gammaproteobacteria; order Enterobacterales; family Enterobacteriaceae; genus Rahnella; species Rahnella sikkimica. Next base: position 1,905,978 of record NZ_CP019062.1, on the reverse strand, counting down.
GCGCGACAATCTGCGCTCGCAGGATATCGTGGCGCGGCTGGCTGGCGATGAATTTACGGTTTTACTCGGGCATTTGGTGAATACGGAACATGATGTCAGCCGGATTTGTATCAGCCTGATGAGTGCTTTGCACGGCATCGAACGCGTGGGCGGCGTGCCGGTGGCGTTGTCGGCAAGTATCGGTGTTGCCGTGGGGCGTGCGCGTCAGCCGTTGCTGCCGGATACGCTGATGGCCCGCGCCGATGCCGCCATGTACCGGGCGAAACAAAGCGGGAAGGGGCGCTATTATTTAGGATAAAAAGTCTTCGGGGCAGGGAATTGAGCACAAAAAAAACGCTTCCCGAAGGAAGCGTTCATTAACACTGAAAAACTCTCTGTGATTACTGAGCAGAAGCCAGTTCAGGTTGTTTTTCGTCAGTTTCGCGGTCAAGCGTCATGCGGTGCAGCTTAGAGGCAGTGACCAACATCAGGACGGCAATCACTGCGGTCGCGATACCAATTTGCAGGAACACGTGGCTGTAGATTGCCAGTGAAGCGTGTGCATCATTGATATCAGCTGGAACTGCCGTCAGATTCGCGACATAGCCCGCGATAATCGCCGCCGCAGCGGTCGTCAGGAACCATGCGCCCATGATGAAGCCCATCAGACGCTGTGGAACCAGTTGCGCCACCATCGCCAGACCCAGACCTGAAATCATCAGCTCACCGATACTCTGCAACGCATAGCTCAGCACCAGCCAGTTAACAGACACGATCCCATGTTCGTTGGCAAGGCTTGCACCCCACGGCAACACCAGGAATGCACCTGAGCACAGCACCATACCGATCGCAAATTTATGCGGCATTGGCATGCGGTCGCCCACTTTGGTGTAAACCGCTGCCAGAATCGGGCTGGCAACCATGATCCAGAACGGGTTCAGCGCCTGGAACTGCTCAGGCTGGAAGCTTAGACCCAGCAGATCGTGACCCACGTTATGGATAGCGAAGAAGTTCAGGGACGTTGGCATCTGGCTGTACAGCACGAAGAACACCACTGCTTCCATCATCAGCAGGAACGCGACAATCATCTTGCGGCGCGCGATGCCTTGCATAGCGAAGGTTTCTTTCGCAAACACAATGATGATACCCACAGAAACCACACCCAGAACCAGTCGTGCGATGGTTTGGTTATGCAGCAACCAGCTGGAAATGAACACCAGTGCAACAACGCCGACCAGTACCATCAGCAGTTTTTGGAACTGCAACGGTGCGAAATCCGGTTTTGAACCCTGACGTTTTACCCATTTGCGGCAGAACAGGAAGTTCACGATAGTAATCAGCATACCGACGACGCTCAGGGAGAACGCGACGCTCCAGCCATACTTCGCGGCCAGCCACGGCGTGGCGAGCATAGAGAAGAATGAACCGATGTTGACCGACATGTAATACATGGTGAATGCGCCATCAAGACGCGGGTCATCTTTTTCGTAGCAGGTAGAAAGCAATGAGGATGGATTTGCTTTAAACAGGCCGCTGCCGACGGCGATGGTCGCCATACCCAGATAAACCCAGAAGATTTCGTGGCCGGAATACGCAACGAATGAATAACCCAGCGCCAGCACGATTGCACCCAGCACGATCACACGCTTAGAACCCAGCACTTTATCGCCCAGCCAGCCGCCGATAGCCACGAAGCCGTAGACCAGCGCACTGAAGGATGAGAACAGGGTGATGGAGTCGGCTTCACTCAGGCCAAGCATTTTGACCAGGTAAACCGCCATGATCCCTTGCAGGCCGTAGTAACCGAAACGCTCCCACAATTCGATGGAGAAGATCAGATAAAACGCTTTTGGCTGTTTGAACGCGTTCAGACTCACGCTTTCTTTATTAGGTGTTTTGTTTGCAGTTGACACTCGTACCTCTGTTTATTCCTTTCGCCCGTGAATGGCGAAAACGCATAAGTGGCGCGAAATAAGCACCCTTTGCATTGTTATAAGATGGGATGACGGCAAGTAATGTTCACTATCTTCGTAAATGAGGCAAGGAGTTTGAAATGTATCGTTACATTTAACTTATCCGTCCTGATTAAACTATGTTCGAAATGTTATGCAGAATTAACGTTTATGTTTTCTAAATAGACAATGTGAATATGTTGTATGAATAATAATCCGGAAGTGTGATTTGTATTTGTTTTACATGAAAACCATTAAGTGGATTTACTTGCTTAAAATGAATGAATACGCAGTGAATATCTCTGCTTTATAGGGTTTTTTGTGGGGTTTTATGAATTAAAGCGTGGCGGGTGAAGATGTGAAGAGTGCGGGAAATAACCTGATGTGATCTGCCTCTCGTTTTAACACTAAATTTCCGATTGAAAATAAGATTAGTACGACTTGTGGCGGTTAGGCGGCCGAGGCGTTTACATTTGAGGGGTTCGGCAGGCGAATATCCTGCCGTAAAGGAGGGGGAAAGCATGAATGAAAAACGAGCCCGGACTTACCTGTTGAGGGTATCGCCGAGCGTCTGAATCAGGCGGTTTGACCAGCTGAACAGAGCTGCGGTGAGCAGGATATCCAGAGATTGTGCGGCACTGTAGCCCGCGTCAGACAAGCCGTGAAGACGGCGGGCGTCAAAACGCTCCGGTGTACGGGTCAGGGTAATCACGGCTTCCAGCAACGCCGCTTCTTTCGCATCCGCACGTTTTTGCGAGACAAAATCAACGGCGTCATCGCGATGGCTTTCTTTAAATAAATCACCGATCAGTGTTTCATTTCCGCCTGCTTCCAGATAAAGGCGTCCGTGGATCCCCGCACAGTACAGACAACCGTTTAACTGAGACGTCGTCACCGCTGACAACTCGCGCCACGCGGCTTTCGGGCGTTCTCCGGCCTGCATAATATTATTGAATACGGCCGAGAATTCGCTCAGCGCATCTGCATCATGAACCAGCAACGTATAGAAAGAAGAAGAACGGGCATTGGGCGCGATCAAATCCAGCACATCCTGCTGATGACGGCTGGCGGTTTCGGGCACCACTTCCGGCAAACGCGACGTCCAGTGCAGCATGGCCAGCGAAAACCCTTTTTGCTCGCAGCCTTCCGGCGACGGGAATCCGGGTAATACGGCAGCTGCACGACCACGCAGACCATTCAGGACGGCCAGTACGCGTGCCTGATAACAGACAAAACCAATAAGCTGCGTAAACGTGACAATATCCCGCGTGCTCAGCCCCACGTCGTAGAGCTGACTGAGCATCGGCGCAGTAATTAACGTGGGTTGCGTAGCGAGTAAGCGGGCGAACTGGGTAATGTGGGTCTGGCGGATGTTGCTTTCACGAGAAGCGTCGGGGCTGGAAAGCGGGGCGAGGCGGGCAGCGTAATGGCTACAAAGGCATTGCACGCCGCTCACCTGCGCCACGGTCAGCGCACTGCTGAGACGGTCATATAAAGACAACGTTTCGGTGCGCGAAACGTTCAGGCTCTCCGGAAAGAGAACGTCGTAACAGGCACGGGAAGCGCGCAGCAGGCCATGACGATCGTTAATCAGCGGGCGGAGTGTCGGGTCGAGCTGGTTTTCCAGCCCAAGTAAAAATCTGTCCTGAATCAACGCGGCATGAGGATCGAGGGGCAGGTGACCCTGCTGGCTGGATTGTGTTTCGTGATACCAGCCGCTATGTGCGGCCTTGCGTTGTTGTTCCATGATCGGGTCCTTTGCTTCAAGCCTGTGACTCAGGCAAATTTTCAGACCCTATCCTTGCCGATACCGTTGTCGAGATAAAATAATGTTAAGTGATAAATCATAGCGAAATGGAATAGAAGACCGCGAATATTCCAGCTGAACGGATTTAGACAGACGTTTTATCGACATTTGGCGTAATTGCAGCCATAAAAAAACCGGCTCAGGTTTCTGATGCCGGTTTTCGTGCCAGACGGATATCGGATTTTCTGCGTTAATTGCCGTCGCGACGCCAGGCATCGGCGGTTAATGCCTCGCCAAAATGACTGGAGATCAGCCTTTTGGTGAGATCATGCAATGGTGCAGCGAGAACTTCTGCCGTGTTTCCGCGTTCCACCACTTCGCCTTCGTGCATCACCAGCACCTGATCGCTGATGTGCTTCATCATGCCCAAATGCTGAGTCACATAAATGTAGGAAATACCCTGTTTTTCCTGCAATTCGAGCATCATGTTAATGATTTGCGAGCGCATGGACATATCGAGCGAGGCCAGCGCTTCATCGGCAACAATCACTTTCGGTTGCAGGATCAAGGCACGCGCTAACGCGACGCGCTGCTTTTGCCCGGAGGCCAGCATATGCGGGTAATAAAACGCGTGATCCGGCAACATGCCCACCAGCCGTAATGTCTGGTTGATACGCTGCTCGCGCTGTTGTGCATCCATCTCACCGTTCAGGCGCAGCGGGGCTTCGAGCAACTGGCCGATGCGCTGGCGCGGATTCAGGGACGTACTCGGATCCTGAAAAATCATGCGGATCTGCTGGCTGCGAAAGCGGTAATCGCGAAATTCCAGCGGATGTTCATCAATCAAAATCTCCCCGCTGCTCGGTTCAATCATGCCTGACAGCATTTTTGCCAGTGTGGATTTCCCCGAGCCGTTCTCACCAATAATCGCCAGCGTTTGTTTCTCACGCAACGTGAAACTGACTGGCTTCACGGCATCGAGATCCATCTTGCGAAACAGGCCGGTACGATAACGGAACGTTTTGCTCAGGTTGCGGACTTCAAGCAAGGTCTCGCCCATTATTGCTCCTCCATGTTCAGCGGAAAGTGGCAGGCAAATGCGTGAGTTTTTGCCAGACGAAGGCGCGGCGTTTCAATGCATTTCTTTTGTGCGTAAGGGCAGCGCGGCCCCAGACGACAGCCAATCGGCAAATGTTCCAGTGAAGGGATTGCGCCCGGCAACGTATTCAGACGGCTTTTATGCGGCAGTGAGCGGCCAAAGTCAGGCATTGCGCGGATCAGCGCCTGCGTATACGGATGATGCGGCGCGGCCAGCAAGTCTTCGCACACCGCGCTTTCGACGGTTTGTCCGCAATACAGCACGTTAATCCGGTTGGCCCATTTGCTCATCATTTGCAGATCATGGCTGATGAGCAAAATGGTGGTGTTGTTATTCTGATTGAGCCGCGCCAGAAGGCGGAAAATCTGCGCCTGCGTGGTGGGCTCCATGGCGTTGGTCGGTTCATCCGCAATCAGCAGGCGCGGCTGATTGGCCAGCGCGATGGCAATCATCACTTTCTGGCATTCGCCTTCGGTCAGCTCATACGGATAGCTGGCCATAATGTCTTTATGATCTTTAATCCCGACGCGGTGCAGCAGCTCAATGGCGCGTTTTTTCCGCCATTTCCAGCGCTGATACCAGCGGCCTTTGTACGTCCAGCCGGGAATCGCCTGAATCAACTGACGGCCGATGTTTTCGGACGGATCCAGACAGGACTGCGGTTCCTGAAAAATCATCGACACGTTCTGCCCGACCAGTTTGCGGCGTTCACGCGGGGAAAGCGTCAGCAGGTCAATATCATCAAAACGCATCCGGTCAGCGGTCACGCGCCAGTTGTCTTTGGTGACCCCGCAAATGGCTTTGGCAATCAGGCTTTTTCCTGAACCGGACTCGCCCACCAGCCCGCGAACTTCACCGGCGTTCAGCGTAATACTGACGCGGTCGACGGCTTTCACCGGGCCGTCGGCGGTCATAAATTCGATTGTCAGGTTACGGATATCAAGTAACGGCATTATTCCACCCCTGCATTAATCGCCCGGCGCACACCATCGCCCAGCAGATTGATCAGCAGCACGCTGATCAGGATTGCTGCACCCGGCAGCATCACCGTCCAGGGCGCGACGTAAACCAGCTCCAGCGAATCGCCGAGCATGGCTCCCCATTCTGGTGACGGAAGCTGCGCACCTAAATCCAGAAAACCTAATGCAGCAATATCCAGAATGGCCATCGATAGCGCGCGGGTAAATTCCGTTGCCAGTACGGCCACAATGTTTGGCAGCACCGCGTAACGCAGGATTTGCCAGGTCGATGCGCCGTCAAGACGCACGGCCACCACGTACTCTTTTTCCAGTTCGTCATGTACCGCGCTGTAAATCGTACGGGAAATACGCGGCAACAGCGCCAGCCAGACGGCCAGCATCGCGTGCTCAAGTTTCGGGCCGATAAACGCCACCACCACAATCGCCAGCAGCAGAGAAGGGATGGACAGCAGCGTGTCGAGAATATGGTTCAGAATTGCCGATTTCAGCCCGCGCGTAATACCCGCGAGCACGCCGACAATCACGCCGCACAGCGACGCCGCGAGGGTAATCACCAGCGCACCGCCGATGGTCGGTGCCGCGCCGGTTAACATCCGGCTGAGTAAATCGCGGCCTAAATCGTCGGTGCCGAGGAAGAATGACACATTCCCGTAGCGCGACCACGACGGTGGCAGCAACTGGTAACCGAGGAATTGCTGATCAAGCGCATACGGCGCCAGCAGATGACCGAAAACACACAGAAACAGCAGCCCCAGCACGCCGTAGAAGCCGATCATCGACAGCGTATCGCGATAGAAAATCCCCCACGTATGGCGCAGCGGGCTGGGAACCTGTTTTTCACGGTATACGTTATCGAAGGGCATACCATTCCTTATGTTTCAATGGGTTCATCAGGGCACCGAGAATATCTGAAAGCACGTTGACGACTATCACCAGCGAACCCACGACCATCACACCGGCGGAAATCGCGGCGTAATCCTGCTGGCGGATAGCGTTGATTAGCCAGCGGCCAATGCCCGGCCAGTTAAAGACCACTTCCGTGATCATCGCCAGCGTAAGCATGGTGGAAAATTGCAGACCCAGTTTGGGGATAATCGGCGGCAGCGCATTGTGTAAAACATGACGACGGATAATGGTAAAGCGCGAGAGCCCGCGCGTGGCGGCGGCTTTCACGTAGTTTGTTGCCAGCACGTCGTCCGTCGAAATACGCATCAGGCGAATCACTTCGGTGGTCGGCGCAACGGCCAGCGCGGCAATCGGCAAAATCATGTGGCGGATGGCGCTGATGATCATCTCGTGGCGATACGGTGAATGCGAAAGCCAGGCATCGACCAGCGTCAGGCCGGTCACGGTTTTCAGCTGATACAGCAAATCAAGACGACCGGAAACCGGCAGCCAGCCGAGCTGCAATGAGAAGAACAGCATCAGCAGAACGGCCAGCCAGAAAACAGGAATCGAGAAACCGAGAAGTGCCAGGCTGCTGATCGCTACATCCGGCCATTTCCCGCGCATTACGCCCGCCAGAATCCCCAGCGGGATCCCGACAAACAGCGCCAGGGCAAAGGCCAGAACACACAGTTCCATAGTGGCCGGGAATACCGCCTTCAGCTGATAAGTAATGCTTTCGCCGTTGATGCTCGAGACGCCAAAATCAAACTGGCACAGCCCCATAAAATAGAAGCGATAGGCGTCCCACAAAGACGCACCACGCAACGGTGCATTCGGCGTGAAATAGCTCAGGCTGAACGCCACCAGACTGAGGAAAAACAGCGTGACCAGCAGCAACAAAAAGCGGCGTAGCGTGAAGATAATCATGGTGCTTTCCTTCCTTCGTCATCACGGAAGACGCCTGCGAATGAAGAGTTGCCGAACGGGCTCAGAACCAGCCCTTTAATGTCGTAACGGTAGGCCTGAAGGCGCAGCGAGGAAGCCAGCGGCAGCACCGGTAATTCCTGTTCGAGGATTTTTTGTGCCTGCTGATAAAACTCGATGCGCTGCGAAAGTTGCTGTGACAACAGGCCCTGACGCAGCAATTCATCAAACGCCGGATCACACCAGTGAGCATAGTTGGTCTGCGAATGAATCGCTGCGCAACTGAGCATCGGGCGGAAGAAACTGTCCGGGTCATTACTGTCCGTTGACCAGCCGGTCAGCGTCAGATCGTGATTCATCTCCATCAGCTTGGCCTCCTGGAAACGGCCTTCAACCGGCACAATCGTCACTTTAATGCCCACCTGCGCCAAATCCGCCTGAATAAGCTCGGCGGTTTTCAGCGGGCTCGGGTTAAACGACTGTGACGCCGTCGGCACCCACAGATGCAGATTCAGTTTTTCCTGCCCGAGATCTTTGAGGATTTGTCTGGCTTTGGCCGGATTATATTCCGTCACCTGCGCATTGCTGTCATACGCCCACGAGGCGCGCGGCAAAATAGACGCCGCCGTTTCTGCCGTGCCGTAATAAATCGACTGCATCAGGCGCTGGTTATTAATAGAAAGCGCAACCGCCTGACGAATACGCGGATCGTTAAGCGGTGCTTTATTGGTATTAAACGCCAGATAAGCGACGTTCATGCCCGGCCGCAGGGAAAGGCGCAGACGCGGATCTTCACGCAGAATCGACAGCTGGCTGGCCGCCGGATAGGCCAGAACATCACACTCACCGGTGAGCAATTTAGACAAACGTCCGGTGCCGCCGACGCCCATGTCTATAACAATCTGCGCCATGCGCGGCGTGCCTTTCCAGTATTGCCCGTTGCGTTCAAGACGCACGTACTGGCCGGTGCGGTATTCACCCAGCTGGAACGGGCCGGTGCCGACGGGCTGACGGTCTATTTCCTCTTCATTGCCTGATTTCGTCAGGTTGGCCGCGTATTCGGCGGAAAGCACCGGCGCGTAGTGGGTCGCGAGATGCCAGAGGAAAGAAGCATCCGGGTTATTCAGGCGAAATTCGACCGTATAGTCATCGAGTTTTTTAATGCTTTTAACGGCTTTGGCAAACTGCAAACTGTCGAAATACGGGTACTCTTCGCCGTTAACGCCGTGGAAATGATTATTCGGATCAATGATGCGCTGGAAACTGAACACCACGTCATCGGCGTTCATTTTACGTGTAGGCGTGAACCCGCTGGTTTTCTGGAAGGGCACATCTTTGCGCAGATGGAAACGGTAGGTTGCGCCGTCGTCGAGCACTTCCCAGCTTTGCGCCAGTTCAGGGATCAGGCGATAGGTATACGGGTCAACGTCCAGCAGCCTGTCGTAAAGCTGTGCGGCGAGCGTATCAATAATCAGCCCGCTGCTGGCTTTTTGCGGATTGAAGGTATTGACCATACCGTTGACGCAATAGACAAAGCCGCTCTGGCGAATATCTTTGACTGGCGCGCTGGCCACCGTCGGGCTGGCGTGTGTTGGAGCAGTCTCAGCAAAAACTGCTGTGGACAAACTGCTCAGTAAAAGCATCCACAAAGTTAGACGACGCATAAAGGCTTCAAAGTTAAGGTGCAATGCCTTAAGTGTACCGTACTCTGCGAGGTACCCCAATCCATTGCACAAAACAGGGTGAAATCCTGCGGCACTTCGCGCAGATTTTATCCGTTCTTCCAGAAAACCCTTGAAATTACGCTGACATTGTTATGTTATATTATAACAATAGTTGCAGGCGAAGTATTTTGCCTGCGCGGTCTTCTGATTCGAGGTTAATTATGTCTTTACTGCCCGTCACCGTACTCTCCGGCTTCCTGGGCGCGGGAAAAACCACCGTGCTGAACCATATTCTGAATAACCGTCAGGGTATGCGCGTGGCGGTGATCGTCAATGATATGAGTGAAGTGAATATTGATGCGGCGCTGGTTGCTAACGAAATTACGCTCGACCGCCAGCAGGAAAAATTGGTGGAAATGAGCAACGGCTGCATCTGCTGCACGCTGCGGGAAGATTTACTGATTTCCGTGCGCGAACTGGCGCAGGCGGGGCGGTTTGATTATCTGCTGATTGAATCGAGCGGGATCTCCGAGCCGCTGCCGGTGGCGGAAACCTTTACGTTTGAAGATGAGAACGGGGAAAGCCTTTCACAATTTGCGCGGCTGGATACGCTGGTCACCGTCGTGGATGGCGTCAATTTCATGCAGCAGTACCAGGAAGCCCGCAGCGTTCAGGAGGCCGGTGAAAGTCTGGGCGAGGACGATGCGCGCAGCGTGACGGATCTTCTGATTGACCAGATTGAATTTTGTAACGTGCTGCTGGTGAGCAAAACGGATTTGCTTGACAGCCAGCAGCAGCGTGAAGTGATCGCGTTACTGAAAAGCCTGAACCCGGCTGCGCACATCATTCCTATATCACCGGGCAGTTTGCCGCTGGAAAACGTGCTCAATACCGGTCTTTTTGATTTTGCCAAAGCGCAGCAGGCTCCTGGCTGGCTGAAGGAACTGCGCGGCGAACATACGCCGGAAACCGAGGAGTACGGCATCAGCAGTTTTGCCTACACCGCGCGCCGGCCGTTCGATCCGGATAAATTTTACCGCGTGGTACACGGCGACTGGGGCGGCGGGACGCTGTTGCGGTCGAAAGGCTTTTTCTGGCTGGCGACGCGCCCGCGTTTTGCCGGGCAATGGAGCCAGGCGGGCGGGATCGCGCGATATGGCATGGCGGGGATTTTCTGGCGTGCATTGCCTGAAAATGACTGGCCGCAGGATGAAGAAACCCTTCAGCAAATCATGGAAAAGTGGGTCGAACCGTTTGGCGACATGCGTCAGGAGCTGGTATTCATCGGTCAGCATCTGGATAAAGAGGAGATTATTCACCGGCTGGATGCATGTCTGCTGAGCGAGCAACAAATGGCCGAAGGGATCGACAACTGGATGGCGATGGCCGATCCCTTCCCCGAATGGTAGTCCGTAATGACGGCAAGGTTGTTCAAAAAGTAGCCGTAAAAACAGTGTGGTAATGAGAAATATTCTCAACAAAGTGCTTTACAGACGATACTGAGAACCATTATCATTCTTTTCACCGGACGAGAGGTGTCCCGCCAGGGGCGTTAATCGCGAGGTACGACATTGCTCACATTGCTTCCAGTATTACTTAGCCAGCTCGGGTGCTGGCTTTTTTTTGCCTGTTATTCAGTCACTTTCCTGCGCATTCACCTGTATTCCGTGCTTTTTCAACATTCCGCGTAACTGGTGATACGTCACGTTAAGCAGCTCAGCGGCTTTGCGCTGATTGAAACGTGCCTGCCGCAATGCCAGCTCAATCAGATTTTTTTCCTGACCGGTGACCCACTGTTTCAGATCCAGCGGCAACGCCGGTAACGGCTCACTCGCGCGCGGCTCTTCCGGTGCGCAATACGCTGCCCGCTGAGCGAACGGGTTCAGAATAATGTTATCCAGCGGAAAATCAGCGGTGCCGTGCCGGTACATCGAACGCTCCACGACGTTTTTCAGTTCGCGGATATTGCCCGGCCAGCGATAGCGCATCAGCGTTTCGCGGGCATGTTCGGTAAAACCGGGGAACAGCGGCAGTGAAAGTTCGCGGCACATCTGGATGGCAAAATGTTCAGCCAGCAACATGATGTCCTGCTGGCGCTCACGCAGCGGCGGAAGCTGAACGACGTCAAACGCCAGGCGATCGAGCAAATCCGCGCGGAACTTCCCGGCGGCGGCCAGTGCCGGAAGATCATCATTCGTCGCGCACACCAGCCGCACATCGACCTGCAACGGCTGGCTGCCGCCGACGCGTTCCAGATGCCCGTACTCAATCACCCGCAATAATTTTTCCTGCACCAGCATCGGCGCGGTCGCCAGCTCATCAAGAAATAGCGTGCCGCCGTCTGCCCGTTCAAAGCGCCCGAGATGGCGCTTCTGCGCGCCGGTAAACGCCCCGGCTTCGTGGCCGAACAGCTCGGAATCCAGCAAGTTTTCATTGAGCGCGGCGCAGTTCAGCGAGATGAACGGCCCCTGCCAGCGCGGTGACAGATAATGCAGACGGTGCGCGATGAGTTCCTTTCCGCTGCCGCGCTCACCGGTTACCAGCACCGGTTTATTCAGCTTCGCCAGTTGCGAAACCTGTTCCAGCACTTCGATAAACGCATTGGCTTCGCCGAGTAAATTGTCTGTGTTATCAGGCATGAGGCTTTCCTTGTGTGGTGAAACACACTAACTCTTAGTGAAAATAATCATCTTCTAAATTAAGCATAGCAGAGGCGAAAATAAAAAATTCAATTTATTCATGAAGATAATGATTTAGAAAAGTTGGCACGGATCCTGATATAGGTTTATCGCCGCGGATGAAAATTTTCCTGCGACTTTAACCGGTAAACAATTGGCCGGAAACCAAACAGAATCAAAGAGGAATTTCGATTATGGGTATTTTTTCTCGCTTCGCTGACATCATTAACGCCAACATCAACACCTTGCTGGATAAAGCAGAAGATCCGCAAAAACTGGTTCGGCTGATGATTCAGGAAATGGAAGACACGCTGGTGGAACTGCGTTCAACGTCTGCCCGCGCGCTGGCAGAAAAGAAACAGCTGATCCGCCGCATTGATCAGGGCGAAGCCCAGCAGATTGAATGGCAGGACAAAGCCGAACTTGCCCTGCGTAAAGACAAAGACGATCTGGCCCGTGCGGCGCTGATTGAGAAACAGAAATTGTCCGAGCTGGTGACCACGTTGAAAAACGAAGTGACCGTCGTGGGAGAAACGCTGGATCGCATGAAATCTGAAATCGGCGAGCTGGAAAGCAAACTGACTGAAACCCGTGCCCGCCAGCAGGCGCTGACGTTACGCCATCAGGCGGCAGCCTCTTCACGTGACGTTCGCCGTCAGCTCGACAGCGGTAAAATTGATGAAGCGATGGCGCGTTTCGAACAGTTCGAACGCCGCATCGATCACATGGAAGCCGAAGCGGAAAGCGTCAGTATTGGCAAAAAGAAATCGCTGGATCAGCAGTTTGCTGAACTGAAAGCAGACGATGAAATCAGTGCGCAAATTGCTGCCCTGAAAGCCAAAATGAACGGTAATCAGGACGCGTAATTTTTCCGGTAAACCTGCCTGTCCGCAGGCAGGTTATGCGGGGTTAACGCACCCATAAGACTCATCAGAATTAAGGATAAATAATGAGCTTCCTGTTTTTAGCAATTCCGCTGACTATTTTCGTTTTATTCGTGGCGCCTGTCTGGTTATGGCTTCACTACAGCAACCGCCAGCAAAATGGCAGTCAGCTCAGTCAGCACGAGATACAAAATCTCTCAAGCCTGACACATGAAGCGCAGCGCATGCGCGAGCGTATTCAGGCGCTGGAAGAAATTCTGGACGCCGAACATCCGGGCTGGAGGCAATCATAATGGCGACGCATTTGTCTGACAAAAAACTCTACCGCGTGCCGGAAGAGGGCGTGGTGAAAGGCGTACTGGCCGGGCTTGCGCATTATCTCGGCGTACCGGTCAAACTCCTGCGCATCATGGCGGTGTTGTCGGTGTTTTTCGGCCTGTTCATGTTCACACTGGTGGCTTACATCATTCTGAGTTACGTGTTGGATCCGGTTCCGGCCAGCGAATATGACGAAGACACTGCGCCATCGCCGCGCAGTTTACTGGATGAAGCCGATCGCGAGCTGAAAGCCAGCGAGCAGCGTTTGCGCCAGGTTGAACGTTACGTCACCTCAGAAACTTTTGGCGTACGCAGCCGCTTCCGCCAGCTTTAGCCCAATTCTTCACTACGCCTCTGGCCGCCGGACATCGCTCCGGCTGCTATTTTTTCCCTCACGTCCGCTTAAGGAAACCTTATGGCCCGTTACCTGAATTCCCCGCTGCCGGGTAAGCGCAGCGGGTTTTCCAAAATTCTCAGCGTGGTTATCACGCTGGCGCTGACCTTTGGCCCGGCCGGGCTGGCAGCGCGTGTGCTGGGCGTGGTGGGAAAAGGTCCACTCCGGTACGTTTTGGCACTACTATTAGAACCGTTATTTAAACGAATTTTGACCGCGCTGTTTGGGCGCTACGCTAGGGAGAGCAATGAAAAGACTACAAAACGAGTTTAATTCTCTGATCAATCGCGGGATGGACAGGCATCTGCGGCTCGCCGTTACCGGTTTAAGCCGCAGCGGGAAAACGGCCTTCATCACCGCATTCGTTAACCAGCTTTTACACATGCACAGTGGCGCACGTTTGCCGCTGTTTTCGGCCGCGCGGGAAGAACGTCTGCTCGGCGTGAAACGCGTTCCGCAGCGTGATCTGGGCGTGTCGCGTTTTGCTTATGATGAAGGTCTGGCGTCACTTTACGGCACGCCGCCCGCGTGGCCGACGCCGACGCGCGGTGTCAGTGAAATCCGGCTGGCGCTGCGTTACCGCTCCAACGATTCCCTGCTTCGCCACTTCAAAGAGACCTCGACGCTGTATCTGGAAATTGTCGATTATCCGGGCGAATGGCTGCTGGATTTGCCGATGCTGGAGCAAAATTATCTCGACTGGTCACGCCAGATGGCGGGGCTGTTGCAGGGCAATCGCGCTGAATGGGCGAAGCCGTGGCTGGAACTGTGCCAGCAATGTGACCCGCTGGCACCCGCCGATGAAAATCTGCTGGGCGCGATTGCGCAGGCGTATACCGATTACCTGATCCGCTGCAAAACCGAAGGTCTGCACTTCATTCAGCCGGGGCGATTTGTCCTGCCGGGCGATCTGGCCGGTGCGCCCGCGCTGCAATTTTTCCCGTGGCCGGAAATGCATCAGTACAGCGACGCCCAGCTGGCGCAGGCGGATAAAAACAGCAATCTTGGCATGTTGCGCGCGCGTTTTGATTATTACTGCCAGAACATCGTGAAAGGTTTCTATAAAGAACACTTTGTCCGCTTTGACCGCCAGATTGTGCTGGTGGACTGCCTGCAACCGCTCAACAGCGGGCCGCAGGCGTTTAACGATATGCGTCTGGCGCTGACGCAGCTGATGCAAAGTTTCCACTACGGCAAACGCACGCTGTTCCGCCGCCTGTTTAATCCGTGCATCGACAAACTTATGTTTGCAGCCACCAAAGCCGACCACATTACCGGCGATCAGCATGCGAATCTGGTTTCGCTGTTGCAGCAACTGGTGCAGGAAGCCTGGCAAAATGCGGCCTTCGAAGGTATCAGCATGGACTGCGCCGGGCTGGCTTCCGTTCAGGCGACCGAAACCGGCAGGGTGGAATATCAGGGGCAAAGCCTGCCCGCGCTGAAAGGCCACCGTTTACAGGATGGCGGGCCGTTGACGGTGTTCCCCGGCGAAGTGCCTGCGCGTTTGCCGGGCGCGGCGTTCTGGCAAAAACAGGGTTTTCATTTTGACGAGTTTCGTCCGCGCGAAATGAGCGTGGACACGCCGTTGCCGCACATCCGTCTGGATGCGGTGATGGAGTTTTTACTGGGAGATAAAATGCGATGAGCGAACCGTTAAAACCGCGTATCGATTTTGAAACGGAATTAAAAGCGCCTGCGGATCCGGTGATCAAACCGGCGCTGGCCTTTGACGAAATGATTTCAGAGCGCTTTATTCCGGTGACCGCCGAAACCGACGTAGAGCAGGAAGAGGGCGAAGCCGAAGCCGTAATCAACCGTGCGCTCAAACCGCGCCGCAGTTTATGGGGCAAAATTGTGCGGCTTGGCGTTGCGGTGCTGGGCATCAGCGTCGTCGCGCAGGGGGTGCAATGGGTGCATCAGGCGTGGGTTCAGCAGGACTGGGTGGCGCTCGGTGTCTGTACGGCGGGCGGCCTGATTATCGTCGCGGGCGTGGGCTCCGTGGCGACTGAATGGCGACGTCTTTATCGCCTGCGCCAGCGCGCTGATGAACGTGACGTGGCGCGGGATTTACTGCACAGCCACGGGCTGGGGCAGGGCCGCGCATTCTGCGAAAAACTGGCCGCACAGGCAGGGCTGGACAACAGCCATCCGGCATTGCAGCGCTGGCAGGCATCACTGCATGAAACGCAAAACGACCGCGAAGTGGTTGAGCTTTATGCCCGCTTAGTTCAGCCGGTTCTGGATGCGCAGGCACGCCGGGAAATCAGCCATTCCGCGGCAGAGTCTGCGCTGATGATCGCCGTCAGCCCGCTGGCGCTGGTGGATATGGCCTTTATCGCCTGGCGAAACCTGCGTCTGGTGAACCGTATTGCGGTGCTTTACGGCATCGAACTGGGGTATTACAGCCGCATCCGGTTATTCCGTCTGGTGCTGCTGAATATGGCGTTTGCCGGGGCGTCCGAGCTGGTGCGCGAAGTGGGCATGGACTGGATGTCGCAGGATCTTGCTGCGCGTCTTTCTGCCCGCGCTGCGCAGGGTATCGGTGCCGGTTTGCTGACCGCGCGTCTGGGGATCAAAACCATGGAACTGTGCCGTCCGCTGCCGTGGATGGAGGGGGATAAACCCAAACTCGGCGATTTCCGCAAGGAACTGGTCGGTAAGCTGAAAAACAGTATGGTGAAAACGGATAAAACGAAATCCGGCGTTTAACGGTTTAGATATAAAAAAGCCCCGCGAGAGCGGGGCCTGAATTACGCTGAATAACCTTTAATCACTAGGTTGTCAGATAGTTCTGTGCTTTAGCAAGACCATCGGAAATTTGTGAATACACCTTGTTCACCGCATTACTGGTGTCACTTACCGCGTCCTGACCAAAGTTTGAGAGGCGATCGGCAACTTTATTGATATCTTCCGACCAACCCGCACCATTAACCATTTCAATATCATGTTCTGTTAATTGTTTCATCTTAGGCCTTCCTTTTAATCTGTTAAAGCAAGTCCCCGATAATCCGGGGGCGATGAAAACATTGAGTAATGCTATGGAGATAATTTCTACGCAATGTCTTCACGGGGATTAAGCCTAGAGCACCACGACGGAAATTTGACTAGGAATAATCTCCTAAGTGATAATTTGTGGTTAACTTTTTGTTTTAAAATAAAATTAATGCTGCGTTGAGTCTGGGTTATTTTATTTTTAGAACAAAAATCAGGCTTGCTCACTTTCATTATTAATAATTCCTTACGACTGACATGCTATCTGCCTGATAATTTGCAGAGGTGAAAATTTCATCATGAAAATAAAGGATTGCTCTGTTTCAGAGTAATCGCGGTGGCAGGCGGTTTTGTGGCTGCTATCTTTTCGGGATTCTGTTTTTCCGGATCACAAAATATGCTGTTTCGCAAAGAGGTGAATGATCATCAGCAAAACCACTGGACGGGAAAGGCTTTATTGCTCGCCGGCTGGCCTTTATGGATTGTGACTTCACTGACGGCCATTTTTATATTGGCCTTACTGATATTCCTAATCTTCGCAAACTACACCCGGCGAATTAATGTCAGCGGTGAAATTATTACGCAGCCGCACAGCATCAATTTATTCAGCCCGGAACAGGGCGTGGTTACCGGCTTGTATGTAGATACCGGGAAACCGGTGAAGAAAGGCCAGCCGCTGTATGAAATCGACGTCAGCCGGGTGACGCAGGCGGGGAATGTCAGCACCACCACGCTGGCTGCCATTAAAAAACAACGTGAGCAAATTGACGCCATTATTGTGCAGCTTCAGCACAATAAGCAGGAAACGCTGGATAACCTGCAACAGCAACTCGATCAGTATCAGAAGGCGCATCAGGTGTCACAAAGCATGGTGGATTCCGCGCAGGAAGGGCTGGATGCTATGAAAAAAAGTATGCAGAACTACGGCGCGTATCAGAAAAAAGGGCTGATCAATACCGACCAGCTGAACAACCAGCGATACCTGTATTATCAGCAACAAACCTCGTTCCAGAGCCTGAACACGCAGGCAATTCAGGAAGCCTTACAGATCACCAATCTGCGCAGCGAACTGGTCACGCGCGCTGCCGAATTTGATAACCAGATTTCACAATATGGCTATCAGCGTAACGATCTGGAACGCCAGCTGGCGCAGGCCGATGCGAAAGGTTCTTTGCTGATCACCGCGCCGACGTCCGGCAAGATTTCTTCGCTGAGCGTCACGCCGGGTCAGATGGTGAACGCCGGTGACAGCCTGGCGCAACTGGTGCCTGCTAAAAACTCCCCGTTCTTTCTGGTCGCGTGGCTGCCGAATGAAAGCGTGCCTTACGTGAAAGCCGGTGAACATATCAACATCCGCTATGAAGCCTATCCGTTTGAAAAATATGGCCAGTTTCCCGGCAAGGTCGAATCGATTTCTTCTGCGCCCGTTTCTGAACAGGAGCTGAATACCTACGCCAGTGCGCCGCGTACGGCCAACGGTACGGTCAGCGGACCCTATTACAAAGTGATTGTTTCACTGGATAAAAAAGCCATGAACTGGCACGGCGAAACGCTGAATTTATCCAGCGGCATGAAAGCCGAATCAACCTTATTCCTGGAGAAAAGGCCGCTGTATCAGTGGATGTTGTCTCCGTATTACAGCATGAAGAAAAGCGTGGTGGGGCCAATCAATGAATCTCGATAACGTACGCGAGCTGGCTGACCGCCTGCATTTCAGCTGGCGCCAACGGGTGCCGCAAATCATTCAAACCGAAGCCGCCGAATGCGGGCTGGCCTGTCTGGCGATGGTGTGCGGCTACCACGGCAAACACGTTGATTTGCAAAGCCTGCGTCAGCGCTATGGCATTTCGTCGCGCGGCGCAACGCTGCGCACGCTGATGGATATTGCCACCGCCAATGAACTGAAATCCCGCGCGCTGAAGCTGGACATCGACGAACTGAATGCCCTGAAAACGCCGTGCATTTTGCACTGGGATCTCAACCATTTTGTGGTGCTGGTCGGCGTCAGACAGGGCAAAGTGATTATTCATGACCCGGCGTTCGGGCGGCGTTCGCTGGGTATGCGCGAAGTGTCGGAGCACTTCACCGGCGTTGCGCTCGAGCTGTGGCCGGACAACGGTTTCACCCGTGAAAAACCGCACGTCCGGCTGGACTTGCGCAAAATGATGGGCAACGTCAGCGGCCTGATGCCTGCGCTGACCAAGATTTTCTGCCTGTCACTGATGATTGAATCCGTCAACCTGCTGCTGCCGGTTGGGATGCAGCTGGTGATGGACCACGTGATCCCGGCGAAAGATCCGGATTTGCTGACGCTGATTTGCCTCGGTTTGCTGTTCTTCATTATTTTCCGCACCGGCGTCAGTCTGTTGCGCGCCTGGACGTCGCTGGTTATGAGTACGCTGATAGACGTGCAGTGGAAAGCGCGACTGTTTGACCACCTGCTGAAACTGCCGCTCGACTACTTCGAAAAGCGCAAACTCGGCGATATTCAGTCGCGCTTTACCTCGCTCGATACCTTACGCACCACGCTGACCACCAACGTGGTCAACAGCATTATCGACGGCATTATGTCGGTCGGGCTGATCGTCATGATGGTGCTGTACGGCGGCTGGCTGATTTGGGTGATCCTCGGGTTTACCGCCGTTTACGTGGTGTTTCGTCTCACGACGTACAATGCCTATCGTCAGGTTTCAGAAGAACAAATCGTGAAAGGCGCGCGCGCCGGTTCGCATTTTATGGAAACGCTGTACGGCATCAGCACGCTGAAAGCGCTCGGATTATCGAAAGCGCGTGCCAACTTCTGGCTCAATCTGAACATTGATAACGCCAATGCGACGGTGCGTAAAACTAAGTTTGAAATGATGTTTACCGGCGGGAACACGCTGATCGCCACGCTCGACCAGGTCGCGCTGCTGTGGCTGGGCGCAACGCAGGTAATTGACGGGCACATGACGCTCGGGATGTTCGTCGCGTTCAATACCTATCGCGGGCAATTTTCCGAACGCGCGGCAAACCTGCTGAACATGGTGTTACAGCTGCGGATGCTTTCACTGCATCGCGACCGTATCGCGGATATTGCGCTGACGGAGACCGAGAAGTCCCTGCCGGAGCGTGAATTGCTGCGGGCGGGCGAAGCGGCGTCGCTGGACGTACGCGATCTGGTCTTTCAGTACGACAGCCTTTCCGCGCCGCTGATTAACGGCCTGAACCTGTCGGTGGCGGCGGGAGAAAGCGTGGCGATCACCGGGCCGTCGGGGCAGGGGAAAACCACGCTGATGAAAATCATGACCGGTTTACTCCCGCCAACCGGAGGCCGCATTCTGATCAACGGCATGGATATCACCACCGCCGGGCTGAACAATTACCGCAGCTGCATCGCCTGTGTGTTACAGGAGGATACGCTTTTCGCCGGTTCTATCGCCGAGAACATCGCCAGCTTTGACGAGACAAAGGACGAAGAACGGATCATGGACTGCGCACGCCGCTGCAACATTCATGACGACATTGAACGGATGCCGATGGGTTACGAAACGCTGATCAGCGAACTGGGTGGCAGTTTGTCCGGCGGCCAGAAACAGCGGCTGCTGATCGCCCGTGCGTTGTATCGCCGTCCGGCCATTTTGTTCCTCGATGAAGCCACCAGCCATCTGGATCTCGACAATGAAGCGCGTATCAATCAGGCGATAAGCGAGCTGGATATCACGCGGATATTTATCGCGCACCGGCCCTCGACGATTGCCTCCGCGGACAGGGAAATTAAGCTGGGATAACACTTTCCGGCGATCCCCTGAATGGGGATCGCCTTTCCAAAAATGCGGCCTCTGTTACATCCCCTCACGGAAAGTTCATCATTTGTTTAAAAGTTATTATAAAATGCGGGCTTCATCGTCTGACGGCGCTGCATTGCCTCCTGCCGTCTGAACTGTCTGCGCTCCTGTTTCTAAAAAATATCAGCGCAACAGATTAATTTTTAGGAGTTTTCATGTCGAATCAGTTCCCGAGCTCACGCCTTCGCCGCCTGAGACAGTCCGAATCCCTGCGCACTCTTTTTCAGGAAACTGAATTCAGCGTCAACGATCTGGTACTGCCGATTTTCGTAGAAGAAGAGACCTCTGAATACGTACCCATCGAAGCGATGCCCGGCGTTTTGCGCATTCCCGAATCGCGTCTGGCGTTTGAAATTGAACGCTACGCCCGCGCCGGTATCCGCTCTGTGATGACTTTCGGTATTTCGCATCACATGGATGCGACCGGCAGCGACACCTGGAATGAAAACGGTCTGGTCGCCCGTATGGCGCGTATCTGTAAAGACACCGTGCCTGAAATGATTGTGATGTCCGACACCTGTTTCTGCGAATACACCTCGCACGGCCACTGTGGCGTGTTGCATGACCATGGCGTGGATAATGACGCGACGCTCATCAATCTGGGCAAACAGGCCGTCGTTGCCGCTGCTGCCGGTGCCGATTTTATCGCGCCCTCCGCCGCACAAGACGGTCAGGTGCAGGCCATCCGCAGCGCGCTGGACGCAGCCGGTTTTATTGATACATCAATCATGGCGTACTCAACCAAATTCGCGTCCTCATTGTACGGGCCATTCCGCGAGGCGGGCGGCAGCGTGCTGAAAGGCAACCGCAAACAATATCAGATGAACCCGATGAACCGCCGCGAAGCGGTGCGCGAGTCACTGCTGGACGAACAGGAAGGCGCCGATGCGCTGATGGTCAAACCGGCGGGTGCGTATCTGGACGTGATCCGTGATATTCGCGAAGCATCGCGTTTGCCACTGGCGGCGTATCAGGTCAGCGGTGAATACGCGATGATCAAATTCGCCGCACAGGCCGGTGCCATCGACGAACGCGCCGTTGTGCGCGAAAGCCTCGGCGCGATCAAACGTGCAGGCGCAGATATTATCCTGACGTACTTTGCGATGGATATTGCTGAAAACGGGATTTAATTCCGGATGACCGTATGAAGTTCAGCCGCTGAGCTGACAGCCGTTATTAAAGGGGGTCATGTTAAACATGAACCCCTTTTTTCTGGAACCATTCAGCGCACAAATAGTTCATGCAAAACCACCTCTGACTTCGTATTTCATATCTCAAATTGCCAGGCGTAGAGTGATACCTCGATTTCATTTATCTAAATGAAAATAAAAGGACATTCACTATGGCAAAGGGATTTTTTCTCAGAATCGGCGATAAAACGACATGTGGCGGCGAGATTATAAGCGGGAGCGCTACGCTGCGTTTTCACGGCATGCCCGGAGCACGCGTTGGCGATAAAGTCACCTGCGGTAAATTCCCCGGAAAGTTTGAAATCGTTGGCGGATTGCCCAAACGTCGCAATGAAGGTTTATTGCTGGCGGGAACGTTGCACAGCAATAGCTCTTGTCCCTGCGGGGCGAACTTTATTCCTTCCATCGAAAATGGTTATGAAAAGAAAGCGGCAATAATTCCTGAAACAGACGGCTTTGATGGCTGGCAAAACCCGCGCACTGACGATAGCGAAGAACCCGAACAGCATGCACAGTCCGCCAGACGTTCTGAACAAACGCAATCCGTCGTCCGACCTTCCCAATTAAAACACACGCCTGAACAGTCATCGCAATCTGACGAAAAGCCGAAACGTGAAATCACGCTGACCATAGGCGTGTTTTTCGACGGCACGGGCAATAATGCGGTAAATACTGAAAACATGCTGAAAGCCTGTAACAGTGAGCATTTTGATTTAAGCGATAAAGATGCCCAGTCGGTATTAGCGCAATGCGGGAAACGGCAAATGGGTGTTTCCGGTTCTGGTGCCACCAGTTACACCGGGTATTACACCAACGTGCATTGGCTGAATACGTTGTATCAACAAAACTTCTCATCTGAGAGTACGCACGTTCAAAGAGCAATTTATGTTGAGGGGATTGGCACTAAGGCCGGCAGCCCGGACAGCACCGTGGGGTTGGGCTTGGGAATATCAGATACCGGGGTGGTCGCGAAAACGGATGATGCAGTGGCAAATCTGGTTCAGGCAATTGTTGCCGCCAAAGATAACATCTCGGGGAATGACGATATTGTTATAAAAACTCTGCAGTTCGATATTTTCGGTTTCAGCCGCGGGGCTGCTGCTGCACGGCATTTCGCTAACCGGGTCTTCTCGGAAGACGCCGCAATCGTGACGGCTATCCTTCAGGGGATCGGTGATGTGGAATATCACGGTATGCCTGCCGGTAAAAACCGTTTTATCGGCCTCTTCGATACCGTTGCTGCCATCGGTTCGCCTGCTAATGGCCTGAATCCGCACACAGCCGATACCGGTGAGGTCAATATCGTTCTGCGGCCCGGGATCGCAGAGAAAGTGTTCCAGATTACAGCGCAGAATGAATGCCGTTTTAACTTTGCTTCCAACAGCATAAAAGAGGCGTGGCCGGAGCTGGCGTTACCCGGCGTACATTCGGATATCGGTGGCGGCTATCTGCCTCAGGAACAGGAGAATCTTTACCTGAGCCGCCCCCGGGTAGAAACCGTTAAGCTGCAAACGCCGGGAGAGCAGACTCAGATTTACCGCCAGACAACAGATGAACGAGAGATCTTAAATGCGGCGCCGACTGTTGCCCCTATCGTGAGTACAAACCCGGTATCTCCTGAAACATGGTATGACGACCGGATGCCGCAGGATCGTTACGGTAACTTTCAAAAACGCAGTTATGCGGCGCTAACCCTGCGCGGAAGGGTGGTGAAAAATGACTGGTCGAAGGTGGTGCTGAGAGTCATGCTTGATGCTGCTCTGGATGCGGGCGTTATTTTTGAACCTATACGTAGTACTAATGCAGAACTGCAAATACCCGCTGAGCTTATCCCATTTTGCGCACAGGCAATCAGGGCTGGTAAAGCGACCCGTAATGGTCCAACTCAGAAAGGCTTTACTCCGGATGAAATTGACCTGATCGCCAGAGACTATATTCACTGTTCGGCGAACTGGAACGCTGTCGTCTCAAACGCGGAGGGCGTCTTACAGGGCGGTGCCTCACCGGCAGAGCTGATCAGTTTTACCAACCGGCCGGACGAGAACTGGATCCGCACGGTATACAACATGGACGGTAAAAAACTATGGTCTTAAAAGGGATTACCTCTCTGCTATTTGTGTTGAGCCTTACCGGCTGTCACTCGCAGGCAGCACAACAAACGCAGGGTCGCTCGGCACCGGTCGCTGAGGGAGACTGGTCATTGCCCTATGGGAAATGGGAGTTTGCTTTTTTGACTCCTGAGGCGTTACCGGCGACGGTGACGCACGTGCGGATTGTCGATACTGCCGGTTATCTGAATACATTTACTAGGCTGGATGGAACTCATCAAGACCCCAATATTGTGGGTCGCTGGAGCGATAAAAGCCGGAGTGGAACCGTGAATTTCAACAAAGCCAGCCATCCTCCGCAGTATATGGTGTTCTGCTGGGATTCCATTATTGACATGAAAACCTACGAAACCAGCCTGTTTTTCCCGCAGGAGGTGTGGGAGAAAATGCGAACCCCTGCCAGTCACAAAGCCCGCTCAGGCAATACGGTCTGGTATAAAACGATGTTGTTCGGCCTGGCACCGGAAGGAAAAGTCAGAGTCTGGTTGCAGGACGTGGGCGATTATCCTAATTATCCGGTACCCGTTATTAAGCTGCAAACGCTCTCGGGCGATAAGTTGGATGTGTGCAAAGGGATAACAAAAAGTGATTTCACTTACGGCTACGATCAGGACATCAAAGATTTCATTAAAGGAAAAACCTATCCCTATGGGGCGTGGTGAGTTGCGAATTCTACGCACGGTATACAACATGGACGGTAAAAAACTATGGTCTTAAAAGGGATTTCCTTTCTGCTTTTAGCCTTGAGCCTCACCGGGTGCCACTCGCAGGCAGCACAACAAACACAGGGTCGCTCGGCACCGGTCGCAGAAGGTGACTGGTCATTGCCCTATGGAAAATGGGAATTTGCATTCTTCACCCCAGAGGGACTCCCCGCAACGGTGACTCATGTAAGGATTGTCGACACGGCGGGCTACCTGAATACGTTTAATACCTTAGACGGAACGCAAAGCAACCCTTACAGTGTGGGGAAATGGAGTGAAAAAGTGAGAAGGAGTTCAATCCACTTCAACAAAGCCAGCCATCCTCCGCAGTATATGGTGTTCTGCTGGGATTCCATTATTGACATGAAAACCTACGAAACCAGCCTGTTTTTCCCGCAGGAGGTGTGGGAGAAAATGCGAACCCCTGCCAGTCACAAAGCCCGCTCAGGCAATACGGTCTGGTATAAAACGATGTTGTTCGGCCTGGCACCGGAAGGAAAAGTCAGGGTCTGGTTGCAGGACGTCGGCGATTATCCTAATTATCCGGTACCCGTAATTAAGCTGCAAACGCTCTCGGGCGATAAGTTGGATGTGTGCAAAAGGATTACTAAGCATTCTAAAGGATATAGTTATACCCAAAAGACTCAGGATTTCATTAAAGGAAAAACCTATCCCTATGGGGCGTGGTGAATACTCAGAGTCGGTCACAACTGGCACTGCCCCGAAAATTGCAGGTATAATCCCTGAAATTATTTTACGGGTTTAGAAACGAAAATGACAAAACTGTCCTTACAAGAGCAATTGCTTAAAGCGGGTTTAGTGACCAGCAAAAAAATGGCCAAAGTCGAAAAAACGGCTAAAAAATCACGCGTTCAGGCTCGAGAGGCCAGAGCGGCTGTGGAAGAAAATAAAAAAGCCCAGCTTGAGCGCGATAAGCTGCTCAACGAACAGCAAAAACAAGCGGCGTTATCGAAAGAATATAAAGCGCAGGTGAAGCAGCTGATCGAAATGAACAAAATTGATATTGCAAAAGGTGATATCGGTTTCAACTTCACCGACAACAATTTAATCAAAAAGATATTTGTGGATAAGACGACGCAGGCTCAGCTGATCAGCGGGCGTCTTGCTATTGCGCGTCTGATTGCAGAGAAAACGGGTGAAAGTGAATACGCGATTATTCCCGCCATCGTGGCCGATAAAATTGCCCAGCGGGATGCCAACAGTATCGTATTAAACAGTGCGCTGAGTCAGGAAGAGCAGGATGAAGAAGATCCGTATGCTGACTTTAAAGTGCCTGATGATTTGATGTGGTAAGGGTTGATTTACGTTTGTCTATGTAATCAATAGCATGTTCAGAACGGGCTGTTACACCGCGCGTTGACCGGTTCTCCGCTGACGGGATGAATAAAATCCAGCTCGCTGGCGTGGAGCATCAGTCGGGGCGTGTGTTCTGTCCCCGCCAACAGACGGCCGCCATACAGGTCGCAGCCCAAAATAGGGTGCCCCAGATGCTGGCAGTGAATGCGCAGCTGATGGGTGCGCCCGGTCTCCGGGGTGAGCTGCACCCGCGTCAACGGCAGTAACGTCCCGTCTTCTAACCTTTGCTCAAAGCGTTCAATGACCTGATAGCGCGATTGCGCGGGCTTGCCGGTGCGCGCACAAATCGACATCAGCGGGAACAGCGCCGGATCTTTGGCAATCGCCGCGTCGATCACCCCTTCGTTGTCGTTCAGATGCCCGCAGAGCAGTGCGCTGTACATTTTTGTCACGGTGCGCTGGCTGAACTGGTGACAGAGAGCAGCGTTAATCGCCTTGTTGCGGGCAATCACCATCAGCCCGGAAGTGCCGAAATCCAGACGATGAATCAGGGTGCAGCCGGGGAATATCTTAACCAGCCGGTGATGCACCGAATCGAGGTTTTGCGGGTTTTTACCCGAAAGGCTGAGCAGCCCGGAGGGTTTATTGATGAGCACCAGATGCGCGTCCTGAAAGAGAATCTCTATCTCGTCATGGCACGGCGGGGCAATAAAAGTATCGATAATCGCAGACATCAGACAGCCCGGCTGGAAAGTGGGGGGAGATAATAACGAATTTTCAGCCGGCTGCCAGAATTAGCGCACATCTGCGCTT
Source organism: Rahnella sikkimica (assembly GCF_002951615.1). Taxonomy (GTDB): domain Bacteria; phylum Pseudomonadota; class Gammaproteobacteria; order Enterobacterales; family Enterobacteriaceae; genus Rahnella; species Rahnella sikkimica. The sequence continues at coordinate 1,879,521 of NZ_CP019062.1, read as the reverse complement.
CGCATCACGAAAACCGCAGCGCTTATTTTTTCACAATGCCCGCAATATCATTGGTATTCATCAGATGATAATCGCCGTTCATGTCGGTGTAACTGGTCATGCCGGTATCACGGTCTCGGTCCGGTTCGCCGTGGGCGAAAAGCTGATCACCGGCTTTGGTGTGTATCACATAATCGCCAGCGCAACCGGTTAAGGTCATCGCCAGAACGATCGCCGTCAGGCAGGGTAATTTCTTCATTGTTCAGTGGTTTCCCGTTGCAATCATCTGCCCGCATTACAAAACAACCCGCCGTAAGAAGCAAAGGATAAAAATGTCACCAGGCGTAATTGTGTGAACTGAGTGACTGATTTATCACGGTTCATTTTGGTGCATACGCTTTCGCTATCTTCTTTTTCACCTGCTTCTCAGCACCAGCGCAGTGCGGTGTGATCCCGTCGTCGTTTCTGTCAGTTGCCCGTAACGCGGGCTGAGCGCTATCTATACTCACAGAGCCCGACACATTCTCAGCGGTTTGGAAACACTGGCAGATATTTTGCTTAAGTTTCTATTCGTTGATTCAACCTCGGGAAACTTTTCGTCTTTTGGCAACGGCTTTGAATTTCAAAATTAAGCTTCAGAATTTTCTTTTTAGTTCAGGTTTCTACTCAAACACAGTGCTAAGGATCATGACGATGTCGATGAAATTTATGAGAAGTCCGCTCTCTTTGTTGCTGGCTGGTTGTCTGGTGACCGCTTTCTCCGCGCGTGCGGATATTGTGATTGGCGTCGCGGGTCCGTTTACCGGGCCGAATGCAACTTACGGTGATCAGTACTGGCACGGCGCCACACAGGCTGCCGAAGACATCAATGCCGCAGGCGGGATTAATGGCGAAAAAATTAAACTGGTGCAGGGCGATGACGCCTGCGAACCGAAACAGGCGGTGGCGGTGGCCAACCGTTTAATCGATCAGGACAAAGTGCAGGCCGTGGTCGGGCATTTCTGTTCTTCCTCCACCATGCCTGCCTCCGAGGTGTATAACGACGCCGGAATTATCGCTATCACGCCGGGTTCCACTAACCCGCAAATCACCGAACGCGGCATGAGTGATATGTTCCGCATGTGTGGCCGCGACGACCAGCAGGGGTTAGTGGCCAGCGATTACATCATCGACAAACTGAAAGCCAAAAAAGTGGTCATCATCCACGACAAAGACACCTACGGGCAGGGGCTGGCGGATGCCACCAAAGCGGCGCTCAACAAACGCGGCGTGAAAGAGGTGATGTACGAAGGGTTGTCGCGCGGTGAAAAAGACTTCAACGCGCTGGTAACTAAAATCAGTGCGCAAAAACCGGATGTGGTGTTCTTCGGCGGCTGCCACCCGGAAGCCGGTCCGTTAGTGCGTCAGATGCGCGAACAGGGCGTTCAGGCGACCTTCTTCTCCGGCGACTGTATCGTCAATGAGGAAATGGTGACCGCTGCCGGTGGCCCGCAATACACCAACGGCATTCTGATGACCTTCGGCAAAGACCCGCGTCTGATCGCGGATGGCAAAACCGTCATCGATAAATTCCGCGCCAGTAAATTCGAGCCGGAAGGTTACACGCTCTACTCCTACGCGTCCGTTCAGGCCATTGCCGCCGCATTTAAAGCCACCGGCGGTACGGACTCCGCTAAAGCCAGCGCCTGGCTAAAAGCCAACAGCGTCGATACCGTCATGGGCAAGAAAGCCTGGGACAGCAAAGGCGATCTGAAGGTTTCCGATTACGTAGTTTATAAATGGGATGACAAAGGCAAATATCAGGAAGTGAAGGAATAAAACCATATCAGACAAAGACCGCGTTCCGGCGAACGCGGTCGCAAAAAGAGACTGCGTATTTATGGATTCATTCTTTCTGCAACAACTGTTCAATGGCATCACGCTCGGCGCTGTCTACGGTTTGATCGCCATCGGCTACACCATGGTTTACGGTATTATCGGCATGATTAACTTCGCTCACGGCGAGGTTTACATGATTTCTGCGTACCTGTGTGCCATCGCGCTGGCGCTGCTTTCCTTCTTCGGGCTGCATTCCTTTCCGCTGCTGATCCTCGGCACGCTGGTGTTCACCATTGTGGTGACCGGCGTTTATGGCTGGGCGATTGAACGTATTGCCTACAAACCGTTGCGAAATTCCACCCGCCTGGCGCCGCTCATCTCTGCCATCGGAATGTCGCTTATCCTGCAAAACTACGCACAAATCAGTCAGGGACCGCGCCAGCAGGGGATCCCGACCATGCTGGACGGCGCGCTGCGTTTTCATATCGGCGAAAGTTTCGTGCAGATGACGTACACCAAGCTGTTCATCCTGGTGGCTTCTTTCGTCGGGATGCTGGTGCTGTCGTGGATTATCAGCAATACCAGGCTCGGTCGCATGTGCCGCGCCGTGCAGCAGGATCGCAAAATGGCCTCGATTCTCGGCATCAATACCGACCGCATTATTTCGCTGGTTTTTATGATTGGCGCGGCGATGGCCGGGCTGGCGGGCGTGCTGGTCACCATGAATTACGGCACGTTTGATTTTTACGCCGGATTTATCATCGGTATTAAAGCGTTCACGGCGGCGGTACTGGGCGGTATTGGTTCGTTGCCCGGAGCGATGCTGGGTGGCCTGATTCTGGGGATCGCCGAAGCGCAGTTCTCGGGCATGGTGAACTCGGATTACAAAGATGTCTTTTCGTTTGGATTGCTGGTGGTGATCCTCATTTTCCGCCCTCAGGGCCTGCTGGGTCGTCCGGTTGTGACGAAAGTGTGAGGGGAAAAAATGACGTCACAAACTGAGGTGAGGAGCGGGTTTTCGCTCAAACGTTGTGTGCTCGATGCCATTTTTGCCGGGCTGGTTGCGCTGATTATTTTCGGCCCGGTCGTCGGCGTTGTGCTTGATGGCTACAGTTTTACGTTCCACAGCCAGCGGCTGGTGTGGATTATCGCTGCGGTGATGCTCGGGCGGTTTCTGCTCAGCGCGTTTTTGGACACGGCGTCAGGGCAGAAAATGCGTGTGCGGTTCGAGGCGGACAGCGCCGGGGTGTATGTGCGTCCGCCGGATTACAAAAGTAACCTGCGTTGGGTCATTCCGCTGATTCTGGTGCTGGCGATTTTCTTCCCTTTTGTGGCCACGAAATACATTCTGACCGTCGCTATTCTGGGGCTGATTTATGTCCTTCTTGGGCTCGGGCTGAATATCGTGGTCGGGCTGGCCGGGTTGTTAGATCTCGGGTACGTGGCTTTTTACGCGATTGGCGCGTATGGCCTGGCGCTCGGCTATCAGTATCTCGGCCTCGGATTCTGGTCAATGTTGCCGCTGGCGGCGATCATGGCCGCGCTGGCGGGTGCGCTGCTGGGTTTCCCTGTGTTGCGGATGCACGGCGATTATCTGGCTATTGTGACGCTCGGGTTCGGGGAAATCATCCGTCTGGTGCTGACCAACTGGCTGTCGTTTACCGGCGGGCCGAACGGCGTTTCCGCGCCGCCACCCACATTCTTCGGGCTGGAATTCGGCAGGCGGGCGAAAGAGGGCGGCGTGCCGTTTCATGAGTTTTTTCATCTGACCTATAACCCGAACATGAAGTTTATTTTTATCTACGCGGTGCTGGTTCTGGTGGTGCTGCTGGTGCTGTTTATCAAACATCGTCTGACCCGGATGCCGATTGGCCGTGCGTGGGAAGCGCTGCGTGAAGACGAAATCGCCTGTCGCGCCATGGGGCTTAACCATGTGCTGGTAAAACTTTCGGCGTTTACGCTTGGCGCATCAACAGCCGGTATTGCCGGGGTATTTTTTGCCACCTATCAGGGATTTGTTAACCCGACGTCTTTCACCTTTTTTGAATCCGCGCTGATCCTCGCCATTGTGGTGCTCGGCGGGATGGGCTCGACCCTCGGCGTGGTGCTGGCGGCGTTTGTCCTTACCGTTGCGCCGGAGCTGTTGCGCAGTTTTGCAGAATACCGCGTGCTGCTGTTTGGCGTGCTGATGGTGGTGATGATGATCTGGCGTCCGCGCGGTTTAATCCGCATCAGCCGCAGCGGGTTTACCGTGCGTAAAGGCGTCGCGCCATGAATGAGACTCTGAAACGTGACAACATTCTCAGCGTGCAACATCTGATGATGCATTTTGGCGGGATCCGGGCGCTCAATGACGTCAATCTGGACGTGAAACGCGGCTCAATCACCGCATTAATCGGCCCGAACGGCGCGGGGAAAACCACGGTATTTAACTGTCTGACCGGATTTTACAAGGCAACCGGCGGCACTATTTTACTCAGTACGCAACGGCGTACGACCAACGTGATTCAGGTGCTCGGGCAGAAATTCCAGGCCAGTGACTGGGTGAAACCGGCGCAGCTCGGGCAGCGGATATTCTACAAAATGTTTGGCGGAACGCATCTGGTGAACCGTGCCGGGCTGGCGCGGACGTTCCAGAACATCCGTCTGTTCCGCGAAATGTCCGTCGTCGAAAACCTGCTGGTGGCGCAGCACAGGCAGACTAACCGCAACCTGATTGCCGGTGTGCTGAATACGCCGGGCTACCGCCGTGCGGAAAATCAGGCGCTGGATCGCGCATTTTACTGGCTGGAGGTGGTGGAACTGGTGGACTGCGCCAACCGGCTGGCGGGGGAAATGTCCTACGGGCAACAGCGGCGTCTGGAAATCGCGCGGGCGATGTGTACCGCGCCGGAAATGATTTGCCTCGATGAACCGGCGGCGGGGCTGAACCCGGTTGAAACACGCACGCTGAGCAAAATTATCCGTTTTCTGCGCGATCATCACGACATTACCGTGCTGCTGATTGAACACGATATGGGGATGGTAATGGAGATTTCTGATCACATCATCGTACTCGACCACGGCGACGTAATTGCCGAAGGCGCTCCGCAGGCGATTCAGAATGATGAAAAAGTGATCGCCGCTTATCTCGGCGCTGATGAAGACGATGAGGTCAGCTTATGAGCGATACGATGCTGGAGTTTCGAGATGTCGATGTTTTTTATGGCGCTATTCAGGCTTTGCAAAACGTGTCGTTGCAGGTGCACGAGGGGGAAACAGTGGCACTGATCGGGGCCAACGGCGCAGGGAAATCCACGCTGCTGATGTCGATTTTCGGGCAGCCGCGCGTGCAGAGCGGGCAAATCCTGTTTCGCGGAGAAGATATCAGCCGTAAATCCACGCACTTTGTGGCGTCGGCGGGGATTGCGCAATCGCCGGAAGGGCGGCGGGTTTTCCCCGATATGACTGTCGAGGAGAATCTGCTGATGGGCACCATTCCTGTGGGAAATAAATATGCGGCGGAAGATTTGCAAACCATGTTCGATTTATTTCCCCGCCTGAAAGAGCGCCGGAAACAGCGCGCGATGACCATGTCCGGCGGTGAGCAGCAAATGCTGGCGATAGCGCGTGCGCTGATGAGCCGTCCGAAACTGTTATTGCTCGATGAACCGAGCCTCGGGCTGGCACCGATCATCGTTAAACAGATTTTCCAGACGCTGCGCGAACTGGCACGCAACGGCATGACGATCTTCCTGGTGGAACAGAATGCACATCACGCACTGAAGCTTTCCGACAGGGGTTACGTGATGGTCAACGGACAGATACGGCTGAGCGGAACCGGGGAAGAATTGCTCCACAATCAGGAGGTCAGAAAAGCCTATTTAGGCGGAATTTAATCCTCTTCTGCCTTGCTGCTCCGCCACGTATTGCGTGACGGTCAGCAAGGCATTTCCCATAAGGTTTATTCTGAATTTCTCAATTTCAAATCCTCCTCCACATTTCGCTCACAGTATTCCCTTATCATGCAATTCTTACAAATTGGTGACCAGAAAGTTAAATTTCTGAGTTATCATGCAGAGTTAACCCTCAAAAATTTGTTAAAGATGAGTTTTTTAGGACGAATCAATGACCTGACGCAGTGTTTAAACGTTGACCCCTTCGGGACAACGGGCTATATAACGCTGTCCGTTTTTGGCATGAATTTTCCTGTCTCAAGGATCAAGGATGAAGTGAATGGCGAACGGGCCATTCATTCGATGCGTTGAACCGTCGGCGCTGCTCGTAAAACAGCAGAAATGGGTCGTAGCGTTTATTGTTTAATCAGACAGGGTGCTGAAATGGTTTCTGAGATAATTTCTTTTGTTTTATTTCTTTCCTCTATTTTTTTCTACGTCACCCGTGCGTCGGCCAGCCGTGTCTGGTTCTCGCTGGTTCTGTTTTTCCTCGGCCTTTACGTCATCCTTAACGTCATTCTGATCGGCAGTAACTATTTTACTGGCGAAGGCATTACCGACGCGGTGCTTTACACCGTGACCAGCAGTCTGAAAGGCGCCGGGCTGAACAAATATATTCTGCCTTTCCTGGGTCTACTTGCGGGCCTGATTGCCGTATTTGCGGTGCTGGCGTGGGCGCTGAAACAGCGTCGCGCTAAAAACAGCAGCGCGGTGTACAGCGTTCTGGCGGTGGTGCTGGCGGTGTTTTCGGTCGGATCCACGCAGGCTTTCCAAAATATTTCCCGCCTGGTAAAAACGCAGATCTCCGGCAATGGCGCGGACTTCGACACCTATTACAAAGTGCCGGAAAAAGTGGTGAAAGGCGCGAAAAAGCCTAACCTGGTTTACATCTATGGCGAAAGTCTGGAACGCACTTATTTTGATGAAAAAGTGTTCCCGGGGCTGACCACCGAACTAAGCCGCCATAAAGCGCAAAGCATTGATTTTACCAATACCAAACAGGTTCCCGGCACCGGCTATACCATCGCCGGTATGGTGGCTTCACAGTGCGGTATCCCGCTGTTTGCCCCGTTTGATGGCAATGCGTCCAGCGCGCTCGCCACGTTCTATCCGGAAAACGTCTGTCTCGGCGATGTGCTGAAAGGCGCGGGTTACACCAACTATTTCTATCAGGGTGCGGAACTGGCGTTTGCCGGAAAAGGCACGTTCCTGAAATCTCACGGTTTTGATCATCTTTACGGCTACAACGAACTGCGTCCGACCGTGGCAGATCCGGCGTATAAAAACGACTGGGGCTGGTATGACGACACGCTGCTCGACGAGGTTTATAAGAAATTCATCACGCTGAGCAAAGAGGGCAAGCCTTTCTCGCTGTTTGCGCTGACGGTCGATACGCATCACCCGGACGGCTTTATTTCCCGGGGTTGCACCCGCAAAGACTATAAAGTAAACGGGAAATCCAATCAGTCCCTGAGCGCGGTATCCTGTAGTCAGGAGCTGATTTCGGCGTTTATCGACAAGATCAAAGCGTCCGGTTATTTCGATAACACCCTCATTGTGGTGTCTTCAGACCATCTGGCGATGAACAACACCGCGTATAACATTCTGACCAAGCAAAACCGCAAGGACCTGTTCTTCGTGCTCGATGGCCGTAAACCGGTGGGTGAGCTGAACGCGGCGAAACGCAGCACCCTTGATAACGGTGCGACGGTGCTGGATATGATGGGCGGTGATAATTACATCGGCCTGGGGCGCAGCGGTTTCTCTGCGACATCCATGACCGCGCAGTTCCTCAATATTGATGACAAAGTGAATGCCTGGAAACCGGCGGTTATCAAGCAATGGGGCTTCCCGAACAGCATCAAGAATTACACGGTCAACAACAAAGACAGCAGCTTCACGTTCTCCGGCATGACTATTAAGACGCCGTTCATCCTGAAAGTGACTGGCGAAAAAATCGAGCCGATGTTTGATGTGTATCTGTCGACGCCACTCAAGAAACAGCTTGCCGGACTGGCGACCAGCGATAACTTCGTGTGGGTCGATAAATGTTATGAAATGGGCCGGGTTTGGGCACCGGAATTGTCGCTTAATACCGGTCTTTGCGTGGCGTCCGGTAACCTCGGTGCGAAGCCGTCCATCGTTCAGGTCACTGGCGATACGTTCAAAGGCAAAGTCGACTTCGCCAAAGATACGTCGGGCAGCAATGCGATTTACCAGAAAACGCTGGCTGCGCTGAACATTGATGATGAAGCGACGACGTACCAGTCGCCGTCGATCGCGTTTATGGTGCCGGGCCTGCCCGAGCAGGTGAAAGCGATTACGGGCGTTTCTTCGGTGGAAAACTGGGGACGCTGGTCGGATGCCAATCTGGCTCCGTCGGTGAAAATCGATTATGTCAAACCGCTGCCCGAGACGTTTGATGTGGTGATCCGTGCCAGAGCCTACGGCAACAACATCGACAAACCGGTTTCCGTGCGCGTTGGCGACCAGGAACAGTTTGTGACCTTCGGCGATCAGGACGGCATTGTGAAGGTGCAGTTCACCAACCCGGAAGCGGCACAAAGTATCGTGATTACGCCACCTGAACCGACCGAACCGACCGAAGGCACCAGCGGTGGTTTCCAGCCGCGTAAACTCGGGATCGGCATGGTATCGCTGGAAGTTCAGCCGGTTGATCCGCAGTCGTAGCCGTCATAAATGTATTGTTGTCAGGAATGAGGAAAACCCGCTGCGGCGGGTTTTTTTATGGCCACAGATCGGGAATTTCCTTACTGCCGCAAGGTTAGCTTTTTTATCGATTTACTATCCCATTTCATATATTCGTTTCAGGAATATGAATCTCTGAAACAATATTATAAAGAAATAAGCCTATGGGTATACTCGCCAAATTCCTGCACGGAAACTCGGCTCTGCGCAGGCTTCTCATCTACTTTTTGGGGATACTCCATGCAAGCAATGTTTAACAAAACGAAGACCCGCCTTAAGCGCACTATTTTACTGGCTGCCACCTCTGCGGTTGTGATTTCCGGCAGCGTTCTGGCACCGCTTGCGGCAGCGCATGCAGCCGATAAAACCACCATTAAAGTCGGCATCATGAGTGGCGAAGACGAAGACGTCTGGCGCGAAGTGATTAAACAGGCAGCGGCGAAAGGGCTGACCGTGAAACCGGTCGTTTTCAACGATTACAACCAGCCAAACGAAGCGCTGCAAAACGGTGAAGTGGACGCCAATGCCTTCCAGCATCAGCCGTTCCTCGATAACCAGATCAAAGTGAATCACTACGATATCGTTCGCGTCGGTTACACCGCCGTCTGGCCAATCGGTTTGTACTCCAAAAAAGTGAAAACCGCCGCTGAACTGAAAGATGGCGCAGTGATCGGTGTGCCTAACGATCCGGCGAACGAAGCACGTGGTCTGGTGCTGCTGGAACAATCGGGTGTGATCAAACTGAAACCGGGCGCAGGTATTTCAGCCACGACCGCAGACATCATTGAAAATCCACGCCACGTAAAGATCAAAGAATTGGATTCCGGCATTATCGGCCGCTCCGTGCCTGATCTGGATGCGGCGATCGTTAACACCGACTGGGCGCTGAAAAGTGGCCTGACGCCGGCAGACCGTATCGCACAGGAACCGGTAAAAGGTAACCCGTACAACAACTTCATCGCCGTTAAAACGGCGGATGTAAATGCGCCTTGGGTGAAAACGCTGGTGAGTTCTTATCAGAATGACGCCGTCAAGCAAGTGTTTGATAAGGTTTATAAAGGTACTGGCATAACGGCCTGGTAAGGAAGTAAAAGCATGACAATAATCACTGAGGCCGGGGCGCAGTTTACCGCTACGTCTCCGGAAAAGGACAATGCCCGCCGCGCTCAGGCGGGCACTCCGGCGCAGGCTGACCGGATCGCTGGCAAGGATGCAGCACAAAATGTGGTGCGGTTGCATCAGGTCAGCCGCCGGTTCGGGGAAACGCAGGCCCTGAACAGCGTGTCGTTAACGGTAAAGCGGGGCGAAATTCTCGGGATTATTGGTCGCAGCGGGGCAGGGAAATCGACCCTGATCCGCTGTCTCAACGGGCTGGAACAGCCGGATGAAGGCGTGATCGAAATAGAAGGTCACGCCATCACCGGGCTGAGTGAAAAACAGTGGCAGTCGGTACGTAGCCGCGTCGGGATGGTGTTTCAGCATTTTAATTTGCTGTCGGCCAAAACCGTTGAGCAGAACGTCGCGCTGCCGCTGAAAATTGCCGGTTTCGACAAGGCGCGTCGTCAGGCGCGTGTGGCCGAATTACTGGCGCTGGTCGGGCTGGAAGATAAAGCCAAAAGCTATCCGGCAGCGTTGTCAGGCGGGCAAAAGCAGCGTGTCGGCATTGCCCGCGCGCTGGCGGCCAGCCCGGCTTTATTGCTGTGTGATGAAGCTACGTCGGCGCTTGACCCCGAAACCACCCGCTCAATACTCGCGCTTCTCCAGTCACTGAATCAGAAACTGGGGATCACGATTTTACTGATCACCCATGAGATGGAAGTGATCAAGAAAATCGCCCATCGCGTTGCGGTGATAAACGCGGGTGAAATCATTGAAGAAGGCCCGGTGTGGCAGGTGTTTGCCCATCCGCAATCCGAGCTGACCCGCACATTGTTGCAGGGCTTGCTGCCACAGTTGCCCGAAGCGCTGGCTGAAGAACTAACAACCGAACGTCAGGGGCAGGCGATTTACAGCGTGCAGTATGCCGGGCAGGGCAGTCAGGGCGAAATTATCACCCAGATGGCGGCAGAGTTACCGGGCAAGTTCCGGCTCATTCAGGGCGGTGTTGACCATATTCAGCATTATGCCATCGTGCGCTTCTTCTTCTCGGTTCCGGTGGCTGACGCCGCGTCCGAGCAGGCCGTTTTACACTGGCTGCAACAACGCCAGGCCACTGTGGAGCTGACGGGCTATGTCTCCGGTAATGCTTGATCTGTTATTCAATGCCGTCCAGGAAACGCTGCTGATGACGGCGGTTTCGGGTTTGTTTTCACTGGTTGCCGGTCTGCCGCTCGGGCTGATTCTGGTCATGAGCAGCCCCGGTGGTATTGCTGAAAACCACTGGGTTAACCGTTCGCTCGGGCTGGTTATCAATGGCTTTCGATCGCTGCCGTTCATCATTTTGCTGGTGGCGCTGATCCCGGTGACGCGTTTTCTGGTGGGAACCTCGCTGGGTACGTGGGCGGCGATTGTTCCGCTTTCTATTACCGCTACGCCGTATTTTGCCCGTGTGGCCGAAGTGTCGCTGCGTGATGTGGATCGCGGGCTGATTGACGCGGTGCGGGCGATGGGGGCAAGTAAGCTGCGCATCGTCTGGGATGTGTTAATTCCGGAAGCGCTGCCGGGAATTTTGTCCGGATTTATCGTGACGCTGGTAGCGCTGATTGGTGCCTCGGCGATGGCGGGCGCAATCGGTGCGGGCGGGTTAGGTGATCTGGCTATCCGTTACGGCTATCAGCGGTTTGAAACCGTGGTGATGGTAGAAGTGATTGTGGTGCTGATTATCATCGTCTGCGGTATCCAGTGGCTGGGCGATCGTATCGTGGCGCGCGTGGATAAACGTCATTAAAAAAAGCCGGTCGTCCTCGGGCGACCGGCTTTAGTCTGATTCTACATCTCGCTGCGTGAACGCCAGCGTTCCCGTGCCATAAAGCTTTTTACCCCAACATCAAGGAACGGGCGCGGCGGCAGATAATTGGCGCGCCCGACCGATTCCATATCCGCCAGCAGCGGATTGTCTTCGCCCAACGCATGTTCTGCCAGTAACCGGCCAAACGCGCTCTGCTTCGAGCTGCCTGAGCCGTTACAGCCTGCCGATGAATACACGTTCTCCGACAAATTTCCCCACACCGGTGCGCCGTTACGCGTAATGCTGATCAGTCCCGACCAGGTATACGCCATATTCACATTCTGCAACTGCGGGTAAATGCGTGCAAAAAGTTGCTGATGGCGGCGCGCGTGGCGGCCTGTTTCCACTGCACTGGTCACCAGACCTGGCGCAAAATTCACGTGCTCGCGGATCAGGAAACGGTGGTCTGAGGTATAACGCAACGTTGCGCCTGCCAGTGCATTCACCGGCGTCGAACCCCACGGCGAGATATCACCAATAAGACGGCGCTGTTCCGGCGTCAGCGGCTCTGTGAGCGTGGCAAACGTCGACATCGCGAATACGTTACCCTTGAACAGCGGCAACCCGCGTGCGGCACCGTTAATCGCCAGCATCAGCTTACGTGCGCTGACTTCGCCGTGCGGCGTTTCGGCGCGGATCGTACCTTGTGTATCGATTTGCAAAGCAGGGGAATTGGCATAAACCGTGACGTTTTCAGGCAACGTTGCCACTAAACCGCTGATCAGCGCCGCCGGATTGACCAGAATACAGTTCGGTGTATACACCGCGCTGCGGTAGAAACTTGTGCCCAGCCGCTGTTTCAGGGCGGCGTTATCCAGATATTCAAAGCTTTCGCCGAGTGTGGTCAGCTCTTTCTGATAATGCGCAATCTCGCCGTCAAACTGCTCGCTTACGGCGCAGTGATATTTCCCCGAATTCAGCCAGTCGCACTCAATACCATGCTGGTCGACGGTATCTTTCAGATGATGAAGCCCGTACTGCAAAAGTCGGCGGTAAGTATTAGCATGTTCCAGTTCAGCCGATGTACTGCCGACGGTGTGGGGTAAATCGATGACAAAACCGGAGTTACGCCCCGAAGCGTTATCGGCAATGTCGAGCGCTTCAAGCACCACGACGTGCTCATGCGGGCGAAGTTCTGCAATTCTGCGGGCAAAAGCCAGCCCGGCAAATCCTGCGCCGATCACCAGCCAGTCGGCAGTGACTTTGCCATGCAATGCAGGGTGATGCGGCCTGTCGCCACGCAACGCCGCCCAGCCGTTGATATTCTGATCAAGTGGTAAGTTTTTAATTTTCATATGTGGCATCAAATCGTTATCCCAGGTGGTTCGATCCTAAGTTATGGACGTTTGGATGTCTAATGCACAATGGTGATAAACATAGTTATAGGTTCCGGCGAAGAGGGCCGTCTGGTGAAAATTAGGACAAAGTGAATATTAAGTAAGCAGATGCCGGGGAGGTTTACTTGCAAGAATGCGCGCGGGTGCTTGAGGCTTATGGGTCTTGAGCAGTGTTGTTCAAGGCGTAATAAGAAGAAAGCCCCGAGTTAATTATTCAATCAACCCGAGGCTACCAACGACACCTAAGCAATGTCAGGATAGCCTCATAGATGCAGAAATGCAACGGAGGTTAAGATAGCGCGAAAGCTGATTTTGTACGGGCTCATGGTGATTTGTTTCACATTATTGGCCTGGACCTGGATGGTGCGTGATTCGCTGTGCGAGTTGCACATTAAGCAGGGAAATACGGAAATTGCGGCAGTCTTAAGCGACGAAATTAACGGCTAACCGTGAGGTGGGGTTCGCCCCACCTTTTCGGATGTTGTCAAAGCAAGTTGGCCCTCAGGCACCCATTTGCAGAAAACGCAAAAACAAAAAGGCCCGAATTTTCATTCGGGCCTTCTCGTATTGTGTGGTGGAGAGAGAGGGGTTCGAACCCTCGATACGATTTCTCATATACACACTTTCCAGGCGTGCTCCTTCAGCCACTCAGACACCTCTCCAGTCGTCGGCTGCACCGCAGTGCTGCTGACCGGCGCTAATGTAGGGAAAACCGCGTTCAGCGTCAACCTTCTTTTTGCAGGTTCTGTGCTGTTTAGACAAACTTAGAGCAATTTGCTGATTTACAGACCAAAAACTGTATTAAGGATGACCAGCTTGGCGTAAGTCACGCAGCGTCATTAATTCTGCTTATCCCTGTGAATAGATAATTAGAATAACTGCATAAAAGTGCGATTAAGCAGCAAACACTTTCCGTTACGTTCAAATAGCAAAATATGTTGTGAAAATCGCCAGTCACGAAGGTATAACAATGGATTCCAAAAAAAGGCTTCGTATAAAAACTGGGCGAGTTAAAACCAGAAGCAGAATAAATCCACACTACGGGACAGGGGTTCTTACTTGAGTCAGTCAAATAACGCGACAGCGTCGCAGCACCGCACGGCGATCCCCGCCGGTGCGGGCACATTATTCTTCGTTCAGACTTTCGCGACGCTCGGCTTCGCGGTGCTGTATTCCACTCTGGTGCTGTACGCCACAAAAAAACTGGGTTTCAGCGAGGATAACGCCAACGCCATTATGGGCGTGTTTGGCGCGTTCAACTATGGCCTGCACATGTTTGGCGGCTATCTCGGCGGCCGTTATCTGAGCAACCGAAACCTGTTCGTTCTGGGCATGGTATTGCAGGTCTTTGGCTGTGCGCTGATTGCGCTGGAGGGCGTGACCGGTCTGTATTGGGGGCTGGCGATGTTCCTGACTGGCAGCGGGCTGAACGTGACGTGCCTGAATATGATGCTGACGCAGCGTTTTGCGCCGGATGATGACCGCCGCGAATCAGCATTCCTGTGGAACTATGCCGGGATGAATCTGGGCTTTTTCATTGGTTTTGCTGTGGCCGGTTATTTCCAGTTAAGCGAAAACTACCGTGCGCTGTTCCTGTTTGCCACACTGGGCAACGTGGCGGCGGTGGTGGTGACGCTGTCTCGCTGGTCGATTCTGGCCGATATCAGTACGCCGCTTAAAGAAGCCAGCCGCAGCCAGTTGCTGCGCCGTATGGCTGCCGGCATCGCGATTTTAATCGTCCTCGTGCCGGTTATTCGAATGTTGCTGACCCACGCGGAGTTCAGCAGCTACTTTGTGGTCGCGCTGGGTATCATCATTTTTGCGCTGATGACGCTGGTGACTTACCGCCACCGGCAGGCCGATGAACGCCGCCGCATGAAGGCGTATCTCTTGCTGGCGCTGGGTTCGCTGGTGTTCTGGACGCTGTATCAGCTGGCCCCGATGGGGCTGATGCTCTTCTCCGAACACAACATCAACCTGAACGTTTACGGTATCCGCGTGGCACCGCAGTGGATCCAGAATATTAATACCATTGTGATTGTTATCGGCGGGCCGCTGATGGCACTGTGGTTCAATAAATTGCGTCAGCGCGGCTGGAATATTGATGTTCCGGCGCAGTTTTCCGCCTCTTTATTCTGTATGGGGCTGGGCATGCTGGTTCTGCCGATGGGGATCCATCTGGCGGGCGGCGACGGGCTGGTGGCGTTTAAATGGATTGCTATAAGCTATCTGCTGCAAAGCATCGGCGAGTTGCTGATTTCCCCTATCGGCTACGCGATGATTGGCAAACTGGCTCCGGCGCGCTATCAGGGCGTGATGATGGGCTGCTGGATGATGGTGACCGGCGTAGCTTCGGTGCTTGCCAGTTACATTTCCGGCCTGATGCCGCAAAACGAAGGTAGCACGCCAGTGCTGACGAATCCGGGCTACAGCGAAGTCTTCAACGTGCTCGGCTGGGGTTCCGTTATCACCGGTGTGGTTTTGCTGGTCCTGATCCCGCTTTTACGCCGGATGATCCGCCGCGAGCCTGCCGCAGCCTGAGCTGAAAGACAACACTATCAGTGAAACTTCAAGCCCCGATTTTCGGGGCTTGTTCTTTTTTCGGCCTCAGGGTTGCATCCTGATGATATTCAGGGAAATCTATCAGCTCACAGGAGGCGTCCCCGATGAACATTATTTTTTACCACCCTACATTTGATGCAAAGCCCTGGATTCACGGAATTACAAAACGCATACCGCAGGCCAGAATGCGCGTGTGGAACGCGGCGGACCATGAGCCCGCCGACTACGCGCTGGTCTGGCGACCACCGCACGCCATGCTGGCCCCGCGTACGATGCTGAAAGGCATTTTTGCTCTCGGCGCAGGCGTGGATGCCATTCTCACGCAGGAACAGCGTCAGCCCGGCACATTGCCCGCCGGTGTGCCGCTCATTCGTCTCGAAGATACCGGAATGTCGTTGCAGATGCAGGAATACGCGCTGGCCAGCGTGTTGCGGTATTTCCGCCGTATGGATGAATATCAGCTGTTCCAGCAACAAAAACAGTGGCGGCCGCTGGCACCGCATTCACGCAGTGAATTTACTGTCGGCGTTCTTGGCGCCGGTGTGCTGGGCAGCAGCGTGGCGAAAGCCCTGGTGGATCTGCAATTTACCGTGCGCACCTGGAGCCGCAGCGAGAAATCTCAGGACGGCGTGAAAAGCTTTTACGGGGACGATCAGCTGGTGGCATTTGCGACCGGCTGCAAGGTGCTGATCAACCTGCTGCCGAATACGCCGCACACCGCCGGTATTCTCAATCATCAACTGTTCACAAATCTGCAGCATAATGCTTATCTGATTAACCTCGGACGCGGCGGACATCTGGTGGAAGGTGATTTGCTGCGCGCGCTGGACAATGGACAGATAGCCGCCGCCACGCTCGACGTTTTTGCCGAAGAGCCGTTGCCGGGCATGCACCCGTTCTGGCCGCATCCGCGCGTCAGCATTACGCCGCACGTTGGGGCAGATACCTTGCCGGAAGAAGCGATGGACAGTATTGCGGCGAATATTCTCGCTATCGAAGCAGGGCGGGAGCCGGCAGGACGTGTCTGCCTCGGCCGGGGTTATTAACATTCATCTGCTAAAATTATTAACGTGGCGGCCATGCAGTCGCCACGGGATCACTTAAGGAGATCACATGCCGTACCCCGTTGATTTGCATATGCATACTGTTGCCAGCACCCATGCCTACAGCACATTACATGATTATATTGATGAGGCTGCAGAGAAGGGCATTAAGTTGTTTGCCATTACCGATCACGGCCCGGATATGGCCGATGCCCCGCACTACTGGCACTTTATGAATATGCGCGTCTGGCCGCGTCTGGTGAACGGAATCGGCATCCTGCGCGGTATCGAATCGAACATCAAAAACATTAAGGGGGACATTGACTGTACCGGCCCGATGCTCGATGAAATCGACGTGATTATTGCCGGTTTCCATGAGCCGGTGATGCAACCGGTGGACAAAGAAACACACACCGCCGCGATGATTGCCGCGATGGCGGGGGGCGATGTGCATATTATTTCGCATCCGGGCAACCCGAAATACCCGATTGATATTCCGGCTGTTGCGGCGGCGGCGGCGAAATATAACGTGGCGCTGGAGCTGAATAACTCCTCTTTCATCCATTCACGTAAAGGCAGCGAACCCAATTGCCGGGCGGTTGCGCTGGCTGTGAAAGAAGCCGATGGCTGGCTGGCGCTGGGATCGGATTCGCACATTGCGTATTCACTCGGCGGGTTTGAGCATTGCGAACGTATTTTGCGTGAAGTTGATTTCCCGGAAGACCGTATTCTGAACGTCAGTCCGCGCCGTTTCCTGGATTTTCTGGAGAAACGCGGGCGTGCACCAATTGCAGAATTAAGCGAACTGTGACATTGTCGCGGCCAATTTGCGGGGGATTGCCCCTTTTCACCGACTGATCAGGTTATTGCTATGAATGAATTTTCGATTGTCTGCCGCATTTTGGGCACATTGTTTTACCGTCAGCCGCAGGATCCGTTGCTGGTTCCGCTTTTTGGCCTGATTCAGGACGGGAAATTGCCTGAACACTGGCCGCTGGAGCAGGACGCGTTGCTGAACCGCTTGCAGGAAAGCGCCGATCCTCAGGCACTGGCGGCAGAGTTTAACCGTTTGTTTGTCGGTTCAGAATGCGCGGTGTCTCCGTTCCGCAGTGCCTACGTTGATGGCGCAAATGAAATGGATATCCGTGCTTTCCTGCAACAGCGCGGAATGCCGTTAGGCGAAGCGCCTGCCGATCACTTCGGCGCGATGCTGCTTGCGACATCATGGCTGGAAGATCAGTCGCAGGAAGATGAAGTGAGCGCGCAAATCACATTGTTTGATGAGTACCTGTTCCCGTGGTGCGGCAAATTCCTCGGTAAAGTTGAAGCGCACGCCACCAGTGGTTTCTACCGCACGCTGGCTGAAATCAGCCGCGAAGCGTTGCAGGTCATGCGTGATGAGCTGGAAGAGCAACTGCCGCCCGATCTGGATGGCGACGAAGAAGACGATCAGTAACTCTGTTATGCGTCAGAAATAAAAAAGCCCGGTCATGAAAATGTGCCGGGCTTTTTTTCAGGCGGTTTACGAGATTCCGCTAATCAGTAAATGGGATCACCAGTTCACCCGGCTTCACTTCAATACCTTTCGCCAGTTTTTTCGCCATGGCTTCGCCTTTGCTGTGATCGCCATTCAATACATAAGCCGGACGCTGATCAAAGTAAGTTTTCAGCGAATTGTTCAGATAAGGCATCAGGCCTTTCATCACGCTGTCCATTTTTTCCGGCTGAATGGTGTAATCCACCACCTGCATATCTTTCAGGAAAATCGCGCCTTTATCCTTGTCGTAGGAAGGATTGGCTTTCAGCGTCAGGTGCATATCGGCTTTCTGCGGGCCAAATAATGACGAGATATCGACATGTGCGTCGCCGGTCAGCGTCACGACGCCCGGTTCGGCGCGGCCAATCTGGCTGCTGAGATTGGTCAGCACTAATTTCGCATCCACCAGCCCCGGCACGCCAAGCTGCTTCTCGAAATTATTGTTCTTATTCAGATAGTCATTAACCTGCTGCTCGCTGATGGTGTACTGCGTCAGCTGGTTACACCCGGCCAGCAGGCTGGCGCACATCAGAACTGCTGCACCTAAAAGTCGCTTTGTCATTCTTCCCTCATTACGTAAAAACTATTTTGTCAGCATGACCGCTAAACGGTTTCGCTCCAATCAGACAACGCTGATTAGCCTAAGTGTTGGGGAAGGGGAAGAAAAGGGAAAATCGCCGGAAGCCGACTTCCGGCGGAAGATTTAACTGGCGAGGCGGGTAAACAGATTTACCTGCGTCTGTTTTGCCATATTGTCGCGATAAGCCTGAACACGGGACGGCCACTCAATCCCCTGAACGATGGTCAGCGAGCGTAAAACCGGCCAGAGATTGATGTCATCTTCAGAAAGCTCGCCGTTGACGGCGTTCGGTTCGACGATCAGTTTATCGAGAGCACGTAAATCCTGACTGATTTTTTTCACCAGACCTTCTGAATGTTTCAGATGCTCCTGAAAATCGCCGCTGGCAGCCTGCTTTTTGTCGGAGAAGTATTTACGCGCTTCCGGCGTGGAGAACTCTTCCAGCGGCGCGGTTGCAAAACGAGGCAGCAGCAGACGGCCCATATATTCAGAAACATGGCGCAGCCAGGTGGCAATGGACGCATTCAGCGGGCCGGTCAGCAGCGGTTTTCCGTCACTTTTATCCACGTAATGCACGATGTCCATGCTTTCGGGCATAAAGCCACCATCCTGTTTTTGCAGGATCGGCACCATCTTTTTGCCTACCATCGAAATCGGGGTTTTCTCGTCATCATTGAGCAGAACTTTGATTTCTACAGGAATGTTTTTCAAACCGAAAATCATGCGTGCTTTGACGCAAAAAGGGCAATGCTCGTAAACGTAAAGTCTCATGGTTCATAGCTCCTGTTGTCGCCGGCGTTGACCTGTAGGGTGCGTGAAAACTGCCGGATATAGGTTCTGATTTTATCGATACGCTGAAACCAGTATGGGTAAATGAGGAGGGGAGATCAAACATACACGTCATGTTTGCCGCTTTGTTACAACGCCAGTCATTTTGTGTATTTGCCGATGTCAGCCTCCGCTTAGCATCGCCGGTTCGATGCGGCGCAGATTGAACTGCCAGTACAAACCGGTGAGAGTGATGAAACCGACGATGCCCAGTAAAAACCACGGTAATTCAGGCCGTTCAAGCGCACGGCCAGTGTCATACATCCAGCCACCGCCGGTATAACCAATTACGCCGCCCAGCGCCAGCCCCAGACGGCTGAAACCCATGTAACTGCCTCGTGCACGTGAATCGGCCAGTGAGGCGCTCAGCGTTTCGCGCGCCGGTTCGGCAATGATTGAGCCGATGTAGAAGAACCCGATCAGCAGCAACAGCGGGTTGATCGAGGTCACCAGCCCGACGGGAAGAAGACTGAGCGTCATGATCAACAGGCCGAACATCAGACGCTGCTCAAGGCGAAAACGCTTTTCGCTCCAGCGCGCAATCGGATACAGCAGCGTCAGGGAAAGCACCGCTTCAATCGCATACATCCATTTCACCGCCGAAGGACTTCCGGCGACGTCATTGACCGCAATCGGCAACATCAGCATGACCTGTACAGTCAGCATGTAATAACCGGTTAGCGTCAGCACATACGCCAGAAAACGACGATCGCGCAGCACACGCATCATGCCTTCACGCATTGGCGTGCGCAGGGTGGAAATCCGGTAAGCGGGCAGCAGCCAGGCGTTGCAGGCGGCGGCCAGCACAAAAATCCCCGCACCTGCCCAGCAAACATAATGAAAATCATATTGCAGCAACCAGCTGCCGATGAGCGCGCCGATAACCGCACCGGCGCTGTCTTGCATCATCATCAGGGAAAAGAAACGGCTGCGTTCGTGCGGACGGGTCAGCTTGATCACCAGCGCGGTACGCGGCGGGTCAAACAAGGTACCGCCGAGGCCGGAGAGAATGCAGGAACAGACTAAAATCCACGGTTCGTCTGCCATTGCCATGGTGGCGAATCCGGCCGCGCGTAAAAGCATGCCGGTGATAATCATTGGTTTGGCACCGAAACGGTCAGCGATTGCCCCACCGAAAATGCCTAATCCCTGTTGCGTGAGCTGGCGGACACCCAGCGCCAGACCGACGGCCATCGCGGCCCAGCCGAGCTGATCGACAAATCGGATCGAGATCAACGGAAAAACCACGAAAAAGCCTAAAATAACCAGCGCGTTGTCTAATAACAGAAAATACTTACCCAAGCTCCGAGCTTGTGATACCAGAGACATGCTTCACCATGAGCGATTATTTGTACCCTGTCCGGCAGATACAGAAAGGAAGAAAAGACCGTTCCAGTCTGAACCGGAATCAGGCGTTTAGATAGGGCGCTATTGATAATATTTTTTTATCGTCAAGCCGCGTTCTGACTGGCAGAATTGGCGATGATCAGGTGTTTCCTATAAATTCTATTCATCGACCCGTGCGGGATGTGGAGGAAGGGATGTTTGGCTATAAATCTGCCGTGCCGAAAGTGCGGCTTACCACGGACCGGATGGTTCTGCGCCTGGTTCATGACCGCGATGCGCAACGGCTGGCTGAGTACTACGCGGAGAACCGGGTGTTTCTGAAACCCTGGGAACCGGTCAGGGATGAAAGCCATTGTTATCCTTCCGGATGGCAGGCGCGTCTGGGATTAATTTCCGAAATGCAGAAACAGGGCAGCGCGTATTATTTTATCCTGCTCGATCCCGATGAAACCCGTGTGATGGGCGTGGCGAATTTCAGTAACGTCCTGCGCGGCTCATTCCATGCCTGTTTTCTCGGTTATTCCCTCGGTCAGGAATGGCAGGGGAAAGGGCTGATGCAGGAAGCGCTGCAAACCTTGATCCGCTACATGCAGCGCCAGCAAAAAATGCACCGGATTATGGCCAATTACATGCCGCACAATAAACGCAGCGGGCAATTGCTCGAACGTCTGGGTTTCGAGCGGGAAGGCTATGCGAAGGATTATTTACTGATTGATGGCAAATGGCAGGATCACGTGCTGACAGCGCTAACCTGCCAAGAATGGACGCCCCCGTCCCGATAAGGAGAGCAACATGAAACATGAACTCAGTGACCGGGAAGCCCGGGTTGTCGGTTGTTTGCTGGAAAAACAGCTCACCACGCCGGAACAGTATCCGATGACGCTCAACGGATTAACCACCGCCTGCAACCAGAAAACCAACCGTGAACCGGTGATGGAACTCAGCGAAAGTGACGTTCAGCAAACGCTGGATTTACTGCTGCGCAAACACATCATCCGCACCCTCAGCGGTTCCCGCACCATGAAGTACGAGCATCGTTTTTGTAATTCCGAATTCGGCAATCTCAAATTTTCCCCGCAGGAAGTGGCGGTTGTCACTACACTGCTGCTGCGCGGCGCGCAAACGCCGGGCGAATTACGCACCCGCACCAACCGCCTGCATGATTTTTCTGACGTTGCCGAAGTCGAGCAAACCCTGACGGATCTGGCTACGCGTGACGACGGTCCGTTCTGCGTGCGTCTGGCGTGTGAGCCGGGCAAGCGCGAAAGCCGTTTTATGCACCTGTTTAGCGGTGAAGTCAGCCAGGCGGCAGGCGCCGCGGAAGAGCCGTTTTTCAGCGCTGCCGCACCGGACTCCGGGCTGGCCGCGCGCGTGGAAGCACTTGAGACAGAGGTTGCCGAACTGAAACAACGTCTGGAAAGCCTGCTGCAACATCTGGGTGATTAAAAGGAAAACGTCGTGAGCAAACTTCGGATAGGCGTTATCGGGCTTGGCGGGATCGCGCAAAAAGCGTATCTGCCGGTTCTCAGTCATGCTGAAAAGTGGACGCTGGTCGGTGGTTTTTCCCCGAATCAGCAAAAAGCACAGGCCGTTTGCGACAGCTACCGGATGGCCTGTTTTTCCCGTATGGATGAGCTCGCCAGCCAGTGCGACGCTGTTTTTGTCCACAGCAGCACGGCCAGCCATTTCGACGTCGTCGGGCAATTGCTGGCACAGGGCGTCCATGTGTATGTAGATAAACCGTTGGCAGCTGAGCTGGATCAGGCCGAACAATTGGTTGAGCAGGCTAACCGGGTAGGCAAAGCGTTGATGGTCGGGTTTAACCGCCGCTTTGCGCCGCTGTATCGTCAGTTAAAAGAGCAGATGCAGAACCCGGCGTCCCTGCGGATGGATAAGCACCGGACGAACAGCGTCGGGCCAAACGATCTGCGTTTTACATTGCTGGATGATTATCTGCACGTCGTGGATACGGCGCTGTGGCTGGCGGGCGGCAATGCCAGTCTGGAAAGCGGGCTGGTTCAGATTAATGAAGCGAACCAGATGCTTTATGGCGAGCATCATTTCCTGTGCGGAGAAACGCTGGTGACGACGTCAATGCATCGCCGCGCCGGGACGTTTCGTGAAAGCGTGCAGGCGGTGACTGAAGGTGCCGTTTATCAGCTGGATGATATGCGGGGCTGGCGCGATGAACGAGATGACATTCTGACGCAGCAACCTGTTGCAGGCTGGCAAAGTACACTGGCGCAGCGCGGTTTTGTCGGCGCGATTGAGCATTTCGTCGATTGCGTCTCGAACCAGACCGCACCGGAAACCAGCGGCGCACAGGCGATTTATGCGCAGGCTATGATCGAAAAAATTCTGCAAAACTGAGTGAAAGCCGCACAGGATGGTGCGGGTAACAATCTATAACAACTGCCGTTGGCTATTGCATGGCGGATGCGTAGACTAAGCGCATCTTTGAGCCATGCCGGTTCATCTTTCACGCCTGCTGATGCAGGCGTGGTTGTTTAACCTGTTGATCAATATTGCGTTACAGACAGGCCACCGGCAAACAAGAAAAGTGACATGAATCTACTTAAATCTTTGGCAGCCGTCAGTTCAATGACGATGTTTTCACGTGTATTAGGCTTTGCCCGCGACGCCATTGTGGCCCGCGTTTTTGGTGCCGGAATGGTGACCGACGCCTTTTTTGTGGCGTTCAAACTGCCCAATTTATTACGTCGTATTTTTGCTGAGGGTGCATTCTCTCAGGCTTTCGTGCCCATTCTGGCCGAGTACAAAACCCAGCAGGGCGAGGAAGCCACGCGGACGTTTATTGCTTACGTTTCGGGCCTGCTGACGCTGGTTCTGGCGATTGTCACCGTGCTCGGTATGCTTGCCGCGCCGTGGGTGATTTATATTACGGCTCCCGGTTTTGTGGATTCGCCTGATAAATTTGCACTGACCAGTTCGCTGCTGCGCATTACGTTCCCGTATATCCTGCTGATATCACTGGCCTCTCTGGTCGGGGCAATACTCAATACCTGGAACCGTTTCTCGATACCGGCTTTTGCGCCGACGTTCCTGAACGTCAGCATGATCGGTTTTGCGCTGTTTGCTGCGCCTTATTTCCACCCGCCGGTGCTTGCGCTGGCCTGGGCGGTGGTGGCGGGCGGATTGCTGCAACTGGGCTATCAGCTCCCGCATCTGAAGAAAATCGGTATGCTGGTTCTGCCGCGTCTTAACCTGAAGGATGCTGGCGTCTGGCGTGTGATGCGTCAGATGGGCCCGGCAATTCTGGGCGTTTCCGTTAGCCAGATCTCCCTGATTATCAATACCATTTTCGCGTCATTTTTGGTTTCAGGTTCTGTGTCCTGGATGTATTACGCTGACCGTCTGATGGAGTTTCCGTCCGGCGTGCTGGGCGTGGCGTTGGGGACAATCCTTCTGCCTTCGCTGGCGCGGAGTTTCTCGAGCGGCAACCATACCGAATACAACCGTCTGATGGACTGGGGTCTGCGCCTGTGTTTCCTGCTCGCGCTGCCAAGTTCTGTTGCGCTGGGTATTCTGGCGAAACCGCTGACCGTCGCGCTGTTCCAGTACGGTAAATTCAGCGCCTTTGATGCGTCAATGACGCAGCGCGCGCTGGTGGCGTATTCCGTCGGCCTGATGGGACTGATTGTGGTGAAGGTGCTGGCGCCGGGTTTCTATTCGCGTCAGGACATTAAAACGCCGGTCAAAATCGCCATCGTCACATTGCTGATGACACAGGTGATGAACCTCGCGTTTATCGGGCCGCTGAAACACGCCGGTCTTTCGCTGTCGATTGGTCTGGCTGCATGCCTCAATGCGTCGCTGCTCTACTGGCAACTGCGTAAACAGGACATCTTCCAGCCACAGCCAGGCTGGAGAGTGTTTCTGATAAAACTGTTTGTTGCGGTAATTGCGATGTCTGCGGCGTTGCTCGGCATGATGTGGCTGATGCCCGCCTGGGATGTCGGCGGAATGGCATATCGTCTGGCACGTCTGGCGGCCGTTGTCGCGGCGGGCGTGGTGGCGTATTTCGCCGTGCTCGGCCTGTTAGGGTTCCGTGTGAAAGAGTTCGCCCGGCATTAATGCGGCGTTCCGCCGGTAAAACGCAGATACAGAAAAGGCCTCGGAAGAGGCCTTTTTAATGTTTGTATGAATATGAATTACATACGTTCTACGGTTTCGATACCCAGCGTATCCAGACCGGTTTTCAGCGTGCGCTGGGTTAGCAGTGCCAGTTTCAGGCGGCTGTTGCGGCTGGTTTCATCTTCTGCGTTCAGGATCGGACAATGTTCGTAGAAGCTGGAGAACAGGCCTGCCACGTCGTAGAGATAGGCGCACATGGTGTGTGGCGTGCCTTCACGGGCGACAACGGTCAGCACTTCTTCAAATTGCAGCAGACGGGTGGCCAGCGCGGCTTCACGTTCTTCGCTCAGTACAACCGGTTGGGTCAGGCTATTTACGTCGATCTCTGCACGTTTGAAGATTGACGCCACGCGGGTGTACGCATATTGCATGTACGGCGCGGTGTTACCTTCAAAGGCCAGCATGTTGTCCCAGTCGAAGATGTAATCGGTGGTGCGGCTTTTCGACAGATCAGCATATTTGATTGCGCCAATACCGACGGCGTTGACCAGTTTTTCCAGTTCTTCCGCATCTTTCAGCTCAGGATTCTTTTCTGTGATGAGCTTGCGTGCGCGTTCAATCGCTTCGTCCAGCAAATCAGACAGTTTCACCGTGCCACCTGAGCGGGTTTTGAACGGCTTACCATCTTTACCCAGCATCATGCCAAACATGTGGTGTTCAAGCGCAACGGAATCAGGGACATAACCGGCTTTACGCGCGATGGTCCAGGCCTGCATTAAATGCTGGTGCTGACGGGAGTCGATGTAATACAGCACACGATCGGCACCCAGCGTTTCGTAGCGGTATTTCGCACAGGCGATGTCGGTGGTGGTGTACAAATAGCCGCCATCTTTCTTACGGATAATGACGCCCATCGGGTCGCCTTCTTTATTCTTGTACTCGTCCAGATAAACCACGACGGCACCTTCGCTGTCGACGGCCAGACCTTTTGACTGCAAGTCAGACACGATGCCCGGCAGCATGCTGTTATACAGGCTTTCTCCCATAACGTCGTCTTCGGTCAGGGTGACGTTCAGACGGTTATACGTCAGCTGGTTTTGCTTCATGGTCACATCGACCAGTTTGCGCCACATCTGCAAACAGTACTCGTCGCCGCCCTGTAGTTTCACCACGTAACCACGCGCACGTTCGGCAAAGGCTTCGTCTTCGTCGTAGTTCTTTTTCGCGGCGCGGTAGAATTCTTCGAGGTCGGCCAGATTCATGTCACCGGCGTTCTCGTTTTGAATTTTTTCGAGATAGGCAATCAGCATCCCGAACTGCGTGCCCCAGTCGCCCACGTGGTTGGCGCGGATGACTTTGTGGCCGAGCAGTTCATTGGTACGGACAGCGGCATCGCCGATGATGGTGGAGCGGATGTGACCAACGTGCATTTCTTTCGCCACGTTTGGCGCAGAATAGTCGATAACGATGGTTTGCGGCTCTACGGGCGCGATACCCAGTTTTTCGTGATTCAGCGCACTGTCGACGTGTGCGCCGACGAACACCGGATCCAGGAAAATGTTGATAAAGCCAGGACCGGCAATTTCGACTTTATTCGCGATGCCGCTCAGATCCAACAGTTCAACCACTTTCTCTGCCAGTTGTCGTGGTGGCATACCGAGTTTTTTCGCCACGGACATGACGCCATTAGCCTGATAGTCGCCAAACTGAGCCTTAGCGGACTGACGGACCTGCGCTTCGCTGTCGGCGGATGCGCCAGCTGCGATCAGCGCCTGGCTGACTTTATCTGAAAGAAGTGCCTGAATATTCACCGGATTACCTTTAGTCGATATCCCCGTCATCTTTCGGCAGCAGAGTTTTTCTGCAACACGAATGATTTAGGGTGGGAATGTGGTTGTTAACGCGTCCCCCCCTGCGGGAGAACTGAAAAATGATGCGTGTTTATATCATATTAGCCCTGCGGCGTCAGTATTGCCGCACGTCCTGAAGGCATGAAAGCGCGATTCTGCGGCGTGTCTCTGGCAACCGGATGAAAGGCTGTGTAAATTACCCGACCCTGAAGATCTGCAAACCGAAAAGAGATAGGATGCCCGCCATGAAGCATGTGCCTGAGTTACAGGATTTAGTCGACGATATGTTGCGGTTTTCCGACGTATTAACGACATTCGCTGCAAAGTTGCAGATCAATCTGGGTGAATTTCATGCCGATCATATTTCCGTGCGCTGCCATCAGAACACGACGGCCGATCGCTGGAAAACCGGGCTGGCAAAGTGTGGCAGCCTGCTTAATGAAACCCTGATTAACGGGAGGCCAATCTGTCTGTTTACACTCGATGAGCCGTTGACGGTCGGGCCGCTGAGCATTGATCTGGTGGAGTTGCCTTATCCGGGGGATAAGCGTTATTCGCACGAAGGCTGGGAACATATCGAGATTGTGCTGCCGGGCGCAGAAGAAGAGTTGTATACGCGGGCGCTGGCACTGATTGCCGATGAAGCGCTAATGACGCCCGGTATAAAACTGAAGCAGAGTGCGCCCAAAGGGGAAAATGAGCGTTTGCCTAACCCAACGCTGGCGGTCACTGACGGGTCAGTGACGATTAAATTCCACCCGCACAGCCTGCGAGAAATTGTCGCCAGCGAAAGGGAAGAGGGTTAACGCCCGAGCCTTTCCAGCGCGGTTTCCATCCGGTCCAGGGCTTTCTCCAGCAAGGCGCGCTGGCAGCCGAAATTGAGACGTACGCACATCGGCGCACCGAATTCGGCTCCGCCGGAAAAACCGACACCTGCTTCCACAAAGAAACGGTACGGATCTTCCACCCGCAATGCGCTGGCATCAATCCAGCCAAGGTAGGTACCTTCGGGTGCCAGCATGCGTAAGCCGGGCATAGCGTTGATGCGTGACGTCACCAGATCCCTGTTTTCGCGCAAATAGTCGAGCTGTGCGGTAAGCCATGCTTCGCCGTCGCGGTAGGCGGCGGTCGCCGCGACATACGCCAGAATATTGACGTGCGGCACGATGCCTTTGCTGGTGTCGAGAAATTTCCGGCGTAAGTCAGGGTTCGGGATGATCGCCATCGACGCGCCCAGCCCGGCCAGATTGAAGGTTTTCGACGGCGCCATCAGCGTGATCGAGCGTTGTTCTGCATCGGCATTGAGTGAGGCAAAAGGAATGTGCTTCAGGCCGGGTTCCAGAATCAGATCACAATGAATTTCATCGGAACACACCACCAGGTTGTGACGACTGGCGAATGCCTGTTGTTGCAGCAATTCATTGCGACGATAAACCGTGCCGCCCGGATTATACGGATTGCACAACATCAGCAGTTTTTCGCCGCCATCAAGCTGGCTTTCGGCTGTAGCAAAATCCGCTACCCAGCGTTGTTGCTGTTCAACGACCGGAATGGATTTACATTGCCGGCCTTCGGATTGTGCGGCCTGCATAAAAGGGGGATAGATGGGCATCGGCATCAGGCTGCTTTCGTGCGGCGCAACGTTGGCGCGCACGGCCACGTTCAGCCCGCAGACAAGACCCGGAAGCCAGACAATCCAGTCTGGCTGAATCTTCCACTCATAAAGGGCAGACAACCTTTTAACCACGATATCAATCAGTTCCGGTGGCGTAATACCGTAACCAAAAACACCTTCTGCCACGCGTTGTTGCAGCTCTTTAATGACCTGCGGCGGGGACGTGAAGTCGGTATCGGCGACCCAAAGTGGAATCACATCCTGTTGATGATATTTATTCCACTTAACGCTATCACTGTGACTGCGGTCTACCCGCAAATCAAAATTGAGTGCCATAGTTAGCTTTCCTAAGCAGGCAGTTGGGCGGGAATGCCTATGTCAAAGCCTACGCGACATGGCCGGTTACAGACAAGTGTTGTAGCATAATGCCGTATTCAGGAGAGGTCACATGACTAAATTAGAAGTGTGTTGTTACAGCGTCGATTGTGCGCTAACAGCAGAACAAGCCGGAGCAGATCGCGTCGAATTGTGCGCGAGTCAGGCCGATGGCGGCATTACGCCGAGTTACGGCACCCTCAAACTGGCGAGGGAAAAAGTGACGATCCCTGTACATCCGATTGTACGCCCGAGGGGTGGTGACTTTTGCTATAGCCAAAGCGAATTTGATGTTTTAAAAAGTGATATCGCGATGATCCGCGATTTCGGTTATCCCGGTCTGGTGCTCGGCATGCTCGATGGTGAAGGGCATATTGATATGCCAAGAATGTGGGAAGTGATGGCGTTATGCGGTGATATGGCGGTGACGTTTCACCGCGCTTTCGACATGTGTCTGAACCCGAAGATCGCGCTTGAGCAGTTGACTCAGCTAGGCGTGGCGCGCATCCTGACTTCCGGGCAGCAGCAAAATGCGGAAGTGGGTTTACCGATGCTTCGGGAACTGAATCAGCTCACGCGTGGTCCTATCATTATGGCAGGCGCGGGTGTGCGTCTGACGAATCTGCAAAAGTTTGTCGATATCGGGCTGACAGAATTACACAGCTCGGCAGGGCGTCAGGTTCCTTCTTCTATGCGCTACCGCAAAGCCGGTGTCACCATGAGTTCCGACACCGATTTTGATGAATTCAGTCGTTATTGCGTGGACGGTGATATTGTTGCCGCAATGAAAAGTACATTGCAGTTTGACGATCAAATATCCCGCACGGCGTAATAATCTCAAAATTTAACCGGGTCTTACGGCCCTTATTGCGTCGCCCTGCGCAAGTACCAGGCCCCGTCATTTTGGCGGGGCTTTTTTTATTCTGAATTACGGTTTATAGCGGGTTTTGCCGCTGTTTCAATCAGGGTGACAAGGTGTTCAATGGCGTCATTTGTTGGGGTCGGGTTATCGCTGCCGGCCACGTTCCGGCGCAAAGATTCCACAACTTCTGTTTTTACATCAGGAAGGCTAATTGAAATAGACGCAATGCTGAATGCAATTGCAGCCTCCAGAGCCTGTGCTGTGCGCAGAAGAACGTCCGGATTATCGTGGGAGTCAGACATTTCATAACCTTGTCATTTTAATGGTTATGAAGAGTAGCATTTCTTTTACATTAAAAAAGGTTATCGGGATTACAAAACAGATAAGTGTGATGATTTAGTGAGGAAAGTGTCAGCCCCAGGTGAGATATGCCACACCAAACATGCCGGCCTTAACCACCAGGCACATGACAAAAAGACCTAAAACAATCACGGCACGATCAAAAAGGAATCGGATTCTCCGGCGCATACTTTTCTCCGCGACAGGTTCGCGTTCTGATGAATAACTTTGGCCGAATTTATACACGAAATAGTATGAATCAATCCAACGATAAAGCACGAAAACAGGAAGCTTTACAAAGGCCTGGCGCACGATGCCCGTCAGTCCTGATCTTAAGGCCGGAAAAGGTGAATAAATTTGGGAGATTTATGTCAGTCAGAGAGGCGCTGGCTACTTTTCGTAGAAGTTTTTTATCTTGATGGCGACATCAATATTGGCCCAATGTAATTCGTTTTCCTGATGCAGGCTGCTGCTGCCATCTTCCCAGGAAACGTAATACGACACGATTTCCTTGTCGGACTCAAACGTATTCATCACGGTGCCTTTAATATCGCCGGATCTGTGTTGAACGATACTGCCTTTAGGGAATTTCATACATCCTCCCAAAACGTTAACCACGATCTCTGTCAGAACAAACAGATAGCCATTCCGAAAGGTTAGACCTTTTTAATCCCGGATGTACAGCGTGGCGAGGCAGAAAGCAGGATAAAAATGCGGAGGTGAAGTTTCCGCCAGACGGTGCGCCTGGCGGAAAAAGCAGCGCTTAAGGTTTGCGGGCGATAAGCAACGCGCGGCGCGGTGCCGGATACCCTTCGATAGTTTTGGTCGGATCGTTCGGATCGAGGAATTCGGCCAGCGATTCGCTGGTCATCCAGTCGGTACGGCGCTGTTCCTCAACCGTGGTAACGCTGACGTCCGCGATGCGCACATCCACAAATCCGCATTTAATCAGCCAGTCTTTCAGTGCTTCGGCGGAGGGAATGAAGTAGATATTGCCCATCTGCGCGTAACGGTCGCCCGGTACCAGCACCTGCTGACTGTCGCCTTCGACAACCAGCGTTTCCAGCACTAATTCACCGCCGCTGACCAGCTGGTTTTTCAACTGATAAAGATGATCCAGCGGCGAGCGGCGGTGATAAAGCACGCCCATCGAGAAAACGGTGTCAAACGCGTTCAGCTCGGGTAATTGTTCAATGCCCAGCGGCAGTAAATGTGCACGCTGATCGCCGCCCAGCAATTTTCGCACGGCTTCAAACTGGCACAGGAAAAGCTGCATCGGATCGATACCGACGGCCAGATGTGCGCCCGCGCCAATCATGCGCCACATGTGATAACCGCTGCCGCAGCCCACGTCTAAAATTGTTCGGCCCGCCAGAGAAGAGATGTGCGGAAGTACGCGTTCCCACTTCCAGTCAGAGCGCCATTCGGTATTTATTTCAACGTCATACAGCGAAAACGGACCTTTGCGCCACGGCATCATATTGCGCAGCAGGTTTTCGATGCCTTCGCGCTGACCGGCGGGCAGAGGGATTTCCATGTTGGCGGAAACGCTGTGCAGCAAATCCAGACGTTCAGGCTGTAACAGCGGCAGGCGGTCAACCGAGTTAAACCAGAGTTTAAACTTCCCGTGCAGCGATTCTTTCTGCCAGGCGGTCAGTTGCGAAGGCAGTGTATTGAGCCACAGGCTCAGCGGGCCTTTGGCAATCACGCGGTAAAAATCACCAAAATCAATCATTCTGCTTCCCCGGCTTTCACGGCAATCAGCGAGCCAAAGTTGAAGCACTGGAACCAGAGTTCTGTGTGCTGGAAACCGGCCTGATGCAGGCGGGCTTTGTGGGTTTCGACAGAATCGGTGAGCATCACGTTTTCCAGCATGCTGCGTTTCTGGCTGATTTCCAGTTCGCTGTAGCCGTTCGCGCGTTTGAAATCGTGATGCATATTGAACAGCAGTTCGCCGACGTCTTTGTCCGTGAAACTGAATTTTTCTGACAGCACGAGTGCCGCACCCGGACGCATTCCCTGATAAACCTGATTCAGTAAGCGCTGACGATCGTCGGGTTCAAGGAATTGCAGGGTGAAATTGAGCACCACCATCGACGCATTTTTGAGTTCGATATCCAGAATATCGGCTTCGATAACGCTAACCGGCGTGTCGGCGCGAAAAGCGTCGATGTGGCGACGGCAGCGTTCGACCATGGCGGGGGAATTATCCACAGCAATGATTTCGCATCCCGAAACCTTGATATTGCGGCGCATCGACAGCGTAGCCGCACCGAGCGAGCACCCCAGATCGTAGACATTCGTGTCGGGCTTAACAAAGCGCTCGGCGAGCATGCCAATCATCGAAATAATGTTGGAATAACCCGGTACAGAACGTTGGATCATATCGGGGAAAACTTCAGCGACGCGTTCATCGAACGTCCAGTCGCCCAGCTTATCTATCGGTGCAGAAAACAGCGTATCGTGCTTTTCCATAAGGATGAGTCGAACCAAAAAATTGAAAGGGCAGAATTTTGAGGCAGAATTTTAGCAGATACTGAGGCGGGCAGATACCTGTGCGCGGCGCTGCCCGTGAAAAACGGCGGAAAAGCTAGTCAAATGTCAGAAACTGGGACCACGGCAGATAGACGATATTTGCGATAACCATCAACACCAGTGAGATGTAGGTGGCGGCCATGCCGTTGCGGCGCCAGGCGAATTCACGATGTTTTAAACCGTAGTAGTGGAACAGACGACCGGTAATCAGCAGCAATCCGCAGGCGTGGATCATCCAGACGCCGGCACCGTTCATTTCCATAAACAGCAGCAATAAACAACCTATTGGCAGGTATTCGACGGCGTTGCCGTGGACGCGGATGGCCGTTTGCAGTTCGTAGGAGCCGCCGTCGCCGGTGGCAATGCGATACTGCATTCTCAGACGTACCACATCAAAAGAGAGTTTGATCAAAAGTATGGCGGCAAGCACGACATATAACGCGCTAATCATGATGACTTCCTTGGTTATTCCCTGTGATCCGATGGGGCAATGACCTGCTTCACTGCGTCACTATGATAGCGGTAAGACGTAAAACTGTCGTCAGACAATCCGGAAAACTTTAGAACAGCGCGTCCTGTTCCGGCCAGTCTGGCTCAGGCTGAACGCCGGGGATTTTCGCCCGCAGCAGGGGCCAGAGACTGCGCGCCTGCTGAGGTGCGTCGGTGCAATCTGGCGTATGGATAAATAAATAAGGAGAAAGCCCCTGTGTTTCCCAGGCTGCCAGCTTGGCTGCCCACTGCGCGAACAATGGCTGGTTATCTTCCAGCACATCACCGCCGATAAAACGCACGATAGGGCGCGTCGCAGTCACGACGGCATGAAGCGGCAGAATCGGTTTTTTGCGCTTGGCATCGAGCACCGCTTCGGTCAGTGATTTCGAACTGTGAACCGGACGGCTGTCGAGAATGGTGCGGTTAATGCCACGCTGATGTAGCCCCTGATTCAGCGCGCGCTCGGCATCGCCCTTGGCGAAAAAATCGGGATGGCGGACTTCAACGCCGTAATCAAAACCGGCGGGCAGGGCATCCAGAAATTGCCATAAACGGTCGAGATGTGCGGGTGCGAAAGCGGGAGGAAGTTGTAACCAGAGCTGGCCGATGCGTTCGCCGAGCGGTTCCAGCGTGCGGTAAAACGTATCGACATCTTCCTGACAGTTAGCCAGCGCCGCTTTATGGCTGATGGCCGACGGGAATTTGAAACAGAACCGGAAGGATTCGGGTGTCATATCGCGCCAGCGCATCACGACGTCCTGTTTCGGCAACGCATAAAACGTGGTGTTGCCTTCGACACAATTGAAATACCGGGCGTAATCCGCCAGATCGCGAAGCCCGATGCGGGCCCATGCGCTGTGGTGCCATTGTGGTAAACCAATAAACATGCCGCGTTTCCTTTGATTTTCCATAAAAAACGCCGCCTGTGCGGGCGGCGTCAGGGGTATTCCGGCAGGGTAACGTTACTGCGGCAACGCGGCAAGTACTTCGGCGGTTGAGCGCACGCGGCTGATGCGCGGGAAGATAAACTGCACGCTCGACTGATGATGGTCGTTGTTGTGCGCGCTGCAGGCATCTTCGGCGATCACCAGCTCATAGCCGTGTTCCCAGGCGTTACGTGCGGTGGATTCCACGCCGATGTTGGTGGAAATACCGGCCAGCACGATGCTTTTAATACCACGACGGCGCAGCTGTAAATCCAGATCCGTACCGTAGAACGCGCCCCACTGGCGTTTAACCACCAGCAGGTCTTTATCGGTGACGCCCAGTTGTTCCGGGAATTCCCACCAGCTTGCCGGTAAACCGCCTTCCGGCGCAGCAGAGGGCACGTCAACCGGCTGTTTCAGCGCTTCGTCAAAAGAGTCGGACCAGCCCACGCGTACCATTACAACCGGCGAGCCCAGTTTACGGAAACGGTTTGCCAGTTCAGTGGCGTTATCCAGAACCTGCTGCGCGGTGTGCGGACCGCCGGCAAACGGCAGAATGCCTTTCTGTAAGTCGATCAGCACCAAAGCGGTCGTTTTAGGGTCAAGTTTCATGGCGTTTAGCTCCCGGTTATCAAAGTGGGTAAATAGAGGAAGGAAGAATGAACGGCGTGTACAAAGGGGATAGCGGGAGTCTATGCTAACGCGTGGGTCGAAATGGGGATAATTTTGTTAAATTATGTGTAGCAAGCAACATGCGCGAATTTCCGCGCCAGCCTTGATGTGTTCGTACTTATCCTGCGGCGTAAATTCCTTTATAATAGCCGCCTTTTTTCGACCCGAATAAAACCCATTCCGCGCGCTGCACAGTTTTGCGGCGGGCGACCAGAGTGAATAACCGTTTCTGTACCTGTGCGCCATGAGGCCGGGTAGTGGGATCAAAAGGATACCGTTATGCGTACTGTATATTGTGGAAAGCTGAATGCGTCCAATGTGGGCCAGGAAGTGACATTGTGTGGCTGGGTTAACCGTCGCCGCGATTTGGGTGGTTTGATTTTCATCGATATGCGTGACCGCGAAGGTATCGTTCAGGTCTTCTTCGACCCGGGCCAGGCGGAAGCCTACAAACTGGCTTCTGAACTGCGTAACGAGTTCTGCATTCAGTTAACCGGCACCGTCCGTGCGCGTCCTGAAAGCCAGTTCAACAAAGACATGGCGACCGGTGAAGTGGAAGTGTTTGCCAGCCAGCTGAACATCATCAACCGTTCAGAAGCGCTGCCGCTCGACTCCAACCACGTCAACACCGAAGAAGCGCGTCTGAAATACCGCTATCTGGATTTGCGTCGCCCTGAGATGGCTAACCGCCTGAAAGCGCGCGCAAAAATCACCAGCTTCGTGCGTCGTTTCATGGACAGCCATGACTTCCTCGACATCGAAACTCCGATGCTGACCAAAGCCACGCCGGAAGGTGCGCGTGACTATCTGGTGCCAAGCCGCGTGCACAAAGGCAAGTTCTATGCATTACCGCAATCCCCGCAGCTGTTCAAACAGTTGCTGATGATGTCCGGTTTTGACCGTTACTATCAGATTGTTAAATGCTTCCGTGACGAAGATTTACGTGCTGACCGTCAGCCAGAATTTACCCAGATCGACGTGGAAACCTCTTTCATGAGCGCGGAACAAGTGCGCGAAGTGATGGAGAAACTGGCCCGCGAACTGTGGCAGGAAATCAAAGGCGTAGAACTGGGTGATTTCCCGATCATGACCTACGCAGAAGCCATGCGTCGTTTCGGTTCAGACAAACCAGACCTGCGTAACCCGATGGAAATGGTTGATGTGGCTGACCTGATGAAAAACATCGAGTTCAAAGTGTTTGCCGATCCGGCAAACGATCCGAAAGGTCGTGTGGCGGCATTGCGCGTTCCGGGCGGCGCACAGCTGAGCCGTAAGCAAATCGACGAGTACGCGAAATTCATCGAAATCTACGGCGCGAAAGGCCTGGCTTACATCAAAGTCAACGAAGTGGCCAAGGGTCTGGAAGGCATTCAGAGCCCGGTCGCGAAGTTCCTCAATGCGGATTTGTTGTCTGCTCTGATTGAACGTACCGGCGCGCAAGACGGCGACATGATCTTCTTCGGCGCAGCCAGCGCGAAGATTGTGACCGACGCAATCGGCGCACTGCGCCTGAAAGTGGGCCGCGACCTGAAAATCACCCACGAAGACATGTGGGCTCCGCTGTGGGTTATCGACTTCCCGATGTTTGAAGACACCGACGAAGGCGGCCTCAGCGCCATGCACCACCCGTTCACCGCACCGAAAGAAATGACGGCGCAGGAACTGGCGGCGAACCCGGTTTCCGCAATCGCGAACGCGTACGACATGGTCATCAACGGCTACGAAGTGGGCGGCGGTTCCGTGCGTATTCACCGCAGCGAAATGCAGCAGACCGTGTTCAGCATTCTGGGCATTAACGAACATGAACAGCGCGAGAAATTTGGCTTCCTGCTCGACGCCCTGAAATACGGCACACCGCCACATGCCGGTCTGGCATTTGGTCTGGATCGCCTGGTCATGCTTCTGACCGGTACCGATAATATCCGTGACGTTATCGCCTTCCCGAAAACCACGGCAGCCGCCTGTCTGATGACCGAAGCACCCAGCTTCGCGAATCCGGCGTCTTTGCTGGAACTCGGTATTGCGGTTGTCGCGAAAAAAGAAGTGACACCAGACACAAATACAGAGAATAACTAATGAGCTATAAGCGTCCTGAGTCGATACTGTGCGTCATCTACGCCAGAAACACCGGCAGGGTGCTGATGCTCCAGCGAAAGGATGACCCGAATTTCTGGCAGTCGGTGACCGGCAGTCTGGAAGGCGGGGAATCCCCGAGTCAAACCACGCAGCGTGAAGTGATGGAAGAGGTCGGTATCGACATCGCGGGTGAGAACCTGGCGCTTCAGGATTGTGACCGCTGCGAGGACTTTGAAATATTTGCGCATTTGCGCCATCGCTATGCTCCCGGCGTAACCCGTAATAAAGAACATTGGTTCTGTCTGGCGTTACCCGATGAGCGTGATGTGGTTCTTACGGAACATCACGCGTTCCGGTGGCTGGGAAAAACGGAAGCGGCAGCGCTGACCGTCTCCCCGAGCAACCAGCAGGCGATTGAAGAATTTGTAAACTATTCGGTCTGTTAAGACTTTAGACTTTTTGGAGATATTTATGGCAGGTCACAGTAAGTGGGCCAATACCAAGCACCGCAAAGCGGCGCAAGATTCTAAACGTGGCAAAATCTTCACCAAAATCATTCGTGAGCTGGTTACCGCTGCACGTCTGGGCGGCGGCGATGCGGGTTCAAACCCACGTCTGCGTGCGGCAATTGATAAAGCACTGTCCAACAACATGACCCGCGATACCCTGAACCGTGCCATTGCGCGTGGCGTCGGGGGTGACGAAGACACCAACATGGAAACCATCATTTATGAAGGTTACGGTCCGGGTGGTTCGGCAATCATGGTCGAATGTCTGAGTGACAACCGCAACCGTACCGTGGCTGAAGTGCGTCACGCCTTCAACAAAACCGGTGGTAATCTGGGCACAGACGGTTCCGTTTCTTACCTCTTCTCCAAAAAAGGCGTGATTACTTTCGCACCGGGCCTGGATGAAGATGTGCTGATGGAAGCCGCGCTGGAAGCAGGCGCAGAGGATATCCTGTCTTACGACGATGGCGCCATCGACGTATTCACTGCCTGGGAAAATCTGGGCGAAGTGAAAGACGCACTGGAAGCCGCCGGTTTCAAAGCGGATTCCGCAGAAGTCACCATGATTCCATCGACCAAAGCCGATATGGATGCAGAAACTGCACCTAAACTGTTACGCCTGATCGACATGCTGGAAGATTGTGACGATGTACAAGAGGTTTACCACAACGGTGAAATCTCCGACGAGATCGCAGAAACTCTGTAATCTCACCGCAGCCGGTGGTTCCCACCGGCTGGCTATTCTCAAATCCCTCAGCAGTTTATACTGTCCCTCACTTTCTTAAAAAAACGACAACACAAGGCGTTGAGCGGCTATGGCTATTATTCTGGGGATCGACCCCGGTTCACGCATCACCGGCTATGGCATTATCCGTCAGACAGGCCGTCAGCTCAGCTATCTGGGCAGCGGCTGTATCCGTACCGTCGTTGACGATATGCCGGGGCGTTTGAAGTTAATTTATGCCGGCGTTTCGGAAATTATTACGCAGTTTCAGCCCGACTTTTTTGCCATCGAATCGGTGTTTATGGCGAAAAATGCGGACTCCGCGTTAAAGCTCGGACAGGCGCGCGGTGCGGCGATTGTAGCTGCGGTGAACCAGGATTTGCCGGTGTTTGAATATGCCGCGCGGCAGGTGAAACAAACGGTTGTCGGCACTGGCGCTGCTGAAAAATCTCAGGTGCAGCACATGGTGCGTTCTATCCTGAAACTGCCTGCCAATCCGCAGGCCGATGCCGCCGATGCGCTGGCGATTGCGATTACACATTGCCACATGAGCCAGAATGCGATCCGGCTGAGTTCTGATAAATTGCAGATGGCGCGCGGACGTATGCGATAGACGCCGCAAGTCCATTAGGCTGGATATCCATCCAGCCTTTTTTATGATATAAACATTGCTGCTTTTGACCTGATAAGGAAAATGAACGTGATAGGCAGACTTCGAGGCATTATTCTGGAAAAACAGCCACCTCTGGTGCTGTTGGAAACCAACGGCGTGGGCTATGAAGTTCAGTTGCCGATGACCTGTTTTTACGAATTGCCCGAACTGGGTCAGGAAGCCATCATCTTCACGCAATTTATTGTTCGCGAAGATGCCCAACTGCTCTACGGGTTCAATGACAAACAAGAGCGCGCGCTGTTTCGTGAACTGATTAAAGTCAACGGCGTCGGGCCAAAGCTGGCGCTGGCTATCTTGTCAGGCATGTCGGCACAGCAGTTTGTCAGCGCAGTGGAAAAGGAAGAAATCACTGCCTTAATTAAGTTACCTGGTGTCGGTAAGAAAACCGCAGAGCGCCTGGTCGTCGAAATGAAAGACCGGTTTAAAGGATTAAACGGTGATCTATTTAACAATCATACTGATATCACGCTACCTGCATCGGCGTCGAAAGCGAAAGAGTCTGATGCCGAAGGTGAAGCAGTAGCCGCCCTGATATCCCTCGGATACAAACCCCCGGAAGCCAGCCGCATGATCAGTAAAGTGGCGAAACCGGATGCAGGATCCGAAACGTTGATTAGAGAAGCGCTGCGCGCGGCGCTGTGAGGTAAACGATGATTGAAGCTGACCGCCTGATTTCTTCCGAAGTTTTCGGTGAAGAGGAAGTCATTGACCGTGCGATCCGCCCGAAATTGCTCAGCGAATACGTTGGGCAGCCTCACGTGCGTTCGCAGATGGAAATCTTTATTCAGGCGGCAAAGCAACGCAAAGATGCACTCGATCACCTGCTGATTTTCGGGCCGCCGGGGCTGGGTAAAACCACGCTGGCGAACATTGTCGCCAACGAAATGGGCGTGAATTTGCGGACCACTTCCGGCCCTGTACTGGAAAAAGCCGGCGATCTTGCCGCGATGCTGACCAATCTCGAACCTCACGACGTGCTGTTTATCGATGAAATTCACCGCCTCTCGCCGGTTGTCGAAGAGATTTTGTACCCGGCGATGGAAGATTACCAACTGGATATCATGATTGGCGAAGGCCCGGCGGCGCGTTCCATCAAGCTCGATTTACCGCCGTTCACCCTGATTGGTGCCACGACGCGCGCCGGTTCCCTGACGTCCCCGCTGCGTGACCGTTTCGGGATTGTGCAGCGCCTTGAGTTCTATCAGGTCGCCGATTTGCAGCACATCGTCGGGCGCAGTGCGTCCTGCCTCGGGCTGGAATTGTCGGAAGAAGGCGCGCATCAGATTGCACGCCGTTCACGCGGCACACCGCGTATCGCCAACCGCCTGTTGCGCCGCGTGCGTGACTTTGCCGAAGTCAAAGGCGACGGCACAATTAATGGTGATGTAGCGAATGGCGCACTGGACATGCTGGATGTTGATGCGGAAGGTTTTGATTATATGGACCGCAAACTGCTGCTGGCGATTATCGATAAATTCACCGGCGGGCCGGTGGGGCTGGATAACTTAGCTGCGGCAATTGGTGAAGAGCGCGAAACGATAGAAGACGTGATCGAACCCTTCCTGATCCAACAAGGCTTTATCCAGCGCACCCCGCGCGGACGTATGGCAACCAACCATGCGTATAAGCATTTCGGCATTACGCGGGAAACTGAATAACAACCTTTCTGAACCCTGTAAAAACGGACGCTGATGCGTCCGTTTTGCTTTCTGATGCCCTGCGATCTGTGCGTTGCCGTTACTGATTCATCTCGCACCGGCTGACCATCCGCCAGTTACGCGGCAGCTCAAGCACATCTCCGGCCAGCGTTACCTTACCGCTGGCGCGAATATCGGCACTGGAAGCGCCGACCTGCACGTCGAAAACCCCAGGCTCTACGATGCGTTTGTGCGCGGCGTTGGTGAAATTCAGCATGTCAGTTGGAATACTGAAATTCAGCGTGGCGGTTTCCCCAGCGTCCAGTTTTACGCGCTGGAACGCTTTCAGCTCATGTACTGGTCGAACCAGAGAAGCCACGCAGTCGCGCAGATAAACCTGAACCACTTCGCTGCCTGCCCGCGAACCGGTGTTGGTCACCTGAATCTGCACGGTAATTTCGCCGTTTTCGATAGGGATCGGCTGCTGATTTAGCTGCAAATCATGGTACCGGAACGTGGTGCCGCTCAGCCCGTAACCGAACGGGTATTTCGCGCCGAAGTGGAACGCAATCGGCGTCCCGCCACTTTTCAGTTTGTGATTGTAGTAATACGGCATCGCGCCCGCACTTATCGGCACGGAAACCACCAGCCGCCCGGATGGCGCTTCCTTGCCGCTCAGCACATCGGCAATCGCCCGTCCGCCTTCCTGTCCGGGCGCGAACGCCATCAGGAATCCGGCCACTTTTTCCTCTAAACCACCCAGCGAATACGGACGACCGCCTGTCATAATGACAATGGTCGGCTTACCGGTCGCGACAACCTGCTCAAGCAATTGTTGCTGAACGCCGGGCAACTGAAGGCTGTCGGTGTCAGAACCTTCGCCGACCGTGCCGCTCTGGAACAGTCCGGCCAGATCGCCGACAAACACCAGCGCCACGTCACTTTCCCGCGCCAGTTTTACCGCATCGGCAATCTGTGCGGTGTCCAGAGAAACGGGCGAACTTTGCATTGGCTTACCGGCATCACCGGGGAACACTGGCGCACCGGCTGTGCGTTTTTCGAGAATATGGCAGCCTTTCGCGTAACGAATATTCTGCTCGCCGTATGCCGAACGCAGTGCCTGAAGCGGCGTTGTCACCTGTCCGGTGTGCGCTTCCATCTCGCTGATAATCAGATGTACCGGGAAACTGTAACCGCTAAGCAATGCCAGCGGGTCGTCAGCCGTCGGGCCAATCACCGCAATTTTCTGGTCTGGTGCGGGTTTCAGCGGCAGAATGCCGTTATTTTCCAGCAATGTAATGGAACGAACTGCCGCTTCCCAGGCCAGTTCACGGACGGCGGATTGCTGCATGTTGGGCTGTGATTCGGGCGCATAGGGCTGCTCGAAAAGCCCGAGGCGGAATTTTTCTGTCAGAATACGGGCGACAATTTCGTCGATCTTAGCCATATTAATCAGCCCGCGTGATACCGCTTTGGCCAGATGCTGAGCGCAATCACCTTTCGGTAATTCAATATCCAGTCCGGCGTTGAATGCCAGCGCCGCTGATTCTGCATCATCGTGGCTGACGCCGTGATGCTGATGCAGCAGACTGACACCGCCGTAATCCGCCACGATCAGTCCGTCAAAGCCCCATTGTTCGCGCAAAACTTCCGTCAGCAGAAAGTGATCGCTGTGGCACGGCTGGCCGTCGATATCGTGATAAGCCGGCATGACAGAACCGGCGTTGGCCAGTTTTACTGCCATTTCGAACGGCAGCAGAAACGTGTCGTTAAGTTCGCGAAACCCGAGGTGCACCGGAGCGTGATTGCGTGCGCCTTCGCTGAAAGAGTGGCCGACGTAATGTTTCAGCGTGGCGAGTAAATCACGCTTTTCGCCCTGCAAGCCGCGCACGTAGGCAGTTGCCATGATCCCCACCAGATACGGGTCTTCGCCAAATGTTTCTTCGGTGCGTCCCCAGCGCACATCGCGCGACACATCAAGAACCGGCGCTAAACCCTGATGACAGCCGATGCTTTGCGCTTCCTCACGGATAGCGGCGGCGACCTTTTCCATCAGCTCGGGGTCCCACGTTGATGCGTAACTGAGCGAAGAGGGGAACAGCGTGGCATCTTTGCACAATAAACCGACCAGACATTCTTCGTGAAACATCGCCGGAATGCCCAGCCGCGTTTCTTCGACCAGCGTTTTTTGCAGGCGGTTCAGCGCCCGGACGCCTTCTTCCGGGCTGACGACGTGCGTGCCGAGCGGGCGGGTGATTTGCCCCGCGCCGGACGCCAGCTGTTTTTCCAGCGCTAACGTTTCTTTATGACCGGCGAAATCATCACTCAGGTCTGAGCGTTCTTTATGATTTCCGCCGCTGTCGAGGATGAGCCAGAACGCGTGCATCTGGGCGAATTTCTCCTCCGGCGTCATTCGCGCCAGCAGGTCGGCGACGCGGGTGGCGACGGGTTGCGAAGCATCCTGATAAAGATGAGCCATCGTATTTCTCCTTGATTAACCACAGGGACAACGGATGAAAAGGCGAAGCATGAACAGAAGTATTGTGAATGGGGCGCAGGTAAACAATTGAGGAAAGGAATATGTAATTTACGTTTTTTGATTTTGTTTTCTATTTGTGAACGGGATCAAACTGACGGCAGAGGATGTCATCCCGGCAGAATTGAGTGCGGAAGGTGTCAATTCCGGCGCATCTGGTGTTTAATTACGCTCTGAAGAGTCTTAGTTAGGAGTTGAACGTCGCATGTCCCATATCAGCGCGGGTGTCGAATACGCATTGCATTGCCTGTTGTACATCGCCGATCCGCAGGGAAAGGTGACGGAGGCCAGTGTGCGCGATTTGTCAGAACTTCAGGGCGTGCCGTTCGACTACGTCGCGAAATTGTTTACCAAGCTGCATAAAGCCCGGTTGATTATTGCCACCGAAGGCGCTAAAGGTGGGATCCGGCTGGCGAAACCGCCGCATGAAATCACTGTGCTGGATGTGGTGGATGCCGTTGACGGGCGCAAAAAACTGTTCGACTGCAAGGAAATCCGTAACCGGTGTGCGGTATTCGAAGATACTCCACCGTCCTGGGCGAGTGCGGGACTTTGCGCCATTCACTCGCTGATGATTGAGGCCGATAACAGTATGCGTGCCGTACTCGCCGCGCAGACGCTCGCCGGGCTTGCAGGCCAGTTCGGACGTAAAGCGCCGCCGGAATTCGGACAACAGGTGAGCCGCTGGCTGGGCGATCGCGGTTCCCGCCGGATCCTCTGAATTTTCAATCCCTCATATCTCGCTGAAACGGCCAGTGTCCTGAAGATGCTGGCCGTTTTTGCATTTTCGTTTCCAATGTCCCCTGAAATTTATCTGCAAAAGGATCTTGCCATGCCGGTATCAACAGGCGTATTTTTAACTACAACAAATTTAGTCGTAGTTAAAAAGTATTCTGCATACTCGCCATAAGGAAAAGCATGAAAATTTTACACGTCGATGCCAGCTCGAAATTTCACCAGTGGTCAAACTCCCGTGCTTTGGGACGTTATTTTTTCGAGCAGCTTGAGCAGCAGGGAACAGACATTGAGATTGACTATCTGGATGTGACGCAAGAGGTGCAGCCCCACATTTCTGCGGAATTTGTGCAGGCCACATATACGCCTGAAGATCAGCGTACCGACCGTATGCGTGAAGTGCTGGCTGATTCAGATGCGCTGTGCAAACGCGTAATGGAAGCCGATGCGCTGGTGTGCGCGATGCCGATGTACAACTGGACCATTCCGTCGACGTTCAAGACGTTCATCGACAACATTGTTCGCACCAATATCACCTACGATTTGCACGCTGACGGCACCACCCGCGGAAATCTTGGCGACAAAAAAGTGTTGTTTATCACTACGCGTGGCGCGGATCTGGGCGAAGGAAGCCCTTATGCGGCGATGGATTCGATGACGCCGGTGCTGAGAAATGCGTTTCTGTTTA
The DNA here is from genome assembly GCF_002951615.1 of Rahnella sikkimica. Lineage (GTDB taxonomy): Bacteria > Pseudomonadota > Gammaproteobacteria > Enterobacterales > Enterobacteriaceae > Rahnella > Rahnella sikkimica. The sequence continues at coordinate 1,835,560 of NZ_CP019062.1, read as the reverse complement.
TGGGGGTCGAAAACCCCTGGTTTGTTGACGCACAGCCGCTGCAATTTTCTGATGAAGCGGCGCGTGAGGCCGGGCTGGCAAAAGCCCGCAGTGAACTGGATGCAGTCTCCTGCGAATGGGCTGAAAGTGTTGCCGTCACCGCGTCGTGATCAAAGAAAGTCCACCTGCCTGATCATGTTCAAAATGCGGTGAAAGCCAGGCTCTCACCGCTGTCACGGATTAAGCCTCCGCTTTAGGGGGCCGCAACTTTGGAACAACTAACTCCCCATTGGCATTGTAATAACGGCTTGGCCAGATTTCCCACGCCGGGACGCCGATCATTGTCGCAATAATCAACTCACCTTTTGGCCAGCGTCGCGACAGCGTATTGGACAGGGTTGATGCCCCCAGCCCCGAATCACGCGAGAGTGCCGTCAGCGTTGAGCCTTTTTTGCGAATTGCAGCGATAATATCGGCGGGATGCCAGTCTTCACGGGTGTTCTTCATATGCCCTCTCTGCAACAGACGGGAGCATAAATCAACAGTGGGGGAGGAAGTATTGCCTGCCTTGGCTTGTCGTTCATGGTTCATTGTCCAGTAGTTTGATGTTACAGCGACCACCGGAGTTGAGAATCTCACTGGTGGTAGCCCTGACGGGGTTCTCAACACCGGTTCTACTGGATACCGGCCTGACCTAAGTCAGCCCCGCCTGAGCCACCATTGAGATATTGCTTGTTGTTTGTACAGGCAATAGCTATGCGCAGACCCAAACGTGAAATGCAGTTGTACATTTCATGTCGCCAGTAAACATTCAGGTTGAGAATCCTGGTTACGGATTTTGCCGTAACGGGGGAATTATAACGTAACCGCTTACGTGTACCAACACCGCATTAGGAGTGCCTTTAAATTCTAGACGTTAAATGAGCGGATTAGTGGCCAGATGAGGGTAAACGGAAGTGGCCGATCACGGCTTTTAACGCCGCGGGAAGCTGACGATGGCCGGGATAGTAGAGAAAGAAGCCGGGAAACGTCACAGACCCGTCTTCCAGCACGCGGACGAGTCGCCCCTGATCGACAAGTGCATCATGTTCCGGGCTGCAGGCTGTATAGACCAATCCGATCCCGTCGAGGGCGATGCGTGTCATCATTGTTACGCTGTCGACAATCACCGGGCCGCTGACCGGTACCGCGATTTGTTTCCCTTCTTTTTCAAATTCCCAGCGGTAAAGCGAACCGCCGGTGATTTCCCGACGACCAATACAGGCGTGATGTTGTAAGTCGGCAGGCGTTAGCGGTTTTGGATGCCGTGCGAAATACTCAGGCGAGCCGTAAACGGCTGAATGAAAATCAGGGGTCAGCCGAACCGCGCGCATATCCTGCTGCACATCGCCCCGGATGCGCACTCCTGCGTCGAACCCTTCACTGACAATATCCACGAAACCATCGTTAGTCGCCAGCTCCAGACGGATGTCCGGAAAATCCTGATTAAACTGCTTGAGCCGCGGCATGAACACGAGTTCTGCTGCAATGTGCGGCGTGTTAATCCGCACCGTTCCCTGCGGAGTTTCCCTGAAGGTATTCACTTTCTCCACGGCACGGGTAATCGCCGAAAAAGCGGGCGCGATTTCGACCAACAAAGCCATGCCCGCTTCGGTCGGTGAAACCGTTCGCGTGGTGCGGTTCAGCAACCGTACGCCCAGCCGTTCTTCCAGCGCGCGCAAAGAATGGCTGAGGGTGGATGCGGTTAAATTCAGCCGCGCGGCGGCCTTGCGAAAGCTTCTTTCTTCCGCCACCGCGACAAAGGCAGTCAGCTCACCCAATTCGTTCGTCCGCATTTCGTTTCCCATTGATGAATATGACCCAGTAAATCATGCGATATAAGATGGCTTATCCACAACAATTAATCCTCTTATAGTCGTGTTCTGGTCAACACATTTCCTCAGAGGTTTTTATGTCACAGCAATTGCATCTTCAAAATCCGTCCCTTCGTTTGCATAACCGCGTGGCGCTGGTCACCGGCGGAGGCACCGGGATTGGCCGTGCCGCGGCGCTGGCTTTTTCGCGTGACGGCGCAAAAGTGGTGGTCGCCGGGCGTCGTGAAGCTGAGCTTCTGCAAACCGTGTCACTGATTCAGGCGCTGGGCGGTGAGGCGCTGGCGGTGCCCACGGATGTCTCTGACAGCAGCCAGGTCCGGCATCTGATTGCGGAAACGCTGGCTCACTTCGGGCGTCTGGACGCGGCGTTTAATAATGCCGGTGTGGAAGGTTTTGCGCCGGTCAGTGAAATGACGGAAGCCGAATTCGACCGTGTGATCGCGACTAATCTTAAAGGCGTCTGGTTATCAGTGAAATATGAACTGGAAGCGATGGTGGCCGCCGGTCGTGGCGGCGCGATTGTGAGCACGTCTTCATGGCTGGCGCACGGCGCGAGTTTCGGGTCTGCGGCTTATTCCGCCAGCAAGGGCGGCCTGGATGCCATGATCCGCGCCATTGCGCTGGAAACCGGCGCGCATAAAATCCGTATCAACAATGTGAATCCGGGCATTATCGATACGCCGATGGCACGACGAATGGGCGCGAATGAAGAGATGCTCAGGCCGTTTGTTCACCTGACGCCGGCAGGGCGCGTAGGTGAATCAGACGACGTGGGTGACGTTGTCGCGTGGTTGTGCAGCGACGAAGCGCGGTTTGTCACCGGGCAAAATCTGCTGGTGGACGGCGGTTTTACCATCGCCGGCCTGCGCTAGTTCCGATGCTGATGCTCAGGGATGAGCATTCTCCAGCACAAAATCTGAAGCTCATCACAGTTTCAACACCCGGCTGATATTACGACTTGTTTCTGCCCGTGATTCGCCAGAGAATCCGATTCAGAAAGCAGGATTGTTACTGTCTGACAGGCAAAACCTAAACTTCTCGTTTCTTCGCATACCGCGAAGAAACGAGAAGTTTAGGTTTTTTTTTGGCCTGAATTCAGGGGCCGGCCGCCCCTTTGAAATACAACGGCAATGTCGTGCACGACGCCATTACTCTGATGAGATAACACCATGGAATATAAAACATTAGCCGAAGAGATTCTCCGCGGAGTAGGCGGAAAGGAAAACGTAAACAGCGTGGTGCATTGCGCTACCCGTTTACGCTTTAAGCTTAAAAATATCAGCAAAGCCGATGCCGCCGGATTAAAAAAGAACCCTGGCGTCATCATGGTGGTGGAAAGCGGCGGCCAGTTTCAGGTCGTGATCGGCAACCATGTGGGCGCGGTGTACGAAGCGCTGGTACGCGGCAGTGCGCTTTCCGAAAGCAGCGATGACGACGGGCAGGATAAAGGCACTTTGTTTGCCCGCACCATTGACGTCATTTCCGGCATTTTTACGCCGTTTATCGGCATCATGGCCGCCTCGGGGATCCTGAAAGGTTTTCTGGCACTGGCGCTGGCCTGTGGCTGGCTGATCCCGGAAAGCGGCACCTATAAAGTCTGGTTTGCGGCCAGCGATGCCATGTTTTACTTCTTCCCGCTGGTGATTGGTTTTACGGCCGGGAAGAAATTCGGCGGCAACCCGTTTGTCACGATGATGATTGGCGGCGCGATGGTGCATCCGCTGATGACGGCAGCCTTCAATGCGCAGCAGCCCGGCGCACCCTCAGAGCATTTCTTTGGGATCCCGCTGGTGTTTATTAACTACGCTTCATCGGTTATTCCGGTGATCCTTGCCGCATGGGCATCGAGCTGGCTGGAAAAACGTCTGATGAAACTGCTGCCGGGATCCCTGCGCAATTTCATTACGCCGCTGATCTGTCTGATGGTGATTGTGCCGCTGACCTTCCTGCTTATCGGGCCGGTCGCGACCTGGGCCAGCCAGCAACTCGCCAACGGCTATCAGTTTATCTATCACGTCAGCCCGACAATCGCCGGTGCCTTTATGGGCGCGCTGTGGCAGGTTTGCGTCATTTTCGGCCTGCACTGGGGGCTGGTGCCACTGATGATCAACAACTTCAGTATTCTCGGCCACGACACCATGCTGCCGCTGTTATTGCCTGCGGTCATGGGTCAGGTCGGTGCCGTGATCGGCGTAATGTTGCGTGCGAAAGACGCGCGAACCAAAGCGCTGGCAGGATCGGCGGTCAGCGCCGGGATTTTTGGTATCACTGAACCGGCGGTTTACGGGATTAACCTGCCACGCCGCCGTCCGTTTATTTTCGGTTGCGTCGGCGGCGCGCTGGGCGCGGCAATTCTCGGTTATTTCCAGACCACCGCGTATTCCTTTGGCTTCGCCAGCATCTTCACCTTCACGCAGGTGATCCCGCCAACAGGTTTCGACCAGACGGTCACCGCTGCGATTGTCGGTACCGCCGTTGCCCTCATTTTTGCTGCGCTGGCGACCTTCTTTTTCGGCATGAACGACGAAACGGCACAGAGTGAAACGGCCGACGCGACGGTGGCTCCGGCTTCCGTTCAGGCTCCTCGCGGGAAAACGCTGGTGACCAGCCCGATGACCGGTGCCTGCGTGGCGCTCGAAGACGTGAAAGACCCGACGTTTGCCAGTGGTTTACTGGGCAAAGGCGTGGCGATTACTCCGTCAGTGGGACGCGTGGTTTCGCCGGTTAACGGCACCGTGGTGTCCCTGTTTAAAACCCATCACGCCATCGGTATTGAATCGGAAGATGGCGCGGAAATCCTGATCCACGTCGGCATCGATACGGTGAAACTCGATGGCAAATTCTTCACGCCGCACGTAGCCGTGGACGCGGTCGTCAAACAGGGCGATTTGCTGCTGGAGTTTGATATTCAGGGCATTACTGATGCGGGTTACGACCTGACAACGCCGGTGCTGATTACCAACAGCGACGATTATCTCGACGTCATCCCGGCCAATATCGGGCATGACGTCGGCGCAGACGCTTTATTACTTACCCTTTTACGATAACAGTCAGAACCAGGAGGTTCACATGAGCAAGCATTTCCCTAAGGAATTCTTATGGGGCGGCGCAGTGGCAGCCAATCAGGTTGAAGGCGCATACCTGACCGACGGTAAAGGATTGTCCACTTCAGATCTGCAACCGCAGGGCGTTTTCGGCCCGGTGCAGGAGCGCGTGGAAGGCGATTTTGGCATTAAAGATGTGGCGATTGATTTTTACCATCGTTATCCGGAAGACATGAAACTGTTCGCCGAAATGGGCTTCACCGTACTGCGCACGTCCATTGCCTGGACGCGTATCTTCCCGGAAGGCGACGAATTACAGCCCAATGAAGCCGGTCTGGCCTTTTATGACCGCCTGTTTGATGAAATGGCAAAATACGGCATCACACCGCTGGTGACGCTTTCCCATTATGAAATGCCGTACGGTATCGTAAAGAAACACGGCGGCTGGGGCAGCCGGGATACCATCGGATTCTTTGAAAATTACGCCCGTACCGTCTTCACGCGCTATAAAGATAAAGTGAAGCACTGGCTGACGTTCAATGAAATCAACATGTCGCTGCACGCGCCGTTTACCGGCGTCGGATTGCCGGAAGGAAGCAGCAAACAGGCCATTTATCAGGCCATTCACCATCAGCTGGTGGCAAGTGCCAAAGCGGTGAAAGCCTGCCACGAAATTATTCCTGACGGCAAAATCGGCAATATGTTGCTGGGCGGAATGTTGTATCCGCTGACCTGCAAACCGGCCGATATGATGGAAACGCTGCAACAAAACCGGGAATGGTTATTCTTTGGCGACGTTCAGGTACGCGGTGCGTATCCGGCGTATATGAAGCGTTTCTTTAAAGACCGTGGTATGGAAATAAATATTACTGCCGAAGATAAAATCGCGCTGAAAGAAACCGTCGATTTCATATCATTCAGTTATTACATGACCGGTTGTGTGACCACGGATGAAGAACAGAATATTAAAGCGCGCGCCAATATATTAAATATGGTGCCGAATCCACATTTGCAAAGTTCAGAATGGGGCTGGCAGATTGATCCGGAAGGTTTACGTTTCTTAATGAATGAATTATATGACCGTTACCAGAAACCGTTATTTATTGTTGAAAATGGTTTAGGGGCCCGCGATAAAGTTGAAGCGGACGGCAGCATTAATGACGATTACCGCATTCAGTATATCAACGACCATCTGGTGCAGGTGCGCGAAGCCATTGAAGACGGCGTGGAAGTCATGGGCTACACCAGCTGGGGGCCTATCGATCTGGTCAGCGCATCGAAAGCCGAGTTCTCCAAACGCTACGGTTACATTTACGTCGACCGCGACGACCAGGGGAACGGGACGCTGGAACGTCGCCGTAAGAAAAGCTTCTTCTGGTATGCCGATGTGATTAAATCTCACGGCGCGTCGTTAAAAGCCTAAATAAACCGTAATCCGGTGGTCTGATTATTATCAGGCCACTCAAAATCTAACCTATTTATATAATGCGAAATTCCACCCGCAGGACATCCCGCGCCTGTGGGAAGGAATTCGAATAACAATAAAAATAATCAATAATTCGAAGGGAATGTAATGATGGAATTTTCTCAGACTTCTGTATTACCTGCACATAATTATATTAAGAATAAAAAAGAACCCGCGTCCCGTTCTTATCGTCAGTATATTGCGCTGGCCGTTTGTCTGGCAGGCACAAGTCTGCAACCTGCGCTCGCCGCCAGTGACTGGAACGGAACCGTACTCGGTTTTGAAGCGCCCGGCGAAGGGATGCTTGGCGATATGCTGGGGATCCGGCCGATTCTTGAAGACCATGGTTTCCATTATCAGCTTGGCTATCTGAGCGAATCCTCATACAACGCCGGTGGCGGTTACAACCACGACAAAAAACTGGCGTACATCGACCAGTTCTCGCTGACGTTTACGCAGGATCTGGAAATGTACACCGGCATTCCGGATGCCGCGATTGAAGGGAATATTGTTAACCGTAACCATGACGATAATCTGACGTCAGAACGCACGCAGGATCCGCGCGTCGGTTTCAACGATATCGCGCAGGAAAGCTGGGGAGGGCAGTCGATTACGCGTCTGGGCTGGCTGACCTTCGGGCGCAGTTTCGACGACCGCAAACTGCACTGGCGTATCGGCATGATGAACAAGAATCAGGATTTCGATCAGATTATCCCGTGTGATTTCCAACTGCTCAGCCAGTGCGGCGGTAAATCGGCCAACTCGATGACCTGGTACAACTGGAACAAACATTACTGGGGCACCACGTTCCAGTACAAGCTGACGCCAAGCCTGACGCTGAAAACCGGTATCATGGAACAAAATCCGGACGCGTCGGAAAAAAAATACGCCTGGAGCGGTTCACTGAAAGGGGCTCGCGGGATTTTGCTGCCGATGGAAGCGGAGCTGAAAACCAAGGTCAACAGTTTGCCGGGCATTTATAATTTCGGGCTGCTGTACACCAACTCGCCGCAGCAGGATCTTTCGGAGGGGAAAACGCAAAGCGTCGGGGCCAGTGACCCGGACGGTTACCGTTCCCACAGCAGCACCTGGTTTATGTACACCGGTTTCAACCAGCAGGTGACGCAGCGCGGCGATGATCCGAACCGGGGCATGAGCGTGTCGTACAGCCTCGGGCTGGCCGATCAGCGAAGCAACGCGATTCACCTCACGCAGGCTGCATCTATGCGTTATCGCGGGCTGTTTGATGCGCGCCCTGACGACTGGCTCGGCTTTGGCATGACGTACATTAAAATGAGCGATCATTACCGGCAGAATCAGGAAAACCTGAATGCCATTTATCAGGTCGATGATTACGGCAATCCGCTGTATACGCCGCTGTCCGGGCACTCGGTCAACGCCGATTTGTATTATCAGGTCAAAGTGCGCTCATGGCTTATTCTGCAACCGGATTTGCAATACTGGTACCGTCCGGGTGGCGTGAAAGAAACGCAGGATGCGTGGGTGACCGGGCTGAAAGCCATTGTCACGTTCTGAGTGCAGGGCATGTCGGAACGCCGGGATCGTTATCACGCTTTTTCAGTAATGTGCATTGAGTGGCTGATCTAACCTGCTAGAATTATCAGGCAGATACGCAATGCTGCGGCAGACAAAACCTGATCTTCTTCGCTGACGGTCGGGTTTTTCTTTTCAGGGAATCACAATGAAAATCGCCAAAATTTTAAATAATAACGTGGTGGTTGTCGTCAACGATCAGCAGCGGGAACAGGTCGTCATGGGCCGCGGTCTGGCGTTTATGAAAAAAACGGGAGATGAACTTGATGACAGCAAAATCGAGAAAATCTTTGCCTTGCAAAACGACGAACTGGTCGCGCACCTGACGGAGCTGCTCTCGCATATTCCGATGGAAGTGATGACCACCTGCGACCAGATCATCTCGCAGGCAAGAACCCGGCTGGGAAAGTTGCAGGAAAATCTGTATATCGCGCTGACCGATCACTGTAATTTTGCCATTGAACGGCAGAAACAGGGCGTGCCCATCAGCAATGCGTTGTTGTGGGAAACGCGCCGGTTATATCCGAAAGAATATGCGTTAGGCCTGGAAGCGCTGGACATTATCGATGCGCGTCTGGGCGTGCGTCTGCCGGTGGATGAAGCCGGATTTATTGCCCTGCATCTGGTCAATGCGCAGCTGAACGGTGAAATGCCGGAAGTGGCGCGCATTACCCGCGTGATGCAGGAAATCCTCAATCTGGTGAAATACCAGCTGCGTCTTGAATATGACGAAGAGTCGCTGAGCTATCAGCGGTTCGTTACCCACCTGAAATTCTTCGCCCAGCGTATGCTCAACCGTACCGTAGTCGCCGATGACGATATGACGCTGCATGTGGCGGTAAAAGAAAATTACCCGCAGGCCTGGCAGTGCTCAGAAAAAATCGGGGAGTATCTGGCAGCGCAGTATCAGCGCGGGCTGACGACGGAAGAAATCATGTACTTGTCGATCAACATTGAGCGGGTGCGCAAGGAGAGCAAACCGCAAGATCGTGCATAAAAACGTCGTTTCGCGCACAATTCACGCCGCGAATTATGTCTTATCACAATTTTTAAGTACGTTTTTTTTGCCTCGGTTAATGAGAACAGGTAGCATCCTTCGCCGTTATTGCATCAAAAACAGTTCCGGCTAAAAAAACTACAGTGGGTAAACCACGTAAACGTCGTGGCTTGCAATCGTTTGCTTGCAGCCCCGGCGTCAGGTGAAGGTTATTTTGGAGAACAAGTCATAATGAAGTCTCATAAGAAATCGGCAGAGGCAAAACACGCCGCAAAACGGCGCTGGCTGGATTCGCACGAAAGCGGATATCACAAGAGCATGGGCAATCGTCAGGTTCAGATGATTGCTATTGGTGGCTCTATTGGTACCGGTTTATTCCTCGGTGCGGGTGCGCGTTTACAGATGGCAGGCCCGGCGCTGGCTATCGTGTATGCAGTATGTGGTATTTTCTCATTCTTTATTCTGCGTGCACTGGGCGAACTGGTTTTACACCGTCCGACCAGCGGCAGCTTCGTCTCCTATGCCCGTGAATTCCTGGGTGAAAAGGCCTCCTACGTGGCGGGCTGGATGTACTTCCTGAACTGGGCGATGACCGGCATTGTCGATATCACCGCAGTGGCTCTGTACATGCACTACTGGGGAACCTTCGGTGATGTCCCGCAATGGATGTTTGCCCTCGGTGCGCTGGCGATTGTGGCGACCATGAACATGATCGGCGTGAAGTGGTTCGCTGAAATGGAATTCTGGTTTGCGCTGATCAAAGTCGCGGCTATCGCGATCTTCCTGGTGGTCGGCGTGGTGTTCCTCGGCACCGGCAAACAGCTCGACGGCAATACCACCGGTCTGCATCTGATCACGGATAACGGCGGTATCTTCCCGCACGGCCTGTTACCGGCGCTGGTCTTAGTGCAGGGCGTAGTCTTCGCCTTTGCGGCTATCGAACTGGTCGGTACCGCAGCGGGCGAAACGAAAGATCCTGAAAAAGTGCTGCCGAAAGCCATCAACAGCGTGATCTGGCGTATTGCCTTGTTCTACGTCGGCTCCGTGGTGTTGCTGGTTCTGCTGTTGCCGTGGAATGCCTATCAGGCAGGCCAGAGCCCGTTCGTGACCTTCTTCAGCAAACTCGGCGTGCCGTATATCGGTACCATCATGAATATCGTGGTGCTGACCGCCGCGCTGTCGAGCCTGAACTCCGGCCTGTATTCCACCGGTCGTATTCTGCGTTCGTTGTCGATGGGCGGTTCCGCACCGAAATTCATGTCGAAGATGAGCGCACAGCAGGTGCCTTACGCGGGCATTCTGGTGACCGTCGGGATCTACGTAATAGGCGTCATCCTCAACTATTACGTACCTTCACAGGTCTTTGAGATTGTCCTGAATATCGCGTCACTGGGCATCCTCAGCTCATGGGCATTCATTATTGTGTGCCAGATGAAACTGCGTACCGCCATCAAAGAAGGCCGTGCGAAAGACGTCTCCTTCAAAATGCCGTGGGCACCGTTCACGTCGTGGCTGACGCTGGCATTCCTGGCGGGCGTACTGATCCTGATGGCCTTTGATTACCCGAACGGAACCTTCACGGTTTCCACCATTCCGGTGCTGATTATTCTTCTGGTACTGGGCTGGATTGGTTTGCGTAAGCGCGCGGCAGAAGTTCATGCCGAGCAGGCTGCGCACGAAGAAGCGCATCAGGAAAGCGTGGAATCGAAGTAACCTGAGTTATCGCAATAAAAATGGCCTTCCTCTTTGCAGAGTGAAGGCCATTTTGTTTTTAGTGCGCCAGGAAATCAGACGATGGTAAAGCTGAACTCGCTCAGCCCTTCGATCCCGCCGGTGATCACATCACCGCGCACGACCGGGCCGACGCCCGCAGGCGTACCGGTGTAAATCAGGTCGCCGGGCTTAAGCTCAACGGCCTGTGACAGATAACTGATCACATCCGCTACCTGCCAGATCTGATCACTTAAATCGCCGCGCTGACGTTTTTCACCGTTCACATCCAGCCAGATTTTACCGGCAGCAGGATGTCCTGTCTGGCTGACCGGCAGCAGCGGGTTCGCCGGTGCGGAATCATCAAACCCTTTAGCAAAATCCCACGGACGGCCCAGTTTTTTCGCCTGTGCCTGAATATCGCGACGGGTTAAATCCACGCCCACGGAATAGCCCCAGACGTGAGAAAGTGCGTCTTCGGCGGCAATGTTTTTCCCGCCTTTCGCCAGCGCCACCACCAGCTCAACTTCGTAATGCAAATCTTCGGTCAGCGTCGGATACGGCACATTGCCGCTGGCCGGGATCACTGCATCTGCGGGTTTCGCGAAGAAGAATGGCGGCTCGCGGTCAGGGTCATGCCCCATTTCCCGGGCGTGCTCAGAATAGTTACGGCCAACGCAATACACGCGGCGTAAGGGGAAACGCGCACTCTGGCCTTCAACGGCCAGAGAAGGCGTTTTGGGTACGGCAATTACAAATTCGGTCATCGTATTCACTTCACAAAGTTAACGTATTTTCATATTTGCAAAGCGGACACCGGTTGACCAGCAAATTGTTGTTACTGATCAATGTCGGACGGTCAGGATTTGTAACGCGGTGCCGGATGTGACTGGCTGAACACCGGAACCGTGGTGCTGCGGCGCCCACGGTTTTGACCTTGACCTGGAATTGCCAACCCCAACCCCAACCCCAACCCCAACCCCAACCCCAACCGCTACCGCGCAATCCTCTCATGCCAGTACTTCGTAAACTCCTCCTCCCCGTTCAGACTCACCACCATGTCGCCGCTGACGATAAAGTGGGTCAGATCACTGCGCAGCTCGAGTGTAATTTCCGCCTCCACCCACCAGCCTTCACGCCCCATTTTCATGGTTTGCGTCAGCAGATAGCGCGCGGAAAGCGGGTCACTGTTACTGACCGTCAGCTCGCGGCGTAAACCGTGATCGACCGTCGTATCGATATCATCGAAACGGTAAACGCCTTCGCCGAATACGCCGCCGACGCCGTGGGTCACGCTGGTCCAGCTGTCGGTCAGGAAATCATACGTGATGTTGCGGTCAACGCGTCCCGGCGACAGCACGGTTTGCGGCGTCAGCGGGGCGCTTTGCGGTTCGGCGATCGGGCCATCAATCGATACCGGCTGTTCACAAACCGGCAAACTCAGCTGCGCGCTGTGCAGATCGACCGTCAGCGTTGCGGCTTCTGCCATCGGCCAGATCATCGGCCAGAACGTGGTTGCCAGCGAGAGTCGCAGGCGATGCCCTGCGGCAAAGCGGTGAGCGATACCATCCAGCTGTACCGGTACTTTGACTTTTTGCCCCGGTACGAGCGGTACAGATTTATCGTGGCCGTGAAGATGCGCCAGATTCAGCCAGCCGTGCGTGACGCGGTTTACCGCCCCTTCCGGCGAAACGTCGGAAAGGCGCACGTAAAGCATCGCCGCCGGTTTATCACTGCTCAGTTCCACCGTGAATTCCGGGAAACCGAAGATGGACAGCGGTTCGGCCAGCGGTTCGCCGTCAAAGATTTCCGCCATACCGTCGTCGACGCGCTGATCCGGCGGCATTTCACCGGGCACGCCTGCGCCCATCCATTCACCGGCCATCAGCCCGTGATTTTGCGGTGTACAGATATTGATGACGCCCGCGCTGGCGTCCGGCTGAGTATTCAGCTGGCCGCGCGAAAGCCAGTGGGGCATGAAATTAATATTGCTGGCGGTACCGCGATCAAACCCCACCCATTCGCCTTTGCTGACCGGACGCATCGCCGAAGGCGGCTGGCTGTCCTGCAACCAGGTCTGAATCATCGGGCCTTCCATCGCGCCGTTTTGTTCGCCCTTCAGCCAGTGATCCCACCAGCGAACCGCTTCCTGCAGGAAACCAATCGCCGGTTCCGGCGTGCCGTCCTGCGGATAAATATGCGCCCACGGGCCGAGAATGGCGCGGCGCGGAACCTGTAAATTGTCCATCAGGCGGAAAACGGCATTGCTGTACGCATCCGCCCAGCCGCCAATCGCCAGCACCGGGCATTCAATGGCTGACCAGTCTTCACACACCGAACCGTGCTGCCAGTATTCATCGCGCAGCGGATGTTCCATCCACAAGGCCGGGAAGAACGGCATGTCTTCCAGACGGTTCAGCCAGTCGCCATACCAGCTTTCGCCGACCAGCACCGGATCGGCCGGACGGCTCTGGTACGCCAGCATAATGCCGCCCCACCAGAGATTATCGTTAAGCAGGCAGCCGCCCTTGTAGTGGATGTCGTCGCGGTAGCGGTCGTCGGTGGAGCAGACGGTAATAATGGCTTTCAGTGCGGCCGGGCGGCGTGTGGCGACCTGTAATCCGTTAAATCCGCCCCAGGATTTGCCCATCATGCCGACGTTGCCGCTGCACCAGTTTTGCAGGGTGATCCATTCGATGACTTCGAGCGCGTCATCCTGTTCCTGCAACAGATATTCGTCGGCCAGCAATCCGTCAGATTCGCCGCTGCCGCGCATGTCCACGCGCACCACCGCGTAACCGTGACCGGCAAAGAAGCCGTGCATCGGCTCGTCACGCGTACGGGTTCCGTCGCGTTTACGGTACGGGATGTATTCAAGGAGTGCCGGAACCGGCTGGCTGGCGGCGTCGTCCGGCAGCCAGAGGCGGGCGGCGAGGCGTGTGCCATCGCTCAGCGGGATCCACAAATGTTCGGTCACGGTGACGGCGTGAGGGAATTCGGTCACGATGCGTTTGGTGCTCATAAGACTCCTGTCGAAGAAAGGGCTGCCGCAGGAAGCGCGGTGCCGCGCAGGGCGAGAACGTCGTCCAGCCAGCTGGTGCGCATTTCCGGTACGGACGTCAGCAGTTTTTCGGTGTAGCTGTGCATTGGCGCGCTGAATACCACATCGGTATCGCCGCTGGCGACAACCTGGCCCTGATACATCACTGCGACCTGATGGGCGATGCGTTTCACGGTGCCCAGGTCGTGGGTGATGAACAGGTATGACAGCCCGAGCTGTTCCTGTAAACGGCGCAGTAAATTCAGGACTTCTTCCGCCACCAGCGGATCGAGCGCGGAGGTGGCTTCGTCACAGATAATCAGTTCCGGCTGTGCGGCCAGCGCGCGGGCGATACAGACGCGCTGTTTCTGCCCGCCGGAGAGTTCGCCGGGACGGCGGTCGACCAGTTTCACCGGCAGCTCGGTCAGGCGCAGCAACTCTTCCACGCGCTCGCGAACCTGCTTTTTGTTCATCCCGAAATAGAAACTCAGCGGGCGGCCAATGATATCCAGCAGCGTCTGGCGCGGATTGAGCGCCACGTCGGGAAGCTGATAAATCATCTGCATCCGGCGCAGGGTTTCTTTGTTGCGCTGCTGGTAGTTGTGCGAAAGCGCCATGCCGTCGAAATTCACCGAGCCTTCGGTGTCCGGTAACAGGCCCACCAGCGCCCGCGCCAGCGTACTTTTCCCGCTGCCGGATTCGCCGATAATCGCCAGCGTTTTGCCGCGGGGCAGTTGCAGGCTGACATCATGCACCACGCGCTTGCCGTTATAACCGGTGCTGAGTTTCTTCATGGTCAGCAGCGGCTGACCGGAAGATTCATGGCCGCCCGTCAGCGGCGTCAGCGCGTGTTCACGCTCCGCGACCAGCCTGCGGGTGTAATCCTGCTGCGGATTTTCCAGAATGGTTTGCGTGCTGCCGGTTTCCACTTCCTTGCCGTGACGCAGCACCATAATGCGGTCGGCGAGCTGCGCGACAACGGCCAGATCGTGCGTGATGTACAGCGCGGCGGTGTTGAACTCACGCACCAGTTTGCGCAGCATCACCAGCACTTCAATTTGCGTGGTGACGTCCAGTGCCGTGGTCGGTTCGTCCATGATCAGCAAATCCGGTTTACAGGACATCGCCATCGCGGCCATTGCGCGCTGAAGCTGTCCGCCGGAAAGCTGATGCGGGTAACGCTTGCCGATGTTTTCCGGGTCCGGCAGATCCAGTGAGCGGAACAGCGAAATCGCCCACTGGCGGCTCTCTTCTTTGTTCATCAGACCGTGGCGGATCGGGCCTTCACAAACCTGCTTTTCGATGGTCAGCGCCGGGTTAAACGAGGCCGCGGCGCTTTGCGCGACATAGGCCACGCGCTTGCCGCGCCATTCGCGTTTAACGCGCGAAGGCTGTGAAACGATGTCGGTGCCGTCGAGGATCACTTCGCCGCCTGCAATCCGGCAGCCCTGACGCGCATAGCCCAGCGCCGCCAGCCCGATGGTGGATTTCCCCGCGCCGGATTCGCCAATCAGCCCGAGCACTTCGCCCGCCGCAAGCTTCAGGGAAATGTCCTGAACCAGCGGAGAACCGTCGAGGGTTTCGATGCGCAGGCCGCGCATTTCTAAAATTGTCCGGGTCATGCTTCATCTCCATGCGGCAGGCTGTTACGTGCCAGCAGCCAGTCAACCACCAGATTGACGCCAATGGTCAGCAGTGCAATCGCCGCCGCCGGATACAGGGGCGCAAACTGGCCGAAGTTAATCGCCTGTGCATTGTCACGCACCATGCTTCCCCAGTCCGCGTACGGCGGCTGAATGCCTAAACCTAAGAAACTCAGGCCCGCGATAAACAGGAACGTGAAGCAAAAACGCATACCGAATTCGGCGAGCAACGGCGGCAGGGCGTTCGGCAGAATTTCCCTGAACAGCACCCAGCGCAGGCCTTCACCGCGCAACCGCGCTGCTTCGACATATTCCTGACAGACAATCGCCTGCGCCACCAGCCGCGCCAGACGGAACACGCGGGTGGCGTCGAGCAGGGCGATGGTCAGCACCAGAACCGGAATCGACGTGCCCATCACGGACAATACGATCAGCGCGAAAATCAGTACCGGAATCGACATCACGGTATCGACGATGCGCGACAGCACGGTATCTACCCATCTGCCGTAAATCGCGGCGGTGAAACCGGTGACGATGCCGATGATAAACGAGCAGAAAGTGATGGTCAGGGCGATGGCAATCGTCGTGCGCGCGCCAAATAAAATGCGCGAAAGCATGTCGCGCCCGAGGCTGTCGGTGCCAAACGGCGTGGCGGCAGACGGCAGCAGCCAGATATCGCCGACCTGTTCGGTTTCGCTGTGCGGCGCAAGCCACGGCGCGAAAATGGCGGCGAAGAGATTCACCGCAATAATCACAATGCCAATCCAGGCCGACAGCGGGATGTTAATGAAATACCGGTTCATGCTGTCCCTCTTTTAGCGCGCATGGCGCAGGCGTGGATTACACCAGATCGCCAGTAAATCGGCGGTGGTATTAAGAAAAATGTAGGTGCCGCCAAACAGCAGACCGCAGGCCTGAACCACCGGCAGGTCGCGCTTGGTGACGGCATCTACCATGTACTGGCCGATGCCCGGATAGACGAACACCACTTCCACCAGAATGACGCCGACCACCAGATACGCCAGATTGAATGCCACGACGTTGATGATCGGCGCGAGGGCGTTGGGCAGCGCGTGCGAGACCACAATACGCCAGCGCGGAATGCCTTTGAGCACCGCGCTTTCGATGTACGGGCTGGACATTACTGCCGTCACCGACGCGCGCGTCATGCGCAACATATGCGCCAGCACCACCAGCGTCAGCGTGAGCATCGGCAGGGTGCAGACGTAAAGCCGGTCGAGGAACGAGGACGAACTGTCGACCATCGCCAGACTCGGGAACCACGTCAGACGGATAGCAAAGGCGATCACCAGAATGTAGCCGACGAAAAACTCCGGCACGGAAATGCTGATGAGCGTGAGGGTATTCGCCAGCCGGTCAAACACCGAACCGCGCCAGATGGCGGACGCAATCCCTAAACCGACCGCCAGCGGAATGGCGATCACGGCGGCGTATCCGGCCAGAAACAGCGTATTCGCCAGACGCGGCAACAACTCGTCGCTGATTGCGCGGCCATTGGCCAGCGAATGCCCGAGATCCCCGTGCAAAATACCCGCCAGCCAGTGCAGATAACGCAGCACCGACGGTTCATCCAGCCCCAGTTGCAGCCGCAGCGCCGCCACGGTTTCCGGCGTTGCGCTTTGCCCTAAAATCGCGGTCGCGACGTCACCCGGCAGCATTTCTGTGCCGATAAAAATCAGCACAGAGACCAGCCACAGCGTGATAATGCCCAACAGGACCCGCTGTATAATCCGTTTTTTCATCATGCCTCCAGCCAGACGCGCTCGGCCAGACGACCACCCATGAAGTTGAACATCGGATGCGGTTTGATCCCGCCGACTTTTTTGCTGGCCGCATCGAGATAATCGCCAAACAACGGGATCATCGCGCCCCCGTTATCGCGCACGATGCTTTGCAGCTCCCCGTAAATTTCCGCGCGTTTGCTTTCATCGAGCAGCGAACGCGCCTGAAGCAGCAGGGCGTCGAACTTTTCATCTTTCCAGTGCGTGTCGTTCCATTTGGCGGTGGACTGATACGCGGTAGAAAACATCTGGTCAGCCGTCGGGCGTCCGCCCCAGTAACCCATGCTGAACGGCGCTTTCATCCACACGTCGTCCCAATAGCTGTCGGCAGGCTGACGCTTGATGTTGACCTGAATGCCGCCTTTCTGCGCCTGGCCCTGGAACAATGCGGCGGCGTCGAGTGCACCGGCGAAGGCGGCGTCAGACGAAGACAGCTCGACTTTCAGATCCGTTAATCCGGCTTTTTTCAGGTAGAACTTTGATTTGTCCGGATCGTAAACGCGCTGCTCAAGACTGTGGTTGAAGAAGCGGTCGGTTTTCGGGATCGGATGATCGTTGCCCAGCGAGCCGTAACCGCGCAGCACGGTATCAAGAATTTTCTGGCGGTCGATGCCGTGTTTAATTGCCATACGCACGTCGTTGCTGTTGTACGGCGCGACGCTGCAATCCATCAGGAACGTAAAGTGCTGGCCGCCGGAAGAACGGATGATGTTCAGTGACGGGCTGCGTTTGAGGAAATCGACGGTTTTGAAATCGACGCGGTTAATGGCGTGAACCTGACCGGAAATCAGGGCGTTGGTGCGTGCGGTCGGATCGTTGATCACCAGCACTTCTACGGCGTCAACAAAGGCGCGATCCGGCTTCCAGTAATTCGGGTTACGTTTGAACAGCGAGCGCACGCCCGGTTCGTACTGATCGAAGATAAAACCGCCGGTGCCAATCGGGTGCGACCAGTCGGTGAAGCCTGCGGGCACGACCACCAGATGGTAATCCGCCAGCAGGTACGGCAGGTCGGCGTTGCCGCCGTCGAGCGTAATCAGGATCTGGTTGTCGCCCTGTTTGGTCAGGCCGGTAATCGGTGCCAGCTGCGTTTTGATGGCGCTTTTGGATTTGTCGCCGCGGTGCAGGTTGATGGAATAGAGGATGTCGTCGGCGTCCAGCTTTTTGCCGTTGTGGAAGGTGACGCCATCACGGACGGTAAACACCCATTCGGCCGCGCCCGGTTTGGCTTCCCACGCAGAGAACAGTTCCGGCGTGGCTTTGTTATTTTCATCAATTTCAATCAGGCCGTTCATCAGCATATACGCCTGGTTGAGCGGCACCCAGTCGCTGAATAACGTCGGGTCGAGCGTATCACTGGTATTTCCGCCTGACATACCCAGTTTTAATATGCCGCCTTTTTTTGGCTCAGCGGCGGAAACAGAGAAAGGGGAGAAGCCCATGGCACTGGTAATACCCACAGCGGAAGCGCTGGTAATAAAGCCGCGACGGCTAAGTTGTGCATCCTGCATTAATTTCGTCAAAGGGGAATTATTATCTTTCATTTATTTTCTCCATAGTACGTGCTGGAATTTTATAGGTGCAGGCGAAATACTCTGGTGTTTCAAAGAGGCGAAATGGATTGCCCTGATGATTTATATCAAAACCCCCTGCGGAACTTGCATGAGAATTTATCATGAGGGTATGCGAAAAATGCGCGGCAGAACACCCTGAAAAGCTTTATTTTTCTGAGCTATCAATATCTGGAAAGGGAAGTGACCGGTGGAACTGCATACGGTGATCGGCTTAATTGGTGTGTTTTGCTACCTTCTGGCTTATGCGCTGGTTCAGATGCGCAGGCTAGCGGTTGATGCTAACAGTTACGCCTATCTTAATATAATCGGCGGTGTATTTGGTCTGTATTCCTTAAGCCATGATTTTAACCTTGCATCCTGTATTTCTCAGTCATGCTGGTTGCTGTTTACATTAATCGGTATGAATTCAGCGAGAAAGCGCAGGATTCTGGAGAGAAATAAAATTCCACCGGCAGATGTCAATTCATAATATTTTATTATGACGTCAGATTATTATTATTTTTAATACCCTCCCCTGCGAAGGGGGTGGTTGGGAGGGGGTTTAGCAAGCCACTGAGCCGCTAAAACCAACACCCCATCCCGTCCTTCCCCTCGTGAGAGGGGAAGGGGCAAGACTACGGCTGTTTCAGCCAGTTAATGACTTTGTGTACGATGGGTTTCAGGTATTTGTCCTGCGGCGTCAGCATGTAACATTTTCCGGCAGCCGCCAGTTTTCCGGGGTGCGCGGCGACCAGTTGTCCGCTGTTGATGTAATCCTGCACCAGACCTTCCCAGCCCAGAAGAATGCCATCGCCCAGCACCGCCGACTGCACCAGAAACGGGTAGTTGTTGGCACGCCATGTCCGGCGCGGCGTGACGAACGTGACTTCCTGCGAGGCAAACCAGTCGCGCCAGCCGGTCCATTCCCGCTGTGGATCGTCCTGAATTAACAGGGTTTGTTCGAGCAAATCCGCCGCGCTGGCACCGGGCCGCAGGCGGCTGAAAAATTCCGGCGAGCACATCGGGTAACAGATTTCATCAAACAGCGCCTGAACGTGATAGCCGGTGGGTGGCTCACGAAGATAGAAAATAGCCAGATCAAATTCTGATGACTTCAGCTCAGAAAAACTGTCGGAAATTTTCATCTGGATTTGCAGATCCGGCATCAGCTGGCGCAACGACGACAGGCGAGATGACAGCCACAGGCCGCTCATGGCGCTGGTACAGGCCAGCGTCACCTGCGGCAAACCGTTCCAGCCCATGACTTCCGCCGTCGACAGTGAGATATCGCCCAGCAGTTTGCGCACCTGGTGCGCGTAAGTTTCGCCGCGTGGCGTGAGCGTGGTTTTTCGCTGAGCCCGCTGGAAAAGTTTGCAGCCGAGCATTTCTTCAAGCTGAATAATCTGGCGGCTGATGGCGCTTTGCGTGAGGTTCAGCTCCTCCGCTGCCCTGGAAAAACTGCAATAACGCGCCACACATTCGAAGGCCACCAGGGTGTTGAGCGGCGGTAACGGTTCTATCTGCACAGTGAAGAGTTCTCCGGGACGTGTTTAGCAGCTTTCCAGCATGAATGAAACCATCTGCCCGACCTGCTGGACGGCGCGTTCAGTTTTGGCCGCCAGAGGCTGAGCATAGTTAATGCGCAGGCAGTTGCGGTATTTCCCTGAGGCTGAAAATATCGACCCGATCGCAATTTGCACAAAATGTTCTTCCAGCAGCCGGTTCAGGCGCTGCGTATCTACGCGTTCGTCCAGTTCAATCCACAGCAGAAATCCGCCCTGAGGACGGCTGACCCGCGTGCCGCACGGGAAATATTTCATCACCCAGTCGGTCATGGTGCACAAATTGCGCTGGTACTGATTACGCATTCTGCGCATGTGCTGAAGGTAGTGTCCCTGTTTGATGAAGTCCGCGATGGCAATTTGTGGCAGCGTGGCCGAAGCGCCGGTGGTGATGTATTTCATGTGCAGCGCGCGGTCGTGATAACGGCCCGGCGCAATCCAGCCGACGCGCAAACCGGGTGCCAGCGTTTTGGAAAACGAGCTGCAAAGTAACACGCGCCCGTCGTCGTCGAATGAGGTAATGGTCGCCGGACGCGGATACTGATAGGCCAGTTCGCCGTAAACATCGTCTTCAATAATGGCAATATCGTAACGCTGGGCCAGCCTCAGCAGCGATTTCTTGCGGTCATCCGGCATGTTGTAGCCGAGCGGATTATTGCAGTTGGGCGTGAGCTGGATGGCTTTGATGGGCCACTGTTCCAGCGCCATTTCCAGCGCTTCCAGGCTGATACCGGTGACCGGATCGGTCGGAATTTCCAGCGCTTTCATGCCAAAGCCCTTCAGGGTTTGCATCGCGCCGTGAAAACTCGGCGAATCCACCGCCACAATGTCGCCGTGTTCGCAGACGGAACGGATGGCGATAGACAACGCTTCGTGGCAGCCGGTGGTGATCAATATGTTGCTGGCATCCATATGGCTGCCGCTGTCGATCATCAGGCGCGCAATCTGTTCGCGCAGATCTTCGGAGCCGTAAATGCTGTCGTAATGAAAGGCGTTGAGGTTCTGATGCTGCCCGGCGCGCCCCATCAGGCGGCTGAGCGGTTTGAGCGTGGCGGCGGTGACGTCCGGTGAGCCGCGCCCCAGCTGAACAAAACCGGGAAGGTGCGGCGAGGTGATCAGCTCCAGAACCTGATCCCACTGGGAAATTTCCACCGGACGCTGCGTCGGGCGGCACCCGCTCGGCAGCGCTGCCTGCAAGCGGGCTTCTTTGACGAAGTAACCGGATTTTGGCCGCGCTTCCACCAGTTGTTTTTCTTCCAGTACGCGGTACGCCTGCTGAACGGTGCTGACGCTGACGCCGTGCTCACTGCTTAAGACGCGCACCGAGGGCAGGCGGATCCCCGCCGGATACAGCCCCTGTTCAATGCGGTCGCTCAGGACATTCGCCAGATTTTCGTAACGGTTCATTTTCATTTCCTCAACGCCTGCGCAAAAAGAGCAGTACAGATGCGTCTAATCTAACGCTGAATCTGTCATTGGATCCAGATCTGTATGGTTGAAATACAAAAAAACTGAATCTGTAATGTTTTTGCTGAATGTTAGATCCTGATCACAGGTCGTTAACAGGAGCAGATAATGAAAAATACCATTGAAGAACGGCAGTTTGCCGCGTGTGAGTCAGTTAGTTGTGCCGATATTGTTGAACCGGTACAGATGCCGGTTAAGCAGGGCGGATGGCTAAAACAGGCATTGAGTATCCTACACAGCTGGAATGAGCGCCGCGTCAGCCGCAAACTTCTGCATGCGTTAAGTGCGGATCAACTGAAAGATATCGGGCTGGCGAGAGAGGATATTGACAGAGATTATCCGCGAGGCGTCTGGCCGAACTGGCCGAAATAATTCCCCCTCACATTTTGGGCGTCCTGTGCGTTTTACGCTGCCCTGTAACTCGTGTGAAAGGGCATTTTAAGCGAGAGCGGATCTGAAAAACAAAAAAAAGCCCGATGATTTCATCGGGCTTTGATCGTTGTTGCGAAGGGCTTATTTCACCTGCATGCCAGGTTGTGCACCGGAATCCGGGCTGAGCAGGAAGATGTCTTTCCCGCCAGGGCCTGCGGCCATTACCATGCCTTCGGAAATGCCAAAGCGCATTTTACGCGGTGCAAGGTTCGCTACCATGATGGTGAGACGGCCTTCCAGCGCTTTCGGATCCGGATACGCGGAGCGGATACCGGAGAAAATCTGACGGGTTTCGCCGCCCAGATCCAGTTGCAGACGCAGCAGTTTGTCGGAACCTTCCACGAAATCAGCGCTTTTGATCAGCGCGATACGCATGTCGACTTTGGCGAAATCATCAAACGTGATGGTTTCCTGAATCGGATCATCCGCCAGCGGACCGGTTGCCGGGGCTTTCGCCGCCGCAATGTCTTCTTTCGATGCGTCAACCATCGCCGTCACTTTATCCAGTTCGATACGGTTAAACAGCGCCTTGAACGGATTCACCTGATGAGACAGCAGCGGTTGTGCAATCGCATCCCACTCAAGTGTGGTGTTCAGGAACGCTTCGGTACGTTCAGACAGTGAAGGCAGAACCGGTTTCAGGTACGTCATCAGAACGCGGAACAGGTTGATGCCCATTGAGCAAATCGCCTGCAGGTCAGCGTCGCGGCCTTCCTGTTTTGCCACAACCCACGGTGCCTGTTCGTCAACATAGCGGTTCGCCAGGTCAGCCAGCGCCATGATTTCACGTATTGCACGGCCGGATTCGCGGCTTTCGTACGCCTGGGCAATGCTTTCAGCGGCATCAGTGAAGGTTTTGTACAGCGCCTCGTCGGCCAGTTTATCCGCCAGATTGCCGTCAAAACGCTTGGCGATGAAACCGGCGTTACGTGAAGCCAGGTTAACCACTTTGTTCACGATATCTGCGTTCACGCGCTGCACGAAATCTTCCAGATTCAGGTCGATATCGTCGATACGGGAAGACAGTTTCGCGGTGTAGTAATAACGCAGGCAGTCCGCATCCAGATGGTTCAGATAGGTGCTGGCCTTGATAAAGGTGCCGCGTGATTTGGACATCTTCGCGCCGTTCACCGTGACATAACCGTGAACAAACAGGTTGGTGGGTTTGCGGAAGTTGCTGCCTTCCAGCATTGCCGGCCAGAACAGGCTGTGGAAATAGACGATGTCTTTACCGATGAAGTGATACAGCTCGGTGGTGGAATCTTTTTTCCAAAACTCGTCGAAGTTCAGATCGCTGCGGCGGTCACACAGGTTTTTGAAAGAACCCATGTAGCCGATTGGCGCGTCCAGCCAGACGTAGAAGTATTTACCCGGCGCATCCGGAATTTCGAAACCGAAATAAGGCGCATCGCGTGAGATATCCCACTGTTGAAGACCGGATTCAAACCATTCCTGCATTTTGTTCGCGACCTGCTCCTGCAACGCACCAGAACGGGTCCACGCCTGTAACATCGCGCTGAATTCCGGCAGGTCGAAGAAGTAGTGCTCGGAATCACGCAGCACCGGCGTCGCGCCGGAAACCACAGATTGCGGTTCGATCAGTTCGGTCGGGCTGTAAGTCGCGCCACACACTTCGCAGTTATCGCCGTACTGGTCTGGCGATTTACATTTCGGGCAGGTGCCTTTGACGAAACGGTCAGGCAGGAACATGCCTTTCTCCGGATCGTAGAGCTGAGAAATAGTGCGGTTCTTGATGAAACCGTTTTCTTTCAGACGGCCATAAATCAGCTCAGACAGCTCGCGGTTTTCGTCGCTGTGCGTGGAGTGATAGTTGTCGTAGCTGATGCCGAAGCCGGCGAAATCTTTCTGATGCTCCTGGCTCATTTCGGCAATCATCTCTTCCGGCTTGATACCGAGCTGCTGTGCTTTCAGCATGATCGGTGTGCCGTGCGCATCGTCCGCACAGATGAAGTGCACTTCATTGCCACGCATTCGCTGGAAACGAACCCAGACGTCAGCCTGGATGTGCTCGAGCATGTGACCAAGGTGGATGGATCCGTTGGCGTACGGAAGTGCACAGGTTACCAAAATTTTTTTCGCGACGTGAGCCATAGTAAGAGCTTGCTTTCTGTAGTTGAAATCAGGGGTATTGATGTTAACCGAAAGCGCCGCCCCGCGTAAACAAACGGGGGGATCTCCTTACGGGTGTTCTGTTATGCTATTAAGCAGATAAACAGTCTGATAACCAGTTTCAAGGAGCCGGGATGACATCTCAATCCCCACAGCAGTCCACACCCGCAGGGCTGCGCGCACTAGTGACCGGCGTACTGGCCACCTTCCGTCATTCAACACTTCAAAAAGATTTAGCTGCGATAAAAGCGGTGCATCATTGCGTGCTGATGGACGAGGTTCTGCATATCGATCTGACGCTGCCGTTCGCGTGGAACAGCGGTTTCGATATTTTAAAAGAAGAAACCAGCGGCGAACTGCTGCGGGTAACCGGCGCTTCGGCCATCGAGTGGAAACTGCGTCACGACATCGCCACGATGAAACGCGCCAACGATCAGCCCGGCATTAAAGGCGTGCGCAATATTCTGGCGGTCAGCTCAGGCAAAGGCGGCGTGGGGAAATCCACCACGGCGGTGAATCTGGCGCTGGCGCTGGCGGCTGAAGGCGGAAAAGTCGGCATTCTGGACGCGGATATTTATGGCCCGTCAGTGCCGAACATGCTGGGCACGGAAGAAGAGCGCCCGACGTCGCCGGATGGCGTCCATATGTCGCCGATTATGGCGCACGGGCTGGCCACTAACTCGATTGGTTATCTGGTCACTGACGAAAATGCCATGGTGTGGCGCGGCCCGATGGCCAGCAAAGCGCTGATGCAGATGTTGCAGGATACGCTGTGGCCGGATCTGGATTATCTGGTGATTGACCTGCCACCGGGCACCGGCGATATCCAGCTGACGCTGTCGCAAAATATTCCGGTGACGGGCGCGCTCGTGGTGACGACGCCGCAGGACATCGCGCTGCTCGACGCCATGAAAGGCATCGTGATGTTTGAAAAGGTGCACGTGCCGGTGTTAGGCATTATCGAAAATATGAGCATGCATGTGTGCAGTAACTGCGGACATCATGAACCGATTTTCGGCACCGGCGGCGCACAGCGTCTGGCTGAGAAATACAGATGCGAATTACTGGCTCAGTTACCGCTGCATATTTCGCTGCGTGAAGATTTGGATCGCGGCGAACCGACCGTTGTCTCTAATCCGGAAAGTGAGTTCACGACGATTTATCGCGAACTGGCGTCAAAAGTGGCGTCTCAGCTGTACTGGAAAGGCGACGCAATTCCGACAGAAATCGCTTTCCGGGCGGTTTAATCTCCCAACTCTGCGAATTATTGCCCGATGTCAGCGATTACACCGCCTTAACGCTGGCATCGGGTAGTGTGTTGTACTTATAATTGGCGCGTTCAAAGCACACGCTGTGCTTGCCTTCCAACTTCCAAATCAGGTCTTTAATTTTATGTCTGACAAATTCCATCAGTGTGTCATCGTGGGTATCGCTGGCGCATCTGCTTCGGGAAAAAGCCTCATCGCCAGTACCATTTACCGTGAACTTCGTGATCAGGTAGGTGATGAGCACATCGGGGTGATCCCTGAAGATTGCTACTATAAAGACCAAAGCCATATGACCATGGAAGAACGGGTCAAAACCAACTACGACCATCCCAGTGCCATGGACCACAATTTACTGTTCCAGCATTTGCAGGCAATGAAGTCAGGTCAGGCTATCGAATTACCAAGTTACAGCTTTATCGAACATACCCGTCTGGCTGAGACCGTGACGCTCAAGCCGAAGAAAGTCATTATTCTGGAAGGGATCCTGTTACTGACCGACGTGCGTCTGCGTCAGGAAATGAATTTCTCTATCTTCGTGGATACGCCGCTGGACATCTGCCTGATGCGCCGCATGAAGCGCGATGTCAACGAGCGTGGCCGTTCTATGGATTCCGTGATGGCGCAATACCAGAAAACTGTCCGCCCAATGTTCCTGCAATTTATCGAACCTTCAAAACAATACGCAGACATCATTGTGCCGCGTGGCGGTAAAAACCGGATTGCGATTGATATTCTTAAAGCGAAAATCAGCCAGTTCTTCAACTAATCGCGGAACAATCCGTAGAAAACCACACCGGAGATACGATGAGACTTTGCGATCGAGATATAGAAGCCTGGCTGGACAGCGGCAAATTGGGTATTTCACCCCGTCCGCCGGTTGAGCGGATTAACGGGGCTACGGTTGATGTGCGTCTGGGCAACGGTTTTCGCGTTTTCCTCGGCCATAACGCCGGTTATATCGATCTGAGCGGGCCGAAAGACGAAGTGAGTGCCGCGCTGGACAAAGTGATGAGCGACGAAATCGTTTTGCCGGAAGGCGAAGCTTTCTTCCTGCATCCCGGTGAACTGGCGCTGGCGGTAACCTTTGAATCCGTCACGATTCCGGATGATCTGGTCGGCTGGCTCGACGGGCGTTCTTCACTGGCGCGTCTCGGCCTGATGGTTCACGTCACCGCACATCGCATCGATCCGGGCTGGAAAGGTCGCATCGTCCTAGAGTTCTACAATTCCGGTAAACTGCCACTGGCGCTTCGCCCTGGCATGCTGATTGGTGCGTTAAGCTTTGAACCGTTGTCCGGTTCTGCTGCACGCCCATATAACAGCCGTCAGGATGCGAAATACCGCGACCAGCAAAGTGCAATTGCCAGTCGTATTGATAAAGACTGATTCTGTTTTTAATCTGCGTGAGCGGATGAAAACGTGAGGAAGGCATGAGAAGACTACTGACAACACTGGTGATTCTACTGGTGGTTATCATTGCCGGCATGACTTCGCTGGTATTTCTGATCAACCCGAACGATTTCCGCCAGTACATGGTGGAAAGGGTTGAGGTGAAAAGCGGTTACAAGTTAGCCATTAATGGCTCACTGCGCTGGCACGTCTGGCCACAGCTGAGCATCATTGCCGGTCAGACCTCGCTCACCGCGCCGGGTGCGAAAGAGCCGGTGGTCAGCGCCGAAAATATGCGACTGGACGTCAAACTCTGGCCTCTCATTTCTCATCAGCTCGCCGTTAAGCAGGTTCTGTTCAAAAATGCGGTTATCCGATTAACGCCGGATACCGAAGAGAATCAGCCTGATGCGCCGGTTGCGCCTTCTTCTCCGGTTCCTGTGGCACCGGGTGCGTCTGATCTGGATGCGGGCTGGAAATTCGACATTGATAAAATCAGCATCGCCGACAGTTTGCTTATCTGGCAGCGCGGCGACGATGAACAAATCAATGTGCGTGACATCAATCTCGAAATCGATAAAGACGACAACCGTCAGGCATCGGTTCAGCTTTCCAGCCGCATCAACCGTAATCAACGTGATTTGGCTTTCACGATGAATGCCGAGCTGGATATGCAGCATTATCCCCAGGCCTTTGCGGCCAATATCAGCAAATTTACCTATCAGCTGAGCGGCGCGGATATTCCGGTTAAAGGCGTTCAGGGCAACGGTTCAATGCAGGCGAGTTATCAGCGGGATAATAATACCGTTACGCTCAGCCAGATGGCACTGAGCGCCAATGATAATCAGATCTCCGGTACGGCGTCGGCCACGCTGGGTGATGAACCTGATTATCAGCTGAACCTGAACGCGGAAAAACTCGACCTGGACGCGCTGACCGGCTGGCAGCCGAAAACGGCGGAACAGACAGCCACGACGTCTCAGGCCATCACGTCGGCGCCGGTTATTGCGCGCGACATAGATGAACAACCCAACGGGTTGAGTGAACTTCAGACATTCAATGCGCATCTGGCGCTGAAAGTGGCTGATCTGACTTACCGTGGAATGAAAATCCAGATCCTGGCGCTCGATGCTGACAATCGGCAAGGACAGGTTTCGCTGTCGACGTTCAGCGGCAACATGGGCACCGGCAATTTCTCGCTGCCCGGTAAAATGGATGTGACAGGTAAGAAAATCCAGGTTCACATGGTGCCAGACGTCAGCAAAATTGAGCTGGGCGATTTGCTGGCGGCGTATGCGTTACCTCAGGCGATTACGGGCAACTTCTCCCTTAAAGGGGATGTGAGCGGTGAGGGCCTGTCGGCGTCTGATTTCGCGCGACACTGGCAGGGTGATGGGCAAATATCCATGGACAATGCCCGCCTGAACGGCATGAATATTCAGCAGCTTATCCAGCAGGCCATTGCGAGAAACAGCGATAAAGTGCAGGGACTCGACCGTTACGAACACTACAGCCAGATTGATACACTGAACGCGCAAGCTAATCTTGCCGATGGCACGCTGACGCTGAGTAATATGGAAGGGGTGTCGCCTATGGTGTCCGGCAAAGGTGACGGCACGATTAATATGGCTGCGCAGCAGGTGGATATGAATCTGTTGATCCGCGTAACCGGCGGCTGGAAGGGCGACAGCAATCTGATCAATACGCTGAAAACCACCGATATCCCGCTGCGCGTGTACGGGCCGTGGTCGCAGATGCATTATCAGTTGCAGGTTGACCAGATACTGCGCCAGTCACTTGAGCAGAGCGCCCGCAACGCTATCCAGAACTGGATTGATAAACGTAAAGACAGCAAAGCGGATGATGAAGTACAGAAATTGCTGAAGAAGTAATATCTTCTTTGCGGTTGTAAAAGAAACGGGGTGCTCAATGGCACCCCGTTATCATTTGGTCACATCCATTTGCAGAAACTCAGACCTCGTAATCGTCGGACACCGGCGGATTGAGCGGTGTGATCTTCACTTTCAAAATCCGGTGACTGCTCACTTCCAGCGGCTCGTAAAGATAATCGTTAATCTTTATCTGCGCGCCGACCTGCGGAATGCTCTGGGTATATTCCATCAGCAAGCCAGCCAGCGTGTGGTATTCGCGTTTATCATCAAGCGGCAGGGGAATGTACATCACCAGATCTTCGAGCGGCATATAGCCATTCGCGATCCAACTTCCGTCCTCCTGTTGCTGAATATCGTGGCGTGCATCCGGGAGTTCATCAGATTCTGGCAGATTCCCGGCAATGGTTTCCATCACGTCGGTCAGCGTTACGATCCCTTCAACAGAACCAAATTCATCCACGACAAAAGCAAAGTGCGTTTTGGCCTGGCGGAACTGTTCAAGCGCCATCAGTAACGAAAGCTGCTCCGGGAAGATGAGTGGCTGGCGGATCAGCGCCTTGAGGTCTAATTCATTTTGCAGCAGCTGCTGTTTGAGCAAGTCAACCACATGAACAACGCCCAGCGGTTCGTCGGTAGAGCTGTCTTCCGTCACCAGAATGCGCGTGTGCTGATTCTCGGCAATTTGATTTCTCAGAACGTCAATCGGGTCATTCAGTTCGAGATTATCGACGTCATGACGTGAGGTCATCACGCTGCTGACCGTGCGCTGCCCCAGCCCCAGAACGCGTTCAATCATGTTGCGTTCCTGCTGATTGAAAATGGCATCCTCTTCGGTACTGTCCGCTATCATGCTGGACGAGTGGGCATCGAGTTCAGCTTCTTCATGCTTGCCACGTAAAACGCGCAGCACCGTCTCTGCTGTGCGTTCACGTAAAGAGCGGCGCGAGGACAGGAAGCGTTTACGGTTAAATTGAGCCAGCTGATTGAGCGCTTCGATGATCACCGAGAAACCGATAGCCGCGTACAAATAGCCTTTCGGGATCGCGTAACCAAACCCTTCCGCGACCAGACTAAAGCCGATCATCAGCAGGAAACTCAGACATAAAATAACAATGGTGGGATGCGCGTTCACAAATTTGGTCAGCGGTTTACTGGCCAGAAGCATCAGCCCGATGGCGATACAAACTGCCACCATCATAACGGCCAGATGATCCACCATACCTACGGCGGTAATGACGGAGTCGAGGGAAAAGACCGCATCAAGAACCACAATCTGCGCCACGACGGGCCAGAATTTAGCCCCGCTTTGCTGATGACTCTGTTCCTCATCTTTGCCTTCAAGTCGCTCATTGAGCTCCATTGTGGCTTTAAACAGCAGGAACACCCCCCCGGTCAGCATAATCATGTCGCGCGCGCTGAAAGGATGCCCGAGCAACGTGATAAGAGGGCGGGTGAGGGTCGCCAGCCAGGAAATCGATGCCAGTAACAGCAGGCGCATCACTAATGCCAGTATTAAACCCGTTACACGGGCTTTGTCGCGCTGCCGGCGGGGAAGCTTCTCTGCCAAAATGGCGATGAAAATCAGGTTGTCTATTCCTAAGACAATTTCTAAAACAACCAGGGTAGCCAGCCCGGCCCAGATTGACGGATCGGCGATCCATTCCATATTGCTTGTTCACCTTTAGTGACACGACGGTTGTCGCACGTTGAATAATGGGCGTCAGAGGGCTAAATTTCAAATCTAAATCAGCGTACTACCGCATATCGGGCAGGGACAGAAACAGGAACAGTCCGTGGTGAGAAAAGTTTGACCGTCTGTTTTGGAAAGCAGCAAATTGTGTGCAGAAAATCAGCGAACAGGTTCAACATTCCTAATTTTAAGTCTTAAGCTTACCGTTATGTGCTGCTTGCTGGTATCGTAATGACATACACAGAATGGTGCTGGAGTCCTAAAGTCAGCAGTATAGTCTCCCTAAACGAAATCACAGGGACTATACTCAGGGAAGAAAATATCGTGCTGGGAAATAAATTTGTTTATACAATTTCAGTTCAGTGAACGCCCTGACATGTTTGGCTCCCAACTGACTGAATTTACACACCAATAGGTTTCAAGGAGTATCTTCTACAATGTTAAAAGCTGTTATCCCTGTTGCCGGTCTGGGCACACGTATGTTGCCAGCGACGAAAGCCATTCCAAAAGAAATGCTGCCTATCGTCGACAAGCCTTTAATCCAGTACATCGTTAACGAATGTGCGGCGGCGGGCATCAAAGAGATCATTCTCGTCACCCATTCTTCCAAAAATGCCATTGAAAACCACTTCGATACCTCATTCGAACTGGAAAGCATGCTGGAAACGCGCGTTAAGCGTCAGCTGCTCGAAGAAGTGCAGTCAATCTGCCCGAAAGGCGTGACCATCATGAACGTGCGTCAGGGTCAGTCTAAAGGCCTGGGACATGCCGTTCTTTGCGCTAAACCTCTGATTGGTAACTCGCCTTTTGCGGTTATCCTGCCAGACGTTCTGATGGATGATTCAACCAGCGATCTGCGTAAAGACAACCTTGCTGCAATGCTTCGTCGTTTCCAGGAAACCGGAAACAGCCAGGTGATGGTTGAAGAAGTGCCTGAAAAAGACGTCTCAAAATACGGTATCGTGAACTGTAATGGTGTGGAAGTTGAACCGGGCGAAAGCGCGCCAATGACTGCTATCGTCGAAAAACCTGAGCTGAAAGATGCGCCATCCAACCTCGCGGTTGTGGGTCGTTACGTGCTGTCCGAAGCTATCTGGCCTCTGCTGGCTGTGACGCCATACGGCGCAGGCAATGAAATTCAGTTAACAGACGCTATCGCTATGTTGATGAAAAAACAAACCGTAGAAGCTTTCTCCATGACCGGCCGTTCTCACGACTGTGGCGACAAACTGGGTTATATGAAAGCGTTCGTCGAATACGGCATCCGTCATAAAACGCAAGGTAAAGCTTTCTCTGAATGGCTTCAGTCTAACTACAACTGCAAAGCTTAAACGATTGAATTACGCTACGAAATCTAAAAAAACCGGGTGTTATCTGACACCCGGTTTTTTTGTGTAATTTAGAGCTCTTTTTTACCTGCATTCTCCTCATGTTACCGGTAAAGTGAAACCGACATCTAAGAAGGGCGGGTCAGGCGATTGTTGGTCTGTGCGCTCAGAATATTGTTATGGCTGCAATAGGTTCACCCTTTGCCATTCTCATGTACAATGCTTGTGTTCATTTGTATAGCTCAGTGCAGTTAAACTCACTGTTTACAGGGGTTTAGACTAAAATCTGGGCGATCAACTAATTCAGACAGGAGTTGCTAATGTCCAAACAACAAATCGGCGTTGTCGGTATGGCGGTCATGGGCCGTAACCTCGCGCTTAACATTGAAAGCCGTGGTTATTCCGTTTCCATTTTTAACCGTTCTGGCGACAAGACTGATGAAGTCATCGCTGAAAACCCGGGTAAAAATCTCGTTCCGCACTACACCGTCGAAGAGTTTGT
This sequence comes from Rahnella sikkimica, assembly GCF_002951615.1. Classification (GTDB taxonomy): domain Bacteria; phylum Pseudomonadota; class Gammaproteobacteria; order Enterobacterales; family Enterobacteriaceae; genus Rahnella; species Rahnella sikkimica. The sequence goes on along the minus strand of NZ_CP019062.1, from coordinate 1,803,239 downwards.
TGACTCGCTGGAAAAACCACGTCGTATCTTGCTGATGGTGAAAGCCGGTGAAGCAACTGACAAAACCATCGCATCCCTGACTCCGCATCTGGATAAAGGCGACATCCTGATCGATGGCGGCAACACTTACTATAAAGACACCATTCGCCGTAACCGCGAACTGTCTGAGCAGGGCTTCAACTTCATCGGTACAGGCGTTTCCGGCGGTGAAGAGGGCGCACTGAAAGGCCCATCCATCATGCCTGGCGGTCAGAAAGAAGCGTACGCACTGGTGGCGCCAATTCTGGAAAAAATCGCAGCACGTGCTGAAGATGGCGACGCTTGCGTAGCATATATTGGTGCAGATGGCGCAGGTCACTACGTTAAGATGGTTCATAACGGTATCGAATATGGTGACATGCAGCTGATCGCAGAAGCATATTCCCTGTTGAAACAGTCCCTGAACCTGAGCAACGAAGAACTGGCTACCACCTTCGCGGAATGGAACAAAGGCGAGCTGAGCAGCTATCTGATCGACATCACTAAAGACATCTTCACCAAGAAAGACGAAGAAGGTAAATACCTGGTCGACGTGATCCTGGATGAAGCGGCGAACAAAGGCACCGGTAAATGGACCAGCCAGAGTTCTCTGGATCTGGGCGAGCCTCTGACGCTGATCACAGAGTCTGTGTTTGCACGTTACCTGTCTTCTCTGAAAGATCAGCGCGTTGCGGCTTCTAAAGTGTTGTCCGGCCCGGCTGTTAAACCTTTCGCTGGTGACAAAGCTGAGTTCATCGAGAAAGTTCGTCGTGCTCTGTACCTGGGTAAACTCGTCTCTTACGCGCAGGGCTTCTCACAGCTTAAAGCGGCTTCTGACGAGAACAACTGGGATCTGAACTACGGCGAAATCGCGAAGATCTTCCGTGCGGGCTGTATTATCCGTGCTCAGTTCCTGCAGAAAATTACCGATGCTTACGCTGAAAACGCGTCCATCGCTAACCTGCTGCTGGCTCCGTACTTCAAAAACATCGCTGACGAATATCAGCAAGCGCTGCGTGATGTTGTGTCTTATGCCGTTCAGAACGGTATCCCGACACCAACCTTCTCTGCTGCGATCAACTACTACGACAGCTACCGTTCAGCGGTGCTGCCAGCTAACCTGATCCAGGCACAGCGTGACTACTTCGGTGCTCATACTTACAAACGCACTGATAAAGACGGCGTATTCCACACCGAATGGTTGGATTAATCCGTTTAACGGCGTGCCGAAAAGCGCGCCGTTGCTGACGTCATAAAAAAGCCGCCAATGCATCTGCAAAGGCGGCTTTTTTACGTCTTAAGGTTGACGTTATTTCTTATGACGCTGACGCAGGTTGTCGATCACTGCGCTCAGGTTTAAATCCTGATCCTGCAACAATACCAGTAGGTGATAGACCAAATCTGACGCTTCGTTTTTCAGCTCAAAACGGTCGTTAACGGTTGCTGCCAGTGCGGTTTCCACGCCTTCTTCACCGACTTTCTGTGCGATGCGTTTGGTGCCGCTGGCGTACAGTTTTGCGGTGTACGAACTTTCCGGATCGGCGGTTTTGCGCGATGCCAGCAGTTCTTCCAGCTGATACAAAAATGCCCAGTCGGTTTCGGCAGGGTGGAAGCAGCTGTTGTTGCCTTTATGGCATGTCGGGCCAACCGGATTGACCAGCACCAACAATGTATCGTTGTCGCAATCAGGCGTAATGCTTACGACGTTCAGATAATTTTCTGAGGTCTCGCCTTTGGTCCACAAACGTTCTTTGGTGCGTGAATAGAATGTCACTTTGCCTGAGGATTGTGTAACGCTCAGCGCTTCCTGATTCATATAACCGAGCATCAGCACTTCGCCCGACACCGCGTGCTGGATGATTGCTGGCATCAGATTATCGACTTTTTCCCAGTCGAGCTGGCTGATTTGTTCGCCGGTCAGCAGACCGGTTTTTACTTCCTGATTACTCACAAGCGGATCTCCACGCCATTTTCAGCTAAATAGCTTTTCAGCTCGCCAATATTGATAATTTGTTTGTGGAACACCGATGCGGCCAGTGCGCCGTCAACGCGTGCTTCCTGGAACGCGTCGAGGAAGTGCGGCATTGTGCCCGCGCCGCCTGAAGCGATGAGCGGAACATGACAAACTTCGCGGATCATCTTCAGCTGTTCCAGGTCATAACCGTTGCGCACGCCGTCCTGATTCATCATGTTCAGCACGATTTCGCCCGCGCCGCGTTCCTGAACTTCCTTCACCCAGTCAATCGTCTGCCAGGTGGTCACTTTGGTGCGTGCTTCGTCGCCGGTAAACTGATGGACCTGATAAGTGCCGGTTGCCGCGTCGTGCCAGGTATCGATACCCACAACGATGCACTGTACACCATAACGGTCGGCGAGGCGGCTGATCAACGTCGGGTCGGCCAGCGCAGGGGAGTTGATGGAGATTTTATCTGCACCAAACTGCAAAATCCGTCCTGCGTCTTCCAGACTTTTAATCCCGCCTGCGACACAAAACGGAATGTCGATGACTTCTGCCACACGCGATACCCAGCTTTTATCTACCACGCGGCCATCGCTGGAGGCGGTGATATCGTAAAACACCAGCTCGTCTGCGCCTTCCTGCGCGTAACGCTGAGCCAGCGGGACGATGTCGCCGATAATTTCGTGATTGCGGAACTGCACGCCTTTTACGACCTGACCGTCTTTAACGTCGAGGCAGGGGATTATCCGTTTTGCCAGCATGAGATTGCCTCCGTCACATTGAATTTACCGTCGAGTAAAGCCCGCCCGACAATCACACCTTTCACGCCGCTGTCACGCAGATTGGCGATGTCCTGTAAAGAGCCGATACCGCCGGAAGCCTGAAAAGCAACCTGCGGAAAACGCGCGGTCACTTCGCGGTATAACTCAACGTTCGAGCCTGCCAGCGTGCCGTCGCGGGATATATCCGTGCAGAGAACGTGTTTCAGGCCGAACGGCAGAAACTGTTCCACGATCTCTTCCAGCGTGGAATTGGAATTTTCCTGCCAGCCGCTGACGGCAACATTTTTAGTGCCATCGACCGCGATACGGACGTCGAGCGCCAGAACCAGTGCGTCCGCGCCAAAACGTCTGAACCAGCCCTGAACCCTCTCCGGATCTTTCACCGCCGTCGAACCCACGACAACGCGTGCCGCACCGGCATTCAGCAAGGCTTCTACGTCGTGTTCGGTACGGATACCGCCACCGACCTGAACCGGAACAGACACGCCTGCCAGCAATTTTGTCAGCAACGGGATCTGGCGTGCCGCCGGATCTTTCGCACCGGTTAAGTCAACCAGATGCAAAACTTCTGCACCTTTCTGCTGATAATCCTGCAAACGCGGAAGCGGGTCGTTGCCATAATCGCGCTGCTGACCGTAATCGCCCTGATGCAAACGCACCACGCTGCCTTCGATCAAATCTAAAGCCGGGATAATCATCCTGTTTACATCTCCAGAAAGTTTTTCAGCAACTGTGCGCCCGCAGATCCGGAGCGTTCGGGGTGAAACTGCACGCCGAAGAAGTTGTCTTTTTGCACGGCAGCGCTGAAAGGCTCACCGTATAGCGTCTGCGCGATCGTGTTCTCACACACCGGCATAGCGAATCCGTGGACGAAATAGAAATATGCATTTTCATCGATGCCCCGGAATAAACGGCTGTCTGCGTGCGCCGTCACCTGGTTCCAGCCCATGTGTGGCAGCGGCAAACCGTGATCTTGCATACGGCGTACTGGTGTTTCAATAATCCCCAGCGTATCAATCCCGCCGTTTTCTTCACTGGAAGACGCCAGCAGTTGCATCCCGAGACAAATCCCCAGCACCGGCTGAGTACAGGCTTTGATCAGCGCAATCAGTTCGCGCTGTTCGAGTTGTTCCATCGCCGCCTGCGCGGTTCCCACGCCCGGCAAAAAAAGCTTATCGGCGTGCAAAACAATCTCCGGGTCGCGGCTCACCGTCGGTTCAAAACCCAGACGCTGCACCGCATATTTGACGGAAGAAAGGTTGGCACAGCCGGTATCCAGGATAACAACATTCATCACAGCACTCCTTTCGAGCTCGGCAACGTATTACCGTCAACACGGATCGCCTGACGCAGCGTGCGCCCGAATGCCTTGAACAGGCTTTCGACGCGGTGGTGATCGTTCTTACCTTTGGTGCGCAGGTGCAGGGTACAGGCCATCGCATACGACAGCGAACGGAAGAAGTGCTCGACCATTTCCGTGCTCAGATCGCCGACGCGCTGATAGTTAAACTCTGCCTTATATTCCAGGTGCGGGCGGCCGGAGATATCCAGTGCGCAGCGCGCCATACATTCATCCATCGGCAACACAAACCCGAAACGACCAATGCCGCGTTTATCGCCCAGCGCTTTATTGATGGCTTCACCCAGCGCCAGCGCCGTGTCTTCAACGGTGTGGTGATCGTCGATATACAAATCACCTTTTACTTCGATGTTCATGCGGAAACCGCCGTGCGTGGCAATCTGATCCAGCATGTGGTCGAAGAAGCCGACGCCGGTGCGGATCTTGCTGTCGCCTTCGCGATCCAGCCAGACATCTACGTCAATCGCGGTTTCGCGGGTCACGCGGTTCACTTTGGCGTGACGGTCACGTTTCGTCAGTTGCTCGGTAATCGTGGCCCAGTTCAGCGTATCGCGCTGATAACGCAACCCGGCGATGCCCATATTGGCAGCCAGCTGAATGTCGGTATCCCGGTCGCCAATGACATAACTGTTGGCGGTATCGAGCACGCCACTTTCCAGATATGCCTGCACCAGTTTGGTTTTAGGTTTACGGCAATCGCAGTGATCAGCCGGCAGGTGCGGGCAAATCAGCACTTCATCGAAAACCACGCCCTGTGATGTGAGGATTTGCATCATCAGGTTGTGAGGTGGATCGAACGTTTCCTGCGGGAAACTGGCTGTGCCCAGCCCGTCCTGATTGGTGATCATCACCAGCTTAAAGCCCGCGTTTTGCAGGGACAGCAGGGCTGGAATAACGCCGGGCTCCAGCGCCAGTTTGTCCAGACGGTCGACCTGGAAATCTTCCGGCGGCTCAGAAATCAGGGTGCCGTCACGGTCAATAAAGAGCGTTTTTTGAAATTGTGGACTCTGGCTCACATGTGCTCCTTGCGGGGGCTATTTTGTTTTTCATTAATAGAGGCGGCAGCTGCACCGGGTAACGACTGCAGGGCGGTAATGACGCGCTGGAGTTCTTCACGGGTGCCGATAGTAATACGTAAGCAGCCGGAAAGCCCCGGTTGCTTGTTCTGGTCACGCAAGATAATGCCCTGATCCCAGAGGTTTTTAAATGCTGCGCTGGATGCGGTGAAACGTGCCAGCACATAGTTGGTGTCGCTGGCAAAAACGGCTTCAACGCAGGCACATTTCTCCAGCTGTTCCTGCAACCAGACGCGGTTTTCAGTCACTTCGACCACGCGCTGACGCATCAGCGCCAGACCTGCCGGACTCAGCGCCTGTGCGGCGATATCCGCGACCGGCGTCGATAACGGGTAAGGCGCGATCACTTTCATTAATAAGCCGATAACTTCGCTGTTCGCCAGCGTGAAACCGCAGCGCAAACCGGCCAGTGCAAAAGCTTTCGACAGCGTACGCAAAATGGTGAGGTGCGGATATTCCTGCAACCAGCCGGAAACGCTCGCCTGCGGGCAAAATTCGATATACGCCTCGTCCACCGCCACAATCGCGCGACCACGCGTCATTTCCAGCACCGCACGGATTTCATCCGGGTCGATAATATTGCCGGTCGGGTTGTTCGGGCTGCACACGTAAACCAGCTTCACGCCGTCCAGCGCGGCTTCGATGGCCGGAAGATCCAGTGACCAGTCGGCTTTTGCCGGCACCGTACGGCCTTCGACGCCAATGGTTTCCGCGCTCACGCTGTACATGCCGTAAGTTGGCGGGCAATAAAGGATGGCGTCCTGGCCCGGTTCGCAGAACGCGCGGATCAGCAGTTCGATGCCTTCATCTGCGCCACGGCTGACCAGAACCTGCTCAGGATCCACACCGGCGTAAGCGGCGTAGCGGTTAATCACCAACGCGGGCTGACATTCAGGATAACGGTTAAACGTCTGCTGCGTCAGTTCAAAATTCGGCGCGATGGCGTATTCATTGGCATTAAGCCACACATCCCCGTTGCCACCCAGACGGCGGGCTGACTGATAAGGCGTCAGTTCCTGCACGTTTTTACGGGCCAGCGCCTGAATGCTGAGATTCTTTTCATTGCTCATCAACGCGGCTCCTTTAAGGCTTTTACACGCAGGGTCACGGCATTTTTGTGTGCGGTCAGCTGTTCCGCCTGCGCCAGAATTTCAATCGTTTCGGCCAGTCCCAGCAAACCTTCCGGCGTTAACTGCTGAACGGTCATCCGTTTCTGGAAATCGGCCAGACCCAGGCTTGAACAGGTCGCGGTGTAACCGTAAGTCGGTAAAACGTGGTTAGTACCGGATGCGTAATCGCCCGCCGATTCCGGTGACCAGTCGCCGAGGAAAACCGAACCGGCGCTGGTGATGCTGTCGACCAGTTGCTCCGGTTCGCGGGTTTGCAGAATCAGATGTTCCGGGCCGTAGGCGTTGCTGATTTCAATACACTGCGCGATATCTTTCGCGACGATCAGACGGCTGCTTTCCAGTGCCTGACGCGCAATGTCGCTGCGCGATAGCGTCGCCAGCTGGCGTTCCACCGCTTCGCCAACGGCCTGCGCCATTTTCAAATCCGGCGTCAGTAAAATAACCTGTGAATCCGGGCCGTGTTCCGCCTGTGAAAGCAAATCAGACGCCACGAAATCCGGCGTTGCGCCACTGTCGGCGATCACCAGCACTTCTGAAGGCCCGGCAGGCATATCAATCGCCGCGCCGTCCAGACTCTGGCTGACCTGACGTTTTGCTTCGGTCACATAGGCATTGCCCGGCCCGAAGATTTTCGCCACGCGGGGCACCGTTTCCGTGCCGAACGCCAGTGCCGCAATCGCCTGCGCGCCACCCAGCTGATACACCTCTTCCACGCCACATAACTGCGCGGCATACAGAATTTCGTCGGCAATCGGCGGCGGTGAGCAAAGCACCACTTTCTGGCAACCCGCAATACGTGCTGGCGTTGCTAACATTAATACGGTGGAGACCAGCGGTGCGGAACCGCCCGGAATGTATAACCCGACAGACTGAATCGGGCGGGTCAGTTGCTGGCAACGAACACCCGGCTGCGTTTCGATATCCACGACGGCCAGTTTCTGAGCCTGATGGAACGTGTTGATGTTACGCACCGCGTGCGCCATCGCCTGTTTAACGTCATCGCCTAAACGCGCTGCGGCTGCTGAAATTTGCTCCGCGGTGACACGAAGATCCTGCACTTCAGTTTTATCAAAGCGGGCGCAAAACTCGCGCAGCGCACTGTCACCTTCACTGCGGACACGACGCAGAATTTCGCTCACCGATTCAGTAATACGATCGGAGGCAGAAATGGCCGGGCGGGTCAGCAGGTCGCGACGTTGCTGTGCGTCGCATTGTTGCCAGTCAATAGGGGTAGAGAACGCGTCAGGCTTCATGGCATTACTCCATCATTTTTTCGATTGGAAGAACCAGAATAGAGCTGGCACCCAGCGCTTTCAGCTTCTCCATGGTTTCCCAGAACAGCGTTTCGCTGCTGACCATGTGCATGGCAACGCGTTGCTGATCGCCTGCCAGCGGTAAAATGGTCGGACGTTCAGCGCCCGGCAGCAGCGCCACGATTTCGTCCAGACGCTCACTTGGCGCGTGCAACATAATGTATTTGGATTCGCGTGCCTGAATAACGCCCTGAATACGGGTCATCATTTTGTCGATCAGCAGTTGTTTTTCCTGCGGCATTTCGCCGTCGCGCTGGATGAGGCACGCTTTGGAGCGGTAAATCACTTCAACTTCACGCAGGCCGTTGGCTTCGAGCGTTGCGCCGGTAGAGACCAGGTCACAGATCGCGTCAGAAAGACCGGCGCGCGGGGCCACTTCTACGGAACCGTTCAGCAGGCAGGATTTGAAATCAACGCCTTTTTTATCGAGATACTGCTTGAGCAGGTGAGGGTAGGACGTGGCGATGCGGGCATTTTGCAGACTTTGCGGACCGGTGTAGTCGGTGTCCAGCGGGGTGGCCAGGGACAGACGGCAACCGCCGAAATCCAGACGACGCAGCGTGAAGTAACGCGGGTCTTCGCCCTGAGCGCGGCGGCTCAGCAACTCTTCTTCCAGCACGTTCTCACCGATAATGCCCAGATCGACCACGCCATCCATTACCAGCCCCGGAATATCGTCATCACGAACACGCAGAATATCGATCGGCATATTTTCAGCGAAAGCGATCAGACGCTGTTCCTGCAGGTTGATTTTAATCCCGCAGCGGGCCAGCAGTTCGCGTGATTCATCGCTCAGGCGACCTGACTTCTGCATTGCTATCCGTAAACGTGTTTTATCCAGCATGATGACCTCTGTTTCTCAATTATTTATCGTAAATTCTGTTTGTCAGATTCTTTTACTTCAATTCCGTGGGCCATAAAAAAAGCCCCCGGAAGAAATCTTCCGGGGGCTTTCTCTGCGTTCTGCGCCACTGGAAGATCTAAACAGTCTCCCAGCACCAATCGCCTGAAAGACTAGTCAGGGTGATGGTGATGATGGTGGTTAATCAGAACGTTTGTCATGTCAGTGTCTCGTTTTGTTCATTCAGTGCCGCCAGATTCACATTGAATCATTCACCGCACGTATCAAATTCGCTGCCAATGAAATTAAACTATCGGGCGGCAACTGCGCAACCTTTTTTTCTGATGATGAGTTTTTCTTATCTGCAGCAGGGGGTTCATCAAATAAATGAATGATCTGCTAACCGACGCTGAGAAATCCTTACGCACCCCGTAAGGGAAAAGGCGTATTTTGCTGGTATAAAGAAAGGTATCTGCAGCTGGCGAAATCATGCCAGAGAACAAACGGAGTGATGTATGAAAAAGATTTCGATTATCGGACTGGGCTGGCTGGGCATGCCGCTGGCCATGGCGCTGGCCTCAAGAGGGTACGACGTGGTCGGCAGCAAAACCACGCCCGACGGTGTTGATGCCGCCCGAATGGTCGGTATTGAGTGTTTCCCGCTGGTATTCACACCGGATATGGAATGCGAACCGGCTGACCTCGAACGGTTGCTCAATGTCGATGCCCTGATCATTACGCTGCCTGCGCGCAAAACCGCAGAGGGTAGCGAGCTGTATTTTCAGGCAGTACAGCAACTGACCGACAGCGCGCTGGCGCATAACGTCCGGCGCATCCTCTTTACCAGCTCGACGTCCGTGTACGGCGACCATGAGGGTGTGATGAAAGAAGACTCGCCGCTGCTGCCCGTTTCACGCAGCGGCATTGTGCTGAAAGAGCTGGAAAACTGGTTCCACGGTTTGCCCAATACGTCCGTTGATGTGTTGCGTCTCGGCGGGCTGGTGGGTGGCGATCGTCATCCGGGGCGTTTTATGGCCGGAAAAACGCAGGTGAAAGGCGGTCAGCACGGCGTCAACCTGGTTCATCAGGATGACGTTGTGGCGGCAATCACCTTACTGCTGAGCCTGCCAAAAGGCGGTCACACCTATAATCTTTGTGCGCCTGCGCATCCTGCTAAGGCAGAGTTCTATCCGGCTCTGGCCCGGCAGATGGGGCTTGTGCCACCGACGTTTGCTGAAGAGCCTTCAGCAGGGAAGGGCAAAATCGTGGACGGCGACCGGATCTGCAAAGAACTGGGCTTCGAATATCAGCACCCTGATCCGCGAAACATGCCTTTTTAACTTACAAAAGTTAATTCAATAATATTACGTTATGACCTGCCTGAAAATCAGGCAGGTTTTTTTATGCCGCTGTTTTAATGTTCAGTAACCCTACAAATCGATTGTCAGACCACAATCTCTCTGCGCCATTATTAAATTTTTATTATCCTGATAATTAGCCTGCTCAATAACAGATTAATCTCCGTAATTCATCGAGAATACCTTTGGTAACCTCAGTGAGTGATGTGTTTATTCGCTTTTTAACGGACTGAAGTGGCGATGAATGCTGGTTAGGTAATAAAAATCCTATCCCTGAGCTCGCAATTTGCCATTGAGCGGCATAAACCACTTTTTTAAGCACAATCATTAAAGTTTTCCTGAAGAGTTGCCGATATGACCTTAAGGCACAAAACTGCCGTTTCATCATTTCTTCTTATCAATCTAGTCTCATGACTGGATGTCTGCGCTCGTCTGGTAACAATTCCTTACAATCATTGTCTTTTTGCTTTTAAAATAGCGTGGTTGCTCACGATTTCCCTACTTTTCGAACTAATTTTAACCAAAACTTTTCGGACGCGATCCTCTGCAAGGCTTGTGGTGACTGGGTTGCGCACAATTAGCACAATGATCATGCTATTTGAAATTTACAGCACAAAAAACTGGGTAGTCTATGATTAATCAATGTGTGTGCTAACCATTTGGCTTTAATTGGTCTTTGTACAAAATGATCTCAAAATGGCGAAAAAACACTGCCTGAGAACCCCTTTTTAGACGCTTTTTTACTTTTGGATTAAAACTGCGCAAATTTTTACGATAAATTGCACTTTTGGAGACAAAATAAATTTTAAAAATGTGATGTGTGTCACACTTTATTCAAAATTCGGCAACGCCCAGATTGTATGTATAAAGGAAACAGGGTTAGAGTTGCGTCGTAGTAAGATTATTCCTAATAATGTATGTAAAAGCGTTTCACTGAATGAGACGCCATCACAGCAACGGACCCTGCCAGTACACCAAAACTGAAGTGTTTCACGATTACTTAGCTTTGCAATTGTCACAATTATTTTAGTTTACATCAGGAACAACTTTGTATTGGCGGTGAAGTAAATACCGCGGGATAAATCTTTTACTAACGTGAGATTTATTAATCAGCCAATGATCCAATTGTTTTGATAGTAAAAATACTCCTGTCACGCCGGGTGAAACTCTTGCTGCATGGAATATGTCTATCAATCTGCCGCCTTAAAACAGTGGCATCGGTAATGGGGTAGAACACAATGTCCGAATTGCTAAAGCACATATATGATATCAACCTGTCATATCTCTTGTTGGCACAGCGCTTGATTAACGACGAAAAGGCCTCGGCGATGTTTCGCCTTGGGATTGATGATGTGATGGCCGATACTCTGGGGCGGCTGACATTGCCACAGATGGTTAAACTGGCTGAAACGAACCAGCTTTTATGTCAGTTCCGCTTTGACGACAGCAATACCATTGAACGACTGACCCAGGAATCGCGCGTGGATGACTTACAACAAATCCACACCGGCATCCTGTTGTCCAGCCACCTGCTGAAAGGCCTGGCTGCGAAAGACAGCGGCGCGATGAAGAAAAGGGCGTAGCTATGTCTGGGAAAGATGCGTCAACCAAACCGGCAGAAAAAAGTATCGTCCAGGAAGCACGGGACATTCAGCTTGCCATGGAATTGATTACGCTGGGTGCCAGATTGCAGATGCTGGAAAGCGAAACGCAATTGAGTCGTGGCCGACTGATTAAACTGTACAAAGAATTGCGCGGCAGCCCGCCGCCGAAAGGCATGTTACCGTTCTCAACGGACTGGTTTATGACCTGGGAACAGAACATCCACTCTTCCATGTTTTACAACGCGTACTCGTTTCTCTTAAAGAGCGGGCATTGTAATGGTGTGGAAGCGGTGATTAAGGCTTACCGTCTCTATCTGGAGCAATGTCCGGAACAACCGGGTGAAGCGCCGATCCTCGCACTGACCCGTGCATGGACGCTGGTCCGTTTTGTCGACAGCGGAATGCTGCAGCTCTCTGCCTGCAACTGCTGTGATGGTTCATTCATTACCCATGCACACCAGCCCCGTCACGGGTTTGTCTGCAGTCTTTGCCAACCCCCATCCCGCGCAGTAAAAAAACGTAAACTTTCCCCGCAGGTTGCCGATATAACATCTCAAGAGCTGGACGAACAGGTCAAGCGCGCTGTCTGAGATTGTTAGGTTGCAGTATGTCGTCAGGAGCGGTGGAAACACCGCTCATTATTACCCCCTAACGTATCAGCCCTAATCTGGCCCCTTTTATGCACGTTTGAGCTGCGTAACATCGGGCAAGGTGGCACAGCCTCGCGCTTTTCCTCGCCCTAAAACCACATCGAATTAAGGATTCATCGTGCTAGTAATAATAGGTTACCTCGTGGTCTTGGGCTCAGTGTTCGGCGGTTTCATGCTCGTCGGCGGTGAACTGGGCGCATTATACCAACCCGCAGAATTGCTCATCATCGGCGGTGCCGGCATCGGTGCCTTTTTCGTCGGTAACAACGGCAAAGCGATTAAATCCACTCTGAAGGCTTTGCCACAGCTGTTCCGTGCGTCGAAATACAACAAAGCGTTGTACATGGATTTGATGGCGTTGCTGTACCGGCTTTTAGCCAAGTCTCGCCAGCAGGGGATGCTGTCGCTGGAAAATGACATCGATAATCCGGCGGAAAGCGACATTTTTGCTAATTATCCCCGCATCATTGCCGATAAGCATTTAGTCGAATATCTGACTGACTATCTGCGCCTGATGGTCAGCGGCAACATGAACGCCTTTGAAATCGAAGCACTGATGGACGAGGAAATCGAAACGTATGAACACGAAAGTGAAGTGCCGGCTAACAGCCTGGCGCTGGTCGGCGATTCACTGCCCGCTTTCGGTATCGTGGCAGCGGTTATGGGGATCGTTCATACCCTGGCCGCCGCAGACCGACCGGCAGCAGAGCTTGGCGCATTGATCGCCCATGCGATGGTGGGGACCTTCCTCGGTATTCTTCTGGCCTACGGATTTATTTCCCCGCTGGCCAGCGTGTTGCGCCAGAAAAGTGCTGAAAACGCCAAAATGATGCAGTGCATCAAGGTGACTTTGCTGTCGAGCATTAACGGCTACGCGCCACAAATTGCCGTCGAATTTGGCCGTAAAACGCTTTACACCTCTGAACGTCCTTCCTTCATCGAACTGGAGGAACACGTTCGTCAGGTCAAGTCACCGGGCCAGAAACAAACTGAAGAAGAAAAAGTATGAAGCATCAGAGCCATCCAATCGTTGTTGTACGCAAGAAAAAGAACAAGCACGGCGGAGGGCATCACGGCGGTTCGTGGAAGATTGCTTACGCTGACTTTATGACCGCGATGATGGCTTTCTTTCTGGTGATGTGGCTGATTTCGATCTCCAGCCCTAAAGAACTTGTACAAATTGCCGAATACTTCCGTACGCCGCTGGCGGTGGCCATTACCGGCGGGCCGCGCAGCAGCGATGCCACCAGCCCGATCCCGGGCGGCGGCGCTGATCCGACGGTACAGGACGGCGAAGTCCACAAAATGGATCAATCGCAGGGCGAAAGTAAGCGTGAAGCCGGCGATTTAAAGAAATTGCAGCAAAAGCTCGAAGACATGCTGGCGTCGGATCCGCGGCTCAAAGGTCTGCGCCCGCATCTGATGATTAACCTCACCGAGCAGGGTTTGCGTATTCAGATTATTGATAGCCAAAACCGCCCGATGTTCCAGCTTGGCAGTGCGATTGTTGAGCCTTACATGCGCGATATCCTGCGGGCAATCGGACCGGTTCTGGATGACTTCCCGAACAAAATCAGCCTGGCCGGTCATACCGATGACATGCCGTATGCGCAGGGTGAACGCGGTTACAGTAACTGGGAATTATCAACAGACCGCGCCAACGCCTCGCGCCGCGAAATGATTATCGGCGGTCTGAGTGAAGGCAAAGTGCTTCGGGTGATGGGCATGGGTTCCACCATGCAACTTAAAAACCATCCGGCCGGGGACGCGATTAACCGCCGCATCAGTATTTTAGTGCTCAATAAACACGCGGAAGAAGCGATTGAGCGGGAAAACAGTGAGGGTGAAGCCATCACGATCAGTGACGCCGGTGAACTGCAAAGACAAGTCCCCGGACGTCAGACTGCACCCGCTCTGGCACCGAAAATGAGCCCGGCTCCGGCCGCACCTGCCGCCGAGCCTGTAACACCAGAATCATCAGCAGCACCAGTAGCAGCACCATCAATACCTGGGATTACTACGCAGACGCCAGTGACACCATCGGCGGGCGCCCAACCTGCCACAGCGGCTCCGGCCGCTGAGACGGTCACGGCACCTGCGACCACATCAACAAGCCGCGATTCACAGCAGAGGTGATCACGTGAGCATGGATATTACTGATTTTTATCAGACATTTTTTGATGAAGCAGACGAGTTGCTGGCAGACATGGAACAACATCTGTTGTTACTTGATCCGCAAGCGCCCGATGTAGAGCAGCTCAACGCGATTTTCCGCGCAGCGCACTCAATCAAGGGCGGGGCAGCGACCTTTGGATTTACGGTTTTGCAGGAAACGACTCACTTACTGGAAAACCTGCTCGACGGTGCTCGTCGTGCTGAAATGAGCCTGAGCACCGACATCATCAACCTGTTTCTGGAAACAAAAGACATTATGCAGGAGCAACTCGACGCCTATAAATCATCCCGGGATCCCGATGCAGAAAGTTTTGAATATATCTGTGCGGCCCTGAGACAACTGGCCCTCGACGCGCAACAAGAGCGGGAGCCTGCTCCGGATCTTCACGTTGTCGAGACCGTGCCTGCCACCGGTGCAACCACTGCCGCGCCGGCTGCTCAGGCAGCACCGGCATCGGGTGGTCTGCGTGTGCGTCTGTCTGGCCTGAAAACTCAGGAAGTGCCGGTCATGCTGGAAGAACTGGGGAATCTTGGCGAGATCAAAGATCCGGTTCAGACCGCTGACAGCGTGGAAGCGACGCTGATCACCACCGTGACTGAAGATGACATTATTGCGGTGCTGTGTTTTGTGCTGGAACCGGAACAAATCAGTTTCACCCATGCAGCCGCCGCGGCTCCTGCCGTTGTCGACGCGCCTGCCGCCGTGCCTGTTGTCGTCGAGGCTGCGCCGGTTCCGGCCGCGCCGCGTTCAGCTCCGGTTCTGACCGCTGTGCCGAACACCGAAGTGGCAAAAGCGCGTGCGCCAAAAGCACCTGAATCCACCAGCATCCGCGTTGCGGTTGAAAAAGTGGATCAGCTCATCAACCTGGTCGGCGAACTGGTGATTACCCAGTCGATGCTGGCACAGCGTTCTGACCTGCTGGATCCGGTGGTTCACAGCGACCTGCTCAACAGCATGGGTCAGCTTGAACGTAACGCCCGCGATTTGCAGGAATCGGTGATGTCGATTCGTATGATGCCGATGGAATTCGTGTTCAGCCGCTTCCCGCGTCTGGTGCGTGATCTGGCGAGCAAGCTGAATAAGCAAATCGAACTGACGTTACTGGGCAGCTCGACCGAACTCGATAAGAGCCTGATCGAACGCATTATTGACCCGTTAACGCACCTGGTGCGTAACAGCCTTGACCACGGCGTGGAAACCCCGGACGTGCGCGCTGCGAACGGCAAAGATCCGACCGGCAACCTGACGTTGTCCGCGGAACATCAGGGCGGAAACATCTGCATCGAAGTTATCGATGACGGTGCGGGCCTTAACCGTGAACGTATTCTGGCGAAGGCCGCGTCACAGGGCATGAACGTCCACGACAACATGAGTGACGAAGAAGTCGGCATGTTGATCTTTGCCGCCGGATTCTCGACAGCAGAAAAAGTCACCGATGTTTCAGGCCGCGGTGTCGGCATGGACGTGGTGAAACGAAACATTCAGGAAATGGGCGGTCACGTTGAAATCCATTCCCAGCAGGGTAAAGGCACCACGATCCGTATTCTGCTGCCGCTGACGCTGGCGATCCTCGACGGCATGTCAGTGAAAGTCGGTGAAGAAGTCTTCATCCTGCCACTGAATGCCGTGATGGAATCGCTGCAACCGCTGGCGGAGGATTTACATCCGCTGGCCGGTGGCGAGCGTGTTCTGCAAGTGCGCGGTGAATATCTGCCGCTGGTTGAGCTTTATAACGTCTTTGATGTTAAAGAGGCGAAAACCGAAGCCACGCAGGGCATCGTGGTGATTTTACAAAGCGCAGGGCGTCGCTACGCGTTGCTGGTTGACCAGCTGATTGGTCAGCATCAGGTGGTGGTGAAAAACCTGGAAAGCAACTATCGCAAAGTGCCGGGCATTTCCGCCGCCACCATTTTGGGCGACGGCAGCGTGGCGCTGATCGTGGACGTGTCTGCCTTGCAGTCACTGAACCGCGATAAATTAGCAACAGGCGCAACCGCCGCATAACAAGCAAAGCTTCCGGCGACCTGAACTGTCGCCGGGTGTGAAGAACTCAGGCCGATTTAAAGATAAAAAGCGAAGGTGAACAACATGGCAGGACTTGCAACCGTGTCTAAAATTGCGGGCGAAACGGTAGGTCAGGAATTCCTGATCTTTACTTTAGGCGATGAAGAATACGGCATCGATATCCTGAAAGTGCAGGAAATCCGCGGATACGATCAGGTAACGCGCATTGCCAACACCCCGGCCTTTATTAAAGGCGTGACGAACCTGCGCGGCGTGATCGTGCCTATCCTCGATCTGCGCGTGAAATTCGCTCAGGAAGATGTGATTTACAACGAAAACACCGTGGTGATCGTCCTCAATTTTGAAAACCGCGTGGTCGGTATTGTGGTCGATGGCGTTTCTGACGTGTTGTCACTGAGTCATGATCAGATCCGCCCTGCACCTGAGTTTGCGGTCACCATGTCGACCGAATACCTGACCGGGTTGGGTTCGCTGGGGGATCGTATGCTGATCCTGGTGGATATTGAGAAGTTGCTGAGTAGCGAAGAAATGGCGTTGGTGGATTCGGTGACGAAGATCTAAGTCTTTGAACGTCAAGGTCGTGGGCGCCGGCCCACACCGGGTTAAGGGGCGTAAACGCGCCCCTTAACAATCCTGCGTTTTTCTCACTACGCGCTGCCGCTGGGACGACGGACATGTTCTGCCACAACGGCGCGTGGCGCAAATCTTGCCGCTGCGCGGTTCCTTCTCTCGGTCCTGAAGCCTCAGGTCTTCAGGCCGCTTCTTTCAGCAAGATTTTGAGCGCGCCAGTCTCGAAAAAATACCCGTCTCGAACAAACACCCGTCTCGGACAAATAAAGTCCTCGTTCTTATTTTGTTGTAAAATCAGGTGCTTAGTGGTTTTTTCTTGCTCCTCCCCCTGCGAAGGGGGAGGCCGGGAGGGGTATTAATGCCATCTCTGCAATTCACTGAAAACCATAAAAACTCTTTGGAATCAGTATCTCATTCCCGAAGTTTGCCCATTTTCTCTGTATGGTTATCCGGCTATTGTCTCCTCGCTGCGGCAAAATCCGCAGCCGGGTGTAGGAGCCTGGTTTTCTGCCGTAGCACCGCTTTGTGTGCTATCGCTTTGTATCACCTTTATAAAACGTTTTTTTACGTATATTGTTCAGGTGACTCAAGCGGGGCAGCCTTCGGGCTGGTCGGATGGTAGACCGATCTCCTACCCCCGCTTGAGTTACCACCTTTGCGTAGGAGCTTAGGCGGTAGCAGAGATGCAATCTGCCATAGGTTTCAGTCAATGAAGACATTAGATACCCCCGAAACATCCCCCGACTCCTGGGCACTCACAGACAGTTGCCGTTTGCTGGCGAATGCGTTGGTGAATCCGCAAAACAGAGGTGCGCAGGATCAACTGTGCATGATGCTGCAAACCCAGCTGATCAACCTTGAAATGGCGTTACGCGAACCTATTCCGGAACACCGCAAGAATATGGGGATCCCGTTAGATGACGGGCTATTTGATTACACCGAAGCGGAGCCGGAAGAGCTTTGCGATCAATGTTCTGCCCTGAACTTTGCACTGCTGACGCTGCATGATAAGAGAATAAAAGAGATTTTAGCGTTTGTGCTGTGTGAACGTTTCGAGATGCTTCGCTGTGCGCTCTATGCCTCATCTGAGGAGTTTGCCGCATGAAAAAGGACTGGCATTCAGCAGACATCATTGCCGCGATTAAAAAGAAAGGCACAACCATGGCAGCGGTATCGCGGGAAGCGGGATTGTGTTCTTCAACGCTGTCGAATGCGTTAACGCGAAAATGGCCTAAAGGTGAAAAACTGATCGCTGAAGCGATTGGTGTACGCGCAGAAATCATCTGGCCGACCCGCTACAGCGGAACAAAGTATCCGTGAAATTTAGGTCATGGGCAGTTGATTATCCAAAAGGGGTCTCGACCCCTTTATTTTCGACTTCCGCTAACTCATTGATTTTACGTTGTGTCTTATTAGTGGCTGAGAAAAGGGTTTTAAACAGAATCAGGCGCTAAATCATTATTCCATCAGGAAATATCGTTAATATGCAACAGTTCACTGCCGTACAGGCAGCACACGAATGAATTAACCCACTGTTTTATCGCTAAATAAATCTCTTCCCCAAAACCTCTCCAAAACTCTTCCCCAAAACTGACTGATAATTAAACGGCAATGACAATCCACTTTTCTTTGCGCTCATCATGATAGAGCTCAGTCATCTTCGCTGAAGTGTGTCCCAGTAATTCCTGTGTGTTGATCCCCTGGGCTTTATATAAGCGTTCAGAAAGAGAGCGTTGTTCGTGAAATGTAGGTGGTGTTTTGCCCTTTTCGATTTTGATTTTGGCGCAATCTCGAGCCTCGGCGAATCGCTGTGTTAATGATCCTTCAGCCACAGGTGAGCCCAGGGCTGAACCCCCGACGACCGTTGAATTATGGATAAGGTGTTTGCTCAGCACGCGGTCGCGGCATTTGTTAATCACATCGCGAACACTCATGTTGATGGCATCACAATGCAACGATAAGGGGATCGCTATCCGGATTTTGCCTTTCCCCTTTCCCTGGACAACATGAAGCATGTCATCCCAAATATCAGAGAATTTCATTTTTACAATGTCGCCACGGCGCTGGCCAGTAACTACAGCGAGCAGCATGGCATTGCAGATATACGGTGATCTGTGTTCAGCCTCGCGATAAATCGCCCACCAGTTCTCGAGCGTGAGTCTCTGTCTGGATACTTCATCCAGCGGTTTACGGGTGGCCAGAGCCGGATTGAAGCCGGGGGGAACCTCTCCGGCAAACTGTGCTTCTTTAAACATGTCGATCCACGCCGACCGCATAACCTGCGCCATCCTTGTTTTATTCGCATCGACATATTCGTTTATCAAAGCAGCCATCTCACGCGCGCCAACATCTTTAAGCAATATGTTTTGCGACCTGGCCGAAAGGAGTTCAGCACACGCCTTACGGCCTCTAGCGGTTGATGATGCCAACTCTTTTCGCTGCACGCGTCGATCAAGGAGCGCCTTATATTCTTTCACCCACTGCTTTAACCGCATGTTCTGAGCATTAGGTTCGGTTCTTTGCTTCGCGATGTCTATCAGGGCGAAAGATTGAGAAGTTAATTGCTCTGAAGTTATGCGATTCATTTCAAGGGCCGCAGCGTGCGCGGCATCTGAATCCGTGCCAAAACCGACGAACTCCCCCGTAATGGGGTGACGATATTGCCAGTACGTTTTGTTGTTTCGCTTATCCAATTTGCAATACAAGTTCGGTGTTGAAATGTTGTATTTACGGGGTCTTGCTGCCATTAAGTGCTTTCTCCACTAAAGTGCGGGCGTTGGCTGGAAGATGGTTCGATATTTCGACCCGATCAACCATACCAACAAACCTGGCTTCCTCATCAACGACCCACCGCCGACCCTGTTTTACTGCCGGCGGGTAAGTCTGCCGGGTTTTTGCAATTCGATGCAGGGTGGCTTTACACGGTGGTTCTTTGAAGCCATTTGGCCCTGCTGCCCATTCCGCTAAAGAAACTAACTGGCCCATGCTATTACTCCACACGTTTAGTTATAGCCGGCTGCACACCGGCTTACTGGCTGATCCGAAATCGGCCGTAATATTTCCCAGCTCGCCACCAGAGCATTTTCTCCCCTGGCGGCATTGCTGACGCAAACTCAACTGGAACAAACCACAGATCCAGCATTCTTTTCACGGAAACCCGACTGACTAAATGAGCCCGTTTAGGCATTGCTGTTGCCTGGCTTCGACTTCCAATCAGCGATAATTTGCCGAATTACCATCATATTGCTTCCGGTAGTGCTGAACTTAAATCCACCGAATAAACGAGAAGTGATGGTAGCTTTTTGCACTAGCTGACCGTTGTATGAAATTGTCATTTGCTGTCCAATATTCATTATGGAGAGATCAGATAACTGCTTAGAACAGGGCGACTCAATTTCAAAATAAACCCCGTTGTTTACTGGCTCTTCATTCTCATCAATTTGCACCGACTTGACGCAAGAGGGTGGAATAGTGAAATGCGTACCAGAAACTTCAAGTTCTAAACTTTTGAGTGAAGCGAAAGTTAATGAAGGGACTAGTATTAAAGTCAAGGCTATGATTTTCATTTATATTCCTATCAGATTTACATGTGTCGATTATAGCACTGGCTTCCATGCCCAGAAGGTTACTCACCACCTTCAATGATGCAGTCCACGGGCTAAATTGCTGCGACACCCTCACTTGTTAGAGCTTCATCAGTCAGTTCCACAAGCAAATCTCCAATACTGCTTACATGGCCAATATGGCCGGTTTGGTGAAGTACGACAGGCTTTGCTGGGGGGATGGTTAACCAGGACATAGAATTACTCCACACTTTAAGAAAGAAATAAGCTGCACGCTGTTTTTAGATTGAACGAAGCCCTTGCCCGATGTGGCAATTAAATTTCAGTAATAACGATTCACTAAATGCCCCGGCGAATCAGGGCATTTAAGGCCGCGTTATCAGGCTTTGAATTCGCCAATGAATGTTTCGACTTCAACGTCGGTGAAGTTGGTTTCGAGCAGTTCGCGGAACTCGGTCGCCATATGCTCTTCTTCGGTTTCCAGCTGGACAATGCGCAAAACCAGCACCGGAGCATTGCCGCCGGTCAACACGCTGTAGCGTAGGCGGAAGCGGCGATCACCGAGACCTTCATACGGCACGCACTTAAATTCAAAAGCCGCTGGCATGACTTCTTTGCTTTTCGCTTCCACGCTTTCCATTACTGACCGTTTGGCACCGAAATCACTGTCTTCATGATCCGCCGAGCTGGATGCTTCGATTGTGATCTTACGAACGCCGCCGATCGCTTTCTTGATGTCCAGCACTTCACCGTCAGCGGTGAAAGCAATCAGGAATTCAGACCAGTCTTCCAGCCACTCGGCCAGATCTTTCTGTGAGTTTTTGGCACCGTTGATATTCAGCAAAGCTTGGAATGGGGCGGTGCGTTTCAGCTTCAGCACTGCTGTGTTATCGGCGTGCCCTGGCAAATCCAGTGTGCCGAGGTTGAATACTGTCACTGCTGCCATGTTGTCGGCGTTGATGAAGCTGCGCACGCCAGCACCTGCATACTGTTTACAGTAGCGGCAGAAGTCGTGAATGCTGGCGGTTTCCATTTTCCCGCGGAAGCGGAAGCGTCCATCCTGCAGGTTTTCGAGAGAATGAATGCGCACTGACTCTGGCAGAGCTACAGCGGGGCAATCAGCGGAGGAAAGACGCTCTTCCAGCAGCGTCGAAAAAGACATGTCGCGGACTTCTTTGATTGCTGATGCGTCTAAAACTTGAGACATAACGATTTCCTTTTTCAGAAGGTTTAATGCGATGGTTATCGCGCGTCGCGGAGTTTGCCGTCAGCAGCACCCGCCATTGTGAATAACTGGCCCTGATCTTCCTGCATGATGGACAGCTTGCCGCCTTTGCCCACGTACATCGGGGTTTCGGTGGTGTCTTCTTCCGACGTTTTCCCGCGCGGCGTTGGTGCTGAGAACTTCAGTTTGTGAGCCAGCATTACGCGTTTTTCTTCCATCGAATTACTGATGCGGGAAACATCAATCTCGATGGTGACTTTGCCTTTACCGCCGTTGTTAAGAACGCCTAAAGCTGCGGCATTCAGCGCGGCGGAGATTTTGTTTTCGAAAATACCGGCGTCCAGTTCGGAGAGAAACTCCGGGACTTTGGTCATACGGTCTTCAGCCATTCAACTGTCCTCGTTATCGCGGTGCACACCGCAGGAAATTACTCACACACATAGAAAAGGGCCACCGGTTGCGCACTGGGTGGGGCCAGCGAACCCTTGTCTATGTCTGCGAAAAAATGGCGGTGGTCATGATCAGAACATTATCTTCACTCCCCCTGATGTTGGATGGTTGAAGAGTCATGCCACCGCCGAAAGACAACTACACACAGCAATTATCGAGTTCCACGTCGATCTGATAGTGCGGCGGGAGTCGAACCCGCAATCGGGTAGGGAACCCGACCATCACCAGGATGCTATGCACAACGAAAAAAGCACTGTTTTCAGAAATACGAATGGGTTTGGGTAAAGCCACCATTCGGCAATGCTTTTTGCGTTGTCGGCTTAATCACAAATCTGAACTCCTGCTATACTGATATACGGAATAGGAAGATTCTTAATAATCTTATTGAGTGAGCCACTTATTCCTCGAGTGCAAAAATGCCTGACATAAAACTTATCTGCGAAAAGTGTAATTCTGAGAGATTCACTGTTACTTCTAGCATTGCATTCTCTGAGACCGTCTCCTCCATCGTATGTGCAGGTTGCAAGCATCCCGTCAACGTGAATGAAGTCGTAACCTTCCGTGAAATCCCATACTTGACTCTGGTTCCGGGCGTGCCTACTCACTAATTTAACGAACATCGGGAAGAACACTGGTTCTGTGGTCAGATCGAGTTGATGGTAAGTGAGTCCCTCAACCCACAGTGTTCTTCCCGTTGTGCTGTACTTAGGATTAATCTAACTTAACTTAGTTTTGTGGTCAAGCGAAAAACCAAACTAAACTTAGTTTAATTTGGTTTGGATTAGTCAGCAGTGTGGAGAGGGACTAAAGGTCGTATTGAACGCCTTTGACAACACCGATGATGGTGCAGTTACCGTTGATCGGTAAGTTTGGATAGCGAGGATTCAATGGTACCAAGAACTTCTGTGGCCCATCTATGACCAATTTCTTAACGGTTGCCTCATTTGTTCCATCTATTCTGGCAACGACGATTTTTCCATTAACTGGCTCGGCCTCAGGGTCAACGATAACCGTGGCGCCCTGGGGAATGGTTGGGAGGCCATTAGGGTTTGTCATAGAATCCCCTTTAACTTCTAAAGCGAAAGAATTAGCCGACACTCTAAGGGATGTTTCTATCCACCGCTCTATATCTGAGAAGGTTTCAGGTGATTTTGATTCTGTGAAAGCACCGGCTTGAACCCATGAGATCACCGGTATGCGCCGCATTCTGGTAATCAGCTTATCTTCAAACTCAGTGCCGTAAAGTACGTACTCAATCGACGTATTGAAAAATTTAGCCAACTTAGAAAGAGACTCACCGCTCGGTACGTTCACGTCTTTTTCCCAATAACCCACCGCCACGTCACTCACGCCGCAGAATTTACCCAGATCTTTCTGGGATGTTTTCGTCACCTTTCTTAGCGATTTTATCCGCTGGCCGACCGTTTCCATCTCACCACCATGAATTAAATAAAGCTAAGTAATCTTAGTTTTTATTGACCTAATAAAGATTAGTATTTAATATCTAACTTAACTTAGTAATGGAGGCGATATGACCACAGACGACATCGAAAAACACTTCGGCAGTGCAGAGAAAGTTGCCGCCTTTTTTGGGATCACCAGCGAGGCCGTCTATCAATGGCGAAATCGCCCCGGGAAGTTAATCCCGAAAGGACGGGCAGCCGAAGCTGCATACCGAACCAAGGGGAAGCTCCAGTTCAAAGCTGAGCTTTATGAAAAGACTACAGACTCGGCTGCCTAAGCATAACTACCGAAGGAAAAGAGAAATGGTAGACCTGAAATCAGTAGTTAAAGCGATGTGCAAAGCGTTCTCAGGTGGCCGGTCTGCAATGGCTGGCGCTCTGGGCATGACTGAAACGCAGTTCAACAACAACCTGTACGAAAAAAACGGCTGCCGGTTCTTCGAAATTGTCGAGTTGGAAGCGATGGAAGACATCAGCGGCACCAGCTTCCTGGCTGAATACTTCGCCCAGCGCCGCGGCGGCCTGTTCGTGGATATCCCCCAACTGGATGAATTGGACCAGGTTGAGCTGTTCAGCAAAAGCATGCGAACGGCGGCGCATCGTGGCCACGTCGACATGATTATTCAGGCGGCTCTGGAAGACGGCGTGATTGATGCAGCAGAAGCAGCAGAAATTATGAAGTATCACCGTCACCACTTATCAGCTCGTGATGCAGAGGTTCGGTCTGTGCTGGCGTTGTTTGGGAAAAAGAATAAGTCCGGAAAGGGTGACGCCCCAAGTGTGCAGCTTGAGGCGTCGGGTGCATTAACTAAACAGTGTGGAGCAATTAACGCATGAACAGTTTACTCATAAAAGCTGGCGTTCCGCAAATCCGGTGTGTGGCGACTGGCGGTGCCGCTGGCTCTCTTTCGTACGAAGTGATGATAGGTAACCGCTGGATGCCGTGCAACTACCAGTTCGCGGCGTGGTGGGTAGGTTACGTCCGCCAGAGCAGCCAGAAGGTGACGGCATGTCTGAAGAAATCCAAAAGCTGGACAGGCGTTACAAGGATTGGCGGGGCGTTGTGGTACACGTCGTGGGCTTCGACAGAGCAGGGGATCGCGTCATCTTCATGCGCGCCGGTTGCCCGCATGAGTGCGCCCAGCCCGTCGAGCTATCCAATTCGCGGTTTGAGAGGGTGATGACCGATGAGCAATAAACTTCAGGGGCTGGTTTGGGATGCATGCGCGCCTGCTGGCTTATCCATTTCTCAGGTGGCGATCATGTCCCGCCTTGCTGATTACAGCAACGATGACGGTATCAGTTGGCCTGCCATCCCGCGCATTGCCCGTCAGGTTGGGGCGAAAAGCCCAAACACTGTGCGCAGCGCGTTGAAAGTTCTCGAGGCGGGTGGCTGGCTGAAAGTGCAGGAACGCAAAACGAAGGGACGCAATACCAGCAATATTTATCGCATCAACGTAGCAAAGCTGGTTCAGGCGGCAGCAGAAGCAAACTCCACAGATACCCCTTCAAATTTTGAAGCATCAAATTCTGAGGTATCAAAAATTGAGGCCTCAAATTCTGAGGGTTCAAATAACAAAGCCGTCGCGGCAGTTAGCCCTTCAAATTTTGAAGCCGATCCACAAGTAACTACAACACCTGATCCACAAGGTAATAAAACCCTTAGTCCGGCCGCTTCGCAGCCAGACGACAGCAGTGATGAAAGTTTTCTTGCTCTTCACCCTGAAGCGGTGGTGTTCAATGCCAAAAAACGTAAGTGGGGAGGTGCCGACGACCTGACCGCTGCCGAATACATCTGGGGAAAAATCATCCGCATGTACGAACAGGCTGCCGAATGCGACGGCGAGATTTCCCGCCCGAAAGAACCGGATATGACCCTCTGGGCAAATGAAATCCGCCTGATGTGTACTGCCGACGGCCGCACACATAAGCAAATCTGTGAGCTGTTTGTCCGCGCTAACCGCGACACCTTCTGGTGCAAGAACATCCTGAACCCGTCGAAACTCCGCGAAAAATGGGACGACCTGACAATCAAACTGACCGCAAATGTCCCGGCTGAAACTTCAGCTGGCGGCCACTGGAACAGCGCTGAAGCATGGGAGAACACCCTGTGAACAAAATGATGATGGCAGTTAAGAACCGCGACAGCGCCGCGCTGGCTCAGCTGATGCCAGAAGAGAAACCACAACGTGTCGTGAACGCTGACGCCGAGAAGCTGGTCGATGTGCTGTTCACTAACCTGATGCAGATTTTCCCTGCTGCCCGCCAGACCGCGCTGAGTACTCCGGCAGATATCGCCGCGGCGAAACGGCAGTGGATCATGGCATTCGCTGAAAGCGGCGTGACCACGCTGGAACAGGTGAAAGCCGGTATGCGCATGGCCCGCCAGCAGGAAACAGACTTCTGGCCGAGCTGCGGAAAATTCATCGGCTGGTGTAAATCCGGTGCTGCTCAGGCTGCAGGCCTGCCGACCGTCGACGAGGTGATGACCGAGTTCAACCAGTATTGCGCGCGCCGCGGCGACTACAGCACACCAGCGGCTTACCCGTGGTCAGCGGCGATCATGTACTGGATTGTGACCGACGTCCGCCGGTTGATGCTTCAAAATAACTACACCGAGGGTGAAGTCCGTAAATCCGTACAGCATAACCTGACCCTCTGGGCAAAACGCCTGGCGAAAGGTGAGCAGATCCCGGCACCCGTTGTGATGCTGTCCGCGCCAAAAGCGCCAGCGGGCCCGACCCCCGCACAGATCATGTATGACGAGTATCTCCGGAAAAAACGGGAGGGCTGGTTATGAAAACCTATCAGCAGATGGCAATCGAAGAGCTGATGCGTGACAGAACCCCGCGCACTTGTTCAAACATTGAAGCGGCCCTGATCGAGAACACCGGCTTTATCCCGCCGCGTCATTCAATGTCGTCAACGATAAACACTATCAGCAAGAAGCCTCAATTCAACATCGTGACCGGGCATTGTGCCGGAAAGAAAACGTATTTCCTGAGCGAAACGCCAAAGGCTGTCGCGGCGCCAGGGGCTGATGAACCGGTTGTGCGGCCAGTGAAAACCAAAGCTGAAATCAGTGCTGAGTTCGAACGCAATCTGTGGGCAGCACGTCAGGGCAGGGGGCAGGCATGACCAATCCATATTCACAGGCTCTAGCCGAGCAGAAAACTTTGCCTGCTCACAAGCTTAAAGAAGTTGGCGATCAGTGGCGCACGCCCGACGCACTTTTCTGGGGTATCAATGCCATGTTCGGCCCGCTGGTTCTCGACTTGTTTACTGATGGAGAAAACAGTAAGTGCCCGGCGTTCTATACCGTGGAAGACAATGCGATAACTCAGGACTGGTCTGCCCGTCTGGCTGAACTGCATGGCGCAGCTTTCGCAAACCCTCCGTATTCCCGCGCCAGCCAGTACGATGGCCAGCAGGTCACCGGTATGTCACACATCATGAATCATACCTTCAAGATGCGAGAGCTCGGAGGCCGCTACGTATTTCTAATTAAAGCTGCTACTTCGGAAACATGGTGGCCAGAAGGTGCGGATCACGTCTCATTCATCCGTGGTCGCATTGGATTTGATACACCTTTCTGGTTTAAACCTGCCGATGAAAAGCAAATACCAACCGGGGCATTTTTTGCTGGTGCTGTTGCCGTGTTTGATAAGAAGTGGCGCGGTCCTGCATTCAACTACATCGACCGCGAAGAACTGCTGGCGCAAGGCGAGGCATTTCTATTTCAAATCCGCAGCATGGCAGCCGGTTTACAACAAACCCAACCACAAAATATTCCAGAAATTATTCCGGTACCGGAAACCAATAACCAGGTGTGGCCAGCCGAAGTGCATTACCTCTTCGACCAGGTAGCAGAGTCTTCAAACCTCGCCGCCCAGCTCCAGAACAAACTGCGTCACCACATCAATCGCCTGAAAATGGACGGCCTGCCAACGGCTGAAATCATTCAAACCGCTGGCACACTGGCCCGCGCAATGGGAGCAACAGCATGAAAGAAATCATCGTAGACAATTTTGCGGGCGGCGGTGGGGCGAGCACCGGTATTGAGATGGCAACGGGTCGCAGCGTAGATATCGCGATCAACCATGACGAGAACGCCATTGCGATGCACAGCACAAACCACCCTGAAACACTGCATTACTGCGAATCCGTGTTTGATGTTGACCCTATTGTGGCGACTGACGGCCGTCCTGTCGGCCTGGCATGGTTCAGCCCGGACTGCCGTCACTTCAGCAAAGCGAAAGGCAGCAAACCCGTTAAGAAAGAAATCCGTGGTCTGGCATGGATTGTGATCCGCTGGGCTCTGGCAAAACGCCCGCGCGTGATGATGCTGGAGAACGTCGAAGAGTTTAAAACGTGGGGCCCGCTTCTGACCGCCGAAGATGGCACAGAACATCCGGATCCTGCGCGCGCTGGTGAAACCTTTGCGGCTTTTATTGGCATGCTGACCACCGGCGTTCCCGCTGATCATCCGGCAATTGCAGAATGCTGCGAAGTGCTGAACATCGATGTGAACAGCGACGATGTCCGTCGTCTGGTCGCCGGTCTGGGCTACGTTGTCGATCACCGTGAATTACGTGCCTGTGACTTCGGCGCGCCGACAATCCGCCGCCGGTTCTTTATGGTGATGCGTTGCGACGGGCAGCCCGTTAAGTGGCCATTGGCCAGCCACGGCGATCCGAAGTCTCTGGACGTGCAGAGCGGAAAGCTGGCGTCATACCGCACCGCCGCCGAGTGTATTGACTGGTCAATCCCATGCCCGAGCATCTTCGAGCGTAAAAAGCCGCTGGCAGAGAACACGCTGAAGCGAATTGCGCGCGGCATTCAGCGTTTCGTGATCGACAACCCGACGCCGTTTATCGTGAAGTGCAACCACACCAGCACCAAAACCAGTTACAACTGCTTCCGTGGTCAGGCGTTGAATGAGCCGCTTCAGACGATCACGAAAACCCACGGTTATGCGGTCGTTACCCCGCACATCACCAAATTTCGTACCGGTGCGACTGGTCAGGAAGTTGATGAACCATTGCCGACGATCACCGCTGGCAGTTCAGAACGTCCGGGCGGCTATGGTCATGCACTCGGCATGGTAGAAGCAACACTAGCACCGGCGCTGATTCAGATAGGGTATGGAGAACGTGAAGGACAGGCCCCGCGCGCATTGGATATTCAAAAACCTCTCGGGACAGTTGTTGCAGGTGGTGGTAAACACGCACTGGTTGCGCCGATCATTGCCCGAATCGGGCAGACAGGTTTTGGCGGCGACCGCATGGCATATGAAGCTGGCAAGCCACTTACCACCGTAACCAGCAAAGCAGAACACTTGTTGGTCGCTCCGGTGATTGCCCGCCAGTTCGGCAACAGTGTCGGTCACGCAGCTGATGAGCCAAACGGCACAATTACGGCAGGCGGTGGCGGTAAAAGTCAGTTATGCACCGCGTTCCTCGCGAAACACTTCGGCGGTAACTACACCGGTGCTGGCGCGGCGATGGATGCACCGGCTCACACAGTTACCACCACTGATCATCATGCGCTGGTCACATCCACTCTGATAAAGCTGCGCGGCACCTGTAAAGATGGCCAGCAAGTCACTGAACCGGCCCCGACTATTACAGCCGGCGGCCTGCACATCGGTGAAGTACGCGCTTTCCTGCTCAAGTATTACGGCAACGAGAAAGAAGGCATCAGTCTGGACGGGTCTCTGCACACCGTAACCACGAATGACAGATTCGGCCTGGTCACCGTTGAGGGTGTCGATTACCAGATCGTTGATATCGGTATGCGCATGCTGCAACCCCATGAGCTTTACGCCGCTCAGGGTTTCCCGAGCTGGTACATCATCGATCAGGACTATCGCGGCAAGAAATACGCAAAAGACAAACAGGTAGCGCGCTGTGGTAACGCGGTACCGCCGCCATTCGCTGAAGCCCTGGTGCGCGCCAATCTGCCGGAAATGTGCGGCGCTGATAAAGAGGTGGCCGCGTGAACGAATTCCAGAAAATCTGGCTCTCTGCTTACAAAGGCTGGTTACTGGCGGTCTCCCCTTCGGGGGAGCTGCATTCCACTGACTACACAGCGGCGCGGGAACATGCTGACGCAGTGCTGAACAGTCTGATCAAAGCGGGGGAGGTGCAGCAATGAAAATGGCAACCGTAAACATAAACAATTACGTAAGAGTAAAGCTGAACGAATTTGGCCTTTCTGTCATGAAGTCGAATCGTGAAGAACTTCAGCGCATGGCACCAAGTCTGCCTGACTTCACCCCACCAGAGACTGATTCAGAGGGATATTCAAAGTTTCAGCTTTGGTCACTCATGGAAACCTTCGGCCCAGTTATTCATCTGGGTTGTGAGATTCCATTTGATAGCGAAATCCAGTTTACCTGCGATGCGGTTACCGAGGTGGCAGGATGATCCAGGGCAAATTAATTAGCTCTCAGCGTTATCTCGACCGGAAGAAAGTCGCAGATAAAGCGCTTCGCTTCAAATTGTTCCGTGTTTCTATTTATCCGGTGCTTCTCCGTGGCGTTCAGTACACGGTGCTGATGGACGGCCATCACAACCTTGCCGCAGCTAAATTGGCCGAGGTTGAGCCTGTTTACATCGGGCCTCCTAAAAAGATTGTGAAGATATTCAGCAAAATGACCGTTCGGGAAATAGAAGTGATGCTCATCAACAACCTGACCGATTGCGATTATTACTTTGTCGATACTGGCGAAGTTGTAGATCACCTCCTGAAGCCGGAGTACCAGACATGCAATTGATCCTGCCATTCCCGCCAAGCGTCAACGGTTACTGGCGCGCTACAAAAACGGGCGTGAAGATTAGCGCCCGAGGCCGGATCTTCCGCTCAAACGCGTTGGCGTCAATTTATCAGCAGTTGCGCTGCAGCCCGCCGGCGCTGCTGACAGAACTGGATGTTCATCTGGTTTTATTCCCGCCCACCAGGGCAAAACGCGATTTAGATAATTTCCAGAAGGCGCTGTTTGATGGCCTGACCCACGCAGGTATCTGGAAGGACGACAGCCAGGTAAAACGAATGACGGTCGAATGGGGCCCGGTTACCAAAGAGGGGAAGGCAGAAATAACGATTACTGATTTCAAACCCGCCGGTGTGCAGCCGGCTTATCGTGTGGAGTGATTATGTCGAACAGTTTGCTGTCAGGAAAAGTGGTAACGATGTCGAGCCGTGAGATTGCTGAGCTGGTGCAGAGTAAGCACAGCAACGTGAAAAGGTCGGCTGAAAGGTTGGTTGTTGCTGGAATTTTAAGCGCGCCATTGGAGCACACCCCCTATTTGCACGAACAGAATGGGGAAGAATATCAGGAGTACTGGTTCAATAAGCGCGATTCGCTGGTGCTGGTTGCCCGATTGTCGCCTGAGTTCACCGCCGCGGTAGTTGACCGCTGGCAGGAGCTGGAATTGAAAAACCAGTTACCCCAGTCATTGCCGGACGCATTGCGACTGGCTGCTGATCTGGCCGAAGAAAAACAGGCATTAGAATCACAGCTGGCGCTAGCTGCGCCGAAAGTGGATTTCGTTGATCAGTACGTCATTGCCAAAGGCTCAATGGGATTCCGGTCTGTCTGCAAGCTGCTGAAGGCGAAAGAACCCGAATTCCGGTTATTCCTCATCGATGAAAAAATCATTTACCGGCAGGACGGACAGTTCACACCCTACAGCACGCATACAGCCGCTGGCCGGTTCGAGATGAAGACTGGAACCAACCCGAACAATCAGCACGCATTCCGCCAGGCGCGGTTTACTCCGAAGGGTATCCAGTGGGTTGCGGGGCTGTGGGCTGAGCATCTACGGAAGAAACAGGAGAGCGCAGCGTGAAGGTATTACTGAAACCTTACCCCCAGAAGGACCTGGGGATCATTATCTTCCGTCCAGCAGCGGATGCGGTGCAACTTTTCAGCGGGAAGCGGCTGATGATTACCGATGAGCCCGCCGACTTGCAGAGTGCGCCCGACGGCCTGATCACTGGCGCGCATCAGAAAGTCCTCGATAACCCGGTGCTCAGCAATTTCCTTTCTTCGGATCTTGTGGTCAGTCACATGCTGGGCGGCTGGGAGGGGTTAACGCGCTGGGTTAAACAGAATCGCGGTTGCCAGTGCACAGATCTCGGCTATCACCATCATGAAATGACGCACGCGAGGCGCGAACGCGGAGTCGTTGCTCTTTGTTGGCACCACGACACCCAATACCGGGATAAAAAATCTGTTCAGTTGGACGCCGCCGCGCTGGCGAACACGTTGGAATATGTCACGGAACGGATCCGGTATTGGTTGGGGGAACGGGAAGGGCATCAGATTACTGTGGCTGAAATTTGCTGGTTTGCGGTAGGCAGAGGATTCGCTGACAAACTTCCGCGCGCCATTCTTTATGACGTTTTTGGCATACGTAGCGAAGAGCCTGGCGGCGAAACCAAAGAGTCAGACACCAATCCGTGGGAACGGCAGACCGAAGATATTATTGCGGAGGGACTTAAGCCTGTGCTGGCGCTGGCCATCGACCCTGAGACTCCAGAGTCTTACGCCCTGATCCCGAAGCGCCGCCGGTATGAGAACTCGAAATACACCCAATGGGTAAAGCGCCAGCCATGCTGTGCCTGTGGCAACGGGTCGGATGATCCGCACCACATCACCGGCAACGGGTTTGGCGGTATGGCAACAAAAGCGCATGACCTGTTCGTGATCCCGCTGTGCAGACGGTGTCACGACTCACTTCATGCGAATACCCCGGCTTGGGAAGCAGAACATGGTGATCAGATGTACCTGGTCATGAAAACATTAGATCGTGCGCTGGCCGTGGGCGTTATCGCCACTGGCAAAGCCAAATAAAAGTGTGGAGAGAATAATGCGTGATATTCAACTGGTACTGGCTCGTTATGGCGTGTGGGCTCGCGATAATTCTGGCGTGAGCTGGTCACCGATTGCCGCGGGCTTCAAAGGCCTACTGCCGACTGAATCCAGCAAAGTCGAGTCCTGCTGTGATGATGATGGCCTGATTGTTGATGCCGCAGTAGGGCGTCTGGCCGCCGTCCGTAAGCCTGAAGAGGTAGCGCTCATCATGCTGCATTACCGCTTCGGTCTGTCAAAACGGAAAATTGCGAGGATGTGTAAGGTGAGTGAAGGCCTGATCCGCCAGCAGTTGCAGGTAGCGGAAGGCTTCGTTGATGGTTGTCTGGCTATGACCGGCGCGGTGCTGGAAATGGACGCCTACACCCAGAAAATCCGAGTCGCGAAAGTCGCTTAAAATAGTTCTAGTGCGCTACGCAAAAACTCTTGTAACCTGTTAAGAGTGGTCACGTAGTCACAAAGCTTAGACAATCTCAGAACCTCGCTCCGGCGGGGTTTTGTCTTTTATGTTCATATGATACGTTTAAGCTGTTGCGGTGAATCCTACCTATGCGGTAGGGCTAATCAGCTTACCCTGGAAGAGAAGTGAAGACAGCGGACCCGGTTAGCTGGCCAATGGTTCACCGGGAGGCACCCGGCACTGCAACAACCAAACAATGCTTTTCAGTCTGCGAAGATGGGATAACCAGGAGTGACTGGAAAGCACATTCGCATGAGTGCTGGAAGATACATCAACATCACGTTGTGACCGCACCCTTTTCAGCACTCAGTTGAATGTAAACAAACCTGCCCAGTGCAGGTTTTTGCGTTTATGGAGGGTAAATTAAATGAATTTTAAAGAATTAAGCGAACCATCAAAAGAGCGTGCAGTAGAAGCGCTTTGTGCAATATTGGCAAGTTCTGGGGTTCATACCGACGAGATAGCAAAGACGGCGGGGGAGTTTGTTTGCGCCGCGTTTGTAGCAATGGAGCGCTTTGATAGCGCCCCAGATGTGTGTGAGGATGGTCGATAAAATTTAAATCTCCTTAAGCCCACGAATAGCTCGACCTGCTGATTTTGTTACTATAATTCCAGATTTTGATTTTACAGAGTTAGCAATGGATTGCACCTCATCAGCTATATTAGTCTCATCTTTAGATGTGCTGGAATATGTATATTCAGCATCTGGTAGATGATAGGTTGTCCCGGACGATCCTGTAACCTCTCTTAAATACCCTTTATTTTCCATTTTTTCGTGCAGTTTTTCATAGTCATCAGAATCAGCATTGTGAAGTTCTACGCGAATAGTAAATGTGCTCATAATATCCTCTTTATCTGAATGGTTAATTCTGGCGATTTAACGATATCAGATACGGTAATAAGCGGCCAGACGCTAACTCTGGCACTTCTTTCAGGCTGCGCATGTGCGTGGCCTTTTTTATTTCTCACGACGACGCACCCACCCGGACTATCGGAGGGCGAGAACCATGAAAATGAATCCACAGTCTGAAAACTTAACCAACAGCGGAACGCTGCTTACGCTGCTTTCCTCCATTGCAGGTTTCATCACTTTGGAACGGGTCTACATGGCGACAGCGCTGGTCGGCATCGTTATCACGCTTCTTGGATATTTCGATAAACGAAGCGCTATCAGGTCCGCGAAAAAGAACGATGACGAAAGGCTTAAGCTCGATCGGGAATTAACGCAGGCAACCATCGACTCACTGAAATATCGGACTGATACACCCTCGGTGATTAAATACCCAGAAGTTTCAAGGGGAATAAAAGACGTTCTTGAAGCCGCGAAGGATGACTAATCATGGCAATAACCAAAAAGGCTGGCGCTGCAGTTTGTTCAGTCATGACAATCATTGCGATCGTAGTTTCAAGCGGCCAAGTCAGAACGAATGAGCCAGGCTTAGAACTGATCGGAAATGCTGAGGCGTGCCGCCGTGAACCTTATGTTTGTCCAGCGGGATACCTGACTGATGGGATAGGCAACACCCACGATGTGAAAGCCGGTACACGCAAAACCGATCAGCAGATTGCCGACGACTGGCAGAAAAATATTTTAGCTGCGGAAAAATGCATAAACACGTATTTCCGTGGCAGGGACATGAACGATAACCAGTTCAGCGCCATGACATCAGCCGCGTTCAATATGGGCTGTTCCAGCCTGAGAACGTATTACAGCCCCGCACGTAAAGCCCGTTTTGAAACATCAATCCACCGGTACGCGCAGGCCGGCAACTGGCCGATGATGTGTAACCACCTGCCTGATTTTGTGAATGGCGGCGGTAAAAAACTGCCCGGTTTGGTTATCCGCCGCGATAAAGAGAAAGCGCTCTGTCTGGAGGGCTAACCATGATCAACTGGTTCCGGATTGTCATCACCGCGCTGCTATTTCTCATTATAGGCGTTCTGCTCTGGGCTGCCTTTCACTATTACGGCAAGACCATAAGCCAGCAGTCAGAAATCTCAGTAGCCACTCAGGCAAAAAATTCAGCGGAATTCACCCTGAACGCGCAGGCGAAGGCCGTGAGCATCTTCAACACTATCGCAGGGGCAACTTTGAATGATCAGCATGCGAACACACTGGACTCACAGGCAGCCCAGACTGACATCAAAGCTGCTCTTTCAGGCGATGCTTGCGCTCCTGTTGTTGTGCCTGCTCGCGCAAATGACCGGGTGCTCAACCGTTACAACGCAGTACGTCAAAGTGCCAGTAACGCCGATACCCGCCAGTCTTCTGGTTCTGTGCCAGCCGTCACCGCCACCAAGTGACCCGCTGACATATGGGTCATCAGTTCAGTGGAATGAATTGCTGCTGACCGATCTGCAGAACTGCAACACACAGATTTCCGGCATTCGCCAAATTGAATCTTCCAGACAGGAAAATAATGATGGAAAACCAACACCGTAAGATTTCTGGCTATCGTGACTTATGCCAGGGGGAAATTGATTTAATGAATCGCATTAAGTCGAAAGGTAAAGAAATGCTTGAATTGGTCACTGAATTACAGGGCCGCTTGAGCACCGATATTGAAGTTAAGAAGGCGGATGCTACACGCGCAGGGATCTCCCAAGCCACTCCAGAAGCTGTTGAGCTACGCCGCTTCACCGCTGCCGAGCCGCAGCGTTGGGCTGCCATCGGTAAAACCGATATTCAGACCGGTATCATGGCTTTAGTTCGCGCAGTAGCACAGCCTTCAGAGGTCTAATCGAAGAGGCCAGACAGAAATGATTAAGCGTTTTTTTGCATGGCTGAAAAGCATCTATCTCCACCCAGCCGAACAGGCTGAATCCCAACCGAAGGAAAATACCGTGAAATTAGCACTCGTCTCGATTATCACCAGCATGCTGGCCAATGGCGCAGCTGCAAACACCGTTCAGATAACTCTGAGCGATAATGCCGATACAATTCAGCCCGGCGCTGTGGTGAGTTTTACTGCGGATAATGGCGCAACCGTCACCCCAACCAGCGCACTGACTGACGCAAATGGTCAGATCACTGCAAGCCTGGTCAGTTCGACCGTTGGCGCTTCGACGTTAACGGCAACAGCCGCCGACGGTACCACGGCCAGCATTCAGGTTTATTTCGTTGCAGTTCCAGCACCAGTGATTGATGTGTTTAAAGAAAAACCATTAGAAGATGACGAAGATGAAGCAGATGCCGACGAGGCAGAACTGCGCATCGAAGACGTAAGGGCTATCTTCGTTAAACTTGAACACCCGGTCATTGAAGTCTGGGACGAAGTTGTCGCACTGGCTAAGAAATACTTGTAAGACGAAGCGCATTCCAGGTGGCTTTCAATGAGAGCCATCGATAATGCATGTGTAAGCTTGATGCTAAGGAATAGAGATGGCAGGAATAAAAGAACTATCAGCTGCTCTGCAATCCTTAAAGAAGCAAATTCCTTTTGCTACCGCACAGGCCTTAACCAGTGTAGCCAAGCAAATCGCAGCAGCTGAAAAAACGGCGTTCCAGCGGAAACTGGAGAACCCGACACCCTTTACGGTTAACTCCGTTGGTTCTGTTGGTGCGCGACGGGACAACCTAACAGCGAAAGTTTATGTTCGTGACATTGCCGCCGGTTATCTGGAACCGTTTGAGTTCGGCGGTGTGCATAAGCTCAATGGGAATGCATTACTGAATCCAAAAAATATTAAGTTGAATAAATACGGCAACATTCCACGCAACAAAATTGCTCAGATAAAAGCCACAGGCAAAGCATTCTTCGGCAAGGTTGATGGCAGGTCAGGTCTGTGGCAGCGGCATAAATACAAGAAGGTCAAAAGGCGCGCAAAGAGATCTGCAAATGGAACTCGGCGGGAGAGGGTGAAGCAACCCCCATTGGTTCTGCGTATGCAGTTCGGCGATGCCCTCCCTGTTAAACCCACTCTTGGGTATATGGATAGGGCAATAAAAATGTCCACTATTCTAATGCCTGCGGCACTAAATAAAGCATTAGCCGAGGCTTTGAAAACAGCCAAATAATCAATTGAGATACACATCTGAACCTCGCAAATAGCGAGGTTTTTTATTGTCTGAATAAATATAGGCAGTGAATGAAAGACTTAACCTTAATTAGATTACATGAGCTTCTTCATTATGACCCTCGCACCGGCCGATTTACCTGGCGCGTCTACCGCAGTCAGCGTGCAGTTGCCGGGTCATTTGCCGGAAGAGTGAACGGCGCTACTGGCTACATAGAAATACAGGTTGATGGTCGCCGATATCTTGGGCATCGCCTTGCATGGTTCTATATGAATGGTGAACACGCCTTGAATCAAATAGACCACAGGAATGAGGTGAAGACTGATAACCGCATTGCCAATCTTCGCCTCGCAACGCGTGGCCAAAACAAAAGAAACGTAGGTATTACGAAAGCTAACCGCTCTGGTGTGAAGGGAGTCTACAAGCGCGGCAATAAATGGTTGGCGCAGTCCCAAATGGACGGAAAGAAATACCGGCTGGGAAACTTCGATACCCTCGAAGATGCTGCTAAGGCATACGCCTCCTTTTGTAAAAAGGCATACGGGGATTTTTATCACCATGGTTCGGAACACCAAGATGATAATAAATCTCAATAAAAAATGGGTCCTTCCCAAAGGTATTTATCTCACGGGTCATTGCGCGCCGCACAGTTTCACCAGCTATAAATTCTTCATTTTGTGTCCCATGTCCCACGTGCATATTTATGCACTTACTATTGCCAGCCCTTACGCCCCGCGGCTTTGTTGATTTTTTATGTGGGACATTGGCGTGGGACATTTTGGTGGGGCACAAAAAAATGTCCCATCTGAATGTCCCATTGTCCCATCGAGGAAAATGTCCCATGTCAACGATGACCCAAATTGAATATGCGAAGCACGCTGGCGTCGATCGCAAGACGATTGGCCGCTGGGTTAAAGCGGGAAAATATATCGTACTCGAGGGAAATCTCATTGATGTTGAAGCCAGTGATAAAGCGCTGGCGACTCTGCGCGATGGCAAAGATCCGCGTATTCAGAACGCGGCCAAAAAGAAAATACTCAAAGCAGAAACCGGATCACCTGACGAGACAACCACCGCCCAGGCGGTAAAAGAAATCATGCTGGCGACCGGCGCAGAAATGTCGCGGGAAGAAGCCAGCAGGGTGAAAGAAAACTATCTTGCACTACTGACAAAGCTCGAATTCGAGAAAGAGGATGGTCAACTGGTCGAGCTCTCTGTTGCTGAAGCTGTGCTCTTTGCTGCCTTTCGCCAACAGCGCGACGCCTGGATGAACTGGCCGTCAAGGGTGGCTCCCCTGATGGCGGCTGACCTGGACGTCCCAGCCGACAGAATGACCGAGGTGTTAATCGAACATGTCCATAAACACATCTCCGGACTCGGCGAGCCTGAATTTAACACAGACGAAACGTGACAGACTGTTAAGCAGCATCAGGAAGGGGTGGACGCCGCCGCCGCGCATCAGCGTTCCAGACTGGGCAGACCAGTTCCGCAAGTTAGCTAAAGAAGCGGGCAGCACCTCGGGCAACTGGGAGACTGAAACGGTTGAAATCGCCCGCGGCCCGATGCTCGCCGCCACCGAATCAGGCGTTCATATCATTACAGTGATGTGCTGCACGCAGTTAATGAAGACGGCGCTGCTTGAGAACCTGTTCGGCTACTTTGCGCATCTCGATCCCTGCCCGATGTTGCTCCTCCAGCCAAAAGAAGATGCGGCTGAACAGTTTTCCAAAGAGCGCATCACGCCGCTGGTGCGTGTTACCCCGGTGCTGCGCGACCTTATTGGCGGCAACAAGCAGAAGAATTCAAAAGAAACGCTGCTGTATAAATCGTTTACCGGCGGCTTTCTGGCGCTGGCTGGCGCGGGGAGTCCTGACAACCTTGCGCGCCGTCCGATCCGCGTGCTGCTGGCCGATGAGGTGGATAAATATCCCATCACCCGAGAAGGCGATCCGATCACTCTCGCCGAGGAGCGTACAGCAACCTTCGGGCTGAACTGGCTTTCTGTCCGTGCCTGTTCGCCAACTGTTGAAGACGAAAGCCGGATTGCAGCGAGCTATGAAGATTCCGATCAGCGCCGCGCGTCGGTGGCATGCCCGCACTGTGGCCACCGACAGTTTCCAGATTTTTTTAAGCACATTCACTGGCCGTCAGACGGCGATAAACACCATACCAAACAGGCCATGATCCACTGTGAAAGCTGCGGCACGGGATGGTCTGAGGGTGACAGGCTGCGGTCGCTGAGAACAATTCAGTGGCATCAGACAAAACCTTTTGAGTGCTGCGGCACCCGACACGTTCCGCTTAATCTCTACGAACAGGCATGGCACGCCGACGATGTTACCGCAGTCAGTAAGGTCTGGCAGTGGTCGGCATCCGAGCGGCACGCCGTTCACCGGATCGTTTGCCCGGACTGCGGAAAGTTAGGGGTCGATAATATCCACGCCGGTTTTCAGGCGTCGAAGTTATTCAGCCCGTGGCAAAAAGATAAGCCTGCGGATATCGCGGAAAAATATCTGAAAGCCAAAGGCGACCCCGATAAAGAGCTGGCCTGGTGGAATACCCAGATGGGCCTGCCTCACCGGCCTAATTATGGTAAGCGCCTTCCCGTTGATGTGCTGCTTGCGCGGCGCGAAGTATTCAACGCTGAGGTGCCGGACGGTGTAGCCGTTCTGACGGCGGGCATCGATACCCAAAATGACAGGCTCGAGGTCGAGGTGGTGGGGTGGGGTAAAGACGAGGAAAGCTGGTCTGTCGCGTTCGATGTGATTGAGGGCGACCTTGAAACGGCAGAACCCTGGCTGCGGCTTGACGCCTATCTCAAACAGGTATGGCGCCGCGCCGACGGTCGGGGTTTTACCATCATGGCCGCCTGCCATGACTCAGGCGGTAACCATACGCAAAAAGTGTATGAGTTTTCACAGGAAAGACTGGGTCGCAGAATTTGGGCGATCAAAGGTGAATCGGCCACGGGGGGTAAACGGTCACCCATCTGGCCGAATAAGCGTCCGACGTCGAAAACCCGCGCAAAATTCCGTCCGATCATTCTTGGCGTCAACTCTGCAAAAGATTCCATTCGCTCCCGATTACATATAGAGCAGCCCGGTCCCGGTTACATGCACTTTTCAACCGATCGGGATATGGGATATTTCACACAGCTCACAGCGGAACGCTTAGTCATGAAAGAATCCGCCGGCCAGCGCTACAGCGTGTGGGAGTTGCCACCGGGCAAAGCTAACGAAGCGTTAGACTGTCGTGTTTACGCTTACGCCGCGTTATGCGGTCTATTCCACTCAGGTCTTAAATTGAACGCCAAAGCGATAGCTCTGGAAAATAACCCTGACACGTTATTGCCTCCGGCCCCGGAGCCTGAAGAAAAACAGGATCTCCGGTTACCCGGCGTCATTATTACCGAACCTGAAAAACCTCAGCGCAAACCTCTGCATAAACGCCTGGCTAATTAAAAAGGAATCCTATGTTCGATCCCAACTCCAGTTTATTGGCTGGTGCGCTGACGCGTGACCAATTGACGGCGGCGTTAACGACAGCGCAGCAGGCCTATCTTGATCTATCGTCCGGCGCCAAAGGTGTTTCTTTCTCATATGCACAGGGTGACGGCACCCGGGCGGTGAGCTATCAGCAAACTGATATCGCTCAGCTCACCGCATTTATTCAACTTCTTCAAGCCCAGTTGGGCATCGTTAGGCGTCCGCGCAGGACGTTAAGGTTTCGGTATTGATGAAAAGCGGAGAGGTCAGAATTCTCGGGCCAAACGGCAGGCCATTACCCCCATCGAATCGAAAGGCATCCATGCTAAATGGCTCAGGCCGCGTGCCTTATGACGCAGCTGACTCCTTCAGTGATGCGATGGCTAACTGGCAGCCCGCGCTTTGGTCACCAGATAACGAAGTTAACATCTACCGTGACCGCATCGTTTCACGCGTTCGTGACATGGCACGTAATGACGGGTGGGCATCAGGCAGCGTTACACGCATTCTCGATAATGCCGTTGGTGCAAATTTTCGCCCGATCGCAAAAGCGGATTATCGTGCTCTTTCAATGCAAACCGGCCTGAAAGCCTTTGACGCAAAATGGGCTGACGAATATGGGCGGGCTGTAGAAGCAGCCTGGCGTACCTGGGCAAACGACCCAGGCCGCTATTGCGACGTTGAGCGAAAAAAAACGGTGTCCCAAATGCTGCGTTTGGCTTTCCGCCACAAGTTGGTAGACGGCGACGCACTGGCGGTTCTGCAATACCGAACTGACAGGCTGGGGCATGGCCGCGCGCTGTATGCGACGACCATACAAATTATTGACCCGGATCGGCTGAGTAACCCACAACAGGTTTTTGACATGCTCAACATCCGCGGTGGGGTGGAAATTGATGATGATGGCGTGCCGGTGGCGTATCACATCCGCAAAGCCCACATGGGCGACTGGTGGAGCGCTGAAAAAACCATGACCTGGGAGCGTGTCCGGCGTGAAACCGCGTGGGGGCGTCCGATTGTTGTTCATGACTTTGACGGCGATCGTGCTGCACAGCATCGTGGCAGCAGCATTTTCACCCCGATTGTTCAGCGTCTGAAAATGCTGATCAAATACGACGAGGTAGAGCTTGAAGCCTCCATCCTTAACGCCGTGTTCGGGGCGTACGTTACGTCTCCTTATGATCCGCGCCTGTTCGAAGACGGACTTCGTGATGATGTGCTTGATTATCAGGATATGCGTACTGATTTTCATAACGATAATCGGCTGTCGCTGCAAAGTGGCGCGCGCATTCCCATTCTTGCGCCGGGTGAAAATATTACCTCAGTTAACGCAACGAGACCGGTCAGCAATTTCGTCGCTTTCGAAAGTGCCGCACTTCGCAACTGCGCCGCCGCATTGGGAATATCAACCCAGCAGCTGACGCAGGACTGGTCTGATGTGAATTACAGCTCAGCCCGCTCCGCGATGCTGGAAGCGTGGAAAACCCTGACACGTCGCCGCGATGATTTTGCCAGCGGCTTTGCCCAGCCTATCTTCAGCAGCTTTATTGAAGAACTCCACGATCTCGGTGAGGTTCCTCTCCCTGCTGGCGCGCCGGAATTTCTGGCAGCCAAAGCAGCCTATTGCCGTGCGCAGTGGATGGGGCCCGGTCGCGGCTGGGTTGACCCCGTTGCTGAGAAAAAAGGGGCGATCCTCGGCATGGATTCCGGCATGTCAACGCTGGAAATGGAAGTCTCAGAAAACGTCGGCGAAGACTGGGAAGAACTCCTCGATCAGCGCGCCCGCGAGATCGAAGCCTTCCAGGAACGCGGATTGCCGGTTCCGACATGGGCGCAGGCGGACACCTTTGCACCTCAAACAATTAAAGATCCGGAGGCACAGTGAATTTACCGCACTTAGCGCAGCGCCTGTTTAACACGCCGCTGGCGCTGCATCCCCGAAAGGCCGAAGTGGTCATGGCGGCGCTGACTGACCGTTTTGGCTTGACGCGCATTCAGTCCATGTCTGATTGGGATGACGAAGATGATTCATTCTCCCGACAGGCCCGTGATACGGGCTATGACGTGGTGGAAGGTATCGCCATTATCCCGATTCAGGGGACGCTTGTGCAGAAACTCGGCACCTTGCGGCCTTACAGCGGGATGACCGGCTATGACGGCATCCGTGCCTGTTTCCTGCGCGCACTAAATGACAGTGAAGTGAAAGCCATCTGTCTGGACATTGATTCGCCCGGCGGCGAAGTCGCGGGGTGTTTTGACCTTGTCGATGAGATTTATGCCGCACGCGGCAGTAAACCGGTCTGGGCCATTTTATCCGAAAGCGCCTATTCTGCGGCTTACGCGCTGGCGAGTGCGGCGGACAAGATAATCGTGCCGCGTACCGGCGGCGTCGGTTCTGTCGGCGTCATTGTGATGCACGTTGACTGGTCGCAGAAAATCAAAAATGACGGGCTGCAGGTCACCATCATTACCTACGGCGATCGCAAGGCAGAGTCCAATCCGTATGAACCTTTAAGCGAAACGGCGCGCAAAGCCATTCAGTCAGATATTGACGAAATGGGGCGCTTGTTCGTGAGTACCGTCTCCCGCAATCGCGGGATAACAGAGAAAACCGTCCGGGATACCGAAGCCGCCTGTTTCCTTGGCGCCGACGGTGTGCAACTGGGGCTGGCTGATCGCGTGGCCTCGCCTGATGCGGCATTCCGCGATTTATTACAATTAGTTGGAGAATAACGATGTCAAAGAAAATTCGAGGTTTTGCGCACCTGTTTGGTTTTTCTGCGAATGCTTCTGAAGATGATGAAGACGAAAAAGAGAAGTCCAAAAAGGCCAAAGGTCGTCGTGCGGAAGATGACGATAAAGACGATCAGGATGATCAAGGTAAGTCCAAAAAATCTCAGCGTGCAGAAGATGATGGTGATGATCCTGACGACGAAGATGGTAATGACAAGGAAAAGTCTAAAAAAGCCAAATCCCGCCGTGCGGAGGATGATGACGACGATGCGGACGCCGATGAGGATGAGGGCGA
Organism: Rahnella sikkimica; assembly: GCF_002951615.1. Classification (GTDB taxonomy): domain Bacteria; phylum Pseudomonadota; class Gammaproteobacteria; order Enterobacterales; family Enterobacteriaceae; genus Rahnella; species Rahnella sikkimica. Next base: position 1,759,806 of record NZ_CP019062.1, on the reverse strand, counting down.
CGAAAACGACGGTGACGATGATGAAGATGATCGTGATGTCAAAAAAGGCCGCCGCGCTGAGCGTGACCGCATCTCCCGCATTCTCGGCAGCAAATATGCTGCGGGTAAAGGTCCGCTGGCGGTTTCGCTGGCTATCACTACCGGCATGAGTTCGGCTGCCGCCATCCGCGTGCTGGCAAGCTCCGGGCCGATGCAGCCGCAGCAGTCTCGCCGCATGTCACTGGACGAACGCATGTCGAAGGTCGAAAACCATCAGTTGGGAAATGACGTGCAACCTGCTGCGTCCGGCTCTGCTGGCGCACTGGTTACTGCTATGACCAGTTTGTACAACTCAACCAAAGGTAAAAAATAATGGATCAGTTCGGTGATAATGCATTCGCGCCGGGAATGACATCTTCCATGTTTATTCCCGATCAGTTGGTGTCTGGCCCCCTCCAGTTAGTCACGGATTCGGTAACTATTGCGGTAGATGGCCCGCTGGTTCGCGGTACTGTTTTAGGCATGGTAACTGCCACTTCCCAATATGTTTTAAGCGTTAAAACAGCCACTGATGGGAGTGAAATCCCTATGGCTATTCTGGTTGATGATGTGGATACCACGACATCAGCCCAGCAGGGCGGCGTATATCTGATGGGGGAATTTAACCAAAACAAACTCATTATCGACGCATCCTGGACGCTGGCCGGCTTGAAAATAGCGTTACGGCCCTTTGGTATCTTCCTTCGCGACAGCGTGCAAGCCCCTATTTCCTGATTTAAACCTCCGACTGATCCCTATGCCACCCACCTGGTAGGGAGCTGTGTATTTTGAATTTATGCCGGTTTAACCGGCATACACCAAGAGAGCCCATATGAATATTTTTGATACCAACGTACTGGTTCAGGTAGTACCAAACCTGATGACCAGCCAGAACTGGTTGCTCGACCGCTTCTTCCCTAACGTGGTGACTTACGAATCGGAAGAAGTCTCGATTGACGTCGATATTGGTAAGCGCCGTATGGCACCGTTTGTGTCGCCATTGGTAGAAGGAAAGCTGGTTGAGCAGCGTAAATACCAGACCAACACTTTCAAGCCGGCCTACATCAAAGACAAGCGTGCCCCAGATCTGCGTAAGCCGATTCGCCGCCAGATTGGCGAGCGTATTGGTGGCGAATACACTGCTGGTGAGCGTGAAATGCTGAACCTTCAGTTTGAAATGGCTGACCAGATTGACATGATCAACCGTCGTCTGGAATGGATGGCGGCCAGTGCATTAGCGACCGGCACAGTCACCGTGGCAGGTGAAGGGTATGAAACCAAAGTTGTGGATTTTGGTCGCTCTCCTGACCTGACTATTGTGCTCAGCGGTTCGGATAAATGGCCGACCAGCGTTACAGCAGGCGCGACAAATACCCAGCCATCGGATGATATTGAGACATGGCAGACGACGTTTTTAAAAGAGTCCGGCGCAGTACCGACCGACCTTGTCTTCACCAACAGTTCATGGCGCGCATTCCGTCTGGATACCACCATCAAGGACAACGCCATTACCTTCCCGGCGCTCAGCCCGTTTGGTAACCAGATTAACGCGGGTGCGCAGATCGCCAAAGGCGCTGTGTACAAAGGCCGCTGGGGCAACTTCGATCTGTGGCTGTATAACGACTGGTTCATTGACCCGCTGGATAATGTTGAAAAACCAATGATTGCCGACGGTGCCGTGATCATGAGTGGGGCCGATCTGATGGGCACGCGTGCATTCGGGGTCATTCTCGACCCTGCCTTCAACTATGGCCCGCTGGCCTTCGCGCCAAAATCAGAAGTGAAATTTGACCCGGCTCAGCGAATTATTTTGATGCAGTCCGCGCCTCTGGTGATCCCAAGTCGTGTAAATGCATCACTTTGTGCAACGGTGGTGTAAATCATGGCTAAAGAAAAAGTAACTGAGACTACTGTCAGCGTGGTGGTATTGAAAGGGAAGTTTTTACGTCATGACGGCGGGGAGTACCGGCAGAATGCCCGTCTGGACTTACCTGAAAATGATGCGAACCGCCTCATTGCCCTTGGGTTTGTTAAAGCCTACACGGTGTTGTTGCAGGAGTCTCAACAGGTGAGTGATCCCGCCGTTTCGGTGGAGAACCCAGAAGCGCAGCCTGCCTCTGAACAGGTAATCCCGGCATCTGAGAGCGGAGCAGCCTGATGGGTATCAACTGGGATCAGCATCTGCTCAGGCCGTTACAGGGGGTATTTGGTGACCCGGTTGATTTCCGGCCCGCGGGTGGTGTGGCATATACCATCAGCGGGATTTTCGACCGCGCCTATACGCAGGAGGTTGAACCTCTGGATGACGGTAGCACGATAAACACGACGTCCCCCGTCCTGGGTGTGCTGGACAGTGAGTTCAGCGTTCCACCGAAGAGGGGGACCGGGTGTTTATCGGCACGGTCGGCGGTGAGACGGTGAACACGTTGTTCACCATCGCCGATATCCAGCCGGACAGTCACGGCGGTTCAAAGCTTATTCTTAACAGGGTGAAGGTATGAATGCAGCAGCTTTGCGGGGGCTCGTCATCAGCGCGCTCACGGGAAAGACGGACGCCCTTGATCGCGTTTATTCCCCGCGCGACTGGCCCACGGCTGAGGATATGTATCCCGCTATTCTGGTGCAGACCCCTTTTGATCTGAAAAACTCCCTCGGGCGCAACGTGCCGCAGTTTACGACAGTGACCACCGTTCTAATTACCGGCCGCTTACAGGAGCTTGATGAGGTAGATCAGGACAACGGGGCGGTAAAAGCGCAGGAGGCACTGGAGCAGCTGCGCGAACAAATTGAGCGAGCCGTGATTAACAGCTATGAGCTCACCCGCCAGACTCAGCAGTTTTTACAGGTGCGCTCCACCATCGATGTCAACGCCGGTGGTGAAGGGCATACGGCCCAGTTGCTGATGGAACTGGATATCGAATATTACCAGGGCCCGGAAGATTTTTACCCTATCGAAGCGGACCCACTTGAAGGGATTGACGTCACCATTGTAGAGCCTGACGGCACACCGCAAGTCGGCGTCACCATCGACCTGCCTCAATAACATTCTGGAGTTACCCATGTTTGTAAAACCGACCGCCGGGCGCACTGTGCGCGATCCGGTTAAAAGCACCCTATTGCCTGAAGAAGGGACAGAAGTGCCGGAAAGTACGTTTTGGAACCGCCGGTTGCGCGACGGTGACGTCGTAAAAACTGATGCGGCGCAGCAGACGAAGGCCGCTTCGAAAGTGACGGATACCACCACAGACAGCGATAAAACTACCGCTACGACTGATACGGGGAGTGCCCGCTAATGGATTTTCAAAATATCCCTTCCAATCTTCGCACGTCGCTTTTCTTTGCCGAGTTTGATAATTCTCAGGCGAACACGGCGACAGCAACACAGCGCACGTTGATTATCGGCCAGGCGCTCACAAGCGCAGGCGTGCAGCTCAATGTTCCTGTTATTGAATCCTCCGCGTCCAATACGGCTGGAATTTACGGTGCTGGCTCAATGCTCCACAACCAGATGGTCGGGTATCTGGCGAACGACGTCTCGGGGGAGATTTATTTACTTCCGCTGGCGGACGGTGTTGCCCAGACGGCCGCAACCGGCACCGTGACTTTAACGGCCGCGCCAACCGAAACCGGTGTGATTTCGCTCTACATTGCGGGTCAGCGAGTACAGGCTACGGTGTTGAGTACTGATTCAGTGACGTCTATGGCGGCGGCATTAACAGCGGCGATTCTGGCAAAAACCGCGCTGCCGGTGACGGCCGCGTCTGCGCTGGGAGTTGTTACGCTGACGGCCAAAAATAAAGGTGCTCACGGCAACGGGATTGATCTGCGCCTGAATTATCAGGGCAGCGCAGGGGGCGAAAGTACGCCTGCCGGGCTGGGTATCACGCTCACCGCCATGACCGGCGGCGCTGGCGCACCGGATATGACCAATGCACTGGCCAATCTGGGCGACCGCACCTTTGATTTTATTGTGACGCCTTATACAGACACAACCTCACTCAATGCGCTTAAAGGGCTGCTTTCCGACAGCACCGGCCGCTGGAGCTACGCGCAGCAACTGTATGGCCATGTCTTCGGGGCTGCATCAGGCACTTATGGGCAACTGACCACTATCGGTGAAGCGCGTAACGATCAGCACGCCACGTTGCTGGGCGTCTATGACTCACCGACCCCGGCCTATGTCTGGGCAGCGGCGGCAACGGGTGCGGTGGCGGGCAGCTTGCGTAACGACCCGGGCCGACCTTTGCAAACGCTGACCATCAGCGGTGTTCTGGCACCGCCGTTAGCATCACGCTTTGAACTGACGGAACGTAACAACCTGCTTTACAGCGGGGTTTCGACATTCACCGTTGCTGATGACAATACGGTGCAGGTTGAAAATCTGATCACCACGTATCAGACCAATAAATACGGGGATGCAGACGACAGCTATCTGCAGGTTGAAACGCTGTTCCTGCTGATGTTTGTGACCCGTTTTATCAGAACGCAGGTGACGTCTAAATTTGCCCGCATGAAGCTGGCCGCCGACGGTACCCGATTTGCGCCTGGCTCAGCCATCGTGACGCCGAATATTATCCGCGCGGAGCTGATCGCCCAGTACACCCAGCTGGAATACAACGGGTATGTGCAAGATTCCAAAGCTTTCGCCGCCGGTTTAGTGGTGACGAAAAGCACCTCTAACCCGAACCGGGTTGATGTGCTGTGGGATGGCGTTCTGATCAACCAACTGCGCGTGTTCGCTCTCCTCAACCAGTTCCGCCTGCAAGCCGCGGCGTAAGGAATCATCATGGCAGATACATCTAACCGTCTCGCGGGGACAGCTTTTGTTACGACAAATGGCGTCTCGATCATGGTCGCCGGCCAGTTCAAATACAGTCCGTCCAAGCTCAAGCGTGAAACGCTGACCGGCATGGACAATGTGCACGGCTATAAAGAGAAGCCGTCTGCGCCGTTCATCTCCTGTCAGGTGCGCGACAGCGGTGGCACCACCGTTGCTGACTTCACGGACATGACCAATGTGACGGTGGTGGCTGAGCTGGCCAACGGTAAAACCATCATCGGCACCGGTATGTGGACGGTGGAATCGCAGGAAGTGGACAGCGAAGATGCGGTCTTCGACGTGCGCTGGGAAGGTTTTGACGTGGTGGAGAGCTGATCGTGGAAGAACAGGATAAAACCATCCTTATCCCACTGGACAAACCGCTGGCTGATGCCAGCGGTAAACTGGTTTGGGAAAATATTGAGCTGCATGAACCTGCTGTCATCGAGGTAAATCAGTTTCTTGATAAACAGAAAGCCAGTGGTGCCCTTGCCGGAATGGGGCACCTTATTTGCCTTCTGTCCGGCGTTACCCCGCAGGTGATTAAGCGGTTGCCTTTTACGACATATAAGCGGTGTGAGTCTTTCCTGCTCACTTTCTTGAATTACAAACCTGAAAACCCCAATGCAGAGAGTCAGCCGCAAAGCAGCACGATCATTATGTTGGCGAACCCGCTTCAAGACAGTGCGGGAAAACGCAGCTGGAGCAGCATTGACCTGTCTGAACCCAATCTGGAACAGGTAGACCAGTTTTATAAAACACAGACAGTAAAGGGGGGCCTGACTTCAATGTCAGCACTGATCGCCGAACTCTCGGATATTCCGCCGGAAGTGATCAATCGCCTGCCTTATACCGATTACAAAAGCTGCGAGGCCTATCTGCTGGGTTTTTTAAACTACTCCCCGACACCGGACACTGGCGGGATGTGATTGCTGACGTGTCCTATTACTACGGATGGGGGCCCACTGACGGCTGGTGCCTGACGTGGACCCGTTTACTGTGGTGGAAGTCGCAGGCGCTGCGAATTAATCTTGCGAAGGAAAATAAGAATGGCTAAGGCGTTTGATTTCCAGCTGACGGCAGACGATCGGGTTTCTGAGTCAATTCAGAGCATCGATGATGCGGTAAAAAAGCTTATTCCTCAGCTTAACAATGCGCGGACGGGTTTACAGCTCGGCGGCCGACAGTCTACTGAAGGTGTCGATGAAATCAGCGGTCGACTTGGTAATCTGGCAAAAAACGCCAGGGACGGCGTGCAGTTTATCGGTGATTTGGTACCTCCGCTCAAAATGGTTGGCGGACTGACGCTGGGGTTGAGCGGTCTGGCCGGTGTTTTTAACGCGGTAAAGTCTGGCATTCAGGGTTATGCAAATGCCGGTTATAAAGTGGATACAACGGCAAAAAACATCAGCACAACCACCCGCGCTTATCAGGAGCTAACCGGGGCCATGATCGAAAACGGGTCTGCGCGGGATGCGGCAGAAGGGTCTGTCTCCGGTCTTTATCAGCGTGCAAACGACGCCGTGAATCAACGTGATGACGGCTTTGCGGCTCTTATGGCGCAGCTCGGTATTAAGATCAGCAAAACCAAGGAAGGTGTTGCAGACGTTGTAAAACTGATGGATGACCTGAATAAGGCCATGCTGAAAGAATCTCCCGCAAAACAGTCTGTCATTGCTCAGGTGGGCGGTTTTTCTCCGGAGCTTTTAAGCTTTTTACGCCAAAGCACGGATCAGGTGCAGCGTCTGAAAGACCAGGCGCAGCGAGATGGACTGATTTTTTCTGATAAAGATGTGCAAAACGCCCTGGCATTTCGTACCCAGCTAAATCATATATCTGCCTCTTGGGACGGATTACTGATGAAGGCACAGGTTAACCTGGGTAAGGATCCTACCATTCAGGGAGGCCTTGACAGCATTTCTCAGATAATGGAACACGGATTTGATACTGCAACAGTGGGATCGTTGATGGATTTTAATTCCGGAGGGAAGCAAGCCGACCGTATCAGGGAGGCGCTAAAGGATGAAAAATTTAAGAAAACGTTATCATGGGATGAAAAGTTAGACCTGAACATGGGATATGCGTCCGGGGACTTGATTAAGAAACTGAACAGTTTTTATGGCCCGACGGATAAAGCCAAACTGTTGCAACAGGATATTAACGGTCTGTACGTACAACCTCCTTCTTCTGTGTCCCCTGCGTATTATAACCAGCCGGGTAACGGTAATGCCCGTGGGATCCGTAACAATAATCCGGGGAATTTACGGGTTGCCCCGAATGCCGTGGGTAGCGATGGATCATTTGCTGTATTTGATAAAGCTGAAGACGGGTTGGCCGCCATGAGCCGTCAGCTTCAGCTTTATGGAGATCGCGGAAATAATACGCCCTACGGTATTGTTCATACGTACGCGCCAAACAGCGAGAATAATACTCAGGCATACATCAACGCGATTACGAAAGACACAGGGTTTGGCGAGCATGAACAGCTTGATCTGAATGACCCTGCCGTGCTCAAACGTATGATGACCGCCATGATCCGCCATGAAAACGGCAGTCAACCCTACAGTGAAAAAGATATCGACAGCGGGATTAACGCATCAATGACTGACTCCCGGTGGCAGGGGCTGCGTGATCCGTCCCGACTGGCATACCAGCGAGATCAGTACTCTGACTGGTTGATGAACGGCCCCTCATCGACTGAGTCCCCGTCAGTAAATCAGCCAGAAAAAAGCGTGGAACCCAATATCAACACGGCCGGACCAGCTTCTTCAGCAGGGGGCGGTATCGACACGCATAAACTGACTGCCGCAATTTCTACCGCCCTGAAAGACAACAAAAGTGAGATAGAGGTAACGTTTATCAGCGGGCGCACCGGGGAGAGAAAAACAGTTACTGGAACGGGCGGAAAAGTCACTACAGCGATGCCGCTCCCATAAAATTCATCAATCTGACCCGCTTCGGCGGGTTTTTCATTTCTGGGGGATCGGATGCCACTGATTCAAGATGCACTGTCTTCTCTGTTAGGTTTTTCCGGCGACACATGGCAATGGCGGGATCACATTCACCCCGCCTCATTTCGCGGCGTTCCTTTCGCTGTTGTTGACGGTGACGGCAGTTTCGGTCGCCGGCAGGCCGTTCATGAATACCCTTATCGCGATTCGGTCTGGGTTGAAGATTTGGGGCGTTCTACCCGCCGTCTGACGCTGTCCGGTTTTATCATTCAAAGCAGCCTCGTCTACAGCGCACCGGACGTCATGACGCAGCGCGATAACCTGATCGCCGCCTGCGAAAGCCTGGGCTCCGGTACGCTTATCCACCCCACGCTGGGCGAACTGACGGTCAGTATCCCAGAAGGCGGCCTCCGGCTGCGCGAAAGCAAAGACTCAGAGCGCGTGTTTGAATTTACCCTGACCGTTATTGAGTCGGGGCTGCGTGTTTTCGCTGTGACTGGCGCTGTGCCCGCCGCCTCTACCGTTCAAACATCCTGGCTGGCGCTGGCGGCGAAATCGGCGGCCACGTTTATTGCCGAGGTGAACTCTGATATTCGGACGGTAACGCAGGTGATCAAAATGCTCAAAAGCACCGTGTCATTCTGGACTGGCATGGTTACCCGCGTTGCTAATGAAGCCACCAACCTCAGCAACACCCTGAAATCTACGTTCGGCAGCACCCGATATGGCCGTTATAACACCGGCTCTGTCGGCGGCACCTCGTCGGGCGCAACCACGACAACGTCATCCGAAGCAGATACCGATAATTATGAACTTCTGGTAACGCAAAAGATGGCCTCTTCGGTAGAGGACAGGGCGAAGGCGGAAGCCACAACGGTCAGCCTGCTGGCATCAACCAGCGTCGCGGCTTATGCCAGCGGCGCACAGGACGTGATTAACGCGTTGCTGGACAGCGAGGTGAGAGGTCTGGATCTGATACGCATGCTGGAAACACTTTCGGGTTTTTCAGACACCACCTATCGCCCTGACATCAGTGACAGCAGCATCACACTGTCAGCTCAGATTTACCTGATCACGCTGTGCGCGGGGGCAATGGCCTATACCGCTTCCCTTTATGAGCCTGCGAGCTATGACGAGGCCACGGCGTTGCTTCAGCGCACCATATCTGTGATCGATAAAGTTTCTCTGGCTGCAGCAGATGCGGGCTATGACGCCGTGTTCAGCGAATTGTCGGTGCTTAAAACCAATGTAAACACCACGCTGAAAGAAAAAGGCGCGCTTCTGGCCAATGTCTCCACCCTGACGTTGGCACAGTCATTACCCGCGTTAAATTTGGCAAACAAGCTGTATCAGGATGCTGACCGCACCGAAGGCCTGGTAAAAATGGCCGATCCGGTCCATCCGGCCTTTATGCCACTGACCTTCAGGGCGCTGACCTCATGAATGATGAAATGACGTTAACCATCGGCGGGAAAATTCTTTCCGGCTGGGATGAAGTGCGGATCACCCGCAGTATTGAACGGATGCCCAGCGATTTTGACCTGTCGTTAATGGATGAATTCCCCGGCAGTGATGAAAAGCAGCTGGTGAAAGAAGGTGATGCCTGCGTGGTTAAACTGGGCGCTGATACGGTCATCACGGGGTATATCGACCGCTGGGCACCGATGATTTCTGCCACTCGGCATGAGGTCAGGGCAACCGGGCGCAGTAAATGCCAGGACCTTGTGGACTGTTCGGCCAAATGGAACAACAACGTGATCACCGGCGCGACGGCGCTGCAAATCGCCCAGCGTCTGGCTGCACCTTATGGCATCACGGTGTCGAGTGACGTGACCGACATGGAAAACGTGCCGCAGTTCACGCTTAACTGGGGGGAAAGTTCACAGGAAATTATTGACCGCATCACCCGCTGGGCCGCGCTACTGTATTACGATCTGCCAGACGGCAGTCTCTACCTGACCCGCGTTGGCACTAAAAAAGCAGCCAGCGGCGTATCTCAGGGCGTGAATATTGAAGCCGCAGCGTATGAGGCCTCAATAGATGAACGGTTCTCTGAATACACCGGTGTCTCAATGTCAGTCAATCCTCTGGTTGATGACAGCGGATACGGCGCGGTGACCAAGGCCACGGCAAAAGATCCTGATGTGGCCAAAATGCGGTACCGGAACCGTATCATCATCGTTGAAAGCACGATGAACACTCCAAAACTGGCGCAACAGGCGATTGACTGGGAAATGAACCGCCGTTACGGCCGCTCAAAATCACTTCAGGTCACCGTCGATAACTGGCGCGACAGCGCCGGTAAATTGTGGGAGCCGAACACGCTGATCCCGGTCAATATCCCCAAAATGGGGATCAACGACGTGCTGTGGTTGTTAGCAGAGGTAACTTTTCTCAAAGACGACCGCGGTACCGCTGCGCAAATGGTGCTGATGCCGCCGGCTGCATTCTCTGTTCAGCCTTACCGTTTCTACAGCCTCATACCGGAGTTGAACAGATGACAGCCATCAGCACGCTCTACCGCAGGGCCATGATGATGTTGGGGGTAGGGCGCGCAACCCTGACCAACGACGCGGGGGGGATCCAACAAATTCAGTATGAGACCCCCCTCGAAGTCAAAAGTAATACCCCGCGCATGATGGAATTTGGTTTCTCTTCCTCATTACCGGCTGATTCAGATGTCCTGATTGCCTATCTGGGAGGTGACCGGTCAAACGCTGTGGTGATTGCATCCGGGCATAAGGCCAGCCGAAAAGCTGGTTTGGAACAGGGCGAGTCCATTCTCTACAACATGTGGGGCATGCATGTAAAGCTGACTGAAACGGGGATAGAAATCGATGCTAAAGGCCAGGAGGTGAACGTCATCAATGCGACTAAGGTGACCATCGTTGCATCAGAAGAGGTGTTTGCCGATACGCCGGTACTCAAGTGTTCAGGCGATATTATCGATAACGCGGGGAGTAATACTACAACGTTGAAAAATTTGCGCGATGTCTACAATGGCCACGATCACGTTGTGAAAAACGTGCAGAGCGGCAGCTCCTCACCGACCAGTGAAAAACCGGGGGAAAAGGTTCAATGACAGACATCACAACGCTCTGGAATGCAGAACAATCCCTCGGTGACTGGGTTGAATCAGCGGGGGATTTGCTGGCTGGTGACGATCTGGAAACGGCCATTTTAATCAGCCTGTTCACTGACCGGCTGGCGCGGGATGACGATGAATATGACGGCGACGACCGAAAGGGGTGGTGGGGGGATATTGAACAAGACTATCCCATTGGTTCCAGGCTCTGGTTGCTTCGGCGGCAAAAGCTCACGGTGGCCACAGCGAATAAAGCGGAGAGCTATGCCTCAGAGGCGTTGAAATGGCTGATCGACGACGGTGTTGTTGCCAGCATTACACCCGTAACACAGATTGTTTACCCGAACCGCCTAAATCTCATTATTACTTACGAAAAACCGGGACAAAGCGCTGAATCAAAACGCTACTTCTGGGTCTGGGAGTCTTAACGATGCCATACAACAGGCCGACGCTGAGTGAATTGCGTGCGCGCAACATAGCTGCCATTGAATCCGAGTTAAAAGGGGTAGGCACCCCGTTACGTTTTTCAAACCTGAATATTCTGGGTTCTGCCGATGCTGGGCTGGCTTATCTTCATTTTGGGTATCTCGACTGGATTGCAAAACAGTCGGTACCCTGGTCTGCCACTGATGAAAATCTGGCGGGATGGGCTTCAATAAAAAGCGTGACGCGAAAAGCCGCTAATGCCGGAACAAACAACGCCACCGTTTTTACTGGTAATTCAGGAGGCACCATTCCGGCGGGTACGGTGCTAAATCGTGGGGATGGCTATCAGTACACAACAGACGCGAAAATTGATATCGGGGGATCGGGTACGGCAACGGGGGCCATCACTGCTGTATTGCCCGATCCCAATGATGACCCCACCGGCGGCGGTGATGCCGGAAATACCCCGGCGGGCACCCAGCTGACACTTGATGTCAGTATTTCCGGCGTTGATTCAACGGTGACGATCAACACCGCCATTACTGATGGCGCTGACATTGAAACGGAAGATGCTTTCCGCTCCCGGATGCTTTTAGCCTATCAAAATACGCCACAGGGCGGGAATGATGAGGATTATGAATCCTGGGCGCTGGCCGTCTCCGGCGTCACGCGGGCGTGGACAGTCCGCCGCCTGATGGGGGCGGGAACGGTCGGCGTATACATCATGATCGATGGCAGTGATACGTCAAACCACGGTTTTCCGGTCGGCACTGATGGGATTTCGCAACTCGAAAACTGGTCAGCAGTGAAGGCAACTGGCGATCAGGGCAGGGTGGCTGATGCCATTTACCCACAGCAGCCTGTCACTTCACTGGTATACGTTTGCTCTCCGATACAACACGTTATTAACTTTACCATCAGCGGAATTTCAACCGCAGACAGTACGACTACCACCGCGGTCGCGGCGGCGATTGACGGTGTTTTATTTGAATCCGGAAACCCGCAGGGCACTACGATATTACTGTCAGATCTTCTGATCGCGATCAGTAATGTCAGCGGTACCAGTGGCTTTATCCTGACGTCACCCGCGGCGAATATCACGACCGCGACGGGTGAACTTCCGGTAAGGGGTACGGTGACTTACACATGAGCCGGTTCAGCACAGAAGATTACACGGCTGCGTTGCAGAACCTGATGCCAACGGGTTTAGTGTGGCCCCGCAAAACTGACAGCGTGCAGTCAGCGGTATTTCGGGCGCTGGCGCAGTCCTATCAGCAATCAGACGATGCGGCAGAGGGGTTGCTGGTGGGCGCATTCCCGGCCACGGCAACAATTATGCTTGCAGACTGGGAAAAGACGCTCGGACTTCCTGACGACTGTGCCATCGGCGAGAACGACAGTATTGCGTTGAGGCAAAAAGCCGTTGTCGCGAGACTGTTCAGCACGGGAGGGCAGTCCGCCTCCTATTTTATCGGTGTTGCAAAAGCGCTCGGGTATGACGTGACAGTCACCGTGTACCGGCAGGCACGGGCAGGCTTCTCGGTATGCGGAGATGCGTTAAACGGGGAAAGCTGGCCTTTCACCTGGCTGGTCACCGCGCCGGAGACGACCATTACCTACGCGCAGGCGGGGATATCATATTGCGGAGACCCGCTACGCTCATGGGGGAATAAACGCCTCGAGTGCAGACTGACGGCGCTGGCGCCCTCTCACACCATTATTAAGTTTGGCTATTATTCTTAATTAATTCTTCAATCGATTTTAAGCGCCTTCACTGGCGAGGACTTTTCTATGCAAAAAATTGGGAATATAACGACAACGGCGGATGCTAATGGCGAATGGACAAACGGGAATGTGGCCGCCGGTACGCCACCAACAATATTAGACGCCGCCTGGCTGAATACGGTACAACGCGAATTAGCCAGTGTTGTCACCGGTGGCGGCCTGGTATTAGATCCCACCAATGACGCACAGGTTCTGGCCGCGCTGAAATTACTGATCAAAGGCGGCGTGACGGGCGTTGTGGGTGAGGCTCGCAACGCTAAGATGTCCGTAACCACGGCATCAGCGACCGCCACTTTCACCGCAGATGAACTGATCGTCGGGACTGCCCTGGGCGGCCTGCAATATCGCATCGGTAGTTTCAGCAAGACCATCAATCTGGCGACCAACGGCGCGGGCGGGATGGACACGGGTTCAGCTCCAGCGTCTGGCTATGTTGCACTTTACGCGATTTATAACCCGACAACTGGCACAAGTGCGCTGCTTGCTGTCAACGCCACGGCGGCAGTAGCGCCAACTGTTTACGGCGGCGCAAATATGCCTGCTGGGTACACTGCATCGGCTCTAATTAGTGTATTTGGGACAAATGCCAGCGGGCTAATTAAGCCGTTTATCCAGGCGGGGAGGCATATTGATATCCCTGCTACTGGTGTATTTAGCTCAACGACTAAGACTACAGTCAATCTTCCCACTTCGTTAGCTACTGCCGTTCCTCGGAATGCCATTAGTTTTGATATGGTTGGAAATTTAGGAAGTGACACTCAAACCGGGATCACAGCAAATTTATACGCTGATAACGTGGTAGGTACAGGTCAGCATCAATGGGGATCAAGTTTAGCCTGGGGGGTAGTAACAACATTTTATGCTGTCTCAATTTCAGTGGCACAAACGATTTACTACAACTTTAGTAGCTCCAGCGGCACCTTGTCGATATCTATCAGTGTTAGCGGATACAGTTTTTAACACGCAATGTGAGGCTTGATTATGATTTATGTAGAATTCTCTGACTCTGGTGAGACTGCCATCACCGCAATTTTTGCTGGCCCTCAAGCCCCTGAATATTACCCTTATCAAGGTACGGTAGATGATTCAGACCCAAGGTATGCAGTTTTCTGGAATGCTTTACCTGAGAACGTTAAGTCGTGGTGGCCTACACCAACGACAGCCTGATAATTTTCTTTCCTTCCTGGTGCGCCGCAAGTACACAAAAAAGCCCGCGAGGAGCGGGCTAGCTACATGAGACTTGACCGGCAATGGGCAACACGTCAAGATCATAACTGGTTATATTTGTTTACTCATGACCATCTCATCATCCAAAGTTATTGCGGGTGCTGAGAAAAGCAATTTATATGGTATTCTTAGCGAGGTATGCCATTTTTATAAACTAAAAATGTAATGTCTTTATATTTTAAAATATTGTCTGGCGTACCATTTTGTTTTTGCATGCCAGAAATACATAGTTCAACCACGGGGCAAGTCTCTTGATCCTGAGTTATCGCAATAAATGTTTGTTTCTGCGTAGGATTATACCAGTGCTCGAAAACCTGTGAGCGGTGGATTTGCCAATTTATCTCGCCATTTGAGTGATTTACGACAACAGGAATGATAGTGGCATCCCCATTAGACATCCATGTAACACTACTAGACCTTGTACCCCAATAGGCCCCATACCCGAAGTTTAGGTCGTGTTCTTTCATGAATTTAATTTGATCTAACACCTCTTCATCATAATTATTTCCATAATTAACCATGTGTGAGTGAATCGATGAAGAAAAACAAAGTAACAGGAAAGGGATTACGAAAACTCTGGTTAATTTGTTTATATTTACGCAAAGAATAATTGGAACTAAATAAATTAAATTAGCAAGAAATCTAGCTGATATTTCATCTTTCTCTGGGAGTCCAATAATAAAGGATGATGAAACACCTAATAAAGAGAAAAGCAATACAGTGTTTATGCTATTTAGCTTATTGCTGTAACAAACAGATGCAATCGTCACAAGTACCATAATTAATGAAGAAGCAACATAAGCCCATTCGTTTTTAATGAAAAATATATTACTCATCCACCCAGAATCAACCATAAAAAATTTAAGATTGCTAAAGGCTATATCAACATCGGCAATCTGAAATTTAGTTACTGGAACCTTCAAGTAATGCTGAATTATATGGCTAAAGAATATTATCAGAGTAATTGTGTAAGCAAGAACAAAACTCCAAGAGGTGTTTTTTTTCGTAACTTTGTCATAAATAGCTAAAATTAATAATGGTATAGTATAAGCGACTACGAACCATGGGTCAGAAATAGATGATGCCAGCGAGATGAGGCAAATTCCGATGCATGCAGCGAGACTCTTATCCCAACACACGTAAATAAGGATACATAAAAGACCATACAAATTTACAGAGTTGTGTGAGAATAGATGAAAAGCAAACCCGATATTATAGGAATAATAAGATATTGTGGTAAAAAATATTACCAAAAGAAAAGCTAATGGGTTTCGTGTCTTTTTATAAACGATAAGAGATGCAAGAAATGCGCAGATTGTTATCTGAAATGCGGCCATTATCTTTAGCATTAAAATAGTTGGCGTACCAAAAATTAAAAATACTAAAAAGTGGATTGGATAAATTGATATGTACCAATTATCAACGGTTGGGCTCCACTCCTGCATTATTTTTAAGCCACGTGTTTTTATTTCACTCCAAACAATCGATGAGTTCAAAAAATCAGGGTCGGCTGAAAAATATCGCGATGATAGATAGAAACTAATTGCTGCGCCGATAGCTAAACAAGCCGAGGCAAAAATATACGCTAAGTGATTTCTTTTAATCATGATTAATCCATTTTTTTAGTAATGTATCGTGGGCGACTTTTCGTTTCAGTGTAAATTCTGCCAATGTATTCCCCAAGGACGCCAATCCCAATAAGCTGAATTCCACCAAGGAAAAGAATCGAAACCATAACAGAAGGGTAACCATGAACTGGATTGCCGAACGCCAAGGTATCGACAACTAGCCACCCACCATAAATGAACGAAATAAAAGCAACTAGTAGTCCTATGTATGTCCAAATCCGGAGAGGGAAGGTTGAAAAGCTTGTTATTCCTTCCAGAGCCAGATTCCATAACTTCCAGCCATTAAACTTCGATGTCCCCGCCACACGCTCTGCGCGTGAGTATTCAACTACCTCTGTTTTGCCCCCAACCCAGCTAAGAATTCCCTTCATAAATAGGTTTCGCTCAGGCATGAGCTTAATGTTTTCGACAACGTCACGCGACATTAGACGGAAATCGCCAACATTTTCCTCAATCTTTGGATTGCTTATTTTGTTGTGAAGCTTGTAGAACATTTCAGCTGATTTGCGTTTTAAGTGACCGTCAGTAGACCTGTCTGTTCTTTTTGCCAGAACCATATCAGCACCATCGAGCCACTTTTCAATCAGCCTGGGTATTACTTCGATCGGGTCTTGCAAATCTACGTCAATAGGGATAATTGCATCACCGGAAGCATGTTCTAGCCCGGCAAATAGAGCAGGCTCTTTGCCGAAGTTTCTCGTAAAGCTTATTGCTTTAACGTTTGAATCTGATAATGCAAGAGCATGAATTATTGCTTCCGTAGAGTCTTTGCTTCCATCATTGACAAAAACCAACTCGATCAAATGATCTTTCAATCCATCGAACTCGCGCACTGTTTTGTAGAAAATAGGGATGGCGTCCTCTTCATTGTAAACAGGGACTACGAGAGATATTTTCATTTCGATTCCTTGAATATCACAAATTTGGAAAACAGAAATCCGCATATTAAGCTAATGGCGGAAAACTCAATAAGGGTAATAAGTGGGTTTATATGATAGTAGTCAGAAACTTTACCAGTGATTAAACTCATAATCCCCATAAAGCCGACATAAAGTACATAACCTTTTGAGGTGGCTTCTGCTTTAAAAGTGAATTTAGCATTAGCAAAGAATGAGAAGCTGACAGCCACCAAAAAAGCGATAAAGTTTGCCGCCGCCTGGTTCACGCCTGCCAAGTAGACTCCACAAGCGAACACGGCCCAATGTATGCAGGTATTGACGACACCTACAGAGATATAGCGGGAGAATAATTTTAGCATTTGTAATGAGTTGTGGCGGGATTAGGTTTGGAATTCTATCATCACAAGGCATAGCGATCAGCATTTAGCAAACAAACTTAGCGTTTATTTCCGGAAAAAAACACTAACCGGTCAGATAATGAGCCGTTGAGGGGTTACTTCTGTTTTGATTATCTTGGCTTGCATTTTGGGGGCATGGGAATAACTTTTCTATCCATTGACCTCTTGTGTTTCTTAAACTCTTTTGCAAACTCTATGAAATCATCCATTACAAACATGTAGTGTGGCATGTTGTCACCAGGCTTCGTGTTCTTGGTTTTTGGCAGCTTTAAGCCCAAAACATTCCCAGTTCTTGTTATGCAATGGAAGAGTTCGCCAGTGCTGATCCCTAACATTTGTGCAGCCGTTTCGATATGTATAAGCACGCCTTCTAAACCCTAAAATTAACAACTATGAGACATTTTCCCACGAACCCATGCTCTGTTCCAGCGCTTGCAGTGCCATAGAGTGATGCATATCGATACTGCTGGGGATTAAAATCCCTCCTTCCAGATCAGCCCTCTAAGATTTTCTCCAATAGCAGGCCTTCACAATCCTAATACTTCACGATTATACTGTATACATGTACAGTTATTTGGGCGGTAAAAAATGCCAAGAAGATACGAGATTGATGCTGCATTTAAGTGTGCTATCAAGATAAGCGAGAAAGGACGCAGGACTGTCACTACTGAGGATTTTGTGGCGGAACTGGTGAAGATAAACTGGCACTGGAGTTTACGCGAGGCCAACCATTGGATCGAAATCTACGTTAATACGTTTCACGACGTGTCGACCGTAGAAGGAGACGCCAGGACGTTCGCTCTCTTCAACCCAACGGAGGGCGTTAATATGGGATTTCCATCACCTGCAGGGGATTACGTTGAAAAGTCGGTAACGCCGAATGAAGCCTGCAAGTGGTTTAGCCGCCCAAGCCAGTATCTGATGCTTGTTGGCGATGCAAGCTGGCGGGCTGGCATCAAGAAAGATGCGATCCCTGTTATCGATACAGCACGCAAACCACCGGAAGGCAGCATTGTGATCGCAAAGTTTTGTGGCGAATTCTGCTTGAAGCGTGTGCGCTTTCATCCGACACTGGCGTTGCAATCACTTGATCTGCCTGACATGGAAACGCTGATTAAAGGTGGCGATCTGGAAGCGGAAGAAAAAATGCCCTCAAAAGAGGGCCAGTGAATCATCACAAAAGTTTACTTCGGAACAGGAGTATTACTCCTTCTTTTATAGTAGCTGAATTTAAAAATTTGACTTAAGTTTATCTTGTTTTGTAGTTAAAAAAATAGCCCGTGTTAACGACGGGCTAAACATCAAAGTTATCAACATTACTTAGTGCTGGAGGGTATTCACTCCACCCACTTCAAAGATTAGCTGATGCTCAGATATTCACCAAGTAGCAGGCAAAAAAAGAGCCCGTTGTCTAGGCGGGCTTTCGTAAGGGTAGAATGCTATTTGTCTTGGCAGACCTGCTAATCTCTTGTCAGCTGAAGTAATAATAGTTTGAAGCGTGCCGATTGCCAGATAACGTGCACAAAAAACCGTCTCGGTGGCCGGGTTATCGTAAATAGGCTTTATACAGCATGATGTCGGAAACAAATTATTCTGTTAAAAAGTGAAATTATTTAACAATGAAAGTCCACATCTCTTTGACCTCTACCGACTCAGACCATCTAATCAGCCCCCAACATATCCTACAGCTATGATAAGGGCTGCTATGCAAGAAACCCTACTGGCACGGATTACCTGATCACGATCTTTCCTATAGATAGCAACAATGAGTGTAGGTAATGACCAAATGATTAGAACTAATCCAATTATTAAGTAAACAGACATTCACCCTCCATTTGTCGCTCACCCGCCAGGCATTGCAGCACCGCTAGCAAAGAACCACACCATGAATCCAACCGCACCGATTAGCACGATAATGGGGGGAATAAATTTCAGATTCATCAAGATATCTCAGTTAAGTTTTGCTGGTCATAGACTCGGATAGGTGCCATCCATAACCCATGCAAGAACGATAATAATGACAATTATGCACAGCAATGAAGGGACCACCATTAGGTACTTCATCATATGCGCCTTGTATAGCATCGGATCGAAGAACGTTCCGGTTTTAAAATAATTATGGAGTTAATCATAGACTGAATGGATAACAGCGCAAATACTGAGGATATATCGAGTAAAGTCAGGGGCGATAAAACAGATGACTGCTTTATTTAATGCAACAAAAGTGGGTTTTGATGACATTTGACGCACAAGATTTTTTCAACAGGTGAAAAAAAACCGCTGGGGGATTTGAACCCACCGTCCGGAAACTTCATACAAGAGCATTAGCTTAAATGCAAATGTGTTTATCCAGTACCGAGCCTAGCTCGGAGTGGACAGCGAAGGCACCTGCAAACACGCTTACTATTCCAGCCCATACGGTTTCACAGAAACATGAAGCAATCATTAGGGTAGTACGGAATACTCTATTCATAGGCTTTTCCTTATTTGCAAGATTCATCAAAACAACACTTGTAATGCGTGGAATTGTAATGATTAGTATTGTAAGAAGAGCCGGAATAAAATGCGTGCTTATGAGAATTGAACTCATGCTACTGGATAAACACACTCCTTGATCAGATTACCCTTTCTGAAAAATACTGTCAATTTACATCCCCAAAACTAATTGTAAGCATATGAAGTTAAAGGCATTTATTTAGTGTTCAAAACCTTTGAATTACTCTTAAAAATACCGATTATCTATTTGATTTTAATGAGTAATATGGGTGATTCCCTGTGCTGCCGTACAGGCAGCTTAGAAACGACTGCGCTAGCCGGCAACCCGCTAAGCTTCGTGCGCTGCCGCACAGGCAGCTCAGAGAATCATGACTTTTTGCCAGGTCTCAGGGGCGCATTCTCAATGCCGAACAGGCATCAAATCACCCCACCAGATCCCTCGCACTAAATTCTTTTCGCCAGCGTGTCGGCGTGGTGTTAAGCCGCTGCCGAAAGTGGTGGCGAAGTGCTTCGGGGGAACCGAAACCGGCTTGTTCGGCGACGCGGTCTACGCTCATTTTCCCGCTTTCCAGCAACGCGCAGGCTTTTTCCAGCCGCACGGTCAGCATCCATTCGCCCGGTGTGGTGCCGGTCGCATCGTGAAAACGACGCAAGAATGTCCGGCGGCTCATTCCGACCTGAACGGCAAGTTGCTCAATGACCATCGGCGTATTGAGATGGCTGCGCAAATCATCCAGCAGCGGCGCGAGCGTTTTAGCCTGTCGCAAGGGCACCGGTTGCTGAATAAGTTGCGCCTGATTTCCTTCGCGCATCGGCGGTGTCACCATCCGGCGGGCAGTACGGTTGGCGACTTCTATCCCGTAATCTCGACGGATCAGATGCAGACATAAATCGACGCCCGCCGCGCCGCCCGCAGAGGTGATGATGCTGCCTTCATCGACGTAAATCATGCCGTGCTCAACCTGCACTTTAGGGAATTTCTGCGCCAGAATATCGGTGCTGTTCCAGTGCGCGGTGGCACGTTTTCCGTCGAGCAAACCGGCAGCGCCGAGCACAAAACTGCCTGCGCAAATCGATACGATGCGCGTGCCGTCGCTGTGTGCTTTTTGCAACGCTGCAATAAGCCGCGCAGATGCCGGTTCATGGACGCTGCGCCAGCCGGGGATCACAATCGTGCCCGCGCCTTCGAGCAGTTCCAGCCCGCCATCGACCACTAACCGGATGCCGCCCTGCGCGCCAAATGTGCCTTCCTCAACCGAGGCCACGGACAGCTCGTACAGCGGTTCGCCGGTCAGTTCATCGGCACGGCCAAACGCCTCGACCGCAATGCCAAATTCAAACGTGCAGAGACACTCGTAAGCCAGCAAAACCAGCCGCCGGTTTTGTGGCGGAGAAACGCGTGTGGCTTCAATTTTTTGCATAACAGGTCACCGTCAGTTTGGCATGATCTTGACGATACATGGCATATCCGCTGATTTCCACTGCGCCCCCCATCTTCCATGCTGAACGCCTCTTAATGTTTGCAGGATTTACACATGAAAAATACATTGGCACTGATGGCTGTGTGCCTCGCCGCCCTGATGTCAGGGCTGGAAATCTCCAGCGTACCGGTGATCTCGCCGGTTCTTGAAGCACAGCTGCACGCCAGTTTCCGCGAACTCCAGTGGATCATGAACGCGTATACGCTGGCCTGTACAACCGTGCTGATGGCAACCGGCACGCTGGCCGACCGTTTTGGCCGCAAGCGCGTTTTCATCATCAGTATCGCCGCGTTCGGGCTGACGTCGCTGATGTGCGGATTATCCGGCAGCGCCGCGTGGCTGATTGCCGGACGTTTCCTTCAGGGGCTGAGTGGCGGCGCGATGCTGACGTGTCTCATCGCTATCCTTTCCACGCAATTTCCGCAGGGCAAGGCGCGCAGCCAGGCGTTCGCCGCGTGGGGAATCACCTTCGGTTTCGGGCTGGGATTCGGGCCGATTATCGGGGCGCTTCTGGTGGCGTGGCTGAGCTGGCAGTGGGTATTTCTGGTGCATTGTTTTATCGCGGTGATCACGCTGATTCTGGCGCTGAATAATGTGGTGGAATCCCGCGACGGGCAGGTCAAAAAACTGGATCTCGGCGGGTTGCTGACGCTGTCGGTTACCGTCATGGGGGCGACGTATCTGATTACGCAGGGCAGCAGCCTGGGCTGGGGAAGCACGCTGGCGCGCAGTATTATTGCGATTACAGCGCTGAGCGCGGCGCTGTTTGTCTGGACGGAGAAGCGTCATCCGCACCCGATGTTTGATTTTTCCGTGTTCCGCATCCGGCCATTTTCCGGCGCGCTGATGGGGTCTGTGGGGATGAACTTCAGTTTCTGGCCGCTGATGATTTATCTGCCGGTTTATTACCAGGGCGGGCTGGGCTACAGCAGCGTGGCGACCGGGCTGGCGCTTCTTGCGTACACCTTACCCACTTTGCTGATGCCGCCGCTGGGCGAAAAACTGACCGCCAGATTTGGCGCGGCGCGCCTGATCCCGCTGGGATTATTCAGCATCGGCGCGGGTTTTATGCTGATGAATATCGCCGTCGTCACGCACACCAGCCTGCTGCCGGGCGCACTGATCGCCGGTGGTGCACTGGGTCTGACCAATACGCCGGTGACCAACACCACCACCGGTTCTGTTCCCGGCGACCGCGCGGGAATGGCGTCGGGTATTGATATCAGCGCGCGGCTTATCACACTGGCGATCAACATCGCGCTGATGGGCAGCCTGCTGGTTGCGGGCATCGCCGCCGGCCTGAAAGTATTGCTGCCTGCCGGAGAAAATTTACCGGCAATCGCCGAACGCATCGCCGGTGGCAGCGACGTTTCAGTCGCCCGCGAAATTGCGGCGCAAGCACTGGTGGAAGGTTTTTCCGGCGTTTTGCTGTACGGCGCGTCCGGCGTCTGGGTGCTGGCGCTGGCGAGTTATTTGCTGTTTAACGTCAGGAGACGGTGTAAACCCGCATCTTGCGAGCCGTACTGACTTTTCAAATCTGCGCTGCATTTCTTGCAGCGCACTTTGCGTAGTGTCTTCCATTTGCTTGAAAAACAATCATTTAATCAATGCATCTTTTTGTCAGATAGGGTGTTATCCGCCCGTAAAACGGGGCCTCACGGATATCAGCGTGGTGCAAAATGAGAATTTGATTAAGTACGACAACTGGCGTACATTGAGGCCACATGAGTTTCAGAGAGATCAAAAGGAAGAATATGATTATTTATAAAGTCGGGGATGAGAAAAAGGCCGTATGTGCCGTGTGTGAGGCTTTACGGATCGTGAGCTATCAGCTGCGCGATGTACCGTTTGATGACGGCAGCGGGCTCGTCAAAAATATCATCGCGGGCGTGTGTAAAACCTGCGGTAACGTTGCGGTGATCCCTTTTCAGTCCGTGCCCGCCATTAAAAAACAGCTTCAGGTACAACGTAAAGCTGTGGAAAGCCGTGTGCCCGCGCACATGATTGACCTGTTAAATCTGGCGAGCGCAGAGTTAGGCGCAACGCCTGATTTTGTGCCTTTGCTGCTGAAATATTACATTCATCAGCTGGCGTCAAACCCTGAGGCCGCTGTGCGTCTGGTGACGTTGCTGACATCAGAACTGGCGACCGGTCTGGCCAATAAACGTCTTTCGCTGAAAGGGCGTGAAATTGGCAATGATATTGAGAAACTCAAAGCCCTTTCCCAAATCGACAACACCACAGAATTACTGAAAGGCGTGGTGCTGATGATTCACAACGACCTTCTGGTCGAGCCTGATGCGCAACGCATTGCACTTTTGAAGAGTTTTGTCGCCACGGTTGCCTGATCCCATTATCTCCGCAAAAAATCTGACCCCGGTCACATAAAGTTCCCCTCCTTTCTGCCGATAACCATTCCAGATATTTTCCATTTAAAAAGGAACAACATGTTCAACCGTATGAAAGTGGTCACGGGTATCGTGATCTTACTGGTGGTCTTCGGTGCTTTACAGTTGGTATCCGGCGGCCTGTTCTTTAAATCCTTAAAGGCAGACAAAGACAACTTCACCACGTCACAGCAGATCCGTTTACAACAAGCGGAATTCAATGCCAGCTGGATTTACCTGCTGCAAACCCGCAACACGCTTAACCGTGCGGGTGTCCGTTTCATGCTTGATGCTAACCAGATGGGTAGCGGTGCGACGGTAAAAGAACTGATTGATACCGCGACGAAAGATTTGCAAATCGCCGATCAGCATTTCGCCAATTATCAAAAAATTCCTGCGGATGCCAGCCAGAACGCGGAATACGCGGCAGACGCTAAAAAGCAATATCAGGTCCTGCACGATGCGCTTGCTGAACTGATCGAACTGATTGGTCTGGGCCGCATCAATGATTTCTTCGAACAACCCACGCAGCAGTATCAGGACAACTTCGAAAAAGCCTTCGTCACGTATATCGATCAGAACGATCGTCTGTACAACGACGCCGTAAAAATCAGTGAAAACTCCTTCACCCACGCCATGTGGATGCTGGGCACCGTGCTGGCTGTGCTGGTTATTTTCATGGTTCTGGCCTGGTTGGGTGTGCAGCGAATTCTGGTCCATCCGCTGAAAAATATCGTCATTACCATCCGCAAAATTGCAACCGGTGACCTGACGCACGAAATAGTCGTGAAAAGCCGTAATGAAATCGGCCAGCTTGCCGATAGTCTCAAGTACATGCAGGACGAACTGATTCGTACCGTATCCGGCGTGCGTCACGGCGCAGACGCGATTTACAGCGGTGCGAGCGAGATTTCAGCCGGTAACAGCGATCTGTCCTCGCGTACTGAGCAACAGGCATCTGCACTGGAAGAAACCGCAGCCAGCATGGAACAGCTGACCGCAACGGTGAAACAGAACGCCGAAAACGCCCGTCAGGCCAGCCAGCTGGCACTGAGCGCGTCAGAAACCGCACAGAAGGGCGGGAAGGTGGTGGCAAACGTGGTCGATACCATGAATGACATCGCCAGCAGCTCGAAGAAAATCACCGACATTACCGGTGTGATCGACGGAATAGCGTTCCAGACCAACATTCTGGCGCTGAACGCCGCAGTAGAAGCCGCCCGTGCGGGCGAACAGGGCCGCGGATTTGCGGTGGTGGCGGGTGAAGTTCGCACACTGGCACAGCGCAGTGCGCAGGCAGCAAAAGAAATTAAAGGGCTGATTGATGATTCAGTCAGCCGCATTAATACCGGTTCAGTACTGGCCGAAAGTGCCGGTGAAACCATGCACGATATGGTGAACGCCGTTACGCGTGTGACCGACATTATGGGCGAAATCACCTCAGCTTCTGATGAACAGAGCCGCGGGATTGAGCAGGTTGCACAGGCCATTACTGAAATGGATCGGGTGACGCAGCAGAACGCCTCACTGGTTGAAGAATCCGCGTCCGCTTCGGCGGCCCTGGAAGAGCAGGCTAGCCTGCTGACGCAATCTGTGGCGGTGTTTACGCTGAGTCAGACCGCAAATAACAGCGTGCGCCAGAAGCCGGGCACTTCGGCAAGACTGCCTCTGTTGACTCCGAACCTTTCAGGTTCTAAAGCCGGTTCAGGTGGAGCGCAAAGTACAGATTTAGCCGAAAACTGGGAAACTTTCTGAGTACGTAATATTCATCGCTACCCGAAATAGTGAGGTTGGCAGGAGGCGGAAACGCACCTGCAGACCTCTATATCAAGGGATATAAGAAAGAGGGTGACGGTCAGGGCTGTCACCCAACGAGGTTATCCATGTTTAAGCACATCCGTGTGTCCACCTGCATGTTTCTGTTGTTGTTAGTGTTTTTCGTTATGCAACTGGTCAGTAGCGGTTTATCGCTGCAAGCTGCCCACACGGATAAATTGAATTTTGAGCAGATATCCAGCACCGCCGAACAGCGTGATGCGCTCAGCCAGAGCTGGTCATATTTGCTGCAAACCCGTAACACCCTGAACCGTGCGGCGACGCGCCTGGCGTTGAAACAGCCTCAGGAAACCGTCACGCAACTGATGGGCGATGCGAAAACCAGCCTGAAAAGTGCTGAAGATGCCTATGCGGTTTTCCTGGCTCTGCCGCGCAGAACCGAAAAAGCCGTTGAACTGACCACCGTCAATAAGGCGGGTTATGAAGCGCTGCACGGGATGTTGCAGGTTCTGATTGAGTCGTTATCGCGCGGTGACATGGAGGCATTCCTCGCCAGCCCGACCCAAAAATATCAGGATCTGTTCCAGAAAGAAGTGAGCAGTTACAACGCTTACATCGGCGGCCGCTTCCAGCAAGCCAAAGAGCAAACCACCGACTCTTATCAGAGCGTGATGATCAACACCACTATCGTGACCGTACTGCTGCTGGTTCTGACGGCGCTGGCGCTGGTTGTGACCCGTCGCATTCTGTTCACGCCGCTGACCATCATGCGCGGTCACTTTGACCGTATCGGTGCCGGCGATATCTCTGCGCCGATCACAGTGGAAGGGCGCTACGAAATTAAAGTGATGCTCGAAAGCCTGCAACAGATGCAGCACTCGCTGGCCGAAACTGTCCGTACCGTGCGTCACGGCGCTGACACCATGTTCTCCGGCCTGAAAGGCATTTCTACAGGGAACACCGATTTGTCTTCCCGCACCGAGCAACAGGCTTCGGCGCTGGAAGAAACCGCCGCCAGCATGGAAGAGCTGACCGCGACCGTGAAACAAAACGCCGAGAATGCCCGTCAGGCGACTCAGCTGGCGCGCGATGCATCCAATACCGCAGAGAAAGGCGGCGAACTGACCGGCAACGTGGTGAAAACCATGAATGATATTGCCGGAAGCTCGAAGAAAATCAGCGCAATCACCAGCGTGATTGACGGAATCGCCTTCCAGACCAACATTCTGGCGCTGAACGCCGCAGTAGAAGCGGCGCGTGCCGGTGAGCAGGGGCGCGGATTTGCGGTCGTGGCCGGTGAAGTTCGCAGCCTGGCGCAGCGCAGTGCGCAGGCCGCCAAAGAAATTAAGGCGCTGATTGATGAATCGGTCAGCCGTGTCAGTCAGGGCTCTGTACTGGTGGAATCCGCCGGTAACACGATGGATGACATTGTGCGCGCCGTGACCCGCGTCACCGACATCATGGGTGAAATCGCCTCCGCGTCAGACGAACAAAGTCGTGGTATCGAACAGGTATCGATTGCCGTGACTCAAATGGATCAGGTGACTCAGCAAAACGCCGCGCTGGTACAGCAGGCCGCTGCCTCAACGCATGCGCTGGAAATTGAATCTGAAAACCTGACCCGTGCAGTATCGGTGTTCCGCCTTGCGTCCACAGGAGGCGTCCCGTCACGCCGCACTGGCCAGACGCAGGCCTTTACACCACGCCAGGTGGCCCAACCCGCGTTACTTCCGGCAACCGCGAAAGCGGGAACGGCGGATAACTGGGAAACCTTCTGACAGGTCAATCTGAATGAAGCGTCAATTGGGTTTCCGTACTACCACCTGTCCATTAATGGAGCTGCACCATGAATCAACCAGGCTCGCCAATGAGTGCTGATAACACTTCGATCATGGCACAGATGATCCAGCGGTTACCGCTGTCAGATACGCATTTCCGCCGGATCAGTGAGCTGATTTATCAGCGTGCGGGCATTGTACTGGCAGACCATAAACGCGAAATGGTCTACAACCGCCTGGTCCGGCGGTTGCGGATCCTCGGACTCAATGATTTCAGCAGTTACATGGCTTTGCTGGAAAGTGACAGCAACAGCGCGGAGTGGCAGGCGTTTATTAATGCCCTGACCACCAACCTGACGGCGTTTTTTCGCGAGGCGCATCACTTCCCGATTCTGGCGGAGCATGCCCGTTCGCGTCCGAACAATTACAGCGTGTGGAGTACGGCGGCATCGACCGGTGAAGAGCCTTACTCCATCGCCATGACGCTCAGCGAAGCGCTGGGGCCGAAGATGGCAAACTGCCGCATTCAGGCCAGTGATATCGACACGCAGGTGCTTGAAAAAGCCACGGCGGGCGTTTACCGGCTGGAAGAATTACGCACGCTCAGCCCGCAGCAGTTGCAAAAATTCTTCCTCAAAGGCACCGGCCCGCACAGTGGTCTGGTGCGTGCGCGCCCTGAGCTGACGCAGATGGTGGCTTTCCAGCAACTCAATCTGCTGGCAAGCCAGTGGCAGTTAAACGGGCCGTTTGATGCAATTTTCTGCCGTAATGTGATGATTTATTTTGATAAAGAAACACAGGAGAAAATTTTACGCCGATTTGTTCCGTTACTTAAACCGGGTGGCCTGATGTTTGCCGGACACTCCGAAAACTTCAGCCAAATCAGCCGGGAATTTTATTTGCGCGGCCAGACTGTCTACGGCCTCGCCAAGGAGAGGTAATGAATAAAATCAGAGTGTTGAGCGTCGATGACTCGGCGTTAATGCGTCAGCTGATGACAGAAATTATCAACAGCCATCCGGATATGGAAATGGTGGCGACCGCGCCGGATCCGCTGGTCGCACGCGATCTTATCAAGAAATTTAATCCGGATGTTCTGACGCTGGATGTCGAAATGCCGCGCATGGATGGCCTGGATTTTCTGGAAAAACTGATGCGTCTGCGTCCGATGCCGGTGGTGATGGTGTCGTCACTGACCGGAAAGGGTTCGGAAATCACGCTGCGCGCGCTGGAACTGGGGGCGATTGATTTCGTGACCAAACCGCAGCTGGGTATCCGCGAAGGGATGCTGGCCTACAGCGAAATGATTGCCGATAAAATCCGGACCGCATCAAAAGCGCGTCTGAACAAAAACGTCAACATCGAGCAGCCGCGCATTCTCAGCCATACGCCGCTTCTGAGCAGTGAAAAACTGATTGCCATCGGGTCGTCTACCGGCGGTACCGAAGCGATTCGTCATGTGTTGCAGCCGCTGCCGCCGACCTGTCCGGCGCTGATGATTACGCAACATATGCCACCGGGTTTTACCCGCTCTTTTGCCGACCGTCTGAACAAACTGTGTCAGATCACCGTGAAAGAGGCCGAAGACGGCGAACGTGTTCTGCCGGGCCATGCGTATATCGCACCGGGCGACAGACATATGGAACTGGCGCGCAGCGGCGCTAACTATCAGGTTAAGTTGAACGACGGTCCGGCGGTGAACCGCCATCGTCCGTCGGTCGACGTGTTATTCCGTTCGGTGGCGCAGTATGCCGGACGCAATGCCGTTGGGGTGATCCTGACGGGAATGGGCAATGACGGGGCCGCCGGCATGCTGGAGATGCACCGCGCAGGGGCTTACACCCTTGCACAAAACGAAGCCAGCTGTGTGGTTTTCGGTATGCCTCGTGAGGCTATCGCGACCGGTGGCGTAAACGAAGTGGTGGATCTCAGTCAAATCAGTCAGCGGATGCTGGCACAAATATCAGCCGGTCAGGCATTACGTATTTAATTTTTCAGCCTCGCGGCTTAGTACCAAACCTTAGGAGTAGATAAAACATGGCCGATCCAAATCTGAGATTTCTGGTAGTTGACGATTTCTCTACCATGCGTCGTATCGTGCGCAACCTGCTGAAAGAGCTGGGCTTCAACAACGTTGAAGAAGCGGAAGACGGTGTCGATGCACTGAACAAACTGCGTGCCGGTGGTTTTGACTTCGTGGTATCCGACTGGAACATGCCTAACATGGACGGTCTGGATCTGCTGAAAACCATCCGCGCTGATGGCGCATTAGCCAAACTGCCGGTGCTGATGGTCACGGCAGAAGCGAAGAAAGAAAACATTGTGGCAGCCGCACAGGCCGGTGCCAGTGGTTATGTGGTGAAACCTTTCACTGCGGCCACCTTGGAAGAAAAACTGGGCAAAATCTTCGAAAAACTGGGCATGTAGGAGCTGATTTATGGCAGAAATACCAATGCCTGCAAATGATGCGGCAACCGCGGGCGAGATAATCGCCCGCATTGGGCAACTGACCCGTATGTTGCGTGACAGTATGCGTGAGCTTGGCCTGGATCAGGCCATTGCTCAGGCGGCGGAAGCCATTCCGGATGCGCGTGACCGCCTGGATTACGTTGTCACCATGACCGCTCAGGCCGCGGAACGCGCCCTGAACAGCGTCGAAGCCGCACAGCCACGTCAGAACAAACTTGAGTCTGGCGCGAAAAAGCTGGATAAGCGCTGGGATGAATGGTTTGAGAACCCGATTGAATTATCGGATGCGCGCGAACTGGTCACGGATACCCGCAGCTACCTGAAAGAAGTCCCTGAGCACACCAGCTTTACCAATGCTCAGCTGATGGAAATCATGATGGCGCAGGACTTCCAGGACCTGACCGGTCAGGTGATTAAGCGCATGATGATTGTGGTTCAGGAAATTGAAAATCAGCTGCTGATGGTGCTGATGGAAAACATTCCTGAGCAGCAAGTGAAAGCCAAGCGTGAAAACGACAGTCTGCTTAACGGCCCGCAACTCGACGCGAACGGCGTCGGTGTTGTTGCTTCGCAAGAACAGGTCGACGACCTGCTGGATTCGTTAGGTTTCTGATGTCCAGAATGTTTGCCCGTCCGCTTTCAAGACTCAGAAGGCGGATGGGAAAACGTCTCCCCGTGCTGTATTTTCCTCCCTTTCTCCCGCATTTTCAGCCCGCAAAGCCACTTAAGTGATTTTGTCAGATTTATTTTAAAAAAAATTCATGTCGCAGGATCCTGTGCTCCTGCTTTTATCCGGGAAAAATCCTGGAAACAAATTAATCCAGATCTGTCTCAGGGGTAGGTGAAAATTATCCGTTATCTTCAGGTCTGAATAGTTAATAAGAAATATCCTGCATTCACTGTGGGTTACCTGTAAATATTGAGTGAAATGTCGCCTGCAGGGTGTATTGCTGAATTAAAAAACCGCCGATACAATACGCCGCATTCGCCACTGCGCTGTCGGGAAATAATAATTCCATCAGGCAGCGGTGAATTCTGGAAGTAAATAAAACTATTTCCTGCATCCGGGTCGAATTCTTCTTTATAAACGTTATGTTTATAAATTGAGTCGTGCTCAATTAACTCTTAACAGGTAATTAAATAAGGATATCACATGAAAAAGATCAACATGACTGAAGCAAGCACAATCGTTGGCGGCACCACTACTTGCGTTAACAGCTTCGAACTGAACCTGGTTGGCAATGCCACCGTGTGTAACGCTGTTAAAACTTGTACTGACAAAAACGGCGTTGTGACTAAAACCTTTACTGCTGCTGCGATCATCAACTGCGGTAGCGTAGGCTGAGAGTAGATTTTCTCTCTGTAAGTCAGAATAAATTCAGGTAGTCATATTTGTTCTGATCGGGCGTTGTATTGCAGTAATACAACGCCCACCTGGCTCCTGTAAAATAATCACCATTGAAAGTATTTATTAACAGGGAGTCGTCAAAAATATCGCGTTAACTTTCAGGATGAAAAGCCTTCCATGAAAAAAAGAATACTCCCCATTCTGGCTTATACCGTTTTTGTCGCGGTTATTTCAGCGCTTATTACCACCGCCTGGTTCCATTATTTTGTCTTAAATCAGAATAGCAGTGAAGAAGAGCAGCAGACTCTGACTTTCCTGAGCGCGGACAAGTTATCAAAAAGCCCGATCAAAGACGGGCAGGACATTATCGAGATTTTCTCCTATGGCTGTCATTTCTGCGCGCTGAATGAAAAGAACGTGGAAGCGCTGGAAAAGCGTATGCCGGAAGGTAAAAAACTGGTGCGTCTGCATTTCAGTCTCGACAATCAGGGCGGGCTGGCACGTTTTGCACCGGTATTTGCGACGCTTCAGGTCATGGGGATCGAAGAGGCACACCGCGAAAGTGCTTATGACGCCGTGCTCAAAAACAAAATTGATTTGGGCGATGCAGAGAAACGCGCTGCGTGGCTTCAGGAAAATAAAATTAGCGTCGATGACTATAATAAAGTCAGCCAGACGCCTGAAGTGAAAGAACTGCTGGATTACATGACGAAAGTCACTCAGTACTACGATATTAATGCCACGCCAATTTTTATTGTGAATAAGAAATGGGTTGCCATTCAGGATCGCGAGTTCCCGGCGTTCTCTGATAATTTGCTGTCATTATTAGAACATGACAAGGCGCTGGAGAAATAATGAAATTCTTCGCCCTGTGGTGCGCTCTGTTTTGGAAAAACCTGTCGGTCAGGCTGATGTGGTTTTTCTATAAACTCCGGCTTATCGGTTACAGGGCGCATTGTTTATTATTCCGGCACATTGATTACCGCATTATTTTGGGTTTGTCCCGGCTCGGACGTTTTCCGGGGCTGACACCCCGCGCGGTTAAACTGCGTGCTGCGGTCGCCCATTCAAACAGAAAGTGTCTGCTTAACGATAAAAGAACGTTTAATTATATCTGGCAAACCCGGCGTCGCGAGCTGCTGATCCAGGCCGTGACGTACGGTCAAAACCGTCGCGCTTTACGCGAACTGGCAGCCTGTAGTGCGGCGCTGAACGCCGTGGTTGAGCCGCTGCAGCGTGCCGGACAGCCGGTGATTCTGGCGCCGCTGCACATGGTGTCGGACGTGCTTTCCACCATGGTAGGCGCGGCGGCGTATCCGGGTAAAGCGACGGTGATTACGTCAAGAAGTGCCAATGCGCATGATGAAGCTGAACGGCAGCTGGGCGGTCTCGATCTGACCTACTGTTCAATTCACGACAATAACAAAACCCTGGCGGGCAACATGATGACGTCGGTGATGGAAGCGGCAGAGAATAAACGCAATATTATTCTCTTTCCTGACATCACGCCCGATTTCACGAATTTTGCCAGCAAGGATAAAAGCGAAAAATTTCCGTGCCGGATATTTGATCGTCCGGCCCATCTGCACAGCGGAATTATCCGGCTGGCGAGAATGATGTCGGCGCAGGTCGTCTTTTATCATCTTTATTATGATAAAGGATTGAAAATATCGGTGCATGAACCGGTACCGGCAAAAAAACTGAAAAACGAAATGCCGGGGATTATTGAACGAAGTATAAGCGAACATTCCACTGACTGGATGCTGTGGCATTCACACTCACTCTTTTTTATTAATGAATAAACCAAAGTGCGTGCAGGGATATTACTGATAAGAATAGTATGTTGAGGTCGTTTGTTTATGGATAATATTATTCCCAGACTGGTTTATCAGGCTGAAACCAATGAATGTGCGCTGGCCTGTATTTCCATGCTGGCCGAAACGCAGGGAATTGACGCGCCGCTCGATGCGCTGCGTGAACGTTTCCCCGCATCGGCGCACGGCACCGCGCTGTCCACGCTTTGCGACATTCTCAATGAACTGTCGATCCCCGCGTATCCTGTCGCCTTCGATCTGGAAGAGCTGGCCGAACTGCCGTTACCGGCGATTTTGCACTATGGCGCGAGTCACTATGTCCTGCTGGCTTACCGGCAGGGCAGTTATGTCTGCGTCATGAACCCGGCGATTGGCGAACAGCTTTTGCCGGTGGCGGCGCTGAAATCTGAAATCAGCGGTTATGCGCTGGTGCTCGATAAAGACGCAGCAACCGCAAAACCCGTCCCCGAAAAGGTGAAAAAAAACCGCCGTTTCCGTGCGCTTGAATGCATGAGCCTGAAAGAAACCGCCGGCATTCCGGGCATTTACAGCCTGATGATGCTGGCATTTCTGGTGTCCCTGACGCTGTTTATCATGCCGGTCATGGTCAGCAGCGCCATCAATAATGTGTTCTCATCCGGCGGGAAAACCGATTTCCCTTACTTCTATTATCTGCTGGCCTTCGTGATTTCCACGCTGCTGGCTTTTGCCGTGCGCAGCGTCACAGAGCGGTTCATCAAACGCTTTGTGGTGATGCAAAGTGTCAGCGGTTTTGCCCGGCTGATGACGAATTCCCTGGCCTATTTTGAGAAGCGCAGCCCCGGCGAAATCTACAGCCGTTTCTCTAACTGGCAGCTCGCCGCTGCCAGAAAAATCGAGCTGGACAACGGCCTGCGCGTGAACTGGATTGTTGGCGCAATTGCGCTCGGCGTGATGTGTTACATCAGTCCGATGCTGGCCGCCATTTCTGCGGTGGGCGTCACCCTGATGGGGCTGGTCAGCGTCTGGGCCATTTTCCGCGACCGTTTTTACACCCAGCAAATTCAGGTGAAAAGCGCCGAGCAGAGTGATTTTCTGCTCGAAACTATTCAGGGTTTTGCCACGATAAAATCAGCAGGGCTGAGCAGCCAGCGTCAGGGTGTGTTTGCCGCTTATGCGTTATCACTGTTTGACTGCCGCCAGAAGCAGAACGTTTACGAGCAGGTGAAAAGCAGTCTGTATCAGCTGATCGGCAGCCTTGAGATGGTGTTCTTCATGCTGCTGGCGCTGCCGCTGCTGAAAGATAACCTGATTTCTCTCGGTGAGTTTTTCGCCTACAGCTTTGTGCGCCAGATTTTTACCGCGTACATCACGCAGATTTTCTTCTCCGTTTTACAGAAAAATCAGCTGCACGTTATCGATACCCGCGCGAAGGATCTGTTCCCGTCCGCGCCGGTCAGTGAAGAAGGGTACGGCGAAACGCTGCCGCCGGTGGCGCATTTCAATCAGCAACTGACTTACCGCGATATCTGCTTTGCCTATGAACCCGGCAAACCAGTGCTGGAAAACCTGTCGATGGTGCTGCGTCGCGGTGAAGCGCTGGCGATTGTCGGGCAAAGCGGCGCGGGCAAAAGCACGCTGCTGAAAGTGATCGCCGGGCTGATTGAACCGCAGTCAGGTGAAATACTGGCCGACGGTCAGCCTGTAAGCAGTCGTCAGGCGCAGAAACTGTTCTTCCTGCAAAGCCAGGAGGACATCCTGTTCAACGCCTCAGTGGTTCAAAACATCACGCTGTTTGATCCGCATTTTGATGCACAGAAACAGCTGCGCGTGGATCAGGCTTTTCAGGGGCTGAACCTGACCGACGTCATTGACCGTTTGCCGGGGAAACAGAATGCGCTGATCCGTGAAAGCCATCCGGCGTTGTCCCTCGGCCAGCGTCAGCGTCTGATGCTGGCGCGTGCGATGTACAGCAATTGCCCGGTGCTGGTGCTGGACGAACCGACGGCCAATCTGGATGAAGTTACGGCGTTGCAGGTCATGCACACACTGATTGAGCACTGCCGCCAGTATCAGAAAACGCTGATCACCGTCACGCACAGCGAAACCACCCTGACGATGTTTGACCGCATTTGCCGGATGAATCAGCGTCGCGTGGAATCTTACGGTGCTACGGCTGGCAGCCACCGAATCGCTCAGGGAGAAGAGGCGTGATGTCCGGATTAAAAAAAATACAGGCGCTGCCGGTCAGAAAACGCCGGGTTGTTTTTGCGTTGATTGGCGCGCTGATGATTGTTCTGGTCGTCGCCGGTTTTATGCTCTGGCAGGCGCTGAACCGCACCGAAGTTCCGCAGGTGACGGAAGAAGTCAGCCGCGGCGATATCGAAAAAACGGTGCTGGCGACCGGCATTCTCAAGCCGTCCGTACAGGTTAACGTGGGCGCGCAGGTTAACGGTCAGCTTAAAAAACTGTACGTCCGCGCCGGTGACAAGGTGATGAAAGGCCAGTTGCTGGCCGAAATCGACCCGACCTTACAGCAAAGCGAATTACGTAAATCCGAAGCCGAGCTGGACAGCGCCGTGGCGCAGAAACAGGCATCACTTTTTACCCTCAAACAATATCAGCTGGAACTGAAACGCCAGCGGCAGATGGACCGTGAAGGTTCAGGGATCCGCAGCACGCTGGAGCAGGCGCAGGCGAAAGTCGATACGCAACTGGCGCAGGTCAAAGTGAATGAAGCGCAGATTGTGCAGGCGCAGATGTCGCTGGAAACGGCGAAAGCCAATCTGGGCTATACGCGGATCCTCGCGCCGGTTGACGGTCAGGTTCTGGGCATCGTCACCAAAGAAGGGCAAACCGTGGTGTCCTCACAAACCGCGCCGACCATTCTGGTGCTGGCGAATGTCGATACCATGACCGTGCAGACCCGTATTTCAGAAACGGACATTCTGAAAGTTCACGCCGGGCAACCGCTGTGGTTCTACGTGGTGGCGGATCCGAAACACCGTTATGAAAGCGTGATGGGCACCTTGCAGGACGCGCCGAATGACGCTTTGCAGGACGACACCGCCAGTACGACGACATCGCAGCAGCAGTCTGCCGTCTATTACAACGGCGTTTTCAGTGTGCCCAATCACGACCATGTGCTGCGTACATCAATGACGGCGCAGGTATTTATTGTCACTGAGCAGGCTAAAAACGTGCTGCGTCTGCCGGTTGTCGCGCTCGGCGAGCCGCAGGGGAAAGACCAGTATCAGGTGCAGGTGGTGAACGGGAAAAACGTTGAGCAACGCCTGATCCGCGTGGGGATTAATGACCGACAGTTTGCGGAAGTTAAAGAAGGGCTGAAGGAAGGCGAGCGCGTCGTGTCGTTGCAGGGCAGTTCAGGAGCCGTCAATGGCTGAGTCTCCGTTAATCGAACTTGCGCATATTTACCGGCATTTTGGCTCAGGCAATGCGGCCGTTACCGTGCTCAAAGACATTTCCCTGCGCGTACATGCCGGGGAAATGCTGGCCATCATCGGCGCATCGGGTTCCGGTAAATCCACGCTGATGAATATTCTTGGCTGCCTGGATAAACCGTCAGAAGGCAACATGCGCATTATGGATGTGCCGACGGGCGTGGCCAGCAACGAACAATTGGCGCAACTGCGCAGCCAGTACATCGGTTTTATTTTCCAGCGTTATCACCTGATGCCGTATCTGACGGCAACGGAAAACGTCGCCATACCGGCGCTGTACACCGATATGCCTGCGGCTGAACGTCAGAACCGCGCGACGCATTTGCTCACCCGCCTCGGGCTGGGCAGCCGTCTGGATTACCGTCCGGCGCAACTTTCCGGCGGCCAGCAGCAGCGCGTGAGTATTGCCCGCGCACTGATGAACGGCGCGCAGATCATTCTGGCGGATGAACCGACGGGCGCGCTGGACAGCAGCAGCGGGCAGGAACTGATGGCGATTTTGCACGGTCTGCATCAGGCCGGGCATACCATTATTATCGTGACGCACGACCGCAATATCGCCCGCCAGTGCCAGCGCATTGTGGAGATCCACGACGGGGCGATTATCGCCGACAGTGTTAATCCGGTGGCAGAACAGGGGCAGCCGCAGGGCTTGCCGGCGACCACTGCAACGGGCCGTTCTCCGGCCTGGCAGGGCATCAAAGAAGCCGTGCGTATGGCGTGGCGATCGCTGCTCGGGCACCGCGTCCGCGCGTTTTTGTCCATGCTGGGCATTATTATTGGCATCTCGTCGGTGGTCTCTTCTATGGCGGTCGGCGAAGGCGCGCGGCAGAGCATTCTGAGTCAGATCAGCCAGCTCGGCACCAGCACCATCGAAATTCAGCCCGGTCTGGGCTGGGATAAACCGCGTCCGGATTTTGAACGTTCGCTGACGCTGGACGACGTAGAACTGCTCGGGCGTCAGCCCTTTATCGACAGTCTGTCGCCGGTGGTCAGTAAAACGGTTATCGCGATACGCGGCGGGCGGCAGGTGCTGGTTTCGCTGTCCGGCGTCAGCAACGGATTTTTCCGCGTGCAGGGGCTGAATTTTGCGTCGGGAAATCATTTTACCCGCCGCGACCTCGACGACCGCGAGCCGGTGGTGATCATCGATCAGAGTGTGCGCAGCACGCTGTTTCCCGGCGGCGAAAATCCGGTGGGCGAGATCGTTCAGCTTTCCGGTGTGCCTTACCGGGTGATTGGCGTGGCGGACAGAAAAGGGCCGAAATACATCGGCGAACAGCTGAGTGCGTGGATCCCTTATACGTCGCTGATGGAACGCATGTCCGGGGATACGCCGTTGCAATCCATCACGCTGCGCATTGCCGACAATTTCCCGATTGAAGACGCGCAGAAAGACGTCGAGCGGTTGCTGGATTCGGCGCACGGTAAACGTGATTTTTTCACGATGACCAACGATCAGATGACCAAAACGATCCGAAAAACGTCGGAATCTATGACGCTGCTGATCACCGCCATTGCCGGGATTTCCCTGCTGGTCGGCGGCGTCGGGGTCATGAATATCATGCTGGTGTCGGTCACGGAGCGCACGCATGAAATTGGTATCCGCCTTTCCGTGGGCGCACGCCCGGCAGACATCATGCGGCAATTCCTGATTGAGGCCATGGTGATTTGTACGCTCGGCGGGCTGATTGGTATTGCCGGTTCCGGCCTTGCCGGGCTGATTTTTTCTCAGGTTACGCAGGAATTCACCATGATTTTCACCTGGCCGCCTATTTTGCTGGCTTGCGGATTCTCCGCGCTTATCGGGCTGGGGTTCGGCTTTTTCCCGGCCCGTAATGCCGCCCGTCTGCACCCGACGGAGGCGCTGGCACGCGAATGAACAAACTGACGCTTATCGCCCTCACGCTGATGTTGAGCGGCTGCGGGCCACTGCTGAAAAGCGATTATCAGAGGCCGATGCTCTCTGTGCCTGACGCCTGGCGCTTTCAGGACACCGGTTCCGCGTATGCGAAATTCACGCCGCACTGGTGGGATAACTTTGACGACCCGCAGCTGTCGCGGGTGATCAATGCCGCGCTGCAAAGCAATAACGATCTGGCGCTTGCCGGGATCAAACTGAAACAGGCGCGGCTGACTGCCGGATTGTCGGATACCAATCTGACGCCGGATTTCACGGCCAACGCGTCGGCCAGCAACACCAAAAATATGCACAAGTCCACCACGCCGGTGGAAAGTTATGCCAACGGGCTGTCGGCGTCGTATGAGCTGGATTTGTGGGGGAAACTGGCGCGAACCCGCGAGCAGTCGGACTGGCTGGCGAAAGCGTCTGCCGCAGATTTGCAGGCCACCGCGCTGACGCTGATTGGCAGCACGGCGCAGCTCTACTGGCAGATTGCCAGCCTGAATCAGCAGATCACCACATTGCAGCAAAGCCTGACGATCGCGCATGAGACGCTGAAAATGGTCACCTCGCGTTTCAGCGCGGGCGATCTCGGCCAGCTTGATTATTTGCAGGCGCAGCAAACAGTGCTGACGCGGGAAAACAGCCTGCGCGATCTGATTCAGCAGCGCGAAGAATCGCGCAACGCGCTGGCGATATTGCTTAACCGGCCCGCCGGGCAGTTTGCCGCTGAACGCCGTTCGCTGGATTTCCACCAGACCGTACCGGTCGCCAGCCGCATGCCGGTTGAGGTGATTGCCAGAAGGCCGGATGTGCAGTCAGCCGAAATGAATTTACGCGCCGCGCTGACGGGTTCTGACGTTACGCGGCTGAGTTTTTATCCGTCGCTTTCTTTAAATGGTTCGCTGAACGCGGGCGCGGCGGTCTTTCAGCAGTGGTTCAGTAATCCGGCACGCACGCTGGGCACGGCGCTCGATTTGCCGTTTATCCAGTGGAACAAAGTGCAGATGACGGTGGAACAGTCCGGGCTGGATGTGCAGACCGCCGCGATTCAGTTCCGCAGCGCCGTTTACAGCGCGTTGCAGGATGTGGATAACGCGCAGTCGCAACGCCAGACCTATCAGCAGGAAAAACAGAGTCAGTTGCAGAATCTGGAACTGAGCCGCCAGCGTCTGACGCTGGTGGACAGCCAGTACCGCAACGGATCGGTGACGTTTCAGACCTTGCTGGATGCCCAGGATTCTCTGCTGGACAGCGAAAATACGCTGATCGCCACGCAATACAATTATCTCTACTCCACCCTGAAACTCTGGCTGGCGCTGGGCGGCGGGGAAGACAACACAATGAATCAGAAAGGATAAGTGATGGAAAAGGAACTGTCTGAACTCGCTAACGGCCCGCGTCGGGTGGTGGTCACCGGTTACGGCGCGGTCACGCCGCTGGGCATGAATGCGGCAGAAAGCTGGGCGGCGATCATGGCATACAAAGCGGGTTATCAGTACTGCGACAAATCGGCGGCCGGGATTAAATCGCGTTTCTACGGGCTGATTGAAAACGAACCGGTATTGAAAAATGTGCCGGCGGCCATCCGCCGTCGCCTGCCGCGGTATGCCCGTCTGACACTCGCGTCGGCACAGGAAGCCATGAAAATGGCTTTCGGCGATGAACATCCTGAACAGTATTACGATCTGCTGGACTGCGGTGCCATTATGG
The DNA here is from genome assembly GCF_002951615.1 of Rahnella sikkimica. GTDB lineage: Bacteria > Pseudomonadota > Gammaproteobacteria > Enterobacterales > Enterobacteriaceae > Rahnella > Rahnella sikkimica. The sequence continues at coordinate 1,719,965 of NZ_CP019062.1, read as the reverse complement.
GCACCGGCTGGGCGGGGCAGGATGAAACGCAGGTGCATTATGACGATTTTCTGCGAACCGGCATGGGCTCACCGTTTGGCTGTTTCTTCTCGATGCCAAGTTCTGCGACGGCGGCGGTCAGCCTGCTGTGGGGCCTGCGTGGCTATCAGAATACGACAATCGCGGCCTGCGCCACCGGCACCATGGCGGTCGGTGATGCGTTTGAACTGATCCGCAACGGGCGGGCGAAAATGATGCTCGCCGGGGCGGGGGAATCGCTGCGTTCGGATTCGGCGGTCTGGAATATCGACGTGCTCGGCGCACTGGCCAGCGAACAGGAAGAAATTACCCGCGCCTGCTGCCCGTTCAGCCTGGATCGCAACGGTTTTGTGCTCAGCGAAGGCGCGGCGGTGCTGTGTCTGGAAGATCGCGAAACCGCGCTGGCGCGTGGCGCGACTATCCTCGGCGAAATCTGCGGATACGGGAATTTCTCCGACGCCTTTGATTTTACCGCGCCGGCCGCCGACAAAATTGCGCGGGTACAGACCATCCGTCACGCGCTGGATCAGGCAGGCATCGCGGCCGGTGACCTCGATTACATCAACGCGCACGGCACCTCCACGCCGCTTAACGATCTCAACGAAACTGAAGCGATCAAAATGGCGCTGGGCGAAGCAGTGGCTTACGCCACGCCGTGTTCCAGCACCAAATCCTATACCGGTCACCTGATAGGCGCGGCGGGCAGTTTTGAAACTATCGTGTGTCTTCAGGCGCTGGCGCACCAGATTATGCCCGCGACCTGCAATCTGAATAACCCGGATCCGGCGTGCGATCTGGATTACATCCCGAACCAGCACCGTCCGGCGCAGATCAATACCACCCTGAACCTGAGCTTTGGTTTCGGCGGGGCGAACGCGGCGCTGGTGATCAGCCGGGGGCAATGATGTCGTTTATCTACAGCCTGCGCGATGCCGAAACGTGGGCGAAGTTTTCCGGTGATGATAATCCGATTCATTTTGATCACGCCGAAGCCAAACGGCTGGGGTTGGACGGTTTATGCGTTCACGGTATGCGCGCGATGCTCGATATCAAAACGGCGCTGAGTGCCCGGATGGAAAAAGACGCGTCCGGCGCTGACGGTTTCAGTTTTATCAGCCGCCTGCGCGAACCGGTGCTTTGCGATCAGCCATATCAGCTGGCGCTGAGTGAAACGGTGCGCCGTGGGCACATGCAGATAAGCGGCAATCTGCTGGGCAAAGAGGCTTCCGGGCAGGTCAGTATCAGCAGCAAACTGACCGGCACGGGTAGCGTGAATTTAGCGCCGGTGACGCAGACGTTTTCACTTTCTGCGCAAACCCTGACGTCGTTTTATCAGGATTTCCCGCACGGTGGAAAACCGGTGGCAGTCTGGAATTTTATGGACGCGGTGCTGTTTCGTCAGCTGGTTCAGTCGCCCGACACGCTGGACACCGTGCGCAGCATTTTGCCGGAAGTCCGGGCGACACGCCTGCGCGAGGTTTTCAGTCTGGTGCAGGTGGTACAGACGCATCATGAAACCCGTTTTTCACGTTCGTTGCTGGCGGCGGGCACAGAAGCGGCGTGCTGCGAAGGTTTCGATTACGCCGTGCTGCCGACGCTGGTAACCGGTGATAAGCATTCAGGGTTGATTTTGCTCGCCAGCCTGCAGGCATGGCGGGGGAAAGACCCGCTCATGACGGTGACCGTGACGCTCAAAACCGGGCCGCTGACGCTTTGAATTTCAATTTTTAAGATATTTACTCCAACATAATGATATTAAAGGACTAAAAAATGGCGCAATACGATGAAGTTTATGAAAAAGTTAGCGAAATGCTGTGCGATGCGAAAGATCTGGAACCCGATGCCTTAACGCCTGACTCGCCGCTTCACCAGCTCAAGCTGGACAGCCTCGATTATGTCGAACTGATGGTGCTGGCGAAAAAGGAATTTGGCGTGTCGGTGGAAGCCGATTTGTTCATCAACAATCCGCACATTTCACTGCGCGAATTGTGCCAGTACCTCAGCGATCACAGTCAATAAGCCATGCAGAATAAATGGATCCTCGTGACCGGCGGAAGTCGTGGCATTGGTCGTGCCACGGTCATGCGGCTGGCAAAAGACTGGAATGTCGTTTTCACCTGGCAGAACAGCGAAATGGAAAGCACTGAACTGGAGCAGGCGTGTGCCGGATTGCCGGGTTCGGTAGAAGGGCATCAGTGTGATGGCCGCGATGAACAGGCGGTGGCGGCGTTGTCCGCTGCGCTGCTGGCGCGTCTGGGCGCGCCACATGCGGTGGTACACAATGCCGGGATTACGCTCGATGCGTTGCATATTCATCAGACCAGCGAAAACTGGCGAAAAGTGATGGATACCAATCTGAACGCCATCTTCTACTGGAATCAGCACTTACTGGAGCCGATGATGTTGCAGGGTGGCGGGTCGGTGGTGATGATGTCATCCGTCACCGGCATTAAAGGTAACAGCGGCCAGACGGCGTATGCCGCCACCAAAGCCGCGATGATCGGCGTCAGCCGGACGCTTTCCATCGAACTGGGGCGTTTTGGCGTGCGGGTTAACTGCCTGTTGCCGGGGTACATCCGCACGGAAATTCTCGATACCGTGCCGAAAGACGTGCTGTCGGGGATCCGTAAAACGATCCCGCTCAAGCGTTTTGGCCAGCCGGAAGAAGTGGCTGGCGCGGTCTCCTGGCTGGTCAGCGATGACAGTGCCTATATGACCGGCCAGACGCTGGTTCTGGACGGCGGTCTTTCCGCCTGAGATTTTCCCCGCTTCTTTCCGTTGTGTAATCAGGACGCTAAGCGTCCTGATTTTGTTTGATTCCCCCTCGTGTTTCCGCCACTTTCTGTCAGATTCCCTTCTGACGATTTCTGTTTTGACACATTCCCGCTCATTCAATCGTCAGCTCTCGCCTTTGTGTGCCTGTTTGTTTGCACTATGAAAAATAAATGTTCGTAGGGTGAAAAAAACACCGGCAAGGGCTAAGAAAACTCCTTGTCTCTTTCCGGGTTTGTTCGCCAATAAAACCTGATAAAAAACAGACAAATATGTAATAAATCCCAATATTTTTTAGCGATCAATCATTGAAAGCTATCGATAAGACTGGCAAGTTCCTTATATTCCCGTTCTGTTTATTATTTACTTACCGGGTCTGTGTTATTTTCCTTATGATGATATAACTAACTTCACCTATACTCTGTTTCAGGGGCTTTTTTATTATCGTTTTTCATTTAGTGAGGTGAGTAAATCGCGTATATAACGCATCGGCATCAGATGCTTTTTTGAGCATTATTAATTTTTCAGGAGGTGTGAGCGTTTTATAAGTTGCGTCGTGTATTTAAACAAGGAGCAGAAGTTAACCTTTCACCCGCACGGATTAGCCTGCAAAAATAAACGTGAGTCAATTTTATTTGTCAGGTCAGATGAAAGATAACCTTATCTCAGATTACAAACAGAGGAACAGGCACCATGAAAAATCGTAAATATTTAACCCCGTCTGAAGTGGAGAAACTGCTGGAAGCCACGCTGCACAGCACACACGCGGAGCGTGATTATTGTCTGATTTGGATGTGCTTTATCCACGGGTGCCGGGTCAGTGAGATCAGCAGCTGGCGGCTGTCCGACATCGATATGGAGGGCAACAATATTTATATCCACCGTTTAAAAAATGGTTTTTCTACGGTTCATCCTCTTTATATGAGAGAAAGGAAATCTCTCAGGCTTTGGCTGAATAAAAGGAAGCAGTATCGGGGCGCGGATTCCGACTGGTTATTTTTATCTAACCGGGGCGCGAAATTATCTCGTCAGAGGATCTACTGGCTTATTCGTAATTACAGTGAAGCCGCTAATCTCACTATAAATGCCCATCCACATATGTTAAGGCACGGTTGTGGATTTGCGCTTGCCGACCGTGGAATAGATACCCGGTTAATCCAGGATTATTTAGGACACCGGAATATTCAGAACACGGTTTTATATACCGCCAGTAATGCTCAGCGGTTTAAAGAAGTGTGGTAAATAACATGTAACTAATTATTACAATGGAGTCATTTTGAACTAAATTGGAGCCTATCCTAGTGAGAGCGTAAATCTCTGTCAATACTCGAAAACAATCCTCGCAAAAAATTCCATTAATTAACCTTTATTCAACAACTTACCGCCATAAAAACGATTAACCCGCATTTTTCATGTCTCGGTTTTTTCTTATATCCCGCACGTAAGAACATTTATCCCTTTCAATGTTGTTTACACTTTCTGAATTAATTAACTTAAAAAATCAATAATATAAGCATAAAAATCCACATAAAATTATAAAACAAGTGAAAAACACTAAAGGAGTCACTTTAGTTCAAAATGAATCGTTTGGTTTAGGACGTTAACCTGAGCAAACGCTTTATTAAATGGAGTGGAACTCCGTGAACTAAATAAAGGAATGGCAGATGGTTTTGTCAAAAACAATTCGATACACCACGAAGGTGTGTCGACAGCAATATGTTAATAGGAAAAATATCGTGAAAAAGAATCTTCTTGTTGTTGCCCTGATGGCTGCTTCCGCTTTTGCTTCTTCAGCTTTCGCTGCGGATGGCGCAGTAAACTTCACCGGCACTATCACTGATGCAGCTTGTACTGTTGATACGGCATCTAAAGACCAGGATGTTTTCCTGGGCAATATCGCACGTACTGCTTTCCCGGTTGCAGGCACTCTGGCTGCACCTAAGAAGTTCACTCTGGTTCTGACTGACTGCCCGGACACCGTTACCGGTGCCACCGTGCGTTTCGACGGCAACCAGGTTTCTGGTGATAACAGCATTCTGGCACTGACCGCTGGCGACACGACCGCTACTGGCGTGGGCATCCAGATTTCTGACAACCAGAACAAAGTGGTTCCACTGTACGAAGACTCCTCTGTATACCCGCTGGTCAGCACCGCTGCAAACAACCTGGACTTTTCCGCGCGTTACATCTCCCTGACTGACGCAGTGACCGTCGGTGATGCAAACGGCGTGACGCAGTTCACCGTTGTTTATCAATAAGTCTTACTGATCCCATAGCTATCAGATAAGTCAGACCAGGGACTATTTTAGCCCCTGGTCTGTTTGAATCCTTGGTCTACATGAATCCAAAAGACAGGTTGAATCACCATGAATAAATGGCGCGTCACAGCGGTGGCAGCACTATTAATGACGTTTGCGTCAGCAGCGCAGGCAGGCATCGTCGTGGGCGGAACACGTCTGATTTATGACGGCGGAAAAAAAGAAGCGTCGATCAATATCAGTAACCCGGATCACACGCCGTATCTCATTCAGTCCTGGGTCGATGGTGCTCTGACCGAAACGGGTGGGCAGGGTGAAAAGGCCCCTTTTATCGTCACGCCGCCTTTGTTCCGTCTTGATGGCAACCAGCAAAATATCCTGCGGGTCGTTCGCGCGGGCGGAAACTTGCCGGAAAACAAAGAATCGCTCTACTGGCTGAACATCAAATCGATCCCTTCCGCTGAGAAAAAAGAAAACACCCTGCAAATCGCGGTGAAAACGCGCATCAAACTGATTTACCGCCCGGCGGCCGTGAAGGACTCGCTGGAAGACGCAGCCAAAACGCTGACCTGGAAACGCGCTGGCAACGGCCTGCAGGTGACCAATCCCTCTGCGCATTACATCACTTTCTTCAATGTGAAGATAAACGGCACCGCCGTGAAAGAAGCCACGATGGTTGCCCCGCAATCAAGCGCCACCTTTGCCGTTCCTGCATTGAACGGCGGCGCACTGAGCTGGCAGTTCATTAACGACTACGGCGGTACCAGCAAGCCGTTAGTGGCAACACTTTGATCTGCGCCGTCGCCAGATAAGCTTTGCTGAACGGGCAGGACAAGGGATGGAGGGTGCACCAGTCATTCTGGTTGCGTTGAAAAATGGAATTATACGAATGAACAAAAAACCGAAGAATAAGACTTCGACCGGCTTTAAACGCTCCCGGATTGCCTGGCTGGTTTCCTGTCAGTTCGCGATGTTAATGGGCGGTGCAGGCATGGCCAGTGCGGCGGAATATTTCAACCCGGCATTACTGGAAATTGATAATCCTGCACAAGGGAAAGCCGATCTTTCTGTTTTTGAAGAAGGGGACTTGCAGCCACCGGGCACGTACCGTGTTGATATTTATCTTAATGGTTCGATGGTCGATACCAAAGACGTCGTATTTTCACTCGTCACAAACAGCTCGGGCAAAAAGAGCCTTCAGCCTTGTCTGAGCACCGAAATGCTCAAAGAGATGGGCGTCAAAACGGGGATGTATCCGGGCATTGCTGCCAGCGATGCGTGCGCCAACTTTACCGGCGAAATCCCACAGTCTGCTGCGACGCTGCGTTTTGATCAGCAACGGCTGGATCTGAGCATTCCTCAGGCTTCCCTGAATTCTCAGGCGCGCGGCTACGTGTCTCCAGACAAATGGGATTCGGGTATTCCGGCGTTGCTGATGAACTACAGCTTCAGCGGTGCAAATACCGAAGCGCGTGATAACGACACCCGTAATTCCAATACCTATTACCTGAACCTGCGTTCCGGCGCGAATCTGGGTGCCTGGCGTTTGCGTAACTATTCAACGTGGAACCGCGACAGCAAGGGAACCGATCACTGGGATTCCATCAATACATATTTGCAGCGCGATATTCAGGTGCTCAAAAGCCAGCTGACGCTCGGTGACAGCAACTCGCCGACGGAAGTTTTCGATACCGTACCTTTCCGCGGGCTTCAGCTGGCGACGGATGACGACATGTTACCCGACAGCATGAAAGGCTATTCGCCGGTCGTGCGCGGGATTGCGCGCAGTAACGCGCAGGTGACCATCCGCCAGAACGGCTACGTCATTTATCAGAGCTATGTCCCGGCGGGGGCGTTCGCGATTTCCGACCTGTATCCGACGGCGGGCAGTGGTGACCTGAATGTCACCATCAAAGAAGCCGACGGCAGTGAGCAGAATCTGGTTGTGCCGTTCGCGTCGGTACCGGTGCTGCAACGTGAAGGTCATCTGAAATACAGCTTCACCAGCGGTCAGTACCGTTCTTACAGCAGCGATGTTGAGAAAACGCCGTTCACGCAGGGTACCGCCATTTATGGTTTATCCCACGGCGCCACGGTGTACGGCGGTTTGCAGGCGGCGAGTAAATATCAGTCGCTGGCGGCCGGTCTCGGGCAAAACCTCGGGGCCATCGGGGCCTTGTCAGCGGATATCACCCAGGCGTGGACCAAACAGGAAGATAACCCCAAAGACAGCGGTCAGTCATACCGCGTGCGTTACGGTAAAAGTTTCGTTGAATCGGGCACGAACTTCAGTCTGGCCAGTTACCGCTATTCCACGCAGGGCTTCTATACCCTGAAAGAAGCGCTCGAAAGTTACTCCGGCGGTAACGGCTATTACTCCGACCATAAGAAGAGCCGGGCAGAACTGACGCTGAGCCAGAACTTATGGGAAAAAGCCGGTGCGATGTCCCTGAGCCTGGTGAAGGAAGAATACTGGAACAACAACCGTTCTACCGAGTCTGCCAGCGTGGGTTACAACAACACCTGGAAAGGCGTTTCTTACGGCCTCAACTACACCTACAACCGCAACGGTACTGACAGTAACGGCAACCGCACGTACTACACCGACCAGATTGTTGCCATCAATATCAGCGTGCCGCTGAGTCAGTGGCTGGCGGGCAGTTATGCCACATACAACCTCAACACCAGCAAAAATGGCAACACCACGCAAAACGTCGGCCTGAGCGGAACGGCGCTGGCGGATAACAACCTGAACTACAGCATCAATCAGGGTTATGGCAGCCAGGGACAAGGTTCCAACGGGTACGCGAGTGCGGACTACAAGGGCGGTTATGGCGAAGTTAACGCCGGTTACGGTTATGACAACAGCCAGCGCCGCATGGATTACGGCCTGCAGGGCGGCATTCTGGTGCACGAAAACGGCGTGACGTTATCGCAACCGCTGAGCGAAACCATTGTTCTGGTGAAAGCACCGGGGGCGGATGACGTCAGTATTGCCAGCAACACCGGTGTCAAAACTGACTGGCGCGGATATGCGGTTGTGCCGTATGCCACGGCGTACCGTCGCAACCAGATTTCACTCGATACCTCAACGTTACCGGACAACGTGGATATGACGCTGACCAGTACGGCGGTGATCCCTACCCGCGGCGCGGTGGTGCGTGCGGACTTCGATCCTAACGTCGGCCAGCGTGTCCTGATGACCCTGACCCGTGCGGACGGCCAGCCGGTTCCGTTTGGTGCGATGGCAACCAACACCTCCGGTAAAAACGGCAACAGCAGCATCGTGGGCGACAGCGGACAAGTGTATCTGTCCGGTATGGCTGACGCGGGCAAGCTGGACGTGAAATGGGGCAACGGCGCATCACAAACGTGTCAGGTGAATTACAGCCTGTCTGAACAGTCTGCCGGTTCGGGGATTCAGATGGTTAACGGAGCCTGCCGGTGAGGGGAAATACGGAAATGAATAATCAACATCCTGAGCAGTCAGTGGAAAGGGAAAACGTACATATGGCCTCTGAAATCATTCACCCCCGCATCTCTTTATGGGGAAAAACCTGTGCGCTGGTTTGTTTCAGCCTGTCTGTCTGGGCGATGAGCACCGCGGCACAGGCGGCAAGCTGTTCGCCAACGGACGGCACTAAAACCTATAACTTTCCCATGGATTACCTGCTGAGCGACCCGGCACAGAACATGGCAGGAACGGTGAAACCGGACGCGTACACCTGGAACCTGACCGGAAACTATAACGTCACCTGTTCCTGTACGGGTAACTATACCGGCGCATACGCGACCGCCAAAGTGCCGGATACCGGCATGGTCTACAGCGACGGGACGCTGAACTATTACACGATCAACGATTACCTCGCGGTGGCCAGTAAGGTGTATATCGCCGGGAGGGTGAGTGACTTTATCGCGACGCCTTTTGAAGGGCGCAGCAACCTCAATACGGCGACCAGTTGCGACAGATACCCGTACGCGACAGGGTCAAGAGGCTCGGTTTCCCTGTACTTCCGTCGTCCTTTTGTCGGTGTCCAGACCATCCCGCTGACGAAAATTGTTGATGTGTATATCGCGACCGATGCCACGACGCAGTCCCCGACGCCGGTCTCTACCGTCTGGATGAGCGGAACGGTGACCGTGCCGCAATCCTGCGTGATTAACGGCGGCGGTGTGATCACCGTGCCTTTCGGCGACATCATGTCGGGCGATATTTCCACCAAAGGTGAGATGGCGAAAAACTTCACGCCGAAGAATGTCGCCTTCAACGTCGCTTGTACCAACATCTCAGACGGGGTTCAGGTCAGCCTTTCCTTCCAGGGAACGCCGGATGCCAACGATCCGACCGCGCTGGCGACCACCAACGGGGATGTGGCAGTCAGAATTCTGAATGCAGCGGGGACAACGATTGCGCCGGTGAGTGGTTTCTTACCGCTGAACATGGATTACGCGTCTCAGGTGGGAACATCAGAAATCAACTTATATCCGTTTAACGCCACGGGTAATGCGCCGGAAACCGGGAATTTTACGGCGACCGCCACGATCCGCGCTGAAATACAGTAATGCCTGAGCCGCAAAACGCCGCATGACTGACAGGGAAAGATAAGGAGAGAAGTACGATGAACTTTCAACGGAATAAACAGCATCTTGCCACGGTGCTGATGCTGGGCGCGGCTTTTGTGCTGACTTCGCAAGCCGCGAAGGCTGACACCATCATGAACATTACCGGCAATATCAAGGCGTCACCGTGTTCGATCAATGTGCCGACTGGCGGGCTGAATGTCGATCTTGGGCAGAATATTCAGGCTTCAGGTCTGGTGGCCGCGGGCACCGCGTCTGACTGGAAATCATTTTCCATCGCGCTGACCGCCTGCCCGACATCGACGACGGCAGTTACCCTGACGATGAGCGGTACACCGGATGACGCCGACAGCACGATGTATGTGAATACCGGGACGGCGGAAAACGCGCAAATCGAGGTGCAAAGCAGCGATGGTACGCGTCTGGGCAACGCCGCGAAGTATTCAAAAGAGATTGATGCGGCCAGCCGGGGCGCTGAATTCGACCTGCAGGCCCGCGCGTATACCGTTAACGGTAATGTGACGCCGGGAACCATCAGCGGTGTTCTGCTGGCGACGTTTACCTACAACTAGGGCGCGCTCCCGTTTCACCACGGGCTTTTTACGCTCCACTTTTTTCAATACGATTTTATTCACAGAGAAAACAGGAAAAACCATGAAAGGACTTATGAAAACCTCATCGCTGGCCCTCGTCATTTTCACTGGCCTGAGCCAGAGCAGCTTTGCGGATCCGACACAAATCAACATTAACGGCACGGTCGTCGCCTCCGCCTGTACCGTTGAAAACGACGGTTCTCCGGTGCAGGTCACGCTCGATACGCTGGAAGCCAAGTCGCTGGCAACGGCGGGAGAATCAGGTGAATGGAAAACCTTTGATTTGAAACTGATCAATTGCCCGGCAACCACCACCGTCAGTACGGCGACGTTTGCGGGAACGCCTGCCACGGCGAATGCCAACATGTATGCCAATACCGGTACCGCGACCAATGTAGAAGTTGAACTGCAAAACACGGCGGGGACACAACTGGGTAACGGTGCGACTTACGCGGTAAACGTCGATGCCAGCACCCATGAAGTGGTCTACCCGTTGCAGGCACGCGCTTACACCACTGCCGGTTCTGTCACGCCGGGCTCGATCGTCGGTTCTGTTCAGGCCACCTTCACTTACCAGTAACGAAGAGCCGGACGGTCGTGATATTTCCCGTCTGTGACCGGAGGAACAAACGGGAAAGCTTATCCAATACGCCGTGAACGCGGGATGTTGTTCACCGGCAGGGAATTCTTCCCGTGCAATCAGGCACGGGAAGAATCACTGAAAATACAAGGAAGATATGATGAACAGTTTAAACAGCGTCAGATTTGATCAGCATGGTTTCGTTTCTACCGCAGCGGCGGCTTATCCGCAGGGGGCATTCATTATGGATGCCTGTCCGGTCACCGCGCTGGGCATGAAAAAGATGCTGGTCGACTCTGCCGGGTTTACCGGACCTTTTACCTATGTTCAGTCTCTTGCCGCGATCCCGGAGAAAATGGCTGGCGCGCCGCCTGTATTGCTGATTATGGATATTTGCGGGGAGAAAGAGTCGGTGCTTGACGGGTTACGCCTGCTGTCACAAATCGCAACGTCCAGCCCGTCAACGAAAATTGTGATTTGTACGGACTACAGCGACCACCGGATCCTGGAACTTCTGGCGTCTTCCGGAGCCCACGGTCTTCTGCTTAAAAATGAGCCGGTACTGGCGCTCAGCCAGTGCGTTACAGAAGTTCTGGAAGGCGCTTCTCAGTGGATAAGCCCGCGAGCCAGACAAATCCTTTCCGGTACCGGACAAACCACCACGCCGCTCACCGCGCGTGAACTGGATGTTCTTGCCTATCTGTTTTCAGGTCTCAGCGTTTCGGGGGTCGCGCAAACCCTGCACCGGGATATCCGCACCGTCAGCACGCATAAGCGCAATGCGATGATGAAACTGGGTTTTCACAACGACAGCGAGCTCTTTGCTCATGGCTCATGGATGGCAAAAATCGGCCCGTCCGCGATCATGTAACCTTCAGACTTCTGAGCCACGCGCCGGGAAGCTTTTCCCGGCCAGTAAGGAATCGCTTCATGAATAAATTGCGCATCAAACCCCGGACGATTGCCCTGATGGACAGTCATCCCCTGACGCTTTCCGGGTTGTCATATCTGGTCAAATCCATTGATACGACGTGTGATATCCGGATGGAAGAGACCAGTCTGGGCAGAATTGCAGAGGGCCTGATGTACCAGTCTGTCGATATTTTGATCACGGACCTTCATGGCTCTCAGGAAACTGTCGCGGCGGGGCAGGAAATCCTCCAGCGCCTGAGTCTGCAATTCCCTCAGCTTATTATCGTGGTCTATACGCTGTGCAATGACGCTGACAAACTCAAAAAGTTACTCAAATTCGGCAACATCAGCCTGATTGCACGCGGAGAATCACCGGTGATAACGGATGATTTATTCCGGCATGCTCTGGCCAGAAAAAAAGTGTTAAGCCCGCTGATTTGCTGTGCTCTGGCTGAACCCACGGAGAAAAATCACCGTGCGCGGCTAAGGCTGACGCAGAGTGAGGATGAGATCATCAAGTACCTGCTCAATGGCATGAGCCTCAGCCAGATTGCGGAATTGAAAAATCTCAGCATCAAAACCGTCAGCGCCCATAAGTGTAATGTGATGCGCAAGCTGCACATCACGACCGATGCGGAATTGTTTTTGCAACTGAAAAGCGGCATGTGAGCGTGCGGGGATCTCACGATCCCCGGTAAAAAACGCGCTTATATCGTGATCGACCTGAACCGCCCGGCATTACTGGCGGTATAAATCACTGTGTTCTGAATATTTCTGTGGCCGAGATAATCCTGAATCAACCGGGTATCGCAGCCGGTATCTGCCAGCGCATAACCACAGGCGTGTCTGAGCATATGCGGATGCACGGCCACATTAATTCCCGCGTCCTCGCCATATTTACGAAACAAACGATAGAGTTGCTGTCGGGACAGTTGCCCGCCGTGACGGGAAAGAAATAACCATTCGCTATCAGAGTCAAGATATTGTGGCCTTGTATTAAGCCATTCCTTAATAAACGTTATTTCCCGATCCTGGATAGGATGCTGAACAGAGAATCCATTTTTAAGCCGTGTGATGTAAATTATTTTTGTTGAAAGCTCAATATCCTTCACTTTTAAGTTGGCCAGTTCACTCACCCGAAGCCCGTGGATGAAACACATTAATAACATGCATTTATCTCGAACCCGGTTTACGCCTGTCGAGACGGTACCGACGAGCTTTTCCATCTCAATCTGAGTTAAATATTTTCTCCCGCTCATTTAATTTCTTTCCTTGATTAATTGCAGATGATTTACGTTTTTACGAAACTGTTTGCGTGTGGGAACGAGGGCAGGTAAGGGATATTATTTTTTCACCGGCGAGTTTTTCTCTGGAAGAACCAGATGCGTGAGTCATAAATTATCAGGGGAATATCTGAGAAAACAGAAACGAAATAATTCATCCCGAAATTAAATGACAGAAATATCGTTTTTTTCAGGACGATTAATGGGTGATTTCTGGCAACGAGCTTTACAATTCAGTGACATCCAGGAAAACAGAATTATTCAAATTGGCGCAGGAATTCTAACGTTTAAACTTCTTAATAAGAAAGGCCGTATGCGCTATTTTTTGATCATTTCATCAGAATAAACCCTCAAAACCTCAGCCATTTCTTAAAATAGCCCCCCTGATATTGGGGTTTTTAAAGAAACTTCCTCATTTGATTTAGTAAACAGACCTCAAAACCTGCCTCTTTTCCGCCTATGGTGTCAGCCGTATTTTGTCATGCTATGCATGAAATTGTGCCCGTTGCTTTTTGCGCCGGGTAAATGCTGACAGGGAACACCGGTGGCTGAAGACAGCGATCTCGAAAAAACAGAAGCCCCCACAAACCACAGGCTGGAAAAAGCTCGTGAAGAAGGGCAAATCCCGCGTTCGCGCGAACTGACCTCGATGCTGATGCTCGGGGGCGGTTTCACGCTGCTGTGGGTTTCCGGTGAATCCATCGCGCGGCAGCTCGGTGTGATGATTTCGCAGGGGCTGAAGTTTGACCACGGCATGGTCAGTGATGACCGTCAGATTTTGCAACAAATCGCCTCACTGCTGAGCCGCGCGGTCTGGGCGTTATTGCCGGTGATCGGCGGCCTGATACTGATTGCGCTGGCCGCGCCGCTGTTACTCGGCGGCCTGATGTTCAGCGGAAAGTCTTTTGCGCCGAAATTCAGCCGGATGGATCCGATTGCCGGATTCAAGCGTTTGTTTTCCGGGCAGGTACTGGCTGAACTGCTCAAGGCTATTTTGAAAGCGCTGCTGGTGGGCTCGGTGGCCGGGTTATATATCTGGCATAAATGGCCGGACATGATGCGGCTGATGGCGCAACCTACCATTCCTGCACTGGGTGAAGCGCTGAATATGGTGGCGTTCTGCGCGCTGATGGTGGTTCTCGGGCTGACGCCGATGGTGGCGTTCGACGTGTTCTGGCAAATCTGGAGCAACCTGAAAAAACTGCGCATGAGTAAGCAGGACATCCGCGACGAACATAAAAGCCAGGAGGGCGATCCGCATGTCAAAGGCCGCATCCGCCAGCAACAGCGCGCGATGGCACGCCGCCGTATGATGACCGACGTGCCTAAAGCCGACGTGATTGTGACCAACCCGACGCACTACGCCGTCGCGTTGCAGTACAGCGAAAACAAAATGAGCGCACCAAAAGTGCTGGCGAAAGGGGCGGGCGATGTGGCGCTGCGCATCAAAGCGCTGGGTGCCGAACACAAAATTCCGATGCTGGAAGCGCCGCCTCTGGCGCGTGCGCTCTACCGGCACAGTGAAATTGGTCAGCAAATCCCGACCGCGCTTTACGCTGCGGTTGCCGAAGTTCTGGCCTGGGTTTATCAGCTTAAACGCTGGAAGCGCGAAGGCGGACTGATCCCGAAAAAACCTCAACATTTACCAGTCCCTGACGGTCTGGATTTTGCAGGAGAAAGTGATACCCATGGCTAATCTGGCCGCGATGCTGCGTTTACCCGCCAACTTTAAGTCCGGACAATGGCAGGTTCTGGCAGGACCCATCCTCATCCTGATGATCCTGTCGATGATGGTGCTGCCTTTGCCGCCGTTCCTCCTCGACTTGTTGTTCACGTTCAACATTGCGCTGTCCATCATGGTGCTGCTGGTGGCGATGTTCACCCAGCGGACGCTGGATTTTGCGGCTTTCCCGACCATCCTGCTGTTCTCCACCTTACTGCGCCTGTCGCTCAACGTAGCGTCTACCCGTGTGATCTTACTTGAAGGTCACACCGGCGGTGCGGCGGCGGGACGGGTTATCGAAGCGTTCGGCCACTTCCTGGTGGGCGGCAACTTCGCCATTGGTATCGTGGTGTTTATCATCCTGGTGCTGATTAACTTCATGGTTATCACCAAGGGTGCCGGGCGTATCGCCGAAGTGGGCGCGCGTTTCGTCCTTGACGGGATGCCGGGTAAACAGATGGCGATCGACGCTGACCTTAACGCCGGTCTGATTGGCGAAGATGAAGCGAAAAAACGCCGCAGTGACGTGACGCAGGAAGCGGACTTCTACGGTTCGATGGACGGTGCGAGTAAGTTCGTGCGCGGTGACGCCGTCGCCGGTCTGATGATCATGATCATCAACGTGGTCGGCGGCCTGCTGGTGGGCGTGCTGCAACACGGGATGGATCTCGGCCACGCCGCCGAAAGTTACACCTTGCTGACCATCGGTGACGGTCTGGTCGCGCAGATCCCGGCGCTGGTGATTTCCACCGCTGCCGGTGTGATCGTGACCCGCGTCGGCACCAATCAGGACGTCGGCGAGCAGATGGTCACCCAACTGTTCCGCAATCCGCGCGTCATGATGCTGAGCGCCGGTGTTCTGGGGCTTCTCGGCATGGTGCCGGGCATGCCAAACCTGGTGTTCCTGCTGTTCACCTCGGCACTTCTGGCATTGGCCTGGTGGACGCGGGGTCAGGAGCAGAAAGCTCCGCAGGCAAAAGAAGCCGCGCCGTCGGCAGCCGACAGCGGCAAACAATTGGTGGAAGCCAGCTGGTCAGACGTTCAGCTTGAAGATCCGCTGGGAATGGAAGTGGGCTACCGCCTGATCCCGATGGTGGATTTTGCACAAAACGGCGAACTGCTGGGACGTATCCGCAGCATCCGTAAGAAATTCGCGCAGGAAATGGGGTATCTGCCGCCGGTGATCCACATCCGCGACAACCTCGAATTACCGCCTGCCGGTTACCGCATCCTGATGAAAGGGGTCGAAATCGGCACGGGCACCGCGCATCCGGGGCGCTGGATGGCGATCAATCCGGGTAACGCCATCGGGGAACTGCCGGGTGAGCCGACGGTCGATCCGGCATTCGGGCTGGCGGCGGTGTGGATTGAACCGGCCATGCGCGAACAGGCGCAGATTCAGGGCTTCACCGTGGTGGAAGCCAGTACGGTGGTGGCAACGCACCTGAATCACCTGATCAGTCAACATGCGCAAGAACTGTTTGGCCGTCAGGAAACGCAGGAGCTGATGGAACGTGTCACCAAGGAAATGCCGAAGCTGACCGAAGATTTCATTCCGGGCGTGATTTCGCTGACCAACATGCACAAGGTGCTGCAAAATCTGTTATCCGAACGTGTGTCGATTCGCGACATGCGCACGATTGTCGAAACGCTGGCGGAATATGCGCCGAGCCAGTCCGACCCGAACGAACTGACGTCTGTGGTGCGTGTGGCACTGGGTCGTGCGATTACCCAGCAATGGTTCCCCGGTAACGGCGAAGTACAGGTTATCGGCCTGGATACGGCGCTCGAACGCCTGCTGCTTCAGGCGTTGCAAAGCGGCGGCGGCTTGGAGCCGGGGCTGGCTGACCGTCTGTTAACGCAATCGGAAGCCGCGTTACAGCGCCAGGATATGCTCAGTGCACCGCCGGTTCTGCTGGTGAACCACGCGCTGCGTCCGCTGTTGTCACGCTTCCTGCGCCGCTCGTTGCCACAGATTGTGGTGATGTCGAATCTCGAAATGACCGACAGCCGCCAGATCCGCATGACTGCGACCATCGGCGGTGAATAAGATGCTTCGCGCCGCGTTGCTCCTCCTCAGCCTGATAAGCCTGCCTGCGGTTGCCGCGTCGGGTTCCTGGTCGGACACTCAGCGTGGCGTCACACTGCAAAACCGTGGCGTGATGATGTCGTCACCGCCGCTGGCTGCCGCTGATTCCGCGCCGGTCCGGCAGAAAAGTTCTGCGACGATCACCACGGTCAGCTGGAAATATGAATTGCTCGGCGCAAGACCGGCGGGGTTACAGGTTCAGTTATGTAATTCCGTCAATCACTGCGTGGGGCTGGATGCGGACAGCGGTGTAACGAAATCGTTTTATGGCCAGACGGCCATCTCGCCGATGCGGTTTGTGTATTTCGTCGCGGGCGGCGGGGCGATGAATACGCCGTTACGGGTGATGGGGAATCAGGTGATAGTGAATTACCGGTAGGTTACCGGGGCCGGTTGAGGCTTTTAAGAGCAGACTGAGAACATTTCGGTTTCTCACTCGCCGTGAGGGCGGGCGGATGACCGGGAAAGTTTCGGTTTTTCAATAACTGTGATCACTTAACTTCCTGCGCCGAAACCGACCAAAAGAGGGAAGTGCTTTCCCTCTTTTGGATTTCTCCCCGCTTTTTCAACACGCGCTATCGCTCGCTGGCTATGTTTCAGAAGCCGCAACTATTGCCGCGAAAACTTGCCGCTGCGCGGTACCTTCATTTCGGTCTTCGAGCCTTTCGGTCTCGAAACACTCATTCAGCAAGCTTTCTGAAAGCGGCCGGAAGTTTATTTAAATTCAACAACACTCTGATCTCTAACGCGCGCCTGCCAACATTGATCTTTCGATTTACATAGCCAGTGGCCGCTTTCAAAACGACGTTGAGTGAGTGATGAGAAACGGCGAGAGTCTTTTTTTGAGCTGGTTCGAATCCGAAACGAGAGCACCGCGAAGCGGCGGCGTTTGCGGCAATAACGACAGCCGCTGAAACATAGCCTACGAGCGGCAGCGCGCAGTGAAAAAAGCGTGGGAGATCAAAGAGGGAGGCGCTTTCCTCCCTCTTTGTCGGTTTCGGCGCAGCGTGTTAAGTGAACACAGTTATTGAAAAACCGAAATATTCTCGGTCAGCGCTCAGCCTCACGGCAAGTGAAAAACCGAAACCTTCTCGGTCCTCCGACAGCGCTTACACTGCAAGTGAGAAACCGAAGTTTTCCCACTTCTCCTCCGATGCAACAGCAAATACACCGCCGGGATCACCAGCATCGATAACAACGGCGCACTGACCATCCCGCCAATCATCGGCGCAGCAATACGCTGCATCACTTCTGAACCGGTGCCGCCGCCCCACATGATGGGCAGTAAACCCGCCATGATGGTGGCGACCGTCATGGCTTTTGGCCTTACACGCAATACCGCGCCGTGGTGGATGGCGTTGCACAACTCTTCCTCGGTCAGCGATTCGCCGGATTTCTGCTGACGCTGCACGGCCTGATTCAGATACAGCACCATAATGACCCCGAACTCGGCGGCGACACCCGCCAGCGCGATAAAACCGACGGCGGCGGCGACCGAGAGGTTGTAATTAAGCATATACAGCAGCCAGATGCCGCCGGTCAGCGCAAACGGCAGCGTTGCCATAATCAGCACCGCATCGCGCACGCTGCTGAACGTGACGTACAGCAGGACAAAAATGATGAGCAACGTGACCGGCAGGACGATTTTCAGTTTTGCCGTCGCGCGTTCCAGATACTCAAATTGCCCCGACCAGCTCACAGTGACGCCTTCCGGCAATTTCACCTGCTGATTCACCGCCTGCTGCATATCTTCCACCGCCGATTTCAGATCATGTCCGCGCAAATCGACATAAATCCAGTCCGACAAGCGCGCGTTTTCACTTTTCAGCATCGGCGGGCCGTCGGTGACGTTGACCGAAGCCAGCGCCGACAGCGGCACCTGCGCACCGGACGCGGTCAGCACCGGCAGGTCACGCAGCGCCTGCACGTTGTCACGCAGTTCACGCGGATAACGCAGATTGATCGGATACCGTTCGCGGCCTTCCAGCGTTTCACCGATATTTTCACCGCCGACCAGTGTCGAAACCAGCGACTGTAATTCGGCAACCGTGACACCGTAACGTGCGGCTTCGCGCCGGTTAATGTCGATGTCCACATAGCGGCCCCCTTCGAGACGTTCGGCCAGCGCCGATGTCACGCCGGGAACCTGCTTCACGATATGTTCGATTTGCTGCGCCACCTGCTCAATCTGCGCGATGTTATTCCCGTTCACCTTAATCCCCACCGGGCTTTTGATGCCGGTCGCCAGCATGTCCAGCCGGTTGCGGATCGGCGGCACCCAGACGTTGGCGATGCCCGGTAACTTCACCGCGTTATCCAGCTCCGTCACCAGTTTGTCGGGCGTCATGCCGGGCCGCCACTGGTCGCGTGGTTTAAAACGGATGGTGGTTTCAATCATGGTCAGCGGTGCGGGGTCGGTGGCACTGTCGGCACGTCCGGCCTTGCCGAACACACTGGCGACTTCCGGCACGGTTTTAATCAGCCGGTCGGTTTGCTGTAGCAATCTGGACGCTTCGCGGGCGGAAATCCCCGGCAGCGTGGACGGCATATACAGCAAATCGCCTTCGTCGAGCGGCGGCATAAATTCGCTGCCCAGTTTTGACAGCGGATAAAGCGACACCAGCAGAAACAGGCCGCTGCACACCAGCGTGGTTTTCGGGCGTTTCAGCACCGCAGAAAGCACCGGCTGGTAAGCGGAAATCAGCCAGCGGTTGATCGGGCTGGCGTTCTCATCGGGGATTTTGCCGCGAATAAAATAGCCCATCAGCACCGGCACCAGCGTGATCCCCAGCCCGGCGGAAACCGCCATGGCGTAGGTTTTGGTAAACGCCAGCGGCGAGAACATCCGGCCTTCCTGCGCGTCGAGCGAAAACACCGGAATAAACGACAGCGTGATGATCAGTAAACTGCAAAACAGCGCAGGCCCGACTTCGATGGCAGCGCGTTCGGAAACCTGCCAGTAATCCGCAGAAGTCGGCTTCTGGCCGGGATGATCGTGCCGCCATTGTTCGAGCACTTTGTGCATGTTTTCAATCATCACGATCGCGGCGTCCACCATCGCCCCGATGGCAATCGCAATGCCGCCGAGCGACATAATATTGGCGCTGACCCCCTGATAATGCATGACGATAAACGCGCCGAGAATGCCCAGCGGCAGCGTGATGATCGCCACCAGCGCCGAGCGGAAGTGGAACAGAAACAGCGCGCAGACCACCGCCACGACGATGAATTCTTCCAACAGTTTGTGCGACAGCGTTTCGACTGCCTGTTCGATCAGCGGCTGGCGGTCATATACCGGCACAATTTCCACACCGGCGGGGAGCGTGCGGGCGAGGGCATTCAGACGCACTTTCACCGCTTTCAGGGTTTCCAGCGCATTTTTGCCCGAACGCATGACAATAACGCCGCCCGCCACTTCGCCTTCACCGTTGAGTTCCGCCACGCCGCGCCGCAGTTCCGGGCCGGTTCGCACAGTCGCGACGTCAGAAAGCAGCACCGGAATGCCGCCGTTGACGGTCACGACTACGTTGTTGAAATCGTCCAGACTTTTCAGGTAACCGGAGGTGCGAACCATATATTCGGCTTCGCCCATTTCCAGAAGCGATCCGCTGCTTTCCTGATTGGCGCTTTGCAGGGCGGTGACCAGTTGCTGGTGCGTCACGCCGCGTGCGCGCATCCGCTGCGGGTCGGCGACTACCTGATACTGGCGCACCATGCCGCCAATGCTGGCAACTTCAGAAACGTTGGGCGCCGTTTTCAGGTCATAGCGCAACGTCCAGTCCTGCAACGCGCGCAGCTGTTCGAGGCTGTGCTGACCGGTTTTATCGATCAGCGCGTATTCATAAATCCAGCCGACGCCGGTGGCATCCGGCCCCAGCGACGCTTTTGCGCCCGGCGGCAGCGAGGACTGTACCTGACTGAGGTATTCCAGCACGCGGGAACGCGCCCAGTACGGATCCGTGCCGTCATCAAACAGCACGTAAACGTAGGCATCACCAAACATCGAAAAGCCGCGCACCGTTTTCGCGCCGGGCACCGACAGCAAAGTGGTGGTCAGCGGATACGTGACCTGATCTTCGATGATTTGCGGCGCTTTGCCCGGATAACTGACGCGCACGATCACCTGTACGTCGGAGAGATCCGGCAGGGCGTCGAGCGGCGCTTTTTGCAAAGACCAGATGCCCCAGCCCGCCATCATCAGGGCGGCGAGCAGCACCAGAAGCCGGTTGCGCAGCGACCAGCGGATCACGGTGGCAATCATAAATGGCTCCCGTGCTGATTTGCGTCTGGTGTGGTTTCAGCTTTGGCAGCGGCGGGCAGCGCGCTGCGCAGGCTGGCTTCTGAATCGATCAGGAACTGGCCGGAGGTCACGACAGATTGGCCTTCGCTGAGGCCGGACAGGATTTGCGTCCAGCCGTCGCGCGTTGCCCCTGCGGTGACAGCCTGCGGCGTGAAATGTCCGTTGCCGTCGTCGAGCAGCACGGTATTGCGGGTGCCGGTCTGAATCAGCGCTTCCTGCGGAATTGCCAGCACCGGTTTCTGTTCCGGTGCTTCCAGCGTCAGGGTGAGATACATGCCGGGGCGCAGTTTTTGCTGCGGATTATCAATCACCACGCGGGCTTTCAGCGTGCGGTTGACGGCGTCGGCGTCGGGCAGTAATTCACTGACCACGCCGCGAAATACGTCGCCCGGCTGGCTGTCGCTGTTGCCGCTGACCTTGCTGCCGACCTGAACCTGCCCGGCGGCGGACGGCGGATAATCCATCACAATCCACACCTGTTTCAGGCTGGTCAGCTCAAACAACGGCTGCGCGGCGGCCACCTGCGCGCCCTCACGCACACTCAGCTGGCTGAGATAACCGTCTTCCGGTGCCACGACGTCAATGCGCGTCTGCGGCTGGCCGGTTTTATCGATACGTCTGAGAATATCCTCCGGCATAAATTGCAGTGCCAGACGCTGACGGGCGGCAGCGCTCAGGCTGCGGTCACCGAGCTGGCGCACCGCCAGATATTCCTGCTGCGCGGC
Organism: Rahnella sikkimica; assembly: GCF_002951615.1. GTDB lineage: Bacteria > Pseudomonadota > Gammaproteobacteria > Enterobacterales > Enterobacteriaceae > Rahnella > Rahnella sikkimica. The sequence continues at coordinate 1,698,131 of NZ_CP019062.1, read as the reverse complement.
GGTCCAGTCGGGGATCCACAACGTCGCCAGTTTCTGGCCTTTTTTTACCTGCTGCTGGCTGGCGGCAACGTAGAGTTTCTCCACCAGACCGCCTGCGCGGGCAGCCACCGTGCGCAGGCTGCGCTCGTCGGCGGTGACGGTGCCGTAAACATTCAGCGGGGAGGAAATGACGCGGCGCTCAGCTTTCGCACTGCGCAACCCGAGATTCTGCTGCTGGCGGGCGCTGACCGTAACACCGCCGTCGTCAGCCACTTCATCGGCGTAACGTGGCATCAGGTCCATATCCATAAACGGCGATTTGCCCGGTTTATCAAACCGCTGATCCGGCGTCATCGGGTCGTACCAGTACAGTACTTTGCGTTCAGCGGGCGCAGACGCGATTTTTGATCCGGCGGGCGCATTATGGCGTCCGGCCTGGTAACCCACAGCCAGCGCGGCCGCGAGGGAAAGCGCCAGCAGGCCATACGTTTTAACGGTAGTCATCAGTTGTTCTCCTGAGGTGCCAGATAGCGCAGGGCGACCCAATAACGGGCGACGTCCAGTTCGGCATTTCGTACCGCAATCTGGCTGTCGAGCAGGCTGCGGCGGGCTTCGAGCACGTCATTCAGGTTGCTTTTTCCGGCGCGGTACTGCGCCTGAATCACGCTGACGCGCTGCTGTTGCAGCGGAACAACGTCATTTTTCTGCCGCTGCCACAAGGTACTGGCTGCCTGATATTGCGCCAGCAGCGTGGTCAGCTGCGCCTGATGTGTGCGAACGAGCTGCGCCAGCCGGTCATTGCTTTCCATCGCCATCGACTGATCGGCAGCGTGATCTTTATCCTGACGTGATGCGGTAAACAGCGGCAAATCCACGGTGACCATCACGCCCGCGAGGTCGTCATAATTGTCGGCGCGGCGGGCGTAATAGACTTCAACGCCGATATCCGGCAGTGCGGCAATCGCCGATTCGGATGATTTGGCCTGCGCCACTTCCGCCTCACGCCGCGCCTGAAGAACTTCAGGATGCTGGCTGATGCTGTCGGCCTGCGTCGCTTCGGCGGGCAGTTCGCTGACCGGCGGAATGGCACCGAGAATTTCGGGATTGTCGATACCGGTAAGCTGACTCAGCCGCGTTCGCGCCAGCTGCACGTCGCGTCCGGCTTCGGTGAGTTTGTCCTGCATGCTGATGAGCGTCAGACGCGCGTCGAGCACCGACGCGGGCAGGGCGCTACCGCTGCTGACGCCGCCGCGCTGAACGCCAATCTGCCGCTGACTTTCATCCACCAGCGCCTGCAACTGCTTCACGGTTTCATTTCCGATCGCCAGTTCCATCCAGGCCTGTGCCGCATCGCGCTGCAACTGCGCACGAATGCTCTGGCCGTTCGCCGCCACCTGCCGGGATTCGGCGCGCAGCGTGCCGGCTTTACGCTCGCGCTTACTGCTGCTCACGTAATCCTGCATGATGCCAATCCGCTCCATGGTCATGCCTTCACGGGTAAAACGCTGGTCGTTACTGCCGCCAACGGGCAGGTTTTCAATCCCGAATTTCAGCTTCGGATCCGGCAACTGCATGGCCGATTCTGCGCGGTTTTCCAGCGCGTTAATCTGATGGCGGCTGGCGGAAAGCTCCGCCGAATATCCCTGCGCGGCCACCAGCGCCTGCGGGAGGGAAACGGGTGTGGCAAAGGCGCTGACCGGCATAAAAGCCAGCAGCCAGTGCCACGTCACCCGGAGGTGACGCGGTAAATTCAACATGGTATTTCTCCCGGTCAGCGTTTCAGCGGAGTCAGTGACTGCAACTGATAAGCCGTGTCAGTTTTGACAAAGCTGAACGCCACCGGCGTACCGGCGGGCAGGGAGTTCGCGGCGATGTCCGGCGGCAACCGGAAATTCATGGTCATGGCGGGCCATTTAAGGGCAGGGATGGCGTGATGAGAAATACCAACACGGTCAGATTGCCATTGCGTGATCACACCTTCTGATTGGTAACTCTCTGCGGTTTGCATCGCCATGTGATCATGATTCGTTGGCATTGTGTCAGCGAAGGAATAAGCGGAAATAAAGAAAAGACTAAAGACAAAACCATTTAAAATTGTACGCATGGAAATAACTCCAATACTGTCATATCAGATAAACGCCGTTATTACGGCAGATAAATTAGATTATTCAGATGCAAGGAAATGCATCCGCTGACAGCAGGAGCTATTCTCTGTACCGGCAGAACTGAACTTCAGCGGGCGGAGCCGTGACCGGTGGGGCAGTCCAGTTTGCGGTAGTGACCGCCACGCGGGCATCAAGGGTGACGATGGCGAGTGCGGGTGCAACCGGAAGTGCCACCAGGGGCACATTTCCGCTGTCTGAGTGGGTTCTTTCCGGCACGCAGTGCTTTTCACACAACACCGACTGACTTTGCCTATGCTCAGGGGAATCAGGCATTTGCATGAATTCACTGTGCGACATCGTGGTGTTTTCCACCGGAGGCCGCATGTCGCACTGATGGCTGGCGAGCGCCAGCTGAGAATTCAGAATCAGCCAGCACAACGCGAACAGCAACGCACTGACCCGCTTGCCTGGCAAGCGCAGTGAATGCATAAACTGTGAAATCGCGAAACGCACTGACATATGAAGGTTATTTCCGGAAGGAAAGATGCGAATGAGTATATAAGGAAATAACGCGCAGAGGGAAGGAGAAATAGAATAAGTCGCCGGTATATTTGTCAGGATAATTTAAAAGCGCGAATAACAGGGGTTTCTGTTATTCGCATGTTAATTAACGTGCGGCTTACGGTAATAATATCAGAGCCAGCCCGATTTTTTGAGTTTCCAGTAAAGCCAGAGACAACCGACGAGTGTCACGCCCAGCGTCACCGGATACCCCCACCAGTCATCCAGCTCCGGCATATTTTTAAAGTTCATGCCGTACAGGCTGAAGACCACCGTCGGGATCGCCAGAATCGCCCCCCAGCCTGCCAGACGTTGTACCACTTCATTCTGATGCACCGACACCAGCGCCAGATTCACGTGCATGGCGTTGGAAAGCATTTCGCGCATATCGTCGGTGGTGCGGATAACCTGATTCGCGTGATCCTGCACGTCACGAATGTAGGCACGCAGGCTTTTCGGCATCAGTTCTTCATAATGGTGGCTGAGCTGATTACAGATATCTTCCATCGGCACGGCGGAATTGCGCAGCGAAAGCAGATCGCGACGGAGTTTGTACACCTGCTGCACGGCCTGCTGGTTAAACGTGTTCTGGAACATCAGCTTTTCGATAGCGTCGAACTCTTCGGTGTAGCGATGCAGGATTTCAAGATAGTTATCGACGATAGAATCCAGCACGCAGTACAACGCGTAAGCCGGCCCTTTGTTCATCATGTCCGGGCGTTCTTCGGCATGTTTACGGATTTCTTTATAGCTCGATGACGCGCCGTGGCGGACCGTGATCAGGAAGTTTTTACCGAGAAACAGATGCGTTTCGCCGTACTCGATGGTTTCGTTCACCTTTTGCGCGGTGTGCGTGACGATAAAGAGCGACTCGCCGTACTGCTCGATTTTGGGTCGCTGATGGGCGCTCAGTGCATCTTCAATCGCCAGATCATGCAGCCCGAATTCTTCCTGAATGCTGCGCATATACGCATCTTCCGGCTGCCACAACCCCAGCCACACGAACGTGTCCGGCTCTTTCAGTACTTCGCTGATGTCTTCGACGGTGACGTCCTGCAACCGCTTGCCGTCACGGTAGGCAACGCTGTTGATCACTGAATCACAGCTGGGCTTTTTATCTTCAGTAGAAATGTCGTTCATTTTTTACCCGATTGTTATTCAGCGGAAAATCCCGCCCGCAGGCAGGATTGTTTTCAATGTCTGAACAGAATAGCGCAGTCTGGTGGAATTGCGCTGAGGGGGATGCTGAAAAGAGGGGGCGCGAACACGAAGCAGAATAGCTCTTTACCTGCCCCGGTCACGCCTTCCGATTTTATCTCGTCACATTAAACCGTTTTTACGGCGTCACCCCCGACGTCGTTTTGACTTTCACATCCGGCGTTGCCGCCGGACCAAACACAGTGTAGGTCGGCAAATCAACGTTCTGGTACGGCTCCCAGCCGCCGCCGAGGGCTTTGTACAACGACACCAGATCGGTGCTGGTTTTCACTTTCGCTTCGGCGGATTGCTGGTGCGCCTGCGCGAGCTGGCGCTGGGCGTCGAGCACGTTGATGAACGTTGAAAGCCCCTGACGGTAACTGTCGCTGGCGAGATCAAACGCCGTCTGTAACGCGTCGGTCGTCTGATCTAATCCGTTCACCTGATCCTGATCCGTGCGGTAATTCACCAGCGCATTGTCCACGTCCTGGAGCGCAGTCAGCACCGTCTGGCGGTAGTTCAGCGCGGCATTGGCCTGCTGCGCTCGGGAAAGATGCACGCTGGACACCAGACGTCCGCCCTGGAAGATTGGCAGCGTGACCTGCGGGCCGAAGGAGTAGAAATGGCTGCTCCAGTTGTCGAGATAACTGACGTCGGTGTTGCGCATCCCGAACTGGCCGGTGAGGGAAATACTCGGGAACATCTGTGCGACGGAGACGCCGATATTGGCGGTCGCGGCGTGAAGATCGGCTTCGGCTTTACGCACGTCCGGGCGGCGACGCGCCAGCTGCGACGGCACGCCAACCGGGACGGCAGCGGGGAGGGCAGGCATCGGTTTGGGTGCGGTCAGTTCGGCATCGAGCGAGCCCGGCGTCTGGCCGAGCAGAACCGCCAGCCCGTTCATCGCCTGACGTTCCTGCGCCTGGTATTGCGGCAATTGGGCGCGCAATGAACCCAGCTGGGCGCGGGCGTTTTCGACATCAAGCTGGGGCGAAAGGCCATTCTTCTGGCGGTTCTGCGTGAGATCCAGCGTCTGCTGCGCGACGTCGATTTGTGTCTGGATCGCCGCCGTCACGCTCTGCGCACCGCGCAGTTGCAGATACGCGCGGGCGACTTCGGCTTCCAGCGACACCAGCGCATCATTGCGTTGTTCAACCGAAGACTGCGTCTGCGCATTCGCGGCTTCCACCTGACGCCGCGTGCCGCCGAATAAATCCAGCTCCCAGCTGGCATCAAAACTTCCCTGATACAGATTGACCGGACGCGTCGCCGTGTCGATGGCGCTGGAGGCTTCCGGGCTGAGATCGCTGAGCTGCTGCGAGGCACCGCTGGAATCCAGAATGCCTTTCAGGCCAAGCTGCTGACGCGTGGCTTTTGCGCTGCCCTGAACCGACGGCAGCCAGGCACCTTCGGCCTGTCTGACCTGCTCGCGGGCACCGGCAATGCGCAGCACCGCCTGTTGCAGCGAGATATTCCCGGCAATCGCGCGGGTGATCAGGCTGTCGAGCTGCGGGTCGTTAAACGCTTTCCACCATAACGGATTCGGCTCCGATGGCAGGGCGATGGACGCGCCGTCGGCGTCTTTCGGCTTCGTCATGTCGTTATAAGCGCCCGGCGTGACCGGATTCGGTTTCTGGTAATCGGGGCCCACGGAGCAAGCGGCCAGTAACAGAGTTAATGCCGAGAGTGCCAGAAAACGGGTGCCTGTATGCAAAACCCCCTCCCGGCCTCCCCCTTCGCAGGGGGAGGAGAAGGACGGCGCATTACTCACTCCCGCTTTGCAGGGGGAGAACGGGGCATTACTCCCTCCCCTGCGAAGGGGAGGGTTGGGGTGGGGTTTCAATGACATCACCGATGGCTGAATTCTCGGAGTAGAGCTTATCTTTTTCAACTTAATGTGCTCCGGCATTACCTTCGCTCTTAACCGGCGAAAGCAGGAAACAAAATGGGATCAAAATAACCGCAACGATGGCGCAATAGCCGAACACATCGATGTAGGCCAGGATGCGCGACTGCGAGATCATTTCCTGATACATCTTCACGGTGGCGAGCTGCATCGGGTCGCCGGCAATATGGGCGAAATCGCGGATCGCGGCGGCACTCCGGCTGACGGCCTGATTAAACTGTTCGTTCAGCGGCGACATGTTGTGCGCCATGTGCGCGCTGTGCGCCTGTGTTCGCTCGGTCACACCGGCCGTCGCCAGCGAAATCCCGATCGACCCGGCGACGTTACGGAACATGGTAAACAGCGCGGCGGCATCGGCGTTCATCCGCTGCGGGATGGTGATAAACGCGATGGTCGTCAGCGGCACAAACAGGAAGCCCAGCCCGATAGACTGCGCGCTGCGGAACAGCACCAGCGTTTTGAAATCGACGTCCGGCGTCAGCGTGGACGAGTAAATAAATGACGCGGCGAGCAGGAAGAAGCCGAACGCAATGATGTAACGCGTCTGGATTATCGGCATCAGTTTCAGCACCAGCGGGATCGACAGTACAATCAGCACCGCGCCGGGCGACATCACCAGCCCGGAAAGCGTGGCGGTATAGCCTAACTGCTGCTGCGCCAGCTGCGGAATAACCACCGAACTGCCGTACAAAATCATCGCCATACCGGCCATCAGCAAACCGGCGATGGCGAAGTTTTTATCCTTCATACAGCGCAGATCGACCACCGGCTTTTTGGCGTAAAGCAGCCAGTAAATCGCGCCGACAATCCCGGTTGCCGCCAGCACCGCAAAAGTGACGATAAAGCCGGATTTGAACCAGTCGTCGTCCTCGCCGCGATCCATCATCACCTGCAAACAGCCCAGCCCGAGCGCAATCAGCCCGATACCGATGTAATCAATACTGAGTTTGCCTTTGGCTTTGCGCTCCCACGGCGGATCTTCCAGCAACTGATAAATCGCCAGCAGGGCGATAATCCCCACCGGAATGTTGATGAGAAACACCCAGCGCCAGCTGAAGTTATCGGTGATGTAACCGCCGAGCGTCGGCCCGACGACCGGGGCGACGATGATGGCAATCGACGAAAGGCCAAACGCTTTGCCGCGATCGGCGGGTTTGAAGTAATCCAGCAGCACCGATTGCTGGATCGGCTGCAAACCGCCGCCGAAGAAACCCTGCAGGATGCGGAACAAAATCATCTGCCAGAGTTCGGTCGCCACGCCGCATAAAAATGAGCAGACGGTGAACATGCCAATACAAATCAGGAAGTAAGTTTTGCGGCCCATCACGCGGCTGAGAAACGCGGATATCGGCAACACAATCCCGTTGGCCACCAGATACGACGTTAAAACCCAGGTTGATTCGTCATAACTGGAGGACAACGAACCGGCGACGTGCGGCAGCGCCACGTTAACGATGGTGGTGTCCAGGATTTCCATGAACACCGCAATGGTTACGACGGCGGCAACTGCCCACGGATTGGCCTTGGGTTTCCAGTAGCTGCGATCTTCATTCATTCGACGGTCACCGTCGGTTCAACAGACAGGCCGAGCGGCAGATGATGATTTTCATCCAGACCGCTGTCGATGACGATTTTGACCGGCACGCGCTGCACAATTTTCACGTAGTTACCGGTGGCATTTTCCGCCGGGAAGGCCGAGAAGCGCGAGCCGGTGCCTTGCTGGATACTGTCAACGTGGCCGTGAAGTTTGATGTCCGGGAACGCGTCCACGGTGATTTCAACTTTATTGCCCGGACGCATCCGCTCAAGCTGCGATTCTTTGTAGTTGGCGGCGATCCAGATCTCTTTCGACACCACCGAGAACAGCGAAGAACCGGCCTGCACCAGCGTGCCGAGCTGCACATTACGCTTGGTGACGTAGCCGTCGAACGGTGCGCGAACCTGCGCATACGAAAGATTCAGCGTGGCGTTTTCGAGCTGCGCTTTGGCCTGTTCAACCTGTTGCTCGCGGGCCTCGACGTTGGTTTCAGCCTGACGAATATTGAGCTGAACCTGCGAGGCAACCTGCACCTGCGCTTTGGCATTTTCCAGATCGGCAGCAGCAGAACGCACCTGCGCGCTGGACGAGTCGATATTCTGTTGTGTGGTCGCCCGCGGATCGACACCGCGCTGACGACGGAAATCTGCCGTGGCGTTAAGCAGGCTGGCTTCCGCACGCGTCTGCTGGGCTTTGGCCTGCGCCAGTTGCGCCGGATACTGCACTTTCGCCAGATCATACTGAACCTGCGCCTGATGGAGCTGTGCCACCGCCAGCCCAAGCTGCGCCTGCGCGGCATCGCGTTGCGCCGTGGCATCACGCGGATCAATTTCCACCAGCAGATCGCCTTTATGCACAAACTGGTTATCTTTCACCGCCAGGTTGGTCACATAACCGGCGATTTTTGGCGCAATGGTCACCGCGTCGCCTTCGGTAAAGGCATCGTCGGTGCTGATCTGATCTTTGGTCATCAGCCACCAGACCAGCGCCACGACCAGCATCACCACCACGACAATACCGAGAATAATCAGGGGTTTCTTGCCGGGGCCTTTGCGCTTCTCATCCGGTTCTTCTGCCTCGTTATTCGTGACTTTTTGGTCCTGCGTGTGGCCTTCTCCTGATTTCACCTGGCTGGAATCGAGTTCTGACTGTTCGGAACGTGCGTCATCTGACGCGGAAGGTTTTGCATTGTTATCGTTTGTCATAGTGCTCTTCTGATTATCGGCGACCGCGCGCCGGAACAAAGAAATCTTGTTTTTAACCTAGATTGTATTGATGTAAATGCAAGTAAATTTACGTCAATAAACCTTAGTGGGGGCACGAAGATCCAAACCATAGGGAAGGTCTTAAAAAGCGCAAAATGGGTTATAATGCCGGACGGGTATTTGTATTTATCAAATAAAGTTGATCCTCTGCTTCAGGAATTCCTGTGAATAATTCTCAAAAAAACCGGCTTGTCCGGAGCCATTCATGAGTCGCCCGGCCCCGTCTTATAAAGGGCTGACGCGTATCGCTTCTCTGGTTTCTGTCTGCGTGGCGCTGGTGCTGGTGTGCATCAAAGTCTGGGCCTGGGTGGCAACGGGCTCGATTGCCCTGCTGACGTCGGCAGCCGACGGGCTGGTCGATGTGCTGGCGTCCATGGTGACGTTAATTGGCGTGCGTTACGCCCTGCGTCCTGCTGACAAAGGCCACCGTTACGGGCACGGCAAGGCTGAAGCCGTCGCCGCTTTTGTGCAGGCGTTATTGCTGGGTGCGGCCGGGCTGGTGCTCGGCGGGGAATCCATCGGACGCATTATTAACCCGGCGCCGCTGGCGCAACTCGGGCTGGGGATCTGGGTCATTATCATCAGTTGCGTGGCGGCGACCGGCCTGGTACTGATGCAAACTTACGTGGTGAAACGCACCGGTTCCACGGCGATTGCCGCCGACCGCGCGCATTACATCACCGACGTGGCGGTGAATATCGCGGTGCTGCTGGCGCTGATTTTCGAGCGCTATTTTGGCTGGACGCGTTCTGACTCCATCGGCGCATTGCTGATTTCCTTCTATATGATCTGGAATGCCCGCGGGATGGCGGCGGATGCGCTGACGCAGTTGCTGGATAGGGAGCTGAGCGCCGTTGACCGTAAACGTATAAAAGAAGCCGTACTGAGCGTGGCTGGCGTGAAGGGCGTGCATGATATCCGCACCCGTAACGGTGGCGACCGCGTTTTTGTGGAATTCCATGTGGAAGTTGACGGCAACCTGAGCGTGGATATCGGGCACGATATTGGCGATGCGGCTGAAATGGCGGTGGGCAAACTGTTTAAGTTTGCCGATGTGACGGCGCACCTTGAGCCGGACGGCATCGACGACGATCGTCTGGATAACCTGCTGCGCTGACTGGCTGTCGTTATCCGCTGTCGTTATTCGCGGTCAATATCCGCAAACAAAAAACCTCCGCCAAAGCTGACGGAGGTTTTTTTGTTTGGTGTTAATAAACGTCAGTCAATCAGTGCGTGCGCATTCCCGCTGCCGCCATCAGTAATTTAAACACCGAGGCGACGGCAAACAGCGCCAGTACGCTGCCCAGCCAGATTGTCGCCATCCAGCCGACCCGTTTCCAGAAAGGCTGACGGATAACGGTTTCATCATCCATTTCCCTGATGAGCTTCTTCATTTACGCCTCCGCATCTCAGTGATAACCCTGTTCCGGCGTCACTTTCCCCCTGAACACGTAATAGCTCCAGAAGGTATAAACCAGAATAATCGGGATAATAAACAGCGCGCCGACCAGCATGAATCCCAGACTTTGCGGCGGGGCGGACGCCTCCCAGATGGAAACGGACGGCGGAATAATGTTCGGCCAGATGCTAATCCCAAGGCCGGTATACCCGAGGAAAATCAGCGCCAGCGTCAGCAGGAACGGCGCGTGGTGCGACTGACGGTTTACCGCCCGCAACATCCACAACGCCACCAGCAGCACCAGCACCGGAACCGGCAGGAACCAGAACAGATTCGGTAAAGTGAACCAGCGCGCGGCGATGGCGGCGTGCGTCAGCGGCGTCCAGACGCTGATGATCACCAGCACGGCCAGAAAGGTGAAAAGCAGCGGTTTTGCGCAGCGGTGCATACTTTCCTGCAAGCGGCCTTCGGTTTTCATAATCAGCCACGTGCAGCCGAGCAGGGCGTAGGTCACGACCAGCCCGAAGCCGCAGAACAGATTGAACGGTGTCAGCCAGTCCAGCGCGCCACCGGCATACGCGCGGTTAACCACCGGAATGCCGCCGACAACCGCGCCGAGCACCACGCCCTGACAAAACGTTGCCAGCACGGAACCGGCGATAAACGATTTGTCCCAGACATGACGTTTTGCCGCGCTGGCTTTGAAGCGAAACTCAAAGGCCACGCCGCGGAAAATCAGGCCGAACAGCATTAACGTCAGCGGGATAGTCAGCGCGTCGAGCACCACTGCATACGCCAGCGGAAACGCGCCAAACAGCGCCGCGCCGCCGAGCACCAGCCAGGTTTCGTTGCCATCCCAGACGGGCGCGACGGTGTTCATCATCACATCGCGTTCATGTTCTGCTTTCACCAGCGGGAACAGCAGGCCGATGCCCAGATCAAAGCCGTCCATCACCACGTACATCATCACGCCAAAGACGATGATCAAAAACCAAATCAGCGGAAGATCGATACCCATTTCAGACTCCTTCGTCGTTCAGCGGTTCTTTAATAGCCGACAGCGGCCGCGCCGGTGTGCGATGTTGCCCCGGTCCGCCGTGATCCTGATTCTGACCTTCATGCGGCTGCGGCCCCTTGCGGATAAGCTTCATCATGTAGAGATAACCGACGCCAAACACCGAAGAATAAATCACCACGAACAGTAGCAGGCTGATGCTCATTTGCATCTCGCCGTGACTGGAAACGGCGTCTTTGGTGCGCAGCAGGCCATAAACCACCCACGGCTGGCGGCCAATTTCAGTGGTAAACCAGCCCGCCAGTAAGGCCAGTAAACCCGACGGCCCCATCAGTAACGTAAACCGCAGAAATGCTTTGTTTTCATAAAGATTGCCGCGCCAGCGCAACCAGAGGCTCCACAATCCCAGCACGATCATCAGCATACCCAGCCCGGCCATAATGCGGAAACTGTAGAAAATGATGGTCGAGTTAGGCCGGTCTTCTTTCGGGAAGGATTTCAGCGCCGGGATTTGCTGCGTCAGGCTGTGCGTGAGGATCAGGCTGCCGAGATAGGGGATTTCCAGCGAATAACGCGTTTCCTCGCGTTCCATATCCGGATAGCCAAACAGAATCAGCGGCGTCGGCTCGCCGTTTTTATTCTCCCAGTGGCCTTCAATTGCGGCGATCTTCGCGGGCTGATACTTCAGCGTATTCAGCCCGTGCGCGTCGCCAATCAGCGCCTGAACAGGAGAAACGATCAGCGCCATCCACATCGCCATCGACAACATAGTGCGCATCGCCGGGGTATTGCGCCCTTTGAGCAGATGCCAGGCGGCAGACGCGCCGACGAAAAATGCCGACGACAGGAACGCGGCGGTGGTCATGTGCAGCAAACGGTAGGGGAACGACGGGTTGAAAATGACTTTCAGCCAGTCCACCGGCACCACCTGATTGTTGACGATTTCAAAGCCCTGCGGCGTCTGCATCCAGCTGTTGGACGCGAGGATCCAGAACGTCGACATCAGCGTGCCGAGCGCGACCATACAGGTGGCGAAAAAGTGCAGACCGGGGCCGACGCGGTTCCAGCCGAACAGCATCACGCCCAGAAAACCCGCTTCGAGGAAAAAGGCGGTCAGCACTTCGTAAGTCAGCAGCGGGCCGGTGATACTGCCTGCAAATGACGAGAAAAAGCTCCAGTTAGTCCCGAACTGATACGCCATCACCAGCCCTGAAACCACGCCCATGCCGAAATTCACGGCAAAGATTTTTGACCAGAAATGATAGAGGTCGCGATATTCCTCTTTTTTGGTTTTGAGCCACATCCCTTCAAGCACTGCCAGAAAACTGGCCAGCCCGATGGTGATAGCAGGAAAAATAATATGGAAAGAAACGGTGAACGCGAACTGTATACGAGCCAGCTCGAAGGCATCTAAACCCAACATGAGAGGACCTATTTTTATAGCAGATGATGAAAGGGGATTTAACCATGAAGGGGAGTGGGTATAACAGGAACAGTATGGTGATTATTGGGTATAACAGTTTGAGGCGGGTACGAGCCGCGGTGATCTTATATAAGACCGAGAATATTTCGGTTTCTCAATTGCAGTGATCGCTCAGCTGCTCGTGCCGAAACCGACCAAAGAGGGCTATGACGAGCCCTCTTTGGAATCTCCGCGTCTTTTTCTACACGCGCTCCGCTGGCTGGCACTGTTTCAGAAACTCCGGCTAGTGCCGCAAACGCCGCCGCTGCGCGGTACTTTCGCTTCGGGTTCGAACCTGCTCGAAAAAAGACTCTCGCTGTTTCTCACCGCTCGCTCAACGCCGTTTTGAAAGCGGCCAATGGCTATGTAAATCGAAAGTCCAATGCCGAATTATTTTGCTTTTCTCCTTCACCTCTCACGAGGGGAAGGTCGGGATGGGGTGTTGGTTGTAGCGGCTCAGTGGCCTGCAAAACCCCCTCCCGGCCTCCCCCTTCGCAGGGGGAGGAGCAAACCAAACCACTGTAATAGGGTGAAAAAGCCAATGGCCGCTTTCAGAAAGCTTGCCGGGCGAAGTGTTTCGAGACCTGTGGCTCGAAACCGAGCAAGGGTACCGCGAAGCGGCAAGTTTTCGCGGCAATAGCTGTGGTAGCTGAAACATAGCCAGCGAGCGGAGCGCGTGTTGAAAAAGCGTGGGGAAATCCAAAAGGGGAAAAGCACTTTCCCCTTTTGGTCGGTTTCGGCGCCAGCAGCTGAGCGATCACTGCTATTAAAAAACCGAAATATTCTCGATCCAGCCCTCACGGCGAGTGAGAAACCGAAATTTTCTCGGTCCGCCGACAGCACCTCACTGCATCATTTAATATTCATGGCTTCCCGCATGGTATAGAACAAATCTGTCTGGTCGGTCAGCCCGACGACATTCGCGGCGTGTGGCCCGAACGCGGCGATCCGCAACTGAGTCCCGGTGTGTCCCTGTGAATCCTCTTCGGAATTCCCGTAGCTGATGGTCATCGGCGCGCCGTCTTTGGTGGTCAGCGTTTGCGTCAGGCCGGGAGCTTTGGCATCGGTTTCGATAATCTGGCTGGAATGCGCGTGGTCGGCGGTCACAATCACCAGCGTATTGCCATCCTGACGGGCGAATTCGAGGGCTTTTTGCACCGCTTCATCCAGATCAACCGTCTCACCAAACTGACCGCACGGGTTGGCGGCGTGATCTTGCTTATCAATCGACGCCCCTTCCACTTGCAGGAAGAAACCGTTCTGATGGGTTTTCAGCAGGTCGATGGCTTTTTCGGTCATCGCGGCCAGGGTTGGGATCTCTGCGGTGCGCTGCGGATTGGCTTCGCAGGTGACGGCCGGTTTATCGATATTGCCGTGATAGGTGGCTTTCGGACCCTGCCAGCGTACCGGCATGTTGCCGTCGGCGAATAAGCCCAGCAGCGGTTTTTTCTGGTCGGCCTGCGTGATGGCGCTGAGCTGATCGGCGTTTTCCACCCAGACATAACCCTGTGCCAGTGCCTGGTCTTTCAGGGATTTACCGTTGAATTCCCCGGCTTTCGCCAGCTGACTGAAAGATTTTTTGCCGCCGCCCAGCGTGACGTCGGCGCGGGCCTGCAACAGCTGTTCAGTGATGGAACCGCGTCCGCCATTTTCCAGCGCATTGCTGGCGCACTTCTCGGCGGTTTCTACCGGTCCGTAGCATTTACGCGACGTGACATGCGCAATCTGGGCGGCTGGCGTGGCGTCCTGCAATTCGGCTGTGGAGACGTTGCCGGTCGCTTTGCCTGCGGCTTTGGCGATCTCCAGAATGGTCGGGTGATCTTTACCGTTTACGTCCACGCCAATCGCACCGTTATAGCTTTTTACGCCGGTCGTCCAGGCGGTGGCTGATGCGGCGGAATCCGTCACATAGCTGGGTTTCTGGGTTTTTTTATCCAGAGAATAATGTGTGTACTGACCGGTCAGCGGCAGGGCATCGATGCCTTTGAAATAACCGCCTGCGCCTTCGGCATAATTTCGTGCGGAGGTGATTTCTGAATCGCCCATTCCGTCACCAATCAGCAGGATCACGTTCTTCACCGTTTTGTCCGAAAGCGAGGCTTTCAGCGCTGCGGTCTGATCACCGCTCAGACGACGTGCGCCGCCCGGTTCCGTCAGTACGCCTTTCGCAGCGCGGTCTGTCAGGGTGTCCGGCTGAGCGGCAAAAGCGCTGGCGGAGGCGGAGGCGGAAACCAGCAGGGCGGCAGAGAGTGCGCGGGCAAGCAGAGAGAGAGGTTGTTGCATGGTCAATACTCCTTTTGATAAACCGTCAGAAATAAAAAAACACAAATTGTTGTATTTTGTTACCGGCAGGTTAGGTCAGAGTTATGACGTTTTAATGACAGTAAAGACATTATTGTGACAGCGTCGCATTACTCCATTTCCCCACCGTTCCGATCCCTTTCGTCGAAATTTCTCCGGTACTGGCTGGGGCTGACGGACAAATGTTTGCGGAAAATCCGTGAAAAATAGAGCTGATCTTCATAACCGACGGTTTCGGCAATTTTGGCAATCGGCTGCTGGCTGACCTGCAATAACGATTTGGCGCGGTTAATCCGCTGCTCCTCGCGCCAGCACAGGATCGTCGTATTCAGTTCTTGTCTGAACAGATGCGCCAGCCGCGAAGGCGAGAGGTAGACGCGCTGCGCCAGTTCTTCGATTTTGATGTCGCGATCCAGATGTTCGTTGAGATACTGGCAAACCTGATGAATGCGCGGGTCACGCTGATGGCTGTTATGGATTGGCAATAACTGCTGGCAGTGCAGAAGCAGTTTCTCCAGCGCGTTCATCGCCAGCGCTTCGGAAAGCGGGCTGCCGCAATCGCTGTAGGTCAGGATGGATTTAAAAAGGCTGACCACTTCATCCACTTTTTCCTGCGACGGCAGCGTGAGCTGACCGATAGCGCAGCCCGTGTCGTGCCAGTTCAGCCAGTCAAGCCAGTACCCGCGTGGGCGGAAATAGACCCAAAGATGATCCCAGCTGTCACTGTGAGTTGCCCGGCCGTAGTAATGCGGAATGCCGGGCGGGAACAGCAACAAGTCGCCCGCGTGGCACGCGCGGTGATCGTTACCGGAAGTGATATCGCCCTGGCCGGTCAGCGTCAGATTAATGATGTAACCTTTCATGCCGTTCGGGCGGTTGATGAAATAGTCCAGCGCGCTGTCGGTGGTGATGGGTGTGAAACCGGCGACCAGATAGGCCTGAAAACTGAATTTTTTCATCAGCGGTGAGTAATGCAGAAAATCAAAATTGTCCGGATTCTGATCCATCATGGCGCTGTCCTGATATTCGGTGCATCAATACTAGCCGTCACATTGATTATTACCAGTGCGACGGCAGGTGAGTTTATCCGGCGACAATCGCCACGCCCCACGGCGCAAGCACCAGCGGTTGTCCGTGCAGGGACGTGCCACTGAGCAGCTCTTCTCCCTGCTGTGCGTCTTCGACAGTCAGTTCGTTCTCTGAATAATTCAGATAATAACGGACACGCTGCCCGGCAGAGTTCACGCCACCGCGCACGATCAGCGGGAAGGGCTGCCGGCTCATTCTGGCGCTGAGCGGCAGGCCGGTGGTCAGGCGCGCCACAAGCTGTTTAATCAGTGAAATTTCCGGCAGGAAGCCGATATACATCGCTTTGCCTCGCCCGAAATCGTGTTCCGTGATGGCGGCGTATTCGCCCCAGACCGGATGGTCATAACGCGCCAGAACCTGTGCGCCCTGCGGTTTCAGCAGTTCCATCCAGATTGAAACGCGGGAGCTCTGAGCATCCAGTTCCAGCCGTTCTGAGATAAGTTGCGTGTCGTGGGGAAGCACAAACTGGTTATAGGTCACGCCGCAGCATTCATGCAAAATGCCCGGTTGCGCGCCGTGACGAACCTGGACATTTTCATCGCTGAAACCTGATTTAAAACCGATCAGCGCCCGGCCACCGCCTTCGACAAACGCGTTGATGCGCCCGAGCAGGTCGTCGCTGGCGGCGTACAGCGCCGGGACAATCAGCAGTTTGTAGCGGCCTGAATCGGCCGGAAGATCGCTGATGATGTCGGCAGAAATATTCTCTTCGTAAAGCGCGTCGTGAAACTGACGGAAAATATCGTTGTACAAATTGGTGCTGACGCCTTCGGGTTTAAACCAGTTCAGGGCGTCCATCGCTTCATTGTTGATCAAAATAGCGACATCATTTTCTATTTTTAAATCCATAAGCCGGGGTGACAGTCGGGCAAAATCGGCACCAATGGTTTTGGCCTCGGTATAGGTTGGGTTCGGCGCAAAGTCATGGCTGAGCAGGCCCTTCCAGTACGTTTCAAAGGAATTGTGAATCGAATGCCAGTGCCAGTACGAAAGCAGCGTTGCGCCGTGCGCCAGATGGCTGAAGGCCTGCAAACGAAGCTGGCCGGGGAAGGGCACCCACTGCGCGAAACCCTGCGCCTGCGTTTCCATCACATAATAATTCTGGCCATGCTTCATGCCGCGTGCGATGGCACCGCCGAAAGCGATTTCCCTACCGGTCAGTTTTTCCTGTGACGGGTGATAAATATCGACACTTGCCACGGTCATTGCCCTGGCCGCCGCGAAGTGATCGACGCGCGGTTGTACACCAAAGGAATATCCGCGCCACTCGAAATCGAAATTTTGCGTCACAAACTGGTGAGGCTTGCGGTATTCATTGACCAGCGCCGCCTGCCACGCCAGATACTGCGTGACACACTGGCGCTGAAATCGGGAGAACGCACAGCCCAGGCTGGCATTAATGGTCGCTTCAGGTGGCGGGAAATCCTGCCAGTCGTCAATTCTGTTGCTCCAGTAATTAAGACCAAACGCCTGATTCATTTCATCAATATTGGCAAACTGTTCCTGCATACTGGCCACAAATTTCTGCTTCATTTCCGGACCGCAATTATCGTAATGTTTGGTTTCGTTATCCACCTGATAACCGATAATCGCCGGATGATCTTTTACATGGCTGAGCAGAACCCGAATAATATTTTCGGCATGATGCAGGAAATCGGGATTCACAATATCCATGATCTGACGGCGGCCATATTTCTGCTGGCCTTCCGGCGTGGTGACCATAATTTCCGGGTATTTACGTGCCAGCCACGCCGGAATTGCATACGTCGGCGTGCCGATAATCACGGCGATCCCCGCCTGATGCATGGCGTCGAGCACGCGGTCGATGTGGTGGAAATTGTACTGGCCTTCTGCGGGTTCCAGCGTACTCCAGGTGGATTCGGCAATGCGCACGACATTAATACCGGCGTCGAGCATCATGGCGATATCGTTTTCCAGACGTTCAACCGGCATATATTCATCGTAATAGGCCACGCCATAATAAAGTTTATTCACGTCGAACTCCTTATTTTCAGCCGGAAACGGCATCCTGCGTTAAACGTTGTCGCACCGGTGACAGCGTAAAGAATGAAAGTAATGTAAAGCCCAGCGCAATCAGGCCAAGAATGATATAGGTGTCGCGAAAATCCAGCGTGTTATACATATGTCCGACCGTGCCGGAGAGAAATATGGCGCTGAACTGTTTTGAAAACTGGAATCCGATTAAATAAACCGTAGCGGAAATATACGCCGGGAAGTTCGCTGAGATATATTTCAAACCGGCCACCAGGAAGACCGAACTTTCGAAACCGTGCAGCATTTTAATGGCACTGATACTGACCGGACCGGTGGCATACGCCGAGCCAATAATGCGGATGCTCATGATCATCCCGCAATATAACAGGGCATTTTTCGGGCCGATTTTATTCACGAACCACGGGGCGAAGAACATGACCACGGCATCGAGGAAAATCTGTGCCGTATAGAGATACCCGAACGCCGCCGCGCCTTCGGCTTTACTGGCGAAAAACCGGCTGTAAAAGATGGCGAACTGCTGGTCGTAGGTTTCATAGACCGCGCCGACACCGACCATGTAGACCGCAAAGAACCAGAACCGGCGGGTTTTCAGCAATGCCATCACGTCTTTGCGGGTGATAATGGCTTTGCCTTCCGCCTGAACCGGGCAAGTGCTGTCGTGTTTGGGATCTGTCATATAAACCACGAACAGCAGGAAAACCCCGGCCAGGCTGGCCATCCAGAAAATATAATCCTGATTAATACCGTACAGCTCACCGGCTAAAAATGTTCCGAATGCCGCACCCAGCCCGCCAAACATGCGCGCACGACCAAACTCAAAACCGGTCATGCGGCTGACTTTATCGATATAGGCTTCGCACACGCCACAGCCCGCGCCGAAAGCAAATCCGATATAAATACCCCCCGCCAGCGCGCCGGTCATGACGTTATATTTCATCAGTGGTGCGAAAACATAAATCCAGTATGGCGCGAACACCACCATAATAATGGCCAGCATCCACATCAGGTTTTTGCGGAATTTTAATTTATCGGAAATAAACCCAAAAACCGGCTGAATACACACAGACACAATGGCGGTAAAGGAATATACCAGCCCGACATCGGTATAACTGACGCCGATAGTGTCCGTGAGCCATAAAGACAAGTAGGGGTAACAGGCTCCCCAGCAAATAAAGAAGAAGAAAAAGAACAAACAACACATCACGTAATTTCTGTTCAACCTGGCCATAAACGTTCTCCGTTATTCTCGTTATTGGCTGTCCGTCGTTGCAGGGTGCAGACAGCATGAAGAATAAAATACGCAGAGACGCGAAAAGACATGAGGGGGGATCCGCTGCCGGCATGAAAAAATCTGCTACCGGGAGGGGAAGTGTGATGCGTGTCGCAGGTAGGGAGTGGGTAGCGCCGTTACCCACGTTTCAGAGTCCGCTAAACCCGCGCCATCACCCACGGGATCGCCACAGGAAGTTGTGACAGCAGATACAACACCAGCCCGATAAATGCGCCGACCAGCGTGCCGTTGATGCGGATAAACTGTAAGTCTTTCCCGATGTTCAGTTCGATTTGCCGCGACATATCCCGCGGATCCCAGCCTTTTACCGTGTCGCTGATGTGACGCGTCAGGAATTGCGCGAAGTCCGGTGCCATTTTCCCGGCGATGGTTTCCATTTGCTGATTCAGCGAACTGCGCAGTTTCTCGTCCTGCTCCAGCGCATTTCCCAGCCACTGGCCGGATTCGGTGACTTTGGCAAACACCCGCGAATCTTCACTTTCCAGATCTTCTTTCAGCCAGTTGCGCATGTCGCCCCACAGCTGCAACACGTAAACATTCAGCTTCTCGTCATCTTTCAGATACTGCTTAATCTCTTCGGCTTTCTGCGCGGTTTCCGGGTCGTTTTGCAGCTTCCAGATAAAGTTCTGCACCGAACGGTCGAAGCCTTTGCGAAACGCGTGGGTTTTGTCGTTGCCCATATCATCGAGCACCGAATTCACCGCGTTAGAGACCAGATCGGCACCGTTGCGCCCCAGCCATCCGGTGGGCAGCAGTTTGGCGGTCAGCGGATGTTCGCGCTTCATCCAGCCGACAATTTGCGTGGAAATAAACTGCCGCGTGCTGTCTTTTGCCAGCAGGATTTCCAGCTGATCCATCGCCTGATCCAGCAGTTGCTGATGGCGGCCACCTTTGGTCAGGCTTTCCAGCAGTGTGGCAATCGACGCGGACAGGTCGATTTTATCAATGACGCGGTAAAGCGCGCGGCGGATGAGTTGTGCGATGCGTTGATCGTCGGTGACATCCAGAAAACCGCGGATCATCTTCACCGCGTATTTCGCGAAACGCTGCGCGTTGTCCGGCGCATTCAGCCAGTCCGTGACCATCCGCGCCGGATCGTGCTGACGAATCAGGTTGATGATCGTGGCGGGTGCGAGGAATTTTTCCTGCACAAACACCGCCAGATTGTCGGCAATTTTGTCTTTGTTTTTGGGAATAATGGCCGTGTGGGACGCCACAAATGGCACCGGTACGCGGCGGAAAAGCGCCACCACGGCGAACCAGTCCGCCATTGCGCCGACCATCGCGGCTTCGGATATGGCTTTCAGGCCGGAAACCCAAAAGTTAGGCGGCAGGAAAAGGGTGATGACAAACAGGGCAGCGGCAATCAGCAGCAGCCCGAGCGCGTTACGTTTACTTTGGCGAAGTTCTTGTTCTTTATTCATTAGTTCAGTTTAGGAAGCGTCAGGCGGGCTGTCAGCTTTTTTCTTGTCTGTGGCCTTTTTTTAGGAATGCCGCGGAATGCAGGCGGAACCGCACCTAAAATGAGAATTGTTCTTGATATGACAAGGTGTGTCATTACACTGCGTGCAGCATTATTCCCCTGCATTCAGAATGAGACCAATTCATGGAGTTGTTACGCGTTGTATTTAAACAATATCGCTGGCCGTTTTTAGGCGTCATGGCGCTGAGCCTGCTCAGCGCGGTACTGGGCATCGGCCTGATCGCGTTCATCAATCTAAAACTGATTGAAACCACGCAGGGTTCCCTGATGGTGTTGCCGCAGTTTCTCGGATTATTACTGCTGCTGATGGCCGTCACGCTCGGTTCTCAACTGGCGCTGACCGTGCTCGGTCACCACTTTGTCTACCGTCTGCGCGGGCAATTCATCAAACGTATTCTGGATACGGACATCGAACGCATCGAGCAAATCGGCAATGCGCAACTGCTTGCCAGCCTCGGCAGCGACATCCGCAATATCACGCTGGCTTTCGTGCGTTTACCGGAACTGGTGCAGGGGATTATTCTGACCCTCGGCTGCGCAGGTTATCTGGCCTGGCTTTCCCCGCAAATGCTGCTGGTCACCGTTGTCTGGCTGCTGATCACCATTTTTGGTGGTTTCAAACTGGTGTCTCACGTTTACCGCCATCTGGCGAAGGTGCGCGATGCCGAAGACAAGCTGCAAACGGATTACCAGAAAGTGATAGAAGGGCGTAAAGAGCTGGCGCTGAACCGTGAACGCGCGCGCCATCTGTTTGACGATGTGTACCGCAAGGACGCCGAAGAATACCGTCATCACATTATCCGCGCCGATACCTTCCACCTCAGCGCCGTGAACTGGTCGAATATCATGATGCTGGGCGCGATTGGCCTGGTTTTTTTCATGGCGAACACGCTCGGCTGGTCGGATACCAACGTCGCCGCCACATACTCCCTCACGCTGCTGTTCCTGCGCACGCCGATGTTGCAGGCGGTCGGTGCACTGCCGACGTTACTCAGCGCACAGGTGGCTTTTGGTAAGCTGAAAGCGCTGAAACTGGCCGAACACAACGAAGCGTTCACGCCTGCGGTAGCAGCGAAACACTGGCAGACGCTGGAACTGCGTGACCTGGCGTTCAGCTATGCCGGAAAAGAAGAGGGCGCAGGTTTTGGCGTCGGGCCGCTGAATCTCACGATTTCCCGTGGCGAACTGGTCTTCCTGATTGGCGGTAACGGCAGCGGGAAATCCACGATGGCGATGCTGCTCACCGGGCTGTATCAGCCGCGTTCCGGGGAAATCCTGCTGGACGGCGTGCCGGTGACGGTGGAAAACGCCGAACAGTATCGCCAGCTTTTCTCGGCGGTCTTTACCGATTTCCACCTGTTTGGCCAGCTTATCGGCCCGCAGGGCAAACAGCCGGATCCGCTGCTGGTGGAGGACTGGCTGCAACGCCTGAACATGAAAGAAAAACTCCGGTTCACCGGCAACGAAGTGACCAATCTTCAGCTTTCCGCCGGGCAGCGTAAACGCGTGGCCTTACTGCTGGCGGCAGCCGAGGGGCGCGACTTCCTGCTGCTCGACGAATGGGCGGCGGATCAGGATCCGCAATTCCGCCGGACGTTCTACCGCGAGCTGTTGCCGCAATTGCGCGATATGGGCAAAACCGTGCTGGCAATCAGCCACGATGATCACTATTTTGAACACGCCGATCGTTTGCTGGAAATGCGTCAGGGCAAACTGAAAGAACTGCACGGGCAGGCGCGCACTGACGCCAGCCGTGATGCGGTCGCACAAATCGGTCTTTAAGCGTTTTTAACAATGGGAGTGTTGATGAACGAATACGAAGTGTTGTCATGGGTGGTGCTGGGAGCGCTGTGTGGCCTGCTAATCAAAGTCTGGCGCTCTAAAGGGATCCCACGCCGCATTCCTGTGATGATTGTATTAGTGGTGTTAATTGCTGGCGGCGAGCTGTTTTACAGTATGGTCATCAGGCCGGAACTCGCCGGGAAAATTGAAGCCAATAAAATCGATCAGGCGCTGGCCGAACTGCCGCTTTACGCCACCATCAAAACGCAGGAACCGGCGCTGTACGCACAGATCCGCAGCAATATTCTCAAGCTGCGCCAGGAAGGCAAATCGCAGCAGGACGCCATTAATACGGTGAAACCGATGGTCTCCGTGTTGCTGACGCAGCGCATCAGCCATGCGCCGGACGCCAACGTCAACGAGGCGATGCAGGTGAATCTGGAAGAGATGCAAACCTTGCAGGCGCGCAAGGACGGCAGCTGCTTTAAGTTTCTGTATCCGCAGGTCGACGGTGGCGTGAACACCGCGCAGGTTCTGCCGCCGGAGCTGTTCCGCAAAGATCTCAACACCATGAATGATCTGCTTCTTGCGACCGGCAGTGGGCAGACTGAACAACCTGCTGCGGTCAGCACCGAACGCGTGATCGCCATGATGGCACCGGTGCGTGAAGCGCTGGGCAACATGTACGGTGAGCAGTTGCAGATGTTCAGCGACCTGACGAAGCCGGATGTTGATCGCGAGAAAGTCTGCGAGATTTCCATCAGTCTGTATTCCGGCATTCTTGCTCTGCAACCGGCAGACTCGGCGGCAATTTTGCGCCAGATGCTGGGCGCAAAACCCTGATTTTCCCGCCGTGCTGCGCGATTCAAAGTGCAGCACGGCGCGGCCTGACCGCAACATAAACAGACAATCCCTACTATTCTTCTTAACAGGAAAGGGTATCCTTACGCCGTTCTTCTAAAACTCTCTTGTTTCGTAAAAAAATAATGAACTCCCGGAACCTTCTTTCTATGCAAAAAATGTTTAGAGTGCCGTTTTTGTTACTGGCATTGTTGTCATGTCTGCTGTTAACGCCGGCGCTGAGTCAGGCCGATGACAGCACGGGGCAACCGGCCGCAGAACAGCCGGTCAAGGTCAATGCCGTCACGGCGCTGCCCGCGTTGCAAAAGCGTCTGGATCAGCTTAAGCAGCAGGTCTCATCGGCAAAAACCGACAAAAAATTCACCGGTCTGACCGATGCTGCGCAAGCACTGGCCGAAGACGCCGATAAACTGTCGGCAGCACTGGCACCCGATCTGGCGCAGGTACAGGCGCAGCTCGATGTGCTCGGCCCCGCGCCCGCGCCGGGCACGCTGACAGAAACGCCGCAGGTGATCAGCCAGCGCAATAAGCTCAACAACAGCAAAACCCTTCTTACGACACAGATTGAACAAACCAAAGCGATTGCCGTCGGGGCGCGAAACCTGTCTTCACAGATTTCCGGATTGCGTCGTGATGCGCTGAAAACGCAGATCGCCCTGAACACCGGCAGCATTCTGGGCGGGAATTTCTGGGCTCCGCTGTTCAATCCTAACGACGACGACGCCGCGCGCTTCGACGACTTTGGTTCGCAGGTCAGCGATGCCTGGAAGCAGGCATGGAGCCCGGAATGGCGCGTCGGCTCGGGTATTTACCTGCTGCTGGCACTGGCGCTGGGTATTTTCGGCCGCCACGTACTGGATAAACCGATGAACTGGATCCTGCCGCGCTGGTTGCCGCAGGGCCGTTTCCGCCGCAGTTTCCTGGCCTGTTTCACCACGTTGAGCACCACACTGACGCTGGGCTTCAGCGTTCAGTTGCTCGGCTATATTTTTACCCGCCTGCCGGATACGTCCGCGTGGGTCAATGAATTCGCTCAACAGCTCGGGGAGCTGACCTACTTCTCTGCCCTGATCGCCGGGCTGGGGATTGCGCTGTTATCGAATAATCATCCGTCATGGCGTTTGCCCGGTATTGCCGATCCGCTGGCAAAAACGCTGGCCTCTTTCCCGGTTCTGCTGGCGACCTTTATTTTCCTGTTCGGCATTATCGAGCAGCTGAATAATCTGGTCGGTGCCAGCGTCTCTGCCACATTATTCGGTAACGGTCTGGCGGCCCTGCTGGTGGCGCTGAACTGCCTGATTGCGCCTGTCCGCGTCAACAGAATGCGTCGCAAAATGAAAGCCGACGGCGAGCAAACCGAAGCCCGCTCCACGCTGGCCGGGCTGATTCATCTGGTGATCAGCATCACCGCCGTCGTGATCATGCTGGCGCTGCTGATTGGTTATATCCCGCTGGCCCGTTTCGTGACCTTCGAACTGCTGTGGATCGGGCTGGTGCTGAGTTGCCTGTATCTGCTGATTCACTTCGTGGTGGATTTCTTCGAAAGCCTCTTCGCGCCGGGGACGCACAGCGGAAAAATCATCAAAGGCACCCTGAGCGTCAATGACCGCCATCTGTCACTGGCGGCCACGCTGTTCTCGGCCATCGGGAAAACTGCATTGCTGCTGTTTGCTGCGGTTGCGCTGCTCAACGGCACTTTCGGCTCCACGACGCCGCTGGAATTGCTGGCGAAAATTGTCGATATCTGGGGCGGTAAAGGGCTCGAAGGGGTGAACATAATTCCGGCACACGCGGTCAATGCGGTGCTGTGTCTGGTGGTCGGCTGGTATATTTTGCGTTCTGCCCGACGCTGGCTGGATAATGATTTTCTGCCGAAAACCATGATGGATCGCGGGATGCGCGCATCCCTGGTGACACTGTTCACCAACGTCGGCTACGTGCTGATTATCCTGCTGACGCTGTCGTCGCTCGGCATTGAGTGGAACAAACTGGCGTGGATCGTGAGCGCCTTGTCGGTGGGTATCGGTTTTGGCTTGCAGGAGATTGTGAAGAACTTTATCTCCGGTCTGATCCTGCTGACCGAGCGTCCGGTGAAGGTGGGTGATTTAATCAGCATCAGCGGCGTGGAAGGGGATATCCGCCGGATTAACGTTCGTGCGACCGAAATCCAGCTCAGCGATAAAT
The DNA here is from genome assembly GCF_002951615.1 of Rahnella sikkimica. Lineage (GTDB taxonomy): Bacteria > Pseudomonadota > Gammaproteobacteria > Enterobacterales > Enterobacteriaceae > Rahnella > Rahnella sikkimica. Next base: position 1,672,698 of record NZ_CP019062.1, on the reverse strand, counting down.
CCACGGTGATTGTGCCGAACTCCCAGCTGATTTCGCAGAACGTGCGTAACGCGACGATGGGCAACGCGCAGGGCGTGGCGACCATCGCGCTGACATTCCCGCTCGATATCGACCCGGAACAGGTCCGCAGCCTGCTGCTCGACGCCTACAACGCGCACGAACAAATCCTCGATACGCCCGCAGCGTCTGTCAGCTTTAAAGAACTGGGCCCGACCGGCATCATTCTGAGCGTGACCGGCTACGTGAACAGCCCGCGTATTGTGAGCGGGACGCGCAGTGACTTGTTGTATGAAATCCTCAAGATGTTACGGGATGCGGGGATCAGTCTGAGTCAGACGCAGACAATGGTCATTGAAAGGCCAGGGAGCGGGAGGAACGCGCAGGCCGAGGAGTCGTAAGCTTTGTTTATTGGGCTCGTCGCCCAAACTGGCTTTCAAGTTCAAGTTCAAGTTCAAGTTCAAGGTCGTGGGCGTCGGCCCACACCGACCAAAGACCCGGTAACGCGCGGGTCTCTGGACTCTGCGCTTTTTTCACTGCGCGCTGTCGCTGGCTGGCACTGTTTCAGCAACCCCGGTTAGTGCCGCAAACGCCGCCGCTGCGCGGTGCTCTCATTTCAGGTTCGAATCTGCTCGAAAACAGACTCTCGCTGTTTCTCACCGTTCATTCGACGTCGTTTTGAAAGCGGCTGGAGGCTATGTAATTCGAAAGATTAATGTTGGCTGATTTTTGCTTTGCTCCTTCCCCTCTCATGAGGGGAAGGCTGGGATGGGGTGTGGGTTTTAGCGACTCAGTTGCTTGCCAAACCCCCTCCCGGCCTCCCCCTTGGCAGGGGAGGAGCAAAGCAAAACATTTGTTATGTTAAAAAAAGCCTCCGGCCGCTTTCAGAAAGCTTGCTGAATGAGCGTTTCGAGACCGAAAGGCTCGAAGACCGAAATGAAGGCACCGCGCAGCGGCAAGTTTTCGCGGCAGTAGCTGTGGCTGCTGAAAAAGTGCCAGCGAGCGGTAGCGCGCAGTAAAAAAGACGTGGAGATTCAAAAGAGGGGCCGTCTTGCCTCTTTTTTGTCGGTTTCGGCGCAGTGAGTTAAGTGATCACAGTTATTGAAAAACCGAAATTTTCTCGGTCCTTCGAAAGCGCCTCACTGCAAGTGAGAAACCGAAATATCCCCGTTCAACCCCATAAAACGCTGGCCTCAGGACGGCAAGTCCTAAAAAATTCCCAAAAAAAAGCCCCGAAAAATTTTCGGGGCTTTCTAGATCAACAACCAGTCAATGTTAGTTGATCTGCACCGGCATACCGGAACGCATCTCAATCGCGCGCTGAACCACAGTCTGGTTTACAGCCGGAGACGATGCAACGGTGTTTGCGCTGCCGGTCAGCGAGATTGGGATCGGCTGCTGGGAATCAAACTCTTCCTGGTTGGAAGACAGCGGATTGTGGATCTCAATATAACGTTTGCCGTCCGGCTCAACGGTGGCTTTCACCGGTGCGTTGATGAACTGCACGCGGGTATCTTGCGGCACATTGTCGTACAGCCATTTGATGTCCGCATCACGCAGACGAACACAACCGTGGCTTACGCGCAGGCCGATACCGAAGTTGGCGTTAGTACCGTGAACCGCATACAGACGGCCAACGTACAGCGCGTACAGACCCATCGGGTTGTCCGGGCCGGCAGGGAAGACGGCGGGCAGGAATTCACCACGGGAGGCATATTCTTCGTGCATTTTTGCCGTCGGGGTCCAGGTCGGGCCCGCTTTTTTACGCTGAACGGTCGTCACCCAGTTCATCGGGGTGTCTTTGCCCAGCTCGCCGATGCCAATTGGCAGAACGACAACAGTATTGGTGCCTTTCGGGTAGTAATACAGACGCATTTCAGCACTGTTGATGACGATGCCTTCATGTGGCGTTTCCGGCAGGATCAACTGCTGAGGGATCGTCAGTACGGTCCCCGGCGTTGGCAGGAACGGGTCAACACCAGGATTGGCTTCGAGCATGTTGCTCAAACCCATCTGGTATTGCGCTGCAAAATGTTCCAGCGGCAAGCTGCTGCCCTGCGGAACGGTAACCGTGATGTTTTCACCGACCAGACGACCATTGTTCGCCGGAAGAGGATAGACCACAGCAAAAGACGCCTGGCTATATGCAGCAACTGCCAAAACCAGGGTAAGGATTGCGCGAATGCTCATTTTCATATTTTCGTTGGTCGTTAATGCCACACTGGCAGTTGTTGTCAGGATGTTGATTTCCCCCCGATCGGGTCGAAACCCGCCGGAGGAATAGTGTACTTGCACATAGCACTTGAATGGGACTCAGTATGTGTAACGAATCGCATTTCAGGGCCGCTAATTATAAGGATTTATTTCAAACAGGCCAAAGCTTTCTCACCTTGTTCGAAAAGTTCCCTTACGCAAACGCATTTTATGAGGGCGGCTGCACAATTCCTTCACATTTCCGCCCTTATTTACGGCAAAACGGCACCATCACTAACGCGGCGATAAACATCCACGCCATGACCTGAAAGATATCGTTGAAGGCCAGCGTCAGGGATTGTGCCGCCACTTTTGCACCGAACAGCCCTTTGGCCATCAGCAGTGCGTGCGCGGTGTCCGGCGTCAGGTGGCCGATTTTTTGCGCCAGCGATCCTATCACTTCCTGCGCATGGCCGCCGTATTGCCCCAGACTTTCACCGAAACGCGCCGCGTGGACGCGCGTCCAGTCCTGCAACCAGGTATTCACCGTCGCTATGCCGACTGCGCCGCCCAGATTGCGCATTAGGTTAAACAAGCCCGACGCATAGCGCAGTTCCGGCCCCTGAAAGGCGGTCAGCGCCATGTTCACGCTCGGCACGATGCACAACATGATGAATAAACCGCGCACCACCTGCGGCCAGAAAAATTGTTCCGCGCCCCAGTAAGGCGTGACGGCGGTCGTCAGCCATAGACTCAGCGCGAAACCGGATAACCCCACGGTGATTAATATCCGGCGATCGACCCGGTTGATTAATCTGGCGGCGATAATCGTGCTGAAAAACTGCCCGACGCCGACGACAAACACCGTCGTGCCTATCTCCAGGCTGTTGAAATCGCGGATACGGCCGAGGAAAACCGGCGTCAGGTAGGTCGAGGCGTACAGGCCAAAACCCACGACCAGATTGAATAAACAGGCGAAGGTAAACGTCGGGTCGCGGAAGGGCGTCAGGCGCACAATCGGGTTTTTGGAATAGAAAGAACGTTCGAGAAACAGGACAAACGCCACCAGCGAAAACCACGCGGAAATCTGGATTAGCGGATCGCTGAACCAGTTTTTGCGCGGGCCTTCTTCGAGCACATATTCCAGACAACCGAGCGCCACCGCCATCGAAAACAGATGCACCCAGTCGATGCGTTTAAGCATCGAATAATCGGCTTTATCGACGTGGATGAACATCACCGCGCCGGTCGCCACCAGCACGCCGGGCAAAATATTGATGAAGAAGATCCAGCGCCAGTCGAGAACCTGCGTCACCACGCCGCCGACGGTCGGGCCGAGCGTCGGTGCGAGCACACTGACCATTCCGAGGATCGCCGGAATAAGCGCCTGCTGTTTGCCCTGAAACATGGCGAATCCGGTCGCGAAAACGGTCGGCACCATCGCGCCGCCGGTAAAGCCCTGCAGCGCGCGGAAGAAGATCATCGACTCAATATTCCACGCCAGTCCACAGCCGATACTGCTGAGTGTAAACAGGGCGGCAGACGCGCTGAACAACCAGCGGGTCGAGAGCGCCTGCGCCAGAAATGCCGAGAACGGGATCATCACCAGTTCGGCGATCAGATACGAAGTTTGCACCCAGCTGATTTCGTCAGGCCCGGCGGAAAGCCCGGCCTGAACATCATTGAGGGAGGCTGCGACGATCTGGATGTCGATCAGTGCCAGAAACATGCCGAACGCCATAATGCTGAAAATCAGAAACTTGCGTGATGTCGGGTAATCCGCGGGCGAGAGCGGCGTGGGGTGATTCTGGGTGGCTGACATTTTTGTGAGATCCCGGGGCTTGTTTATATGATAGCCATCATATTAATATGATGGCTATCATGCAATGAGGCGCGAAAAAAATGAGCGAAGCAACAGCGGATGGCGGGCTTGCTGCCCCGCAGTCAAAAGTGAATAAGCGATCAAAACGGATCTGGGTGGTCAGTGCGGTTGCGCTGGCTTTGGCGTTCGGCGGGGCGGCCTGGTTGCTGGCGGCACCGTCTTCTGAATCCACCGACGATGCTTATCTGACGGCGGACGCCACCACCGTTGCGCCCAAAGTAAAAGGGTTTGTCTCAAAAGTGCTGGTCCGGCATAACCAGCAGGTTCATGTGGGCGATAAACTGGTGCTTATCGACAGCGAAGAATTTACGGCGCGTTTAGCCGCCGCGCGCGGTGATCTGGACGACGCCCGTGCGCAGGTCGCACAACAGCAGGCGGCATTGCTCAGTCAGCAGGCGCAGGAACAACTGGCGCTGACGCAAATCGATGCGGCGCGAACCGCCATCCGGTCGTCGCGAGCGGAACAGCAGCACGCTGAGGCCGAGCAGCAACGGTATCAGTCGCTGGCGGCAAGCGGCGCAACCTCCCGCAATGATGCGGATCGCTATAAAACCGTGGCGGTGACGGCGGAACAGACGTCCGCACACGCGGCTGCCATGCTGGATGTGGCACAAAATCAGGCGGCGGTGACGCACGCACAGCGGGCTGAAATAGAAGCCGCGCTGGCGCTGGCGAATGCGGCGGTGATGAAAGCGCAGGCGGCAGAAGATCTGGCGCAGCAGGATCTCAACCATACGACGATTTTCGCGGCGGTGGATGGCGTGGTCGGAAACCGTCAGGTGCAGGTCGGCGATTACGTGACGCCCGGTCAGCGGTTGATGGCGCTGGTGCCCGATGAGGGGATTTACGTCACGGCGAACTTTAAAGAAACGCAGACCGGCAGAATGCAGCCCGGTCAGAAAGCGGATGTGCAGGTTGATGCGCTGCCCGGCGTGACGTTTCACGGGGAAGTGGACAGCCTCGCGCCCGGTTCGGGCTCTACGTTTGCATTGCTGCCGTTTGAGCCGGGGACCGGCAATTTCACCAAAATTGTTCAGCGCGTGCCGGTGCGTATTCGTCTGGATCCCGGTCAGCCGCAAGCCAGTGCGCTGAGGCCGGGCTTGTCTGTCGATGCGCGCGTTTCGTTAACGGAACCGGTCAGGTAAACTGAGGCGGCAATTTATTCGATGATCAGGGTCTTACTATGCGCTACGAAAGTGAACATAAGCCGAAAATCCGCGAGCGGATTGTGAAGGAAGCGGCGAAAGCCATCCGTGCCAAAGGGCCGTTGCAGGTCAGCGTGGCGGGCGTGATGAGCAAAGCCGGGCTGACGCATGGCGGATTTTATGCACACTTTGCCTCGAAAGACGCCCTGATCGAAGCCGCCATTCAGCAGATGTTTAATCAGGTGATGCAGCGCTGGGATAAAAATAATCAGGGGCTGAACGCGTCACAGCAACTGGCGGGTTATATCGATTTTTATCTTTCGCCGTCGCATCGCGACAACCGCTCGCAGGGCTGCCCGGTATCGGCGCTGGCTTCCGAAGCGCCACGCATGACCGCGCCTTGTCAGGCCGAATTTGCGAGTGGCATTGAACGGATACGCAGCATGATTATCCGCCAGCTTGCGGAAATGGGCGCGGAAGATCCGCAATCGGCGGCGGTGTCAGTCAGTTCAGAGCTGATGGGCAGTTTATCGCTGGCGCGGTGCGAACCCGACCGGAAAGCCTCGGACGCATTGCTGCACAGTGCAAAGGAAAATCTCAAAGCGCGGCTGCATTTATTACCCGCAGAACAGAATAGAAAATAAGAAGTTCTGAAAAATCAGGGTCGCACCATCGCAGGCGCAGCAACCCAACCGGTTGTTATCTTTGCAGTTGTTATCTTTGCTGTTGTTATCTTTGAACAAGCCTCCAGCCGCTTTCAAAAATCGCGCCGCAGGAGTGGTGGAAAACCGAGCGTGTTTTTGTGAGGTTTGTAACCCGAACGAAGGGCACCGCGCAGCGGCGGGATTTTGCGGCACTAACCAGAGCCGCTGAAAAATAGCCAGCGAGCGATAGCGCGCAGTAAAAAAGACGTGGAGATTCAAAAGAGGGGCCGTCTTGCCCCTCTTTTGTCGGTTTCGGCGCAGGGAGTTATTTGATCACAGTTATTGAAAAACCGAAACTTTCTCGATCATCTCCCCGCCCTCACGGCGAGTGAAAAACCGTGCCCGTTTCGGTCTAAACGGAAATCTTCCTGACGGTTTGCCCGGTCACAGTTTCCTGCCCGTTCGGTCCGTAGAATTTTTGCGTCTGGCTGGCGTTGAGAATAGCCAAAGCCTCGGTGTTGTAGGCGATTTGTTTGCCCAGCAACATGCCGTTGTGACGATTTATCTGACTCAACTTCGTGGTCAGTTGCACCACTTCTTTCCACATCGCGGCGATTTCCGGCTGACGGGAGTAGGGGGCAGATTGTTTCAGGCGTTCGTCATGCTGACGTCGCTGTTTATCAAGATAGTCTACCGTCGCGAGCAATGAGCTCTTTTGCTCGGTGATATGCTGCAGGGCCGCTCCGTTCACGCGGCCGGAGCACAGTATCGTTTGTTCGTGATTAATCACTTGATCCAGCGCTTGCAACGTTTCAACCAAGGTAGTCATGGACTTGATAAAGTTCTTCATCGGGCCTTATTACCTTCCCACTTTTTTGTCACTAAGCCGTGTCTGCGGCTTAAAGACCTTTGAGATAATCCTGCGTGTCCTTCAACAAAGCATCGGCAATTTTGCCGGTATCCATGGTCAGTTTGCCATCACGGATAGCCTGTTTCAGTTCGTCGACACGTGCCGTGTTGATGTCCTGCGCACTTGACTGAGTCAGAGACGATTGCGCTGAGCTCAGGGTCACCGCCGTACCGCTGGTGGTGGTGCCAGAAACAGTGTCTTCTTTACGCGTATTCTGAACGGAAGCTTCAGACGGGTCGCGCTGCTGGATCGAGGTTAAAGGTGAAACACCTTGAGTACGATCGATAGCCATATAAATATTCTCCGGTAAGGGTATTCAGGGTCTTAATGTGACGCAAACCCCAAAAATGCCGTCGTGGGACGACTCTGATACGTTTGTTATCGACATGTGGCGAAATAACTTTAGCCTTAATTGCAGTTTTTTCTACAAATACGGTTGCAATTCAACCTAAATAGTCACTGTCACAGACCCATCTGAGCCTACTGTCCCGTTCACAATCACCCCTGACGGCATTCTTATCCGCACGGATTCATTTGCTGCGGCGTTATTCATCGCCTTACCGGCGCTGGAAACGTTAAAACCACTGCCGGTCGCCTGTACCTGCACGTCCTGCCCCGCATGAACCATCCACGGGCGGCGCAGCATCGACAACGTTAACGGCTGGCCGATACTGATATTGCGCAGCGTCACGCCATTAATCGCCTGCGTACTGTCAAGAATGGCTCTCGGCGGCAGCAGATCCAGACGGCCCTTTTTGGCTTCCAGATCCGTTTGCGCCAGATGCGCGCCCGCAGGCACATTTTTCGCCGCAACCCAGTAAGTTCCGCTTACCTGGACCTTGGTCTGCACATAACTTTTCTGACCGTTACAGTTCACCGCCACCGAGACATTTCCCCAGGTGCGGCTGTTGGACGAAAGCATAAATTGTGGCGATAAACACTGCGGCTGTCGAGCGGCGGGCGTTGTCACTACCACCTTCACCTGCATTCCGCTGTCGGCATATTGCTGACCGAAGAACTGCTGGAGCTGCGAGGTCAGTAGTGTATCGCTATTGGCCGACGCAGGCACGCTTTTGGCTGGTGCATTTTGCGCAAAACTGGTCCCGCCGGATGTCACACCCAGAAGAATGCAGCTTAGCGTGATGCTTAAACGTCGGAGTTTCAGCCTGTTCATACGCGATTTACCTTTGTGCCCGGTGTGTCGGCGAAAAGTCTACTGGAGACAAGTCTACCTCCACTTTGCAATTCCTAAAGGGACAAATAGCGGACGATTTTGCGCTTATTCAGACGATAGGTTGTTGACACCCGCATTTATGCTGTCGACTCCAAAATCTCACTTTGCGGAGGGCGCATGCTCGACAAATTGAACGCCGCACTACAGTTCCAACAGGAAGCGCTCAACCTGCGCGCCCAGCGGCAAGAAATTCTTTCAGCCAATATCGCCAACGCCGACACCCCGGGGTATCAGGCGCGCGATATCGATTTCGCCAGTCAGTTGCAAAAAGTGATGGAGCAGGGCCGCGCCAGTGAAAGCGGCATGTCTTTGTCACTGACGTCTGACCGCCACATTGCGGCGTCGAACGTTTCACCCGCCGACATGGATTTGATGTACCGGATCCCTGATCAACCGTCGGCAGACGGTAACACGGTCGATATGGATCGTGAACGTACCAACTTTGCGGATAACAGCGTGCGCTATCAGACCGATTTGACCGTCCTCGGCGGCCAAATCAAAGGGATGATGTCGGTGCTGCAAGGATAAAACCTATGTCGATGCTCGGTATTTTTGATATCGCCGGTTCTGCGCTTGCCGCGCAGTCTCAGCGTCTGAACGTCAGCGCCAGTAACATGGCCAACGCCGACAGTGTGACCGGCCCCGATGGTCAGCCATACAAAGCCAAACAGGTCGTGTTTCAGGTGAATGCGGCGCCGGGGCAGGAAACCGGCGGCGTGAAAGTGGCGCAGATCGTAGATGATCCGGCGCCAATGCGCATGGTGTACGAGCCCGGTAATCCGATGGCGGATGCAAAAGGCTATGTGCAGATGCCAAACGTAGATGTGGTCAGCGAAATGGTCAACACCATCTCCGCTTCCCGCAGTTATCAGGCCAACGTCGAGGTGCTCAACACCACTAAGTCGTTGATGATGAAAACCCTCACTCTGGGGCAATAGCGGAGCGACTTATGTCAATTACAACGTCGATTAATGACACCACTGATAACACGACGATCACCAGCACCGGTTCCAGCACGTCGACGACCGGCACCAGTTCGGCCGATGATTTATCCAGTAGTTTCCTGACCCTGCTGGTCGCTCAGCTGAAAAACCAGGATCCCACCAATCCGATGGACAACAGCCAGCTCACCAGCCAGCTGGCACAAATCAGCACCGTCAGCGGGATTGAGAAACTCAATACCACACTCGGCGGCATCTCCGGGCAAATCTCCAGCGGTACCTCCGTGCAGGCCAGTTCTCTGATTGGTCACGGCGTGATGGTGTCCGGCAGCGCGATCCTGGTCGGTAAAGACACTGACGGCACCGTCAGTACCACGCCGTTTGGTTTCGAGCTGGAAACCGCAGCCAGCAACGTCACCGCTTCTGTGAGTGATTCCACCGGTAAAGTCGTGAAAACCATCAGCCTGGGTTCCCAGACTGCGGGTGTTCACAGCTACACCTGGGATGGCACACAAGATGACGGCACCGCTGCGGCGGATGGCAGCTACACCTTCAGCATCAATGCCCTGAACAACAGTCAGCAAATGGTGGCAACACCGCTGAACTATGCGCTGGTCAATGGTGTAACCAAAGATTCATCCGGGAATACCGCGTTGGATCTGGGCGTGCGCGGAACCGCAACCGTCGATTCTGTACGCCAGATTTTGTAAGAGAGTCACTCAGACCGCTCCGTCCCCTGCAAAGGGGGAGGAGCTACAAACACTACACACAGTAAAATGGAGCTAACATGAGCTTTTCCCAAGCAGTCAGCGGCCTGAGCGCGGCATCGACTAACCTCGACGTGATTGGTAACAACATTGCCAACTCCGCCACAGTAGGTTTTAAAACAGCGACCGCCTCTTTTGCCGATATGTTCGCCGGTTCTCAGACCGGTATGGGTGTAAAAGTTGCCGCCGTTACGCAGAACTTCAACGACGGTACCACCACCAGCACCTCCCGCGGGCTGGATGTGGCACTGAGCGGCAACGGCTTCTTCCGCCTGACCGATACCAGTGGTGCGGTTTATTACTCACGTAATGGCCAGTTCTCTCTCGATGCAAACCGTAACCTGGTGAACATGCAGGGTCTGAGCGTCACCGGTTTCCCGGCAACGGGCACACCACCCACCATCGCCGCAGGCGCCCAGCCTGTTGCACTGAACATCCCAACGACCATGATGAGCGCGAAAGCCTCTACGGCCGGGACGATGGTGGCTAACCTGAACTCAACGGACAAAGTGCCGACTACTGCGACGTTTAGCAGCAGCGATGACACCAGCTACAACTACGTCAACAGCATTACGACCTACGACTCACAGGGTAATGCGCACGATAACAACGTCTACTTCGTGAAAACGGCTGCCAACAACTGGGATGTCTACGCGCAGGACGGCAGCGTGGCCGGTTCCGCAGCGGCAAAAATCGGGTCGATGAAATTTGATACCAGCGGCGCACTGGTCAGCACCGCTAACGCCGCCGGCGTTACCAATGCGGGCCTGGCACTGACGTTGCCGATGAACACCGCCACCAACGGCACCGTAACGCCGCAAACCGTTTCTCTCGATTTCACCGGCAGTATCCAGCAGAGCACCGGCAGCGACAGCATCGGTTCCCAGACCCAGGATGGTTATGCAGCAGGTCAGATGACCGGTTACACCATCAATGATGACGGCACGATTTCCGGGACTTACTCCAACAACAAAACCCAGTTACTGGGGCAAATTGTGCTGAGTAGCTTCTCTAACCCTGAAGGTTTGAAATCTGAAGGCGATAACGTGTGGTCAGCAACGTCTTCTTCGGGTCAGGCGGTCACCGGTATTGCGGGTCAGGGTGGCTTAGCGTCCATGACCAGCGGTGCGCTGGAATCATCGAACGTCGATCTGAGTGCGGAGCTGGTCAACATGATCGTGGCTCAGCGTAACTATCAGTCGAATGCGCAGACCATCAAAACTCAGGACTCCATCCTGAACACGCTGGTTAACCTGCGCTAACGCGCGACTTAAAAACAGGGCAGCACTATGGATCGCGCTATCTACACCGCGAGCGGCGCAGCCAGCCAGACGCTGGTTCAGCAGTCGGTCACGTCAAGTAACCTGGCTAACGCCTCCACACCGGGCTTTCGCGCGCAGCTTTTAGCCATGCGCGCCGTGCCGGTGGACGGCGAAAGCCTGCAAACGCGTACGCTGGTCACGGCGTCCACTCCGGGCGCTGACATGACGCAGGGGAAACTGAACTACACCGGCCGTCCGCTGGATGTGGCGTTACAGCAGGATGGTTTCCTGGCGGTGCAGATGCCTGATGGCACTGAAGCGTATACCCGTAACGGTGACATGCAGGTATCCCCTACCAACCAGCTGACCATTCAGGGTCATCCGGTGATGGGGGATAACGGGCCTATCGAAGTTCCGCCGCAGTCTCAGCTCACGATTTCTGCGGACGGGACGATTGCTGTTCTGGAAGCCGGCGCTGATCCCAACACCATGGGGCAGCTCGGCAAACTGAAACTGGTGAAGGCTGCGGGCAATGAAGTCACCCGCGGGGACGACGGCATGTTCCGTCCGACCGCCGCCACGGCGCAAGCCAGGGGAGCCGCATTGCAGGCCGACCCGACCATTCACGTGATGCCCGGAACCCTCGAAGGCAGTAACGCGGATCCGGTTTCGACCATGGTTGACATGATAGCCAACGCCCGCCGCTTTGAGATGCAGATGAAAGTCATCCACAGCGTCGATGAAAATGAACAGAGTGCCAACAATCTGCTGTCAATGAGCTGATGATGGCAGAGGAGTAATGACATGATCCCATCGCTATATATTGCGAAAACCGGGCTGGATGCCCAGCAGACCAACATGGACGTGATCGCCAACAACCTGGCGAACGTCAGCACCAACGGCTTTAAACGCCAGCGTGCGGTTTTTGAAGATTTGCTGTACCAGACAGTGCGTCAGCCCGGTGCGCAGTCTTCTGAACAGACGAACCTGCCTTCCGGTTTGCAAATTGGTACCGGTGTGCGTCCGGTATCGACCGAGCGCCTGTTCTCACAGGGCAACCTGTCGCAGACCAGCAACAGTAAAGACATCGCGATCAAAGGCGAAGGTTTCTTCCAGGTGCAACTGCCGGACGGCACCACCGCCTATACCCGCGACGGCTCTTTCCAGGTCGATCAGAACGGTCAGTTGGTGACCTCCAGCGGCTATCAGATCATCCCTGCCATTACCGTTCCGGCAAATGCCCTGAGCATGACCGTCGGTCGTGACGGTATCGTCAGCGTGACCGTGCAGGGCCAGACCGCCGCGCAGCAGGTTGGCCAGCTGACACTGAGCACCTTCATCAACAACAGCGGCCTGGAATCGATGGGTGAAAACCTGTACCAGGAAACGCAAAGCTCCGGTGCGCCAACAGACAGCACGCCGGGTCTGAACGGTGCGGGCCTGCTGTATCAGGGTTATGTCGAAACCTCTAACGTCAACGTGGCGGAAGAGCTGGTCAACATGATCCAGACGCAGCGTGCTTACGAAATCAACAGTAAAGCGGTGTCCACGTCGGACGAAATGCTGCAGAAACTTTCGCAGCTGTAAGTTTTTTGTGGTGGTAAGAAAAATAAGAGGGCAGGGGCAAATTTGCTTCTGCCCTGAACCGGTTCAGATCCCTACCAGGTCGATTTTTTTAAGGCGATAACTGTGGTGACCAAAAAAATAACGTCGGTAATGACTTCTTATACAGACCGACCAGGCAAGCTGGTGCTGCCGCTGTTAGTCACGTTACTGGCGAATGGCTGCGCGTATATGCCGCATACCCCGCTGGTACCCGGCGCAACGTCTGCCTCGCCTGCACCCGCCGCGCCGCCGGTTCCCAACGGTTCGATTTTCCAGTCCGTTCAGCCGATGAACTATGGTTATCAGCCTCTGTTTGAAGACCGCCGTCCGCGCAATATCGGCGATACGCTGACCATCGTCTTGCAGGAAAACGTGAGTGCGAGCAAAAGCTCCTCCGCGAATGCCACCCGCAACGGGTCAACGACATTCGGTGCAGCCACCACACCACGCTATCTGGAAGGTCTGTTCGGCAATGCGCGCGCCGACCTTGATATGACCGGTGCCAACACCTTCGCCGGTAAAGGCGGTGCTGCGGCCAACAACACCTTCAGCGGCACGCTGACCGTGACCGTCGGCGAAGTGCTGGCCAACGGCAACCTGAAAGTGGTCGGTGAAAAACAAATCGAAATTAATCAGGGAACCGAATTTATCCGGTTCTCCGGTGTGGTCAACCCACGCACCATCAGCGGTTCCAACGCCGTTATCTCCACGCAAGTGGCGGATGCGCGCATCGAATACGTGGGCAACGGCTACATCAATGAAGCGCAGAACATGGGCTGGTTGCAGCGGTTCTTCCTAAACTTATCGCCGTTATAACGAGGCAATCATGCGAAAACTTCTCTCCGGTATCTTATGTCTGGCGGCTTCCGCCCTGGTGGTACTGCCCGCATCCGCCGACCGTATTCGTGATTTAACGACAGTACAGGGTGTGCGTGATAACGCCCTGATCGGCTACGGCTTAGTCGTCGGCCTCGACGGAACCGGTGACCAGACCACGCAGACGCCGTTTACTACTCAGACGCTGACCAACATGTTGTCCCAGTTGGGGATCACCGTTCCGGCGGGTACCAACATGCAGCTGAAAAACGTGGCGGCCGTGATGGTCACCGCCAAAATGCCGCCGTTTTCCCGTGCCGGTCAGGCGATAGATGTTGTGGTGTCTTCGATGGGTAACGCCAAAAGTATTCGCGGCGGAACCTTGCTGATGACGCCAATGAAAGGGGTGGATAACCAGGTTTACGCACTGGCACAAGGTAACGTGCTGGTCGGCGGTGCCGGGGCTTCAGCCGGGGGCAGCAGCGTCACGGTCAACCAGGTTTCCGGCGGGCGTATCACCGGCGGGGCGACGATTGAACGCGAACTGCCGAGCACGTTCGGCACGCAAGGCGTAATCAGCCTGCAACTGAATGACGAAGATTTCAATCTGGCACAGCAGGTCAGCGATGCCATCAACCGTCAGGGGCTGGGCACTGCGTCGGCGCTGGATTCCCGCAACATTCAGGTGATCGTACCGCGCGGGAATACCTCGCAGGTGCGCATTCTGGCGCAGATTCAGAACATCGAAGTTAACGTCGGGCCGATGGACGCGAAAGTGATCATCAACTCCCGTACCGGTTCGGTAGTGATGAACCGCGACGTCACGCTGGACAACTGCGCCGTGGCGCAGGGCAATCTCTCCGTGGTGGTCGATCGCCAGAACGACGTGAGCCAGCCGAATACGCCATTTGGCGGCGGCCAGACCGTGGTGACGCCAAATACCAATATTTCCGTTCGTCAGTCCGGCGGGTCGATTCAGCAGGTGCGTTCGAGCGCCAGCCTGAATAACGTCGTGCGCACACTTAATGCGTTAGGCGCGACGCCTATCGATCTGATGTCCATCTTGCAGGCCATGAAAACAGCCGGATGCCTGCGTGCTGATTTGGAAATTATCTGATGAGCGATCTGATGTCGATGTCAGGGTCGTTTGACCCGCAGGGTGCGGCGTATGACACCAATTCCCTGAATAAACTGAAGCGGGATGTTTCGCAGGATCCGCAGGCCCACATCAAAGAAGTCGCCAAGCAGTTCGAAGGCGTCTTCGTGCAGATGATGCTGAAAAGTATGCGTCAGGCTTTGCCGCAGGGCGGGATCCTGGATAACCAGTCCACCAAACTTTATACATCGATGTACGATCAGCAAATTGCCCAGGACATGTCCGACAAAGGGTTGGGCATGGCCGACATGATGGTGGAACAGCTGACCGGCGGCACCAAACAGCCGTCGGAACTGGCGGGCACCACACCGATGGCGCTGGACGGCGAAGTGCTGAAAACTATGCCGATTCAGGCAATGGAACAGTATCTGCGTAAAGTCATTCCGACCGCGCCAGACCGCACTACCGGCGGCGCGCCGTTGCCGGTCGACAGCGGGCAGTTCGTCTCCAGCCTGAGCATTCCGGCACAGGTGGCGAGTAAAGACAGCGGTATTTCCCATCAGCTGATTGTGGCGCAGGCCGCGCTGGAATCGGGCTGGGGACAGCGCGAAATCCCCACCGCCGACGGCAAACGCAGTTACAACCTGTTTGGCATCAAAGCGGGCAGCAGCTGGGACGGCCCGACCACCAACATCACGACCACGGAATACACCAACGGCGTGGCGAAAAAAGTCCAGGCCAGCTTCCGCGTTTACGGCTCCTACGTGGAAGCGATCAGCGATTACATCAAACTCCTCACCAACAACCCGCGTTATGCCCAGGTGGCGTCTGCCAATACCCCTGAACAGGCCGCACATGCACTGCAACGTGCGGGCTACGCGACGGACCCGAATTACGCCGAAAAACTGGTCAGTGTGATACAAAAAATCAAAGGCGCAGGCGAGCAGGCTGTGAAAGCATACAGCCATGATTTAAAAGATATTTTTTAGCCCTGCAAAACCGTGATTTTTTTCTCAAGTTTTAGCCGTAAAGGCCGATAACACGATCAGAATGGGAAAAGGGGAAAGCCCCGATTCAGTTCCCTTAATTACACGGTGGTAAAAAGTCACCGGCAGCCAAAAGGTCACTCATGTCCAGTAGCTTAATTAATACCGCAATGAGCGGACTGAACGCGGCGCAGGCAGCGCTCAGTACCACCGGGAACAACATCGCAAACATCAGCGTGGCCGGTTATAACCGCCAGACTGCCATCATTGCCCAGAGCAACGGGACATCCACGCCTGTCGGGTACATGGGTAATGGGGTGACGGTGACGGGCGTGAACCGTGAATATAACTCTTTTGTCGTGAAGCAATTGCTGGGTGCCAGTGCATCAGGCAGCGCACTGTCAACGCAGCTTGATCAGGCCAGTTCAATCGATGACCTGCTCGGTGACAGCTCCACCGGCATTGATGCCACCATGGCAACGTTCTTCAAAGGCCTGCAAACCCTGACCAGCAATGCCAGCGACAGCTCGGCGCGTCAGGCTGTTTTGGGTGAAGCGCAGGGCTTAACCGCGCAGTTCAACAGCTCAGCGAAATACCTGAGCGACATGAATACCGCCGTTAACCAGCAGGTGACGCAGAACGTTGACCAGATCAACACCTTTGCTTCACAGATTGCCAAGCTGAACAATCAGATCACCGCCACACGCGGCAGCACAGGGCAGGAACCAAATGCCTTGCTCGATCAGCGTGATCAACTGGTCAGCCAGCTTAATGACATTACCGGTGTGACCGTGACGCAGCAGGACGGTGACACCTACAACGTTTCCTTTGCCAACGGTACGCCGCTGGTGAGCGGTGGGACGGCGAAAACCGTTGTGGCGATGGCGTCGGCTGCGGATCCGTCCAAACTGACCGTTGGTATGACGCAGCCTGATGGCTCAGTCATGCAACTTCAGGAAAGCCGTCTGACCACCGGGTCACTGGGTGGCACGCTGGCGTTCCGCAAAGATAACCTCGAACCGGCCATCAACCAGCTGGGTCAGCTTGCGCTGTCCATGGCTGATGCTTTCAACACCACCAACAAAGCGGGTTTTGATCTCAACGGTGACGCCGGTACAAACTTCTTCTCGTTCACCGGGGCTACCACGGTTGCGAATACCAAAAACACCGGGTCAGCGGAACTGAGTGTCGCCTACAAAGATACGACGGCCGTAAAAGCCAGCGACTACACGATGGCTTATAACGGCACCGCGTGGAATGTGACCCGCGTTTCTGACGGGGCGTCTATTACCCCGACCGCGGGAACTGACAGCAGCGGCAATCCGACGATGGATTTTGACGGTTTATCCGTGTCCGTCACGGGCACGCCAGCCACCAACGACAGCATCACCATCAAAACGGTGAGCAACGTTGCCGGTAGCCTGAATGTCGCCATCAGTGATTCCTCCCTGATTGCCGCCGCAGGTGCTGCGGACAGCGGCGTGAGCGATAACACCAACGCCCAAAAATTGCTGAATCTGCAAACAGCCAAACTGGTGGAAGGTAAATCCACCCTGACGGGCGCGTATGCCAGCCTGGTGAGTAACGTCGGTAACCAGGTGTCTACGCTGACCACCACCAGCACGGCGCAGGCCAATATCGTTACGCAGCTGACCACGCAACAGCAGTCTATCTCCGGGGTTAACCTCGATGAGGAATACGGCAATCTGCAACGTTACCAGCAATATTATCTGGCGAACGCACAGGTTGTGCAGACGGCTTCGACCATCTTTGACGCGATCATCAACATTCGCTGATCTTTGAACTGATAAGGAACTGATGCCATGCGCCTTAGTACCAGTATGATTTACAACCAGAACATGAATGCAGTGTTAGACGGGCAGAGCCGCTTCCAGGCGACCGGCTTACAGCTGTCTACCGGTTCGAAAGTCAGCAAGCCTTCGGATGACCCGCTGGCTGCCTCACAGGCTGTATTAGTGCGTCAGGCACAGGCAGAAAACACGCAGTATTCTGTTGCGCGTACTTTTGCCAACCAGAGCATGAGTCAGGAAGAATCCACGTTAAGCAGCGTGACATCGACCATTCAGGACGCGCAGACGCTGATCGTTCAGGCTGGTGACGGTTCACTGAGCGACGACGACCGATCTTCTCTGGCGACCAAACTGCAAAGCCTGAAATCACAGCTGCTGAACCTGGCTAACAGCACCGACGGTAATGGTCGTTACATTTTTGCCGGTTACAAAAGTGACACGCCGCCGTACACGCAAGATGCGACAACGGGTGCCGTGACCTATTCCGGTGGGACGACGGCGCTGACCCAGCAGGTGGATGCCAGCCGTACCATGACCATCAGCCACACCGGCAATCAGGTGTTCGATTCATTAACCGGTGACGCGCGAGCGGAACCCGATGGCTCAGCCAGTGAATCCGATATCTTCAAAACCATCGACGGTGCGCTGACCGCGCTGAAAACACCTTCAGCGGATTACACCTCAGATACCGAATATTCAGATGCGATTGATAAAGCCAACCGTGGCCTGAACAACTCACTCAACAACGTGCTGTCTGTGCGTTCAGAGCTGGGTACCCAGATGAGCGAACTGGATAATCTGGATACGCTCGGTGATAACCGCGAAGTGGCAAACTCGACCAAACTGAGTAACCTGGTGGATACTGACTGGACGTCCGCTATCTCGACGTACACGCTGCAACAGGTTGCGCTCCAGGCCTCTTACAAAACCTACAGCGCTATGCAGGGCATGTCCCTGTTCCAGATGAATTCCTAAGACTTCCGGCGCGTCGCCTGACGCGCCCGTTAACTCTCTTCGTTATCGACTGCCGTCTGCGGCTAACGCAGATACGCAGGCCTTTTTCTGACTGTACTTAAACCGGGTACGTTCAGCTTTGTATGTCACTTTTTCTAAGGTTGAAGTGACATACGCTTTTTCCTCTTCATATTCCGAACTGGCTCATCGTTGGCGCTTTCGCTCACCCCGGTCACATACTTATTGTATGCTCCCGGGGATTCGTTCAGTTGCCGCCTTGATCCAATCCGGACTATTTCGAGGAACGTTCGGTTTGCTAAATTAATGTCCGAAAAGAGCGAGCAGGACGGGGAACAGGAAAGGGGCGAGGAGGGAGGTGATAATCCCGCAAATCACCAGTGCCAGTGAGCTGAATGCGCCTTCCTGATAATCCATTTCGGCGCAGCGGGCGGTGCCCAGTGCGTGTGATGCGGTACCCATCGCCAGACCGCGTGAGGCTTTGGTGGTGATCTTCAGCACGTTCAAAATACTGTGACCAAACACTGCGCCCAGGATCCCGACAAAAATCACGCACACGGCGCTGATGGCCGGAATACCGTGAATGGATTGTGCGGTGGCCATCGCAATCGGCGTGGTGACGGATTTCGGCATCACTGACGCGGCAATTTCCGGCGTTGCCCCCATCCATAACGCAATCGCCGTACCGGTGGTCATCGCCACGATGCTGCCGATAAAACAGATACTGATGATAGATTTCCAGCGGGCACGGATCTGGTGCAGTTGCTCGTAAAGCGGAAACGCCAGCGCGACGACGGCGGGTTGCAGCAAATCATTGAGGATCTTACTGCCGGCGAAATAGCGGGTGTAAGGGATATTCGTGACCAGCAGCAGAGGGATGATAATCACCATCGACATCAGCAGCGGATTGAGTAACGGCATTTTGAGTTTGATTGCCAGCTTGCGGGCGGCGAAAAACACCAGCAGCGTCAGCGGAAGTGACCACAGGATATCAATCATTTTTTCTTCTCCGCCTTGTCAGTCACCGTGCCGCGATCCCCGTGGATATAGTGGGAACAATAGGCGACGACCAGCAACACAATAATCGTACTCACCAGACAAGACACCACCAGCGGGCCGAACTGCGTGCGTAACTGCTCGTAGTAATTCATTACCCCGACGCCGATGGGCACGAACAGCAACGCCATATAGCGGATCAGAACATTGCAGCCCGGTTTGACCCACTTAAACGGCAAAATTTGCGTGGAAAGCAGCCCGAACAGGATCAGCATCCCGATGATGCTGCCGGGGATAGTGATCGGTAAAAGAGATGAAATCGCGTTTCCGGCGAACAGGCACAGGTATATCAGGATAAATGCCCGGATATAGTTAAATGCCAGTGACAATACGTTGTTCATAGTGATTTGCCCGCTTGAATGATGTATTCATCATACAATTAAGATGTGATCTGCGCCACATAACTCAGTATGAAATTTAGGAATGAAGTGTATGCGATCTGGGCGTTTAAGAAACGAGGAAAACGTGTTTGATTTTTGGGCTGGAAGCCCGAAGCCCGCAGTTTAAAGTCGAGCGAATTTATTAAATGGACCGAGAAATTTTCGGTTTTTCAATTGCAGTGATTGCTCAGCGGCTCGCGCCGAAACCGACCAAAGAGGCCCAGGACGGGGCCTCTTTGGAATCTCCACGTCTTTTTACAACCCGCGCTATCGCTCGCTGGCTATATTTCAGCAACTCCTGCTATTGCCGCGAAAACTTGCCGCTGCGCGGTACCTTCATTTCGGTATTCGAGCCTTTCGGTCTCGAAACACTCATTCAGCAAGCTTTCTGAAAGCGGCTGGAGGCTTTTTCAATTCAAAATCAGCCTGCATCTATCTTCCGAATTACATAGCCTTTGGCCGCTTTCAAAACGACGTTGAGAGAGTGGTGAGAAACAGCGAGAGGTTTTTTTCGAGCAGGTTCGAACCCGAAGCGAAAGTACCGCGCAGCGGCGGTGTTTGCGGCAATAGCCGGAGTTGCTGAAACATACTTTACAAGCGGCAGCGCGCAGTTAAAAAGCGCGGGTGTCCAGAGGGCGCGCGCGTTAACGCGCCCTTTGGGCCAGTTTGGGCGGCGAGCCCAAGGTGTTGAATTTGTTTTTAAGCCTGTTTGTGTGGCAACCCACCCTCCGGTATCACAATCCGGGTGCTTTCCACATCGACGTCGTCAGTTGCCTGTCCACCAGCCTCAGCTGATCCGCGTACACTTCCTGCCAGTTGGCTTTCTGCACCAGATACTTCGCGTGATTCGCCACGTCCGGCTGATATTCCCGTTCCCAGCGCACCAGCGCTTCTCCGGTTTCGGCCAGCGAGGCATAAACGCCTGCCGCGACACCTGCCGCAATCGCACAGCCTAACGCGGTGGCTTCTTTCACGACCGGCACGTTGACCGGCACACCCGTAACGTCACTCAGAATCTGACACCACAGTTTTCCTTTTGAACCGCCGCCGGAGAACACCAGCGATTTTGCGCGCACGCCGGAAAAACGGGCGATCATATCCAGATTACAGGCCGAGACGATCGCGGCGTTTTCTTCCAGCGCGCGGAACAGCGTCGGTTTATTGCACTTTTCCGGGTCGATGGACAGATTGATAAACGACGGCGCGGCGTGATACCAGTTTTTAAAATGCATCGCATCGGAAAAGACCGGTGTCACGCCCCACGAACCCACCGGCACGCGGGCGGCCATGTCTTCCAGCAGGCTGTAAGTATCCACACCCAGCCGTCCGGCGAGGGTTTTTTCCTCGGTGCAGAACGCATCGCGGAACCAGCGCATCGTCAGGCCGGTAAAGAAACTGATGGATTCGGCCTGGGCCATGCCGGGAATAACGTGCGGATTGACGCGGATGTTCATTTCCGGATCGGTGACCGGCTCCGGTAAATTCACAATCTGCTGCCAGAAAGTGCCGCCTAAAACGGCGGTCTGACCTGGGCGCACCAGCCCCAAACCGAGCGTGCCGAGCTGGGCATCGCCGCCGCCCATGCCGACGGGGGTTCCGGCTTTCAGGCCGCTGAGTTCCGCTGCGCTGGCAGTCACATAGCCCAGACGCGTGCCGGTTTCGGCGACCGGGGAAAGCATATCGGCGCGCAGACCGGCCATGTCTAACAGCTCAGGCCGCCAGTTGCGGGTCGCCAAATCCAGCATGCCGGTGGTACCGGCGTTAGACGGGTCAACCGCCAGCTCGCCGCTGAGCATATACGCCAGCCAGTCGCTGATCATGGTGACGGTCGCGGCCTGACGGTAAATATCTGGCCGATGGTGCGCCAGCCACAGCAGGCGCGGCATGGCGCTGAGTGCCAGCGTCTGGCCGGAGCATTCATACACTTCGCGTTCAAATTCGAAATCGTGAATTTCTTTTAGCTCGGAAACTTCACGGCTGGCGCGGGCATCGACGTTGGCGCAGGCCCAGACCGGTTCGCCGGATTTATCGTAGAGCACAATCCCTTCGCGCATCGAACAGGCGGCGACGGCGCGGATGGCGGAGGCGGGGAGATGCGCTTCGTGCAGCGCCTGGCGGATACACTGGCAGGCCAGTTGCCAGTTTTTGTGCAGATCAAACTCCATTGAACCGGGCACATCCGGCAGTGCCAGATGGATCCACTCGGCCTGTCCGGCGGCAATCTGTTCGCCTTCGAGATTGAAAATCACCGCACGGATACTGCCGGTACCAGCATCCAGCGCCATTAAATAGCTACGATCGTCGTCAGAGTTCAGGGTAGAGGTCATCGCTACGTTCTCTCGTGCCAGTTTATCGGGCACCGTTTACCTGACCGCCACACCCCTCACTCCCTGCGGGTCAGCCGAGCAACGCCAGCATGGCTCTTGCTGTGCTCTCTTCAGTAACCAGTGCGTTAATTCGTTTGCCTTTCAGCGCCGCGACGATGGCTTCGGCTTTCTCGACGCCGCCTGCCACGCCTAAAACGGTCGGAATACTGGCCAGATCGGCGGGCGCGACGGCGATCAGTTCATCGTGGATCGCCATGTTTTCCGCCAGTTCGCCGTTTCGCTGCATAAAGAAGCCGAGGATGTCGCCGACCGCGCCTTTGCGGCCAAACAGCAACTGCTCGCCTTCGCTGATATAACCGGAGCGCAAGATCGTCGCTTCCTGTTTCTGGTTCAGCGAACCGATGCCGACCACCGCGATATCCGCCGCGCAGGCCGCCAGCATCACGTCATGAACATTGCGTTCCTGCCGGAAAATCGCTGCCACGCTGGCCGATGAGGCACGCAGCGGCGCGGGAATAATGCTGACGCCGCAGGCCGCGTCGAGCTGTCCGATGCCGGTCATATACGGCCCGACACCGCCGGAAAGCGTGACCATCCTGATCTGCTGCGAGGCGATAAAGCCGCTCAGATGTTGCAGCGTGCTCATGGCCGTTTCGCCAAATCCGACCGCCAGCAGTTGTTGGGGTTTCAGCAATGTCATCAGCATATGCGCCGCGCCGACACCCAGACGGGCGCTCAGCGAACCGTCTGCAAGCTGCGGCAAAACGCGGATCTGCTGCAAACCAAAACGTTCGAGCAGGGTGTTTTCCAGCGCCAGACACCCCTCAAAACGCGAGTTGATTTGTACGCGGATCACCCCGGATTGCCGGCCTTTTTCCAGCAGACGCGACACTTTCAGCCGCGTCAGGCCAAGTCGTTCACCAATCTCATTCTGGGTCAGACCGTCGTGGTAATAGAACCAGGCGGTGCGCGCCAGCAGTTCCTCTTCGCCCATGCTGAATTCCGGATGGTTAGTCAGATCAGAAAGCGTTGTCTTATCATTCATAGTGAACACTTATCAAAATGTAGATCAATTGTTCGTTAACGGAATGTTGTTAACTGTGATGTGTCAGGCAAATTTAAAATGAATTCTGGCTGAATCATATCGCAGAATCTATGAGTTGAACAAACTGTGATCCGCGCAAAAGTTTTCCTCAGCGCGTCAGACTAGGTTTATGAACAATGTTAAATGATAAATACATTTGTTCAATAAATGTATCTAGCCTGAGGTTGATGTATGCCACACAGTGAGCATTCAGCACATTCCCCGATATCTGCCGCGCCACTGCTGGAAGTGAGCGGTGTCAGTAAAAGCTTTTCCGGCGTGGCGGTGCTGAAAGATATCGATTTCAGCCTGCAACGCGGTGAAGTTCATGCGCTGCTCGGCGGCAATGGCGCGGGGAAATCCACGCTGATGAAAATCATTGCCGGTGTTGAAACCGCGGACTGCGGCACGATGCGTTTAAACGGTGAACCGCTGCTGGCACGCTCGCCCGCAAAAGCGCATCAGGCCGGAATTTATCTGGTGCCGCAGGAACCGATGCTATTTCCCAGCCTGACCGTGCGCGAAAACATCCTCTTCCGTTTACCGGCGCACCAGAACAGCGAGAAAAAGCTGCAACAAACGCTGACGGAGCTGGGCTGCAATCTGCCGCTCGGCGCGCTGGCAGGCACCTTGGAAGTGGCAGACCAGCAACTGGTGGAAATCCTGCGCGGGCTGATGCGAGACGCCCGTCTGCTGATCCTCGATGAACCGACGGCCTCGCTGACACCGGCGGAATCCGCCCGCTTATTCACTCAGGTTCGCCAACTGACGGCGGGTGGCGTGGGCGTGGTGTTTATCTCGCACAAACTGCCTGAAATCCGCGCCATCAGCGACCGCGTCAGCGTCATGCGCGACGGCAAAATTGCCCTGAGCGGAACGCTCGCAGAGCTGGATAACGACGCCTTAATTCGTGCCATCACGCCGCACACGCAGGACGCCGCCTTACCGGCAGAACAAAAACTGTGGCTGGATTTACCCGGACCGCGTCGCCACGCGTCGGCAGGAAACAGGGTGGGGCACGAGCCGGTTTTACAGGTGCTCAATCTCACCGGTGAAGGGTTTATCAATATTTCATTTAGCGCCCGCGCCGGGGAAATCGTCGGGCTGGCAGGCGTTGTGGGCGCAGGGCGGACCGAACTGGCGGAAACGCTGTACGGCCTGCGTGATGCCCAACGTGGTCAGGTACTTCTGATGCAGCAAGACATCAGCGGGCTGAACACCGTACAACGCCTGAAAAAGGGGCTGGTCTATCTGCCGGAAGACCGGCAGGCGTCCGGTTTATACCTCGATGCGCCGCTGAGCTGGAACACCACGTCGCTGACGTTTAACCGGCAAAGCTGGTGGCTGAATATCAAACGTGAGGCGGCGGTACTGGAGCGTTATCACCGCGCGCTGGGCATCAGATACCGCGACGGCGCACAAACGGCGCGCACGCTCTCCGGCGGGAATCAGCAAAAACTGCTCATTGCCAAATGTCTGGAAGCGCAACCGGCGGTGCTGATTGTCGATGAACCGACGCGCGGCGTAGACGTTGCCGCCCGCGCCGACATCTATCAGCTGCTGCGAAACGTCGTGGAACAGAACGTCGCGGTCATTCTGATTTCATCGGATCTGGACGAAATTGAAGGGCTGGCCGACCGCGTTTTCGTCATGCATCAGGGCGAAATGAGTGGCGAATTGCAGGGCAGTGAAATCAACGTCCACAACATCATGCACATTGCCTTTGGTAATCATCCCCAGACGGCCACCCCCGGAGGAACCTCATGCTGAAGCGGATCCAAAACAACCGCGAACTGACCGCACTGATGGCAATTATCGCGCTGTTTGCGCTGCTCGGCGTGATGGACAGCGAGTCCTTCAGCTTCCAGACGCTGAGCATGATTTTCGGCAGCGCGCAGATCCTGATGCTGCTGGCGATGGGCGCGACGCTGGTTATGCTGACGCGCAACATAGACGTGTCGGTCGGGTCCATCACCGGCCTTTGCGCGGTGACGCTCGGCGTTTTGCTCAACAGCGGCGCTGACCTGACGCTGGCTTGCTTGCTGACACTCGGCACCGGTTTGCTGGCGGGATTGTTCAACGGTGTGCTGGTCGCCTGGCTGCGCATTCCGGCGATTGTCGCCACGCTGGGGACGCTCGGTTTATACCGCGGCCTGATGTTGCTGATGACCGGCGGCAAATGGATTGAAGGCTTACCCGCCGGGCTGAAATCCCTGTCGGCTCCGGTGCTCCTTAACGTCTCCGCGCTCGGCTGGCTGGTGATGGTTCTGCTGGTGGCGATGTTCTGGGTGCTCAGCCGGACGGCGTTTGGTCGCAGCTTTTATGTGGTCGGCGATAACTTACAGGGCGCACGCCAGCTCGGTGTGGCGGTGAACCGGGTGCGTATTCTCGCGTTCGGCATCAACGGCGTGATGGCTGCCATCGCCGGAATTGTTTTCGCCTCACAAATCGGTTTCGTGCCTAACCAGACCGGCAGCGGGCTGGAAATGAAAGCCATCGCGGCCTGCGTGCTGGGCGGGATCAGCCTGCTCGGCGGCACCGGTTCACTGCTCGGCGCGGTGCTGGGCGCGTATTTCCTGACGCAAATCGACAGCGTGCTGGTGTTGCTGCGTCTGCCTGCGTGGTGGAACGACTTCATCGCCGGACTGGTATTGCTCGGCGTTCTGGTACTCGACGGACGGTTGCGGCAGGCGTTGCAGAAAAACCTGCGCCGCCAGAAATATGCCCGTTTTCTCGCCGCCAGCCCGCCGGTTCAGAAAACATCTGCCGGACATAAAAACCCGCAGCCGAAACATCTCACACGCCGGTTAAGCACCGGCAAAAAAAGCGGGGTGATGTGATGAATTTCTTACGCCACTACGGCTGGGAAGCGGCATTGCTGGCGCTGCTGATCTTTGAAATTGCGCTTTTTGGCTTCGCAAACCCGCGCATGCTGGATGCCAGTACGCTGCTGTTCAGCACCAGCGACTTCATCACCATCGGCATTGTGGCGCTGCCGTTAACGCTGGTGATTGTCAGCGGTGGCATTGATATTTCGTTCGGTTCGACCATCGGATTGTGCGCCATCGCGCTGGGCGTGTTGTGTCAGGCGGGGGTTCCGCTGGCGTTCGCCATCATCCTGACGCTGGCGCTCGGTCTGGCCTGCGGCCTGCTCAATGCGGCACTCATACTCTATACCGGCGTCAATCCGCTGGTGATCACCCTAGGCACGTTGTACCTGTTTGGCGGCAGCGCCTTGCTGCTATCCGGGCTGGCGGGCGCGACCGGTTTTGAAGGCATCGGTAACTTCCCGGATGCATTTACGAATTTCGCGAATCAGGTGATTTTCGGCCTGCCGATGCCTCTGCTGATTTTTCTGCTCGCCACGCTGTTTTTCTGGCTGCTGATGCACCGCAGCCGCACCGGCCGCAACGTCTTTCTGATCGGCCAGAATGCCCGCGTGGCGCGTTACGGCGCGTTGCCGGTCAGCCGCACGGCGTTTGCATTATACGGCATGACCGGGCTGGCGTCGGCGGTGGTGGCGATCACCATGACGTCCTACTTCGGTTCCGCGCGTTCTGATCTCGGCGTCTCCTTGCTGATGCCCGCGATCACCGCCGTGGTGTTAGGCGGAGCCAATATTTACGGCGGTTCAGGTTCCATTCTCGGTACGGCGCTGGCGACGCTGCTGATCGGGTACTTACAACAGGGTTTGCAGATGGTCGGAGTATCCAGTCAGGTGTCCAGCGCGCTTTCCGGTGCGCTGCTGATTCTGGTGGTGATTGGCCGTTCTGCCAGCCTCAACCGTGGTCTTATCCGCAGTGTTTTCCAGCGTTATCGCCAGCGCGGGTCTGCGTCTTCTCCTTCTTTATTCACCAAATGAACCGGGGTGCAAGATGAAAACAAAAATGCTGAAAACCATGCTGATTGCCAGCGCCGTGAGCCTCGCGTGCCTGAGCGCGCAGGCCGCCGAACGTATCGCGTTTATCCCGAAACTGGTGGGTGTCGGCTATTTCACCAGCGGCGGTAACGGCGCAACCGCGGCGGGCAAAGCGCTGGGCGTGGATGTCACTTACGACGGCCCGACCGAACCGAGCGTGTCCGGTCAGGTGCAGATGATCAATAACTTCGTCAATCAGGGCTTCAACGCGATTGTGGTGGCGGCGGTTTCTCCGGACGGCCTTTGCCCGGCGCTCAAACGCGCCATGCAGCGTGGCGTGAAAGTGCTGACCTGGGATTCCGACACCAAACCGGAATGCCGCTCGATTTACATCAATCAGGGCACACCGCAACAGCTCGGCTCAATGCTGGTCGATATGACCTCCAGCCAGGTCACTAAAGAAAAAGCCAAAGTGGCGTTCTTCTACTCCAGTCCGACGGTTACTGACCAGAACCAGTGGGTGAAAGAGGCGAAAGCCAAAATCGCCAAAGAGCATCCGGGCTGGGAAGTAGTGACCACGCAGTATGGCTATAACGACGCCACCAAATCACTGCAAACCGCCGAAGGGATCCTCAAATCTTACGGCGATCTGGACGCCATTATCGCGCCGGATGCTAACGCACTACCGGCCGCCGCGCAGGCGGCAGAAAACCTCAAACGCACCAATGTGACCATCGTCGGCTTCAGTACGCCAAACGTCATGCGCCCTTACGTCGAGCGCGGCACGGTGAAACAGTTCGGCCTGTGGGACGTCGTCAGTCAGGGCAAGATTTCGGTTTACGTCGCCGATCAGTTACTGAAAAAAGGCGAACTTAACGTGGGTGACAAGCTGGATGTGCCGGGCGTCGGAGCGGTGGAAGTGATGCCGAACAGCGTGCAGGGCTACCAGTATGAGGCCAAAGGCAACGGCATCGTGTTGCTGCCTGAACGCGTGGTCTTCACCAAAGACAATATTGCGAAATACGATTTCTGACGATAACGGTTTGCAGCTAAGGAGATACTGAAATGGCAGATTTGGACGATATCAGAGACGGTAAAAACTTCGGCATCGGTACGCCGCAGGAGAACCATGCATTCTTCCTCAAGGGCAGCGGACAGCTCGACTGGGGAATGCAGTCGCGGCTGGCGCGGATTTTTAATCCGGATTCCGGCCGCACCGTCATGCTGGCGTTTGACCACGGTTATTTTCAGGGGCCGACCACCGGCCTTGAGCGTATCGACATCAACATTGCGCCGCTGTTCCCGCATACCGATGTGCTGATGTGTACCCGTGGCGTGCTGCGCAGCGTGGTGCCCGCCGCCATTAATAAACCGATCGTGATGCGCGCCTCCGGCGGCAATTCTATCCTGACTGAGCTTTCCAACGAAACGGTGGCCGTCGCCATCGAAGACGCACTTCGCCTGAACGTTGCTGCGATGGCCGCACAGGTTTACATCGGCAGCGAACACGAACATCAGTCGATCAAGAACATCATTCAGCTGGTGGATCAGGGGATGCGTTACGGCATGCCGACGATGGCGGTGACCGGCGTCGGCAAAGATATGGCTCGCGACCAGCGTTATTTCTCGCTGGCAACGCGCATTGCGGCGGAAATGGGCGCGAACATCATCAAAACCTACTACGTGGACAGCGGTTTCGAGCGCATAGCCGCCGGTTGCCCGGTGCCGATTGTGATTGCCGGCGGCAAAAAACTGCCGGAACGCGAGGCGCTGGAAATGTGTTATCAGGCCATCGATCAGGGCGCATCGGGTGTGGATATGGGCCGCAACATTTTCCAGTCCGAATCGCCGGTCGCCATGCTGCACGCGGTCAAAGCGGTGGTGCATGAAAACGCCAGCGTGGCGCATGCCTACGAACTGTTCCTGAGTGAAAAGGGGTAAATCATGGAAGTGACGCTGGTTGAGATTAATGTGAAGCCGGACAAAATTGACGAGTTCCTCGAAGTGTTTCACGCCAATCATCTGGGCGCGGTAAAAGAAGAGGGCAACCTTCGGTTTGACGTGTTGCAGGATGAGCACGAACCGACGAAGTTCTTCATCTACGAAGCCTATCGGGATAACGAAGCGGTGCTGGCGCACAAGAAAACGCCACATTATCTCCGATGCGTTGAGGCGCTGGAGGGGATCATGACCGGGCCACGGAGGAAAACAGTGTTTAAGGGGGTCTACCCGTAGGGGGTTTTGATTTCAATTTTTGGTTTTAAATTCAAAATCAAGACCTTGGGCTCGCCGCCCAAACTGGCCCAAAGGGCGCGTTAACGCGCGCGCCCTCTGGACACCCGCGCTTTTTAACTGCGCGCTGCCGCTCGCTGGCTATTTTCCAGCGGCTCCGGCGAGTGCCGCAAAATCCCGCCGCTGCGCGGTTCCTTCCAGTCGGATTACAAACCGCGCGAAAAGAGTCGCGGTTTTCCACCTCTCCTTTCAGCGTGATTTTTGAAAGCGGCCAGAGGCTTTTTAGTTCACAACCTCGCCATGACATTCATAATTTTGAAATACAAAGAAGCCTCAGAATCGATTTTTGCAAAGTTGAGATGGCGCGCTCAGAAATTTTGCTGACCGAGGGTTCGAGACCGAAAGGCTCGAAGCCCGTAGGGAAGGCACCGCGTAGCGGCAGGATTTCGCGCCACGCGCCGGAGTGACAGAACACGTCCATCGACCCAGCGACAGCGCGTGTTGAAAAATGCGAGGAGGAGTCCAGAGGAGGAAAAGCACTTTCCTCCTCTGGTCGGTTTCGGCGCGAGCCGCTGAGCGAACACCGCAATTGAGAAACCGAAATATTCTCGGTCAGAGCCCCAGCCGCAAGCGAGAAACCGAAACTTACAACGTATTGCTTTTAAAAACGCCCCCGATGGCTAATCGGAAATCACATCAGCCCCTCGAGCCTCACATATAACTCCCTGAAGACTTCGCGTCGTGCGAGATAATCTGCGTGCTTCACCATATCCGGTTCATGTACCTGTTCCAGCAGCAGCGGGGGTAAAAACTCCGCCAGCGGTCTCCCCGTATTCACGGCGATCTGCGCCAGTCTGGCAGCACCCAGTGCCGGGCCAACATCTCCGCCGGTGCGGTATTCCAGTGTTTCACCGCTGATATCCGCCAGCATCTGTCGCCAGTACGGGCTGCGTGCGCCGCCGCCGATCAGGGTGATGCTGTGCGGTTTCAGGCCGGTGGCGTGAAGCACATCCATGCCGTCAGCCAGTGCAAAACCGACGCCTTCCAGCACGGCGCGGGCGATATCCGCCGGGCCGTGCTCATGTGTCAGGCCAAATAGCGTACCTTTGGCATTCGGGTTGTTGTGCGGTGTGCGTTCGCCGGAAAGATACGGCAGGAACCAGACCGGGGAAGCGGCAGGGGGCGTTTTTTCGGCCAGACTGATGAGTTCGCCCACGGAGGCGGTGCCGGTAAGTTTTGCTGCCCAATCCAGACAGGACGCGGCGCTGAGCATCACGGACATCAGGTGCCAGGTGTCTGGCAGGGCATGACAGAAACTGTGGACGGCCTGCTGCGGATTACTGAGAAAACCGTCGCTGACCGCGAAATAAACACCGGACGTACCCAGCGATAACATGGCTTGCCCGGTTTTATACAACCCGACGCCCACTGCGCCCGCCGCGTTATCGCCACCGCCGGCAATCACTGGCACGGAATCCATTTTCCAGCGAGAGGCGAGTTCAGGTAACAAGTGGCCGGTTATCTGATTGCCTTCATAAAGCGCAGGCATATGCTCGCGTGTCAGGCCGGTGGCGGCCAGCATCGTTTCGCTCCAGTCGCGTTTCGCGACGTCCAGCCACATAGTGCCCGCCGCGTCTGACATATCGCTGGCGAAAACGCCGGTCATCAGCCAGCGCAGATAATCTTTCGGTAATAAGACCTTATCGATTTTCGCGAAAATTTCAGGTTCATTCTCACGCAGCCAGAGCAGCTTAGGCGCGGTGAAACCCGGCATCATCAGGTTGCCGGTGATCTGGCGTGAATCGGGAACGGTTTTTTCCAACGTTTCGCACTGGCTGAAGCTGCGGCCATCGTTCCATAAAATCGCCGGACGCAGAACCTGCTGATGAGCATCAAGCACAGTGGCACCGTGCATCTGGCCGGTCAGTCCGAGAGCTTTAACGTCTTTGAGCGCGTGTTTTTTGGAAAGGGCGGTTACCGCTTTATCGGTTGCTACCCACCAGTCGGCAGGGTTTTGTTCAGACCATAACGGGTGCGGACGGGAAAGGGTTAACGCCTCACTGTGGCTGGCAATAACCTGACCTTCTTCGCCGAGTAAAATGGCTTTCACGCCAGAGGTGCCCAGATCTATACCAAGATACATACATTTTCCTTTTTCCTGCTCCACGCAGGGCGGTCATGACACCACGGCGCGCGGGTGAAGGGTGGTGGGTGGTGGGTTAACCCGTTTCCTGAACGGACAACGCCCTGCGAACCACAGGCAGCAGGGCGTTGATCCATTCTGATAAATTAACCAAACAGATAACGGTTAACCAGATTTTCCAGACGTTCCTGCTGGCCGCTCTGGTGCTCAGGCGCTAACGCATGTTGCTGCGCATAGCTGCTGAGGGATTCCAGCGACATTTTACCTTGCAGGATTTGCTGACCGAACTCGGTGTTCCAGCCCGCGTAACGCTGCGCGACATGTTTATCCAGTTCGCGGCTTTCAATCATGCGTGCGGCGACTTTGAGTGCCAGCGCCATGGTGTCCATGCCGCCGATATGGCCGTAGAACAGGTCATATTTGTCGGTGCTTTGACGGCGTACTTTGGAATCGAAGTTCAGACCGCCGGTGGTGAAACCGCCTGCTTTGATGATTTCATACATCACCAGCGCATTTTCCTCGACGCTGTTGGGGAACTGGTCAGTATCCCAGCCGCATTGCGGGTCGCCACGGTTGGCATCCACGGAACCGAAGATCCCAAGTGCAATGGCATTGGCAATTTCGTGGTGGAAAGAGTGGCCTGCCAGCGTGGCGTGGTTAGCTTCGATATTCACTTTGATCTCTTTTTCCAGACCAAATTGTTTCAGGAAACCGTACACGGATGCGACGTCATAATCGTACTGATGTTTGGTCGGTTCCTGTGGTTTAGGTTCGATCAGCAATGTGCCCTGGAAGCCAATTTTGTGTTTATGTTCAACGACCATTTGCATGAAGCGGCCAAGCTGTTCACGTTCCTGGCGCAGGTCTGTGTTAAGCAGGGTTTCGT
Source organism: Rahnella sikkimica (assembly GCF_002951615.1). Classification (GTDB taxonomy): domain Bacteria; phylum Pseudomonadota; class Gammaproteobacteria; order Enterobacterales; family Enterobacteriaceae; genus Rahnella; species Rahnella sikkimica. Next base: position 1,640,470 of record NZ_CP019062.1, on the reverse strand, counting down.
AACCTTCACGGCCACCCCACAACACATAGTTTTCACCGCCCAGCTGTTTGGTGGCGTTCATGGCGTGAACCACCTGTGTGGCTGCCCAGCTGTAAACTTCAGGATTAGGATTGGTTGCCGCGCCCGCGCCGTAGCGAGGGTTGGTGAAACAGTTAGCTGTGCCCCACAACAGTTTAACGCCGCTGGCTTCCTGCTTTTGCGCCAGAACGTCGGTCATGATGGCGAAGTTATTAATATATTCTTTGATTGATGCGCCTTCCGGCGAGACGTCGACATCGTGGAAGCAGTAATACGGGACGTTCAGTTTTTTGAAGAATTCGAAAGCCACATCGGCTTTGCGTTTTGCCAGTTCCAGCGCGTTGCCGGGTTGCTGCCACGGACGGTCAAAAGCGCCCACACCGAACATGTCGTTACCATTCCAGCAGAATGTGTGCCAGTAACACGCCGCAAAGCGAAGATGCTCAGCCATGGTTTTGCCAAGGATCACTTCTTCAGGGTTGTAATGACGGAATGCCAGCGGGTTAGTGCTGTTAGCACCTTCGTAGCGAACGGCGTCGAGCTTGTCGAAATATGCGTGCATTGAATAACTCCTTGAAAACGGGCCCAGCGGGACTGGGAGGCTGAGCTTCTATCTTCAGAGTTGAACGGGCTTCTCACAATTACGTTATTTCACACTCAAATTAATAGAATTATTAAGTGTGCGTCAGATCGCATAAATAAGCCGTTCTGTTTAGTGTTTTTATTCGTTCTCCATGATGCCTCGAGAATAATTGCACTTATGTTGTGCTTATTACAATCAAACCATGATCTCCATCATAATTCCGAGAATAAACAAAAAAACATAACGCAGTGATTAAAATCTGCAATTGCCGATTAATAACCCAGCGGCAACAATCCCTGTGTCATTTCTGTACGAGTTTCTCTGTATCTGCCTCTACTTATTCTTATAAAAGGTCTGACATGATGAAAATGAATAAATTAATTCTTTCTGCCTGTGCCGCTTTAGTATTGTTCAGCCAGTCAGGGCTCGCGAAAGAAATTAAAATTGGTATGGCAATTGATGACTTACGATTAGAGCGCTGGCAAAAAGACCGCGATATTTTTGTGGCTAAAGCCAAAACGCTGGGCGCGGATGTTTTTGTTCAGTCCGCCAATGGCAATGAAGAAACACAGATGGCGCAGATCGAGAACATGATTAACCGGGGCGTCGATGTGCTGGTCATCATTCCTTATAACGGCGAAGTGCTGAGTAATGTGATTGCCGAAGCCAAGCGCGAAGGCATCAAAGTGCTGGCCTATGACCGCATGATCAACAACGCCGACATCGATTTTTATATCTCGTTTGATAACGAGAAAGTGGGCGAACTTCAGGCGCAAAGCCTGGTAGACCGCGTGCCGCAGGGCAATTACTTCCTGATGGGCGGCTCGCCGGTGGATAACAACGCCAAGCTGTTCCGCGCCGGACAAATGAAAGTGCTGAACCCGTTAATCAAAGACGGAAAGATCAAAGTGGTCGGCGATCAGTGGGCTGACGGCTGGTTGCCGGAGAATGCGCTGAAGATCATGGAAAACGCGCTGACGGCCAATAACAACAAGATTGATGCGGTCGTGGCGTCCAACGATGCCACGGCGGGCGGTGCGGTGCAGGCCTTGTCTGCACAAGGCTTGGCGGGCAAAGTCGCCATTTCCGGACAGGATGCGGATCTGGCCGCCATCAAACGTATCGAAGCCGGCACGCAGACCATGACGGTGTACAAACCCATCACTAAACTGGCCAACGACGCAGCGGAAATTGCTGTTCAGCTCGGCAAGGGCGAAACACCAAAATCCAATGCCACGTTAAATAACGGTAAAAAAGACGTTCCTTCTTATTTATTAACACCCATTCAGGTCGATAAAAATAATATCGAAAGCACTGTAGTGGCTGACGGATTCCATAAAAAATCCGACCTTTAATTTTTCAATATTTTCTATGAAAACAACACGTCTTCGCGGAGTGTTGTTTTTATCAGGATAAAATACCATGCCAGAAAAATATGAAAAATCAGCCCTGCTGGATATGCGAAATATCACCAAGAAATTTGGCTCTGTAAAAGCTGTCGATAATATCAGCCTGACGTTATCTGCCGGGGAAGTGTTATCACTGTGCGGGGAAAACGGTTCCGGTAAATCCACACTAATGAAGGTGTTATGCGGTATTTATCCCAGCGGAACGTATGAAGGAGAAATTTATTTTTCAGGAGAACGTCTGACCGCAAAAGGCATACGTGATACCGAACAAAAAGGGATTGCGATTATTCATCAGGAACTGGCACTGGTGAAACAACTCAGCGTGCTGGAAAACATGTTTCTGGGTAACGAGTGGGGCCGTTACGGAATGCTCGATACTGACAATATGTATTTGCGCTGCCAGCGCATGCTGGCGCAGGTGAAGCTGGATATTGACCCGCACACGCCCGTGGGTGAACTCGGACTGGGCCAGCGGCAACTGGTGGAAATCGCCAAAGCGCTGAACAAGCAGGTGCGTTTGCTGGTGCTGGATGAACCGACGGCCTCGCTCACCGAAAGCGAAACCGCGGTTCTGCTGGATATTATCCGCGACCTGCGGCATCACGATATCGCCTGTATTTATATTTCCCACAAGCTCAATGAAGTGAAAGCCATTTCAGACACACTCTGTGTGATCCGCGACGGCAGGCATATTGCGACCTGCGAGGCGGCCAGCACGTCGGAAAAAGACATCATTTCGATGATGGTGGGGCGTGAACTGACCGAGCTGTTTCCTCCCCGTGAACGCCAGATTGGCGAGGAAGTGCTGCGCGTCGAAAATCTCACGGCCTGGCACCCGGTGAACCGGCACATCAAACGTGTCGATAACGCCGGGTTTAGCCTGCATAAAGGCGAAGTGCTGGGCGTCGCCGGGCTGGTCGGCGCCGGAAGAACTGAAACCATGGAATGTTTATTCGGCGTGTATCCGGGGCGGTGGAGTGGCGATATCTGGCTCAACGGCGAAAAAGTAGAAATTACCGGTTGCCGTGACGCCATGCGCCGGGGTCTGGCGATGGTGCCGGAAGACCGCAAGCGCGACGGTATCGTGCCGGTGATGGCGGTAGGTAGCAACATTACGCTGGCGGCGTTAGACCAGTTCACCGGCGGTGGCGTTCTGCGTGAAGCGCAGGAGCAGCACACCATCAGCGAGTCCGTCAGACAGCTTAAAATCAAAACGTCATCTCCCGAGCTGGCGATTGGTCGTCTCAGCGGCGGTAATCAGCAAAAAGCCATTCTGGCCCGCTGCCTGTTGCTCAAACCCAAAATCCTAATTCTCGACGAGCCGACGCGCGGCATTGATGTCGGGGCGAAACATGAAATCTACAAACTGATCGGCCAGCTGGCGGCGCAGGGGATGGCGATTATTGTCATTTCCTCCGAGTTACCCGAAGTGCTGGGGCTCAGCGACCGCGTGGTGGTTATGCATCTCGGGCAGGTCAAAGCCTGTCTGGACAACAATAATTTAAGTCAGGAGCAGGTCATGGAAGCCGCCCTGAGGAGTGAAGCTCATGTCTAAATTTCCCCAATCAGCCACCCCAGCCGCTTCTGCGGACAACGGTGAACCGGGCACTGTATTGCCAATCCCGAAGCTTAAGAACATTAACCTTCAGGTTTTTGTCATGCTGGCGGCCATCGCGGTGATTATCGTTTTTTTCAGCCTGACGACAGACGGCGCGTACATCAGCGCGCGCAATATTTCAAACCTGCTGCGCCAGACCGCCATCACCGGTATTTTGGCAGTGGGTATGGTCTTTGTGATTATCTCCGCTGAAATCGACCTCTCCGTCGGTTCGATGATGGGTTTACTCGGGGGCGCTGCCGCTATTTTTGATGTCTGGTTAGGCTGGCCGTTACCGCTGACCATTGTGGTCACGCTGGCGCTGGGCCTGTTACTCGGGGCATGGAACGGCTGGTGGGTGGCCTACCGTAAAGTGCCTTCTTTTATCGTGACACTCGCCGGGATGCTGGCGTTTCGCGGCATTCTGATTGGTATCACCAGCGGGACCACCGTCGCGCCGACTACACCTGCGATGTCCCTGATTGGGCAAAGCTATCTGCCAGACTCCTTCGGCTTTGGCATTGGTGCCATATCACTGGCGTTGTTTATCGGCTGGCAATGGCGCAGACGTAACCAGCGTGCAGCGCTTGGCCTGCCGGTTACGGGAGCGAAAAACCACGTCACGCGACAGGCGCTGACGGCGATTATTGCGCTGGGCGCGATTTATCTGCTCAACGATTATCGCGGCGTACCGACGCCGGTGCTGATTCTGGTGGCGCTGATGCTGGGCGGAATGTTCATGGCATCACGCACCTCCTTTGGTCGTCGTATTTATGCCATTGGTGGCAACATCGAAGCCGCCAGATTATCGGGCGTCAATGTTGAACGCAGCAAGCTGGCAGTGTTTGCCATCAACGGCCTGATGGTGGCGATTGCCGGGCTCATTCTCAGTTCCCGTCTGGGGGCCGGTTCACCTTCCGCGGGCAACATTGCAGAGCTTGATGCCATTGCGGCCTGTGTCATTGGCGGCACCAGTCTGGCAGGCGGTGTCGGCAGTGTGGCCGGTGCTGTTATGGGGGCATTTATCATGGCCTCGCTCGACAATGGCATGAGTATGCTCGACGTCCCGACTTTCTGGCAGTACATCGTCAAAGGTGCGATTTTACTGCTGGCGGTGTGGATGGATTCAGCCACTAAACGTCGTGCATAAAAACGCTGAAAAAACGTGCGTTTACGAACATTCATGGAGAAAATTCTGAAGAGCCTCACAGATTCTGACGACGAACGCCACGGAGAACCGGCGTTGTGCTATTGACCTGCAGACCCACGGAATCCGCCCTGTTCATAAGGAACAAATGAACAGGGCTTTAGCCTATATGATTATCGGTGAGAAACAGGCATGTTTGAAAAACGTTATCGGATCACGCTGTTATTTAACGCGAACAAAGTCTACGACCGTCAGGTCGTGGAAGGGGTTGGCGAATATTTACAGGCCTCACAGAGCGACTGGGATATCTTCATTGAAGAGGATTTTCGCTGCCGTATCGACAATATTAAAGACTGGCTCGGAGACGGTGTTATTGCGGACTTCGATGACCGGGAAATAGAAACCTTGCTCCAAGACCTCAATGTGCCGATTGTCGGCGTCGGCGGCTCTTATCACCGGGAAGAGGATTATCCGCCGGTTCACTACATTGCGACCGATAACTACGCGCTGGTCGAAGCGGCGTTTATGCATCTGAAAGAAAAGGGCATCAACCGTTTTGCCTTCTACGGTTTGCCGGATGCGGGCGGAAAACGCTGGGCGCAGGAACGGGAATTCGCTTTCCGGAAACTGGTGTCCGCCGAGCAGTATCAGGGCGTGGTCTATCAGGGAATGGAAACCGCACCGGAAAACTGGCAGCATGCGCAAAACCGGCTGGCGGACTGGATACAAACGCTGCCGCAGCAAACCGGCATTATTGCCGTCACCGACGCCCGCGCCCGGCATTTATTGCAGGTTTGCGAACATCTGAATATTCCTGTTCCCGAAAAACTTAGCGTCATTGGTATCGATAACGAAGAACTCACCCGTTACCTCTCCCGCGTGGCATTGTCATCTGTGGTGCAGGGCACGCGCCAGATGGGATATCGCGCAGCAAAACTGTTGCATCAGTTGCTGGATCAGCGCGTTCTGCCGTTGCAGCGCATTCTGGTTCCGCCGGTTAAAGTGGTAGAACGTCGCTCAACGGACTTCCGTTCTTTGCGTGATCCGGCGGTGATACAGGCGATGCATTACATCCGTTATCACGCCTGCAAAGGTATCAAAGTCGAGCAGGTTCTGGACGCGATCGGCATGTCACGGTCTAACCTGGAGAAGCGTTTTAAAGATGAAACCGGGCAAACCATTCATGGCGTGATCCACGAAGAAAAGCTCGACCGCGCCCGCAATCTTCTGGCCGCCACGTCGATTTCCATTAACGAAATCTCGCAAATGTGCGGGTATCCGTCACTGCAATATTTCTATTCAGTCTTCCGGAAAGGCTATGAAATGACGCCGAAAGAATACCGCAGTATTCACGGCGAGAGCGTTTATCAGGAAGTGTAGAAAAGAGCCTGGAAGTGGATAAAAAACCCCGGCGCTGAATAATCGCCGGGGCTTGTATTACTGATTTTTATAACGACTGCTTATAACTGTTTTTATAGTGTAATGACAAACTGATGGCTGCCGTGTTCCGGTGTGATCCGCAACCCTTGCGGTATCGCCGAAGTTGTCGCCAGACTGCATTTCGATACGCTGTGAATGTTGCGCAGGCACAGTGTCCAGTCTGTTGCTTTACCTTCGGTGGTCAGCGTCAGGGTGTTACCGCTGCGATGCACATTCAGCGTAAACACCACATTACCCTGCAGGTCAGTAATCTGACTTTCAGCAATCGCACCATCGTCCAGTTCGAACAGGTGGAATTCAGGACGCTCGCTGTAATCGTAATCCGGTTTTTCACTGTTGCTGCCTGTCGCCAGTAACGTGTTCGGGCGGACATACAGCGGCAGGCTGTCAAAGCCATGCTGCTGACGATGCCAGCGTGAACCTTCGACCAAGTCGTTGCTGAGCAGGTGCGTCCAGCGTCCCTGTGGCAGATAGAAATCCACATCGCCTTGTTCACTGAAGACCGGCGCGACCAGCAGGTTATCGCCCAGCATGTACTGGCGGTCGAGATAATCGCAGGCCGGATCTTCCGGGAATTCGAGCATCATGGCGCGCATCACTGGCGTTCCGCTTTTGGCGGCTTGTGCAGACGCCGGATACAGGTACGGCATCAGGCGGCATTTCAGCTGTGTGAACTGGCGTACCACGTCACAGGCTTCGTCGTCATAAACCCACGGCACACGATAGGATTTGCTGCCGTGCAGGCGGCTGTGGCTCGACAGTAAGCCGAAGGCGCACCAGCGCTTGTAGATATGCGCCGGAGCAGTATTTTCGAAGCCGCCAATGTCGTGGCTCCAGAATCCAAAGCCAGACAGTCCGATAGATAAGCCGCCGCGCAGGCTTTCCGCCATTGATTCGTAAGTGGCGTAACAGTCGCCGCCCCAGTGAACCGGGAACTGTTGTGCGCCCACGGAAGCGGAACGGGCAAACAGCACGGCTTCGGACGCGCCGAGTTTCTCCTGCAACGTTTCATACACCAGCTTGTTGTACACAAACGCGTAATGGTTGTGCATTTTCTGCGGGTCGCAGCCGTCGTGCCAGACCACATCGGTCGGAATGCGTTCGCCGAAGTCCGTCTTGAAGCAATCCACGCCCATATCCACCAGCCGCTTGAGGTGTCCGGCGTACCATTCACAGGCCTGCGGGTTGGTGAAATCGACAATGCCCATTCCGGCCTGCCATTTATCCCACTGCCATACACGACCGTCAGGACGTTTTAGCAGATAGCCTTTCTCTTTGCCTTCGTGGAACAGCGGAGATTTCTGGCCAATGTACGGGTTAATCCACACGCAGATTTTCAGCCCGCGCGCTTTCAGGCGCTGCAACATGCCCTGCGGATCCGGGAAGGTTTGCGGATCCCATTCAAAATCACACCACTGGAAAGCTTTCATCCAGAAGCAGTCGAAATGGAAAACGTGCAGTGGCAGATTGCGTTCGGCCATGCCGTCGATAAAGCTGTTGACCGTGGCTTCGTCGTAGTTGGTGGTGAAAGACGTGGTCAGCCACAGGCCAAATGACCAGGCGGGCGGCAGCGCCGGGCGGCCGGTCAGGCGCGTATAGCGGTCGAGCACTTTTTTCGGCGTCGGTCCATCAATGACGAAATACTCAAGGTATTCGCCTTCCACGCTGAACTGCACTTTCGAGACTTTCTCTGAACCGACTTCAAACGACACGCATTCCGGGTGATTGACCAGCACGCCGTAGCCGCGGTTCGTCAGATAGAAAGGAATATTTTTGTACGATTGCTCGGTGCTGGTGCCGCCATCACGGTTCCAGGTATCCACGGTTTGCCCGTTTTTCACCAGCGCGGTGAAACGTTCTCCCAGCCCGTAAACGGTTTCGCCGACGCCCAGATCCAGACGCTCCATCATGTAGGTTTTCAGCGTGTTGCTGTCCTGCACATAACCGTTGGATTTTGCCACACTGCCGGTAATACGGCGGCCATCGCGCAGGAAATCGAGCGTCCAGTTATCGCCCTTGGTCACGCGGACACTGAGCGAACCGCTGTGCAACGCGGCGAATTCGGCGTTATCTTCAAAGCGCAGTTCCGGCGTGTCAGATTGTATTAACGGATAATGCGGGCCTTTGTCCTCTTCACCGTCAAAGTGGGTAATGCGCACGCCTATCACGCCGGTTTGCGGCGAGAAAAATCGCAGCGTAAACAGCGGGGAATCGAGCTGGCTGGCGCGTTCCGAGGCATCTTTCGGCGCAGCGTAAATCACCATTTCGTTCCCGGCTCGCTGCACTTCAAATACCTGTAAAGGGTGCGTGAGCACTAAACCTTCCTGGATTAACCAGTTGCCATCACTGATTTTCATAATCAAGTCCTCTTTTAAACTTCATCTCAATCAAATTCATTTCATAAATTCTTGCTGATTGCGGCGGATGCCTTGCGCAACTTCATCAATGATGCGGCGCAGCAGCGGCGTGCGCAGGATGTAATAACGCTTACAGATAATGGCGCTCAGCAGATAACAGGCGGCAGGCACCAGCGTGAACAGCGCGACAATGCAGGTCATCGTGGCCGCGTTCTGAGTCGCTGCGCCGGACTGATAACCCGAACCGGCCAGCATCCAGCCGATCATCGCGCCCGCCAGTGCCAGACCGAGTTTAAGAACAAATAATGTGCCCGCGAAGCTGATACCCGTCAGGCGTTTGCCGTCGTTCCATTCGCCGTAATCGACGGTGTCAGACATCATGACCCACTGAATTGGCGTCACCAGCTGATGCAATACGCCGATGACAAAGATGAAGATAAACATGATGATGCTGCCGTGAATGGGCAGGAAGAACATCGCCAGACTGAGCACCGCCAGAATGGCGTTGGTCCACCAGAACACGCTGACTTTGCATTTCCAGTCGGTGAGTGGTTTGGCGAGCGCGCTGCCAAACAGGTTGCCGACGGAATAGACGCCGAGGAACCAGACGAACAGCATCGGATTGCCCAGAATATAGGTGACGTAATACATCATGGCACCGCCGCGAACCGCCACAGAAATGATGTTAAGAATGGTCAGCAGGCCCACAATGCGCCACTGGTCGTTATGCCAGATGTCGCGTAAATCCTCGCGCATGGTGCCAGTTGGTTTGCCCGGATCGATACGTTCTTTGGTGGTGGCAAAACAGATTGCCAGCATAACTGCCGCGACAATGGCCAGTACGGCAATCCCGCCCTGATAGCCCAGCGCCTGATTTTCCCCGCCAATCAGTTTAACCAGCGGCATCATCAGCACGGTACTCAGCATGCCGCCCGCTGTTGCCAGCACGAAGCGGTAGGATTGCAGCGAAATACGCTGTGTCGGGTTGGTGGTGATCACGCCGCCCAGTGCGCAATACGGGATGTTGACCACGGTATACATCAGTGTGAGCAGGGTGTAGGTGATGGCGGCGTAAATCATTTTGCCGGTCATGCTCAGTTCAGGCGTGGTGTAGGTAAAGACGCACACGATGCCGAAAGGGATCGCGCCAAACAGGACGTAAGGGCGGAATTTGCCCCAGCGCGTGCGCGTGCGGTCAGCCAGCAATCCCATGCAGGGGTCAGAGACAGCGTCGAGTGCGCGGGCCAGCAGGAACATGGTGCCGACGTAACCGGCGGGGATGCCGAAAATGTCAGTGTAGAAAAACATCATGTACAGCATGACATTATCGAAAATAATATGACTGGCGGCATCGCCTAATCCATATCCAATCTTTTCCTTGACCGAAAGGATTTCTGTACTCATTGCTTCAATGTCCATATGAAAAGGGAGAGTACAGGTTTAACGGTTGTAAGCGCTTGCGGCTATTGAGATTTTTACTTCTGAAATTATGTTTCTTTATTTCTGTGATCGCAGGGGGCAAACGGGGAAATGTTGAGCGGCAAAGTGGAGAAAAAACCTCCCGTTTCCGGGAGGTCTGAGGCAATTACTTTTTGTATTTTGCTTCCAGCGTGGCAAACCAGGGGGCGGTGAAATCTTCTGATTTCCCCCAGCCCGGAATGATTTTACTCAGACCACTGACATTCAGGCCTTCCGGCTGGCTGAGCAGCAGGGATTGCGAAATAGTCTGCGCCGGGAATTCGTAGCTTTGTGGCGTTTTTTCACCGGCAATTTTCAGCGCCACAATGCGCAGGTTTACCGCACCGATCAGCTGTGTATCCACCGCCGCGGTGAACAGCCACGGGCTGCCTTTCTCACGCATCAGTTGCAGATCCTGATTCGAAGCATCGATGCTGTAGAGTTTAATTTCGGTACGGTTATTCTCTTTCAGCGCCTTGTAAGCGCCCTGACTGAAGGCATCCCATGACCCCCAGATCGCATCAATCTGGCCTTTCGGATACTTCGCCAGAATCGCCCCGACTTTGTTGGCCGTATCACCCTGAACGTCCGAAGATACCGCGCCGATAGACTCAAGCTGATGAATGCCCGGGTTTTCTTTCAGGATGGCTTCGTAGGTTTTCTGGCGGCGTTCCATTGGCGGGAAACCGGCGACCCACAGTTTGATGATGTTGGCTTTACCGTTGAAATCTTTCACCAGCTGGCCGACGGAGGCTTTTGCCAGAGACGCATCGTCCTGACGGGTGACGGTGACGCCCGGAAGGGTATCCGGCACCTCGGTATCAAAGGCGGAAACCGCGATGCCCGCAGCGACAATGCGTTTTGCCAGCGCTTCAGAATAAGGGCCGCGACCCTGTGACAGGATAATCCCGTCGTACTTCTGGCTGATGGCCTGGTTCACGAAATCCTGGAACTTGGCGTCGTCGCCGTTACTCAGGAACGTATCGACTTTAAAGCCCAGCGCGTGGCCTTGTTTGATGGCACCGGCCAGAAATTGCGTGGTGTTATCGTCGGAGCCCAGGTTACGGATGACGGCAATACGCACCGGGCCGCTGTGTTGTGCAATCGCAGCCGGAACCGGTGCCAGTTGGGCATCAGCGGCAAACGCGGGCAGGGCGGAGAACAGGCTGAGAACCAGCAGGGATGCGGATATTTTTTTCATTATTTAACAACTCCGTCGTCAGGTGCGATGTGTGTTTCACCGGTGTTTTTGGCAAAAAAATTCGGAACAAAAAAGAACGGACCAAATTGAGGATGTTTGGAAGTCCGTCTGTCTGGACGTCCATTGCAAGAAGGGAGTTTACCGGTATGTTAACAAGGAAGGAATGCCTTGCTGTTAGTATATTTAAGGCAGTCGTTATTCCTGTTAGTTATAGGCCGCTGATCTCTGAGCGCGGCGGCCCGGACGGATTTGTGTATGTGCTGACGGATGAAAGTAACGGGAAGCTGCTGAAGGTGTCGCCGGGGATTTGACCGCAGGAAAATGAAAAAAAGCGTGCCGTTGCGGGCACGCCTTTTGTGTTTAAAACGTTGCTAGGTCAGCGGGATCATCACGCGTTTCTGGAAATCCGGGCGCTGCGTGATTTGTTTATACCAGCGCTCCACATTCGGATGAGCCTGACGTTCAATATTCAATCCGTACCAGGCGTAGGCATAGATCGCCAGCGGGATATCCCCGAGCCCGAAATGATTGCCTGACAACCATTCCTGCTTCGCCAGCACCTTATCGACAATCGTCCAATGTTTTTCAAATGCCGCCATGCCGGTAGCCACCAGATTCATGTCGCGCTCCGGTTCGGGAACGCGAACCAGCGTCAGAAACACCTGACGGAAAGGAATGGTCAGACTGTTTGCGGTCCAGTCCAGCCATTTATCCGCGCTGGCGCGTGCCCGCAGATCCGAAGGCCAGAACGCCTCATTCCCTGCGCGTTCGGCGAGGTAACGCAAAATGGCATTCGATTCCCACAAGACAAAATCATCGTCCTGTATGCAGGGCACCAGCCCGTTCGGATTCAGTGACAGATAAAGCGGCTCATGGTTTTTGCCAAAAGCGCCCCCGGCGTTAATTTGCTGGAAAGGCAGTTTCAGTTCATCCAGCAACCACAGCACTTTTTTCACGTTAGTTGAGTTATCGCGGCCCCACAGGGTGATCATTCAGAACTCCTCGCCGTAAAAGGGTAAATAAACAGAACGTTAGCCAGCACAATGGCAATGACTATAGGGCAGGTGAAGGGGTTTTGCGAAAGGTTAAACGTAACACTCAGCGACAGATCTCCTGCCGCTGAGTGAGATGACGAAAAATCAGCGCTGGGTTTTCTGCGCTTTAAACAAAGCCCATACGCTGAGCAGAGCGACCATCATCAGGTAGTAACCCGGTGCCAGGCTGCTGCCGGTGGCGGAAATCAGCAGGGTACAGATGAACGGCGCAAAGCCGCCGAACACGGTGACTGCGACGTTGTAGCTGATGGCCATGCCGCTGGCGCGGGTGGTGATCGGGAACAAATCCGCCATCATTGACGGCACGGTGGAGAAATACACCGATTTCAGCAACGCCAGCCAGCTTATCAGCAGCAGTAATGACAGCGCCGACGTGTATTGCAGCATCAGCCAGAACGCCGGATAAATGGTCAGCAACAGCAGGATAAGCGAGCCCCACATCAGCGGCAGACGCCCGATTTTCTCCGCCCACAGCCCCATAATGGGCGTGACGACGGTCAGGATAATCCCCGCTGATAATGTGGCGCTAAAGCCTGCCGAGGCTGGCAGGTGCAGCGTTTTCGTGGCGTAGGTCGGCACGTAGTTCAGCATGTAGTTGATGGCGGTGGAAACCACCATCAGGCCGATGGCCGTGAAGAACAGGCCTTTCTGCGAACGCACAATTTCTTTCAGCGGCGACGCGGTTTTCTCGGCTTTGCTGAAGCTTTCCGATTCTTTGATATGGCGGCGGATATACAAACCGACCGGGCCAATCAGCAGACCGAAAATAAACGGAATGCGCCATCCCCATTCCTGCAACTGGGTTTCACTCAGAAGGGCAGACAAACCCAGACCAAACGCCGAGGCCAGCAAGGTGCTCGCGCCCTGCGTGGCGAACTGCCAGCTGGCGATAAACGCTTTGCGCTCAGGGAAATGTTCCACCAGAAACGCCGTGGAGCTGCCGAATTCACCCCCCGCCGAGAAGCCCTGAATCAGGCGTGCTACCAGGATCAGCAGCGGTGCGGCCATGCCGAGTGTGGCGTAAGACGGCGTGATCACAATGATTAAACCGCCAATCATCATCAGGCTGATGGACATCAGCAGCGACGCTTTACGCCCGTGCTTGTCGGCATACGCACCGAGAACGATTGCGCCGAGCGGCCGGATCAGGAATGAAACGCCGAAGCTGCCGAACGCCAGCAACAGCGAGACGGTCGGATCGGCGGTCGGGAAATACGCATGGGCAATATAGCTGGCGAAAAAGCCATAAATCGCGATATCAAACCACTCCAGCGCGTTGCCGATACAGGTCGCAAAAAGGGTTTTCATCAGACTCGGTTTTTCTGCCGTGTTGCTGACGGATGAGGAACGGGCGCTTAACAGGCTCATTGCGCACCTCCGGTATGAGCGTGGTGGCGGGCAAGCACAGCTGCGCCGTTTTCGCCGAGATCCCACAACAAATGGGTCATGATCGCCAGCCCTTCGCGCGCGACGGAAATCAGCATGTGTTCGTTCACGCCGTGCTGACCGCAGGCCGGATAAGAGTGCGGCACCCATAACGTCGGCAAACCGAGAATATCGGCGAAGACATCATTAGGCAGTGAACCGCCGAGGTTCGGCAGCAACGCGGGTTTTTTACCGGTCGTTTTTTGCATGATATTCAGCGCCCAGTCCACCAGCGGGTCGGTCGGGTCGAAGCGGGTGGCCGGTGAGCCACGCATAAATTCCACCTCAACCTGCGGGAAACCGTGTGCATCAAGGTGCGCACGGACGTGGTCTGCCAGATGTTGCCAGTCGGTGCCGACGACAAAACGCAGCTGACACACCGCAGTCGCCGAGCCGGGAATAGCGTTCATCGGGCGCTGCGGATTGCCGGTCAGGAACGACAGCACTTCCAGCGTATTCCACGCATAAAGACGTTCGGTGGGGGTAAGGCCTTCTTCGCCCCAGTTCAGGTCAATCTGCGGATCGTTTTTGCCGCCGCCAACTTCCACATCGCTGAGAATTTCACGGATAGCGTCACTGACTGCCGGCGGTTTCAGCGCAGAAACCTGCAACTGGCCGTGCTGATTCACCAGACAGGCCAGTGCGTTTGCCAGTTGCGTTCCCGGATTGGTCAGCAGACCGCCCCAGTTTCCGGAGTGATAGGCGTTGTCGCGGGCATTAATGGTCAGACGGAAATTCACCGCGCCGCGTGAACCGAGGAACAGCGTAGGGCGCACGGCGCTCAGGCGCGGGCCGTCGGAGGCGAGGAAAATATCGGCGCTGAGCTGTTCTTTATATTCACGGCAAAGTTCGGCCAGCCCCGGAGAGCTGATTTCTTCGCCCATTTCGAACAGCAGTTTGCAGTTAAAACCGAGGCTTCCGCCGCGCGCTTTGTAGATTTGCTCCAGCGCGGCAATGTTGATGCTGTGCTGGCCTTTGTTGTCGGCGCTACCGCGTCCGTACCAGCGATCACCGTCTTCTTTGAGTTCCCACGGTGATAAGTCGCTGCGCCAGTTTTCATCGTCCCCGAACACCACGTCGCCGTGGCCGTAACTCAGGATTGTAGGCAACGCATCGTCTTCAATGCGGGTGGCGATCAAAAAAGGACGGTTAGCGGCATACGCATTTTCGACGCTCAGCAGGCTGAAACCCATCGCCGCGAGTGTCGGTTTAATCTCATCATCGAGATAACGCGCCAGTTCGGCGTCGCGCAGATGACTCTGGCTTTCGGAGGCAATTGCCACCCTGCGCGCCAGCGTGCGCTGATATTCACCCTGATCGAACCAGGCTAACGCCTGTTCAACGATATTTTCCGCTGTCATGAGGATCCTGCTTTTGTTGTGTTTGTGATTTTATTGTTGGTTTTTTTAGCAGTTTCACTCTAAGCGCTGCGTCAGCGTTGCCACAATAATAATAATTGCAAGTTAGCGTTGCTTTTATTGTAATGCTCATCTGCACAGTGATGAGGCAATACGGTCATGCAAAGTACGGAGATTCGCTATTTTCTGGCGGTAGCCAATACCGGCTCGCTGAGCGCGGCGAGCAAGCAATTATATGTGGCGGTGTCGGCCATCAGCCGTCAGATCCAGCGTCTGGAAGAGCGCATCGGCGCGCCGCTGTTTGAACGCCACGCGCGCGGGATGGTGCTCAACGATGCCGGGCAGATCCTGGAAAACCATGTGCGTAAAAGCATGATGGATATGGAACACGCGATTGCGGAAATTCAGGGACTCAACGCCGTGAGGCGAACCGTGATCCGTATGGGCTGCACCGACGGGCTGGCGTTTGATTTGCTGCCGCAGTTGTTCTCGCGCTTTCGGCTGATTAATCCGGGCGTGATGTTTTATCTCAACGTCGGCACGGCGGTGGAAGTGTCGGAGATGATCCACAAGGGCGAAGTGGAACTGGCGTTGCAGTTCAGTCTGGTGGCGGAGCGCGGCGTGGATATCATGGCGTCCTTTCCCGCGCCGGTGCGCATGGTGATGCGGCCGGATCATCCGCTGGCCGAACAGGACATTTTGCTGACGGATTTGCATCCGTACCCGCTGGCGATGAACGAGCAGGGCAGCACCATCCGCCAGCTGTTTGATTTGTCTTGCCGGATGAGCGGAATTTTTCTCGAGCCTGCGGTGAGCTGTAACCGTTTTTCGGCGCTTTACGATTTTATGGTGCAAACGCCGGGGGCGATTGTCGCGTGCAGCCATTTTTCCATTATGTATAAAGCCCGGCGCGACCACCTGCGGGTCAAACCGGTGAATATTGAACAACTGAGCCAGCGGACGTTGCAGCTGCAATCACCCGCCGGTAAGCGGCGTTCGGCGGCGCTGAGTCAGTTTGTCGATTTTATCCGTGACGAACTGGTGCGGGAAAACGATGCTTTTATCCGTGATTTCGGTTTGCAAGTCGCGCAGGTGTGAAAAGTCAGGCGTGAAAACGCGTCCAGATACTTATCAGCAGCCACGCCGCCAGCGACCAGCAAACGACGGCGCAGAGCAAGGCGTAAGGCAGTTTCATCGAGCCGATGAGAAAATAGAGTGAAATCAGGTAGACCATATAGGGGATCACGGCCCACAGGCCGAAAATAATCGTGGTTCGGAGCGCCTCGATACTGCGTTCCGTGCCCACAATGTAGTGGGCTATCAGGGCAAACGTAGGAAAAAGCGGAACCAGCCCGGCGATATAATAATTGCGGGTTTTGGACAGCACCCCGATCAAAATCACGACCAGCGCACCAATCAGCGCCTTAATTACCAGTCCCATTTCTGCCCCTGCGGCTCGTTCGCCATCGTTGATGCACCGTTGCGATTAAGCCGTTTCTTGTTATAGATATTTTATATGTATTCGTACCACAAACTGACGCACATGAATGGATTGGTCAAGTGCTGACTGCTGTTTATATCGCCAGCCGGATCTGCGCAAGCAGTGGAAAATTCTACTATTCTTAAGATCTTTACACTATTTAGGTTTATTCCAGACCCAGAACGCAGTAGGTTTTACGTCAGACAGAGTTGTACAATCTGTTTGAAAGATAAGATAAATTTCAGTTACCCGGACAAAAGCGCTGATACCTATGACAATTTCTTCCCAATTCAAACGGACTTTCATTTACGCGCTGGGCGGTGGAGTAATGCTGCTGGCGCTTCCTGCCGCTCAGGCGGACAACGGCCCCGTCGCACCACAGATTAATGCCAAATCCTGGGTGCTTATGGATTTCAACAGCGGGAAGATCCTCACTGAATCGAATCCCGATGCGCGTCTCGACCCGGCCAGCCTGAGTAAAATCATGGTCAGCTATGTTGTTGGGCAGGCCATAAAATCCGGCAAAATCAAATCCGACGATCTGGTTTCTGTCGGCAACGATGCCTGGGCAACCGGCAATCCGGTACTGCGCGGCTCGTCCCTGATGTTCCTCAAACCCGGTGACCGCGTGCCGGTTTCCGAGCTGAATAAAGGCATTGTGATCCAGTCGGGTAACGACGCCAGTATTGCGCTGGCCGATTATGTGGCGGGCAGCCAGGATTCCTTCGTGAACCTGATGAACCGTTACGGCGAACAGCTGAAACTGCAAAACACGCATTTCAAAACCGTTCACGGGCTGGATGCGGACGGGCAGTACACGTCCGCCACGGACATGGCGTTGCTGTCGCAGGCGCTGATCCGCGATACGCCGGATGAATACGCGCTGCATAAAGAGAAAGAATTCACCTTCAACCACATCAAGCAGATCAACCGCAACCGCCTGTTGTGGAGTTCGAATCTGAATGTGGACGGTATCAAAACCGGCTTCACGTCCGGCGCGGGCTACAATCTGGTGTCTTCCGCCAGTGACTCAACCGGTATGCGTCTGATTGCAGTAGTGATGGGCGCGCCGAGTGACCGTATTCGTTTTAGTGAAAGTGAAAGTCTGCTGACCTGGGGTTTCCGTTTCTTTGAAACGCTGACGCCGATTAAAGCCGGTGATGCGTTCACCAGCCAGCGTGTCTGGTTTGGTGATGAAAAAATGGTTCCGCTGGGTGTGGCTGAAAACGCATCGATTACCATGCCGAAAGGCCAGCTGAAAAACCTGAAAGCCAGCTTCACGCTGACCAATAAGCAGCTTGAAGCACCGCTGGCGAAAAATCAGGTGGTGGGAACCGTGGATTTCAGTCTGGACGGTAAAGTGATCGAACAGCGTCCGCTGGTGGCGTTGCAGGAAGTGAAGGAAGCGGGCTTCTTTGGCCGTATCTGGGACTTCGTGATGATGAAAATCAGCGGCCTGTTTGGCAGCATTTTCGGCAAGTAACTGCCCTGTAACGTTTGAAATCTGATACCAAGAAACGGCCAGTCAGTTAAGCAACTGACTGGCCGTTTTTCGTCTTCTACAATCAGCTAAAGAAGTATGTCATCCCAACCGCGGTTAACGCTGTGATTAAAGCAATCGTAAAAGCGACGAAATTCCACTAATTTTTAGTGCAAGATAATTAAATGCAACGAGCGTTATCAAGAGATAGCAGGCTGATAGAAATATATTTTTAATTAGACGCGTTGAGTGTTCACTACTCATAATCATATCCTGTATCTTTCAGCGTCTTGATTGATGATAGTTAAATATATCCTTTACTCTAATTTTTAAATAGATCTAATTTTGTCTTATCGCATTAACGATTTCTTAACCAACTTACATGTTCGATTCTTTTTAATACACTCATATAAATATACATCCCCACCTCCTCCCATCACATCAACATTTTCCAGAGAAAGGCGATCTTCAAAAAAAAACACCTCAACAACCTCATGGTTGTTTTCAATCAATGTTTTGAATCTATCTACCTCATTTTTTTTGGGGAATAAAGCCCATGAATTAGCCCATGCCCAAGTCTCATCATTTGTTAAAATGATCTGACTCGCAACCGAGTTTGTTACAAAAAATAGTATGAAAATCAAAAAATCCGACCTTTTCATTTTATTTTTGAAACTCCATTTCCAGATTTTTTAGTATTATATTCCCATCGACTTCCGTCAGGCGTTGCTAAGTAACAAACAAATTCTTTTCTTCCCACGGAGTCTATGCTTGCACCTGTTATGTCTCTTGGCGAGTAATGTAAACTGTCATATGCATCGTTTTCTTTTGAAGTTTTATTTCCTTCCGCATCAGAGTAATTGCCGTGAGTATGGTACGTTCCTACCTTATCTGCCCCTTGGGGGCAAGAGACGCCCGAGAAGTTTATACCATCATGATCGTTGTTTGTAATAGCTTTAGTGTAAAAGTACTCATTATCTTTTTTACAAACAAAACCTCCATATTCTTTATTCTCCCGTACTGATTTTGAGTTTATTTTGTCCATAGCATGCAGCCCTGCCTCGCCTGAACTTTTAAATTTAAGATCTGAAAGCCCCTCAGGATCTATGCCTGACGTTGGTTCCAAAGCATAAGCATATAAATTCCACCCCCCTCTTAACCCAATCGGATCCTGCGTAATATATCTTCCCTGCATCGGGTCATAATAACGGTGCCGGTTGTAATGCAACCCCGATTCTTCGTCGTAATGCTGGCCCTGCATTCTGATGGGCTGGCGCAGTTTGTACGGGTTGAAAATATCCACCGCGTTGCCCCAGACGTCCATCACTGCGCTCCATTCCACTTTGCTGGTTTTGTGGTTGATCAGCGCAATGGGTGTGCCGAGATGGTCGCAGTGATAGAGGTGAATTTTCAGCGCCTCGCCCTGCGGCATCGGGTCGAGCCACGGCGCGAGGTTTTCGGCTTTCAGGCCGACGGCGTCCAGCCACTGCTGATTGTCGTCGCTGAGGTGGTTTTTACGGATGTCCTTTTCGATTTCATTCAGGCGCAGATGCAGTTCAGTCGGCAACGCGCTGCCGTTTTCCTCTTCGAGTTTTTCTGCCAGCGAGCGGTGGCTGTCCTCCATGCGGGCGTGTTCGGCGCGCAGCAGCGGGACGAAGCTGTTGGGGTGATAAATCGTGTGCAGCTGAGTGTCGCGGTTTTCGGTCAGCACCAGCCGGTTGCCGTCCCAGCCGAACCAGATGTTTTGGGTTTCTGTTTCGCCGGACTGCGGATGGAGTTGCGTCACGTGCTTGCCGACGCGCCGCCCGAGCGGGTCATAGATATAGCGCGCCTGCGTCTGAATCTGGCCGTCCTCTTCCATTGTCAGCCGCGTCAGCCGGTGCGCCTGGTCATAGGTAAAATGGCTGATAGCCCCGCGCGGCGCTTCCCGCCAGCCGGCGCGGTACGGGCGTTTTTCCGTCAGGTTGCCAAATTTGTCGTGTTCATAAATGTACCGCTCGTCGCGCTGGATGCGGTTGTGATACCAGACCGGCAGCGTGTCGGTCAGCGGCGTGTTCAGGTCGGGATGTGTGCAGTTGCGGTTGCCGGCGGCGTCTGTGAAGGTGGCGAGAAAACCGTCGGGCGAGCTGACGCTGTTCAGTCGTCCGGCCGGGGTATAGGCGTAATGGTGGTCACCGAGGCCGTTGGTCATCTGCATCATCTGACCGGCGGTGTTGTAGTGATAATGGCGTTTCAGGTTGGGATGGCCGACCTCCGGCGTGTGCTGCGCGGCGAGTTGTCCGGTGAGTGAATAGGTATTTTCACTCTGCCAGCCGTCGCTGAACCGGCGGGTGGTTTCGCGGTGAAGTTTGTCGCGGGTGATTTCCAGCAGCACGTCATCGCCGAGTTTTACGCCCAGAAGATGGCCGGGGCCGTAAGTTTGCCAGCGGATTTCCGGCAGGCCGTCGTAGCGGACGGCGGATTCAAAGCCGCGCACGTCGAAGCCGCGCACCGCGGTGTGCTGCCAGAGCAGGTCTCCGTGGGCGTTGCGGATTATCTGCCGTTCGCCGTTAAGGTTGTCATTCGCGTCGTACTGAAAGCGCACGCTGACCAGATGGGTTTCGCTGCGGTGGGCGGTTTCGGTGACGCGCCCGGCGGCGTCATACTGCCAGAGCACGTCGTCCGGACCGTCGTTCGTTTCGGGGCGCTGCTGGCGGATAAGCTGGCCTTCATCATCGTAATGCCAGTGCGTCATCAGCCCGGCATCGTCGCTGCGGATTAGCTGACCGGCGATGTTGTACTGATAACTCTGCACGCGCCCGTCAAAGGCAACCTCCTGAATCAGCCGGTCCATGACGTCGTAGCTGAATTTCGTGTCAGCGCCGTTTTCGTTAACCAGCCGCATCAGCCTTCCGGCGCTGTCGAACTCAGTCTGACGGGTCAGCCCGCCTTCGTTTTGTGCGGTTGGATTACCGCGCTCGTCATAGGTTTGCGTGCTCTGGCTGCCGTCCGGTCGGGTGACGGTGATGACGTCTCCGGCGGCGTTATATTCCCAAACCGTTTTCCCGCCCGCACTGTCCTCACGCGACATCCGACGCCCGCGCGCATCGTACGCAAAGCGGGTTTTCATTCCTTCTTCGTGCAGGATTTCGACCGGCTGACCGTCGCGGTTATAGCGGTAAGTCGTTTTGAAACCGGAGCAGTCGGTGAAAGCGGCCAGCAAACCGGCTGCGTTCCATTCCAGCGTCTGACGCCCGCCCGCCGCGTCTTCGGTGGCGCACGGCAAAGCGCTTTTATCGTCTGCATAGTGGTAGCGGCGGGTCTGGTGCAGCGCGTCGGTGTCAGCGGTCAGACGGCCCAGTGCATCATATTCCCTGCTCACGCGGCGTCCGTCGGGCGCGGTGCTGCAAACCAGCTGCCCTTGTTTGTTGTAGTTGAACTGGCTGCGCTTTTCGCCGCCCGGATGCAGGATCGCGCCCAGCGTGCCACTGGCCGGGTTGATATGAAATTCGGTGATGCGCCCGGAAGCGTCGGTCTGGGATATCAGCTGGCCGCGGTTATTAAATTTACTCTCTACAGCGCTGCCGTCGGCCTGTTCAAGTCTGACCACGCGGCGTAATCCCTTTTCACCCTCGAAGTGATAAACGCGTAAGCGCCCCAGGCTGTCGGTAACACGTGTCTGGTTTTTGGAGTATTCAAACTGATAACTCAGACCACCGGGATTGACTTGCGAAATGACTTTGCCGTCCGCGTCGTACACGTAGCGGGATGCCGGACGTCCGGCGTAGCGATGGGCAACCATCAGGCCGGTGTTTTCGCTGTGCCAGTCAAACTCCCGAACCACTTCGCCCGCGCGGTCACAGACGGTTTTCAGTTCGCCGCGTGGCGTGAAGTCGTAGCGCACCAGCGGTTTTAAAGGTAAATCAGGAAACGCTAAATCTTTCGTCAGCCAGACGGCGGAAAGCCGCACGCCACAATCAGAACCCCAGCCAGTGTTCAGCGCGGGTTTGAAATCCGGCAGCATGACTAATTCAAGGCGAAAGCGCCGCCCGCAGCTGTCGGTGACGCCGGTAATCTGCCCGGCGAATTCGCCTTCGGCGTCGCGATGATAATTAAGATGATGACCAAAGCGGTCGCACAAACCAAAAAGCACATGTGAAGACGGCAGCGGACGCGGCAATACGTCTTCCGCAGTTTCGGGTAACTGCACGCAGCCTAAAATCCACCACGGCCCGGTGGCGTCATTGGCCACAAAATAATGATGCGGACTGTTGCGGAGTTCCTCCGGCAGCGCCTGCCAGAGCTTGCTGAGCGGATGCGCCTCGTTTTGCTTATCCGCACCGCCGCGTGCCAGCCAGAGATTTTCTCTGTGGCTGAAGGCGATATGCCCCGGCGGAAGATGATGAAAATGAATGCTCCGCCCCGAATTGTCGTTGAGGATAAGTTCGTCGGTGCGGATTTGCAGGCGGATATCCGCCGCCGCCGCCCAGCCGGGGCCGAACATCCCGACCGGCGCGGGCGTATCGGTTTTATAGCTGCTGTAAGCACGCGAAAGGACGAAAGGCAAAGAAGCGGGCAGTGCGATATCGGTCTCGCCCGGCAGGACTTTGGCACCGAGGGATGGGTTAACGGGGCTGCCTTCCAACACCCCGCCGGGGCAAACCGAGCACGCCACACCGGTAGGTGCGCCAATCATCACGCCGAGCGAGCCCTGAACAATCGGGCCGCCGATGGCGGTATTATCGCCCTGACGGGCGGCAGGGAATCCGGTCATGAGTAAATCCTTTTAAGCAAAACGTCCGTGGAATGATTGATTTGAAAGCGAGGTATTTATCGTTTTATTCACGGAATAAATACAAACAAATCAACAAGATGATGGAAGTTAAACGTTAAAGGGAATGTGCGTTGTGAGGGGGTTCACAAAGAATTAAGCATTAAGCAGGGGTTAAATATTCGCTACATCCGTAGGCGATGAAATTGATATACCGGAGAGAGGGTGTGCAGAAAAATATGGCTATATAAATTAGTGTATTAAATGAGGTTTGCCCTCAGTTTTCGCACGTCGGCTCAAATGCGAGTGACAGATTCAAACGAAGGATAAGACCCTAAGCCAGAGCAAAGCACAAAAAAGACCCGAAAAGGATGAATATTTCCGGATCTTTACGAAGCGACCGGGCTGATAGGCCGAACCTTCATTAATCGGCAGTGAGGCCCAACTGAGCCTCGCTTTTTTATGCCTGAACGGCCTGAAATCAGTTCTGCACCCAGCCTTTCTTAATCGGGAAGGCGAATCCGAAGCGGTACACTTTGCACATCATCGCGTTAATCTGCTCACCGAAGAGGTTCCACAACAGTTGCGCGAAAAGGCAACCGAGCATGCCGACCAGTAATCCGCCCAGCATATCCAGCGGCCAGTGAATGCCCAGATAAATACGTGACCACGCGATGGCGATGGCCGTCACCATCAGCAGCGCGCCCGACCAGATACGGTGCCAGAACAGGAATGAAAGCGCGAAAGTGAAAATCGCTGTGCCGTGGTCGCTGGGGAATGACTCATCCGGCGCATGATGCAGGAAGTTATAACCAAAACCTTCAACGAAAGGGCGTGCGTGAGGGAACAGCATCGAGAGCGTTTTGGCCGTCGTCATCGCAAAGAGCAGCGCAATGGTGGTTTTACTGACCAGTTCACGCTGCTGGCCGATCTGGTCGCGCTGCCCCCAAAGCCAGAGGCCGACAATCAGAAGCGGGACGATGATAATCAGGTCATTGGCCAGAAAAGTCGCCAGACTGATCAGCGCGTGCGGCGAATCGGGCGTCGCATTGATCCATAAAAACACCAGATGATTCAGTTGCTCCATAAAACTACCCTCGTATTTATAGGCCAAATAGATAAGCCAATCAGACAGGCCAAAATAGCCATCAAAAAATTAAAATCCGCTAACCCACTGACAGCAGGTAAAAAACTGGATGCCACGTTAGTTTGTGCTGCCTGTGAGGTAAAGGGGGTATCGTCTGAATATCCGCATTCGTTGAACGGCGGTATAGTTTCGCGATGAAATAGAGTGTAAAGAGAAGAACTTAAGGAAGCCTTAAGCAGGCGGGAGGACGAGCCTCCCGGCGCAATTGCCTGACTGAAAAAATGAAAGGAAAAGTGTCTGAGAAGACGATTAGCGAGGTTTTTGCACAGACATCAGGAACAGCATCGGACGTTCAGCCTCTTCGGCCAGCGCCGGTTGCGCAGAGATTTGTTCCGCCGACGGCCCCCACTCATTAAGCTCACGGATAACAAAACCCGCATCAATGAGCAGACGAATGTACGTCCCCAGCGTGCGGTGCTGCTTGACCACGCCTTCGGCAAACCAGTTTGTGATGCGTTTACCTTCATGCTGATAACCCTCGACCGGCCAGGTTTTTTGTCCGCTTTCTTTGATCAACCAGGACGGGCTGGAAGGCGCGGTATAGATCGGGTGCTCAGCCGAGAACACAAAATTGCCGCCGGGTTTGAGCGCGTGAAATACCGTTCGCAGCAGCGCGGGCAGGGCTTCGATGTAATGAAGTGTGAGTGAGCTGTAAGCCAGATCGAAAGAAGCTTCCGGCAGCGTCAGGCTTTCAAGATCCTGATGCGCATAATGGATGGCGCTGTCGCAGGTCATAGAACGTGCTTTTTCGAGCATTTTCTCTGAAACATCGAGCCCCAAAACCTCCGCAGCACCGGCATCGTGCGCAGCACGGCAAAACCAGCCGTAGCCACAACCCAGATCGACGATGTGCACGCCTTGCAGATCAGGCAACATCGCTTTGAGTGAAGGCCATTCCGGCGCACCTTCCAGCCCGAACTGCGAACGTCCGAGTTGCGCGTAGCCTTCAAAAAAGGCCGGATCATCGTAAATATTTTGCGTCATATGCATGACTCCTATAAAAATAATCTTCATTGCCAATCCACTTTGGCCTGAACATTGTAGTAAAAATCAGACAGGAGAGCAGCAAAATGGACATTCGTCAGGCCACGCAGGCCGACCAGCACGAACTGCAAATGCTGGGCCGTGAGACCTATCGCCACTATTTTGGCGACCTGTGGCAAAATAGTGACGAGCTGGAACAGTTTCTGGCCGATGATTTCAGCAACGAAGAAATGCAGAACACGCTTGAGAGCCCGGATCACCGCTGGCTGGTGTTACAGGAACAGGGGGAAGCGGTCGGTTTTGCCAAAGTACAGTTCGATCAGCCTCTTGAGGGGGCAGAAGGGCATGGGGCGAAGTTGTGCAAACTGTATTTCAAACCCCAAAGTCGGGCGCGCGGGCTGGGCGCAATCCTGTTTGATGCCGTGGAAACCGCAGCCCGTGAAAACGGACAACCGTGCTTGTGGCTGACGGTTTTGCAAAGTAACCTCCCGGCTATCGGATTTTATCAGCGTCAGGGCATGCATCAGGTCGCCGGGACGGCCTATGTCACGGCAACGCAAACCACTCCATTGTGGATCATGAAAAAGGATATCAATGATTAAATTACGTCTTGGCGGTCTGTTTATCACGCTCGAAGCCGGGGAAGATATTCCCTATGCGCCGGAGTTTTGTGAGCATTACACCTACCTTATTCATCCGGCCGAAGAAGGCTTTGAAATATTGCGTTATGACGCGTATTCCGGCTGGCATAAACGTCCTGATCAGATATTTGAAGACGGCCATCAGGCATTTGTATTTGCGTATCAGGCATATGAAAAAGAGTGGAATCAGACTGACGGACGTTTAGGCGGTAAGGGTCAGCGCCTCGAACGAATTATGTAAACTCCCGCACGGAATTGATGTTTAAAAAGCCACCATCTTGGTGGTTTTTTATTAACCAGAAGGTGAATTATCTCACTGGAATATACAAAACCTTACACAGAATATCTTTAATTTGACGGGCAAATTTGCCTGCTGACTCTGCCAAAAGTGGATATTATCACTTCGATTCAGAATAGTTTCTGTAATTAACTATAATTAAAATACTCTATTATTCCACCCTAATTGGTTGTTTTTAAATGAAAATATTACAATGGGTTGTGTGATATTCATATAAACGTTTTCCAAACGAAACTTATTTCAAATATTTACAGGTTGCAACCAAACTTCTCATCGTTTAATTTTACGCACGTCAATTCCGGGCCATAAGAAGGGAAGTTATAACTTCACGGCAACCGGATAATAACACTTGCCAGATGGCATTTTAGACGGCTTATAAATAATCAAGGATATTGATGATGAAATTACGCGTACTTTCTCTGGTCATTCCCGCTCTGATGATGGCTGGCACCGCCGGCGCTGCTGAAATCTATAATAAAGACGGCAACAAACTCGACCTGTTCGGTAAAGTGGACGGTCTGCATTATTTCTCCAACGATGACAGCACTGATGGCGACCAGTCTTATATGCGTCTGGGCTTCCGTGGTGAAACGCAGATTAATAACGAACTGACCGGTTACGGTGAGTGGGAATATCAGGCAGCCCTGAACTCTGCGGAAAGCGCTGATAACAACAATTTCACCCGTGTCGGTTTTGCGGGTCTGAAATTTGGCCAGTGGGGTTCACTGGACTACGGCCGTAACTACGGCGTGATGTATGACGTCGCAGCCTGGACCGACGTTCTGCCTGAATTCGGCGGCGACACCTATGGCGCGGACAACTTCATGTTCCAGCGTGCCAACGGCGTGCTGACTTACCGTAACAAAGGCTTCTTCGGCGCAGTCGACGGTCTGGATGTTGCCGTTCAGTATCAGGGCAAAAACGGCAGCGCAACTGAATCCAACAATGGTCGCGATGTATTAGCGCAGAACGGCGACGGCTACGGCATGTCCCTGACTTATGACCTGGGCGAAGGCTTCAGCGCGGCTGCAGCAATGATGGCTTCTGACCGTACCAACGAGCAGAACGGTCGTAACAACCCGGCAATCATTGGTAACGGCGACAAAGCTACCGCGTACAGCGGCGGCCTGAAATATGACGCGAACAATATCTACCTGGCGGCGATGTACACCCAAAGCTACAACGCCAACCGCTTTGGTAAAGCAGGCAGCACCGCTTACGGTTATGCAGATAAAGCGCAAAACTTCGAAGCTGTGGCACAGTACCAGTTCGATTTCGGTCTGCGTCCGTCTGTTGCCTACGTGCAGTCTCACGCACGTAATGTCCCAGGTTACAGCAACCAGAACCTGACCAAATATGTTGATATCGGTGCGTCTTACTTCTTCAACAAAAACATGCTGACCTACGTGGATTACAAAATTAACCTGATGGATGACACCCGCCTGACCCGCGATGCTGGCATCAATACCGACGACGTTGTGGCCGTAGGCCTGGTTTATCAGTTCTGATAAACCGACGCTGCCCTCAAAGTTGAGGGCATCTGCGTCTCTCGTGTCTGAATCTCCCGCTGAAAGGCGGGAGATGACCTTTCTCACAAAATCTTATCCCCCGCGCTTTCCCCTGTGTTTTCGTTCAGGCATTATTCCGGCACGTGAAGTTCGTATCCGACGACGGAGAGCCGCCAATGACTGATCACGCTACACCCAATCTTCCCTCCCGTGATTTCGCAGAGACTCAACGCTTTTACAGCAGTTTTGGTTTTACTACCGGCTATATCGACGACAGCTGGCTCATCATGAGCCGCGGCAGCATCACGCTGGAGTTTTTCCTGCACGTTGATCTCGACCCGCTCACCAGCTGGTTCAGCTGCTGCCTGCGCGTGGATGATGCGGATGCCATTTTTGATGAGTTTATAGCCGCCGGAATAGGGCAGGACAGAACAACGCGCCCATGCGTCCATCTGCCAGAAATGCAGCCATGGGGATTAAAAATGGGTGCGCTGATTGATATCGACGGAACGTTGTTACGGGTGATTGAGAATTAGCGAAAAATTTTTATTTTTCAGAAAAGAAAAAACCCGACAATCTTGAACCTAAAAAGGCGGGATTGACGGGCTCTCCAAATTTGGGGACTTCAAAGAAAAGCAGTGGCACTAATTAAGACTTCGCTCCACTTCAAAAGTTCGCGCAATGTGGCAAAAATATAAAAAAAATATTGATTTTTTTTTGCCACATTACTGATCAAGTAGTTACGTCAGGCTCCAGGCCAGATGATGACGATCAGCGTCCCCGCGAGTGTCAGTAATACGTTAGCAATTGCGTAGGTTCCTGCATAACCCAGTGCCGGAATGTTGCTGCGGGCCGTGTCGCTGATGATTTCCATGGCCGGTGCGCAGGTGCGTGCGCCCATGATGGCACCGAACAATAATGCCCGGTTCATGCGCAGAACGTAGGCACCAAAGATGAAGCAAATCACCACCGGTACCAGGCTCACGATCAGGCCGGACAGCAACATTTGTCCGCCGACTGCGCCAAGGCCGTTGTTGATCCCCGCCCCGGCGCTCAGGCCGACGCCTGCCATAAAGACCATCAGGCCGAACTCTTTCACCATATTCAGTGCACCCTGCGGGATGTAGCCGAAAGTAGGGTGGTTGGCGCGCAGGAAGCCGAGCATGATACCGGCGAACAGCAGGCCCGCAGCGTTACCAATTCCGAAGCTGAAGCTCTTGAACTGGAAGGTGATCAGTCCGATCATCAGGCCAACGATGAAGAAGGCGCAGAAGGCGAGCAAATCGGTGAGCTGGCTGTGGACGGAGATAAAGCCGATGCGCTCTGCCACGCTTTTCACGCGGCGTGCGTCGCCGCTGACCTGCAACACATCGCCTTTGTTGAGCACGATGCTGTCGTCGATAGGCATTTCAATCTGGCTGCGGATCACGCGGTTAAGGAAGCAACCCTGATCGGTCAGATTGAGCTGGCTCAGCCGTTTGCCGACCGCGTGATTGTTTTTCACCACCACTTCTTCCGTCACGATGCGCATATCGAGCAGGTCACGGTCGAAAACTTCTTTCCCGTTACGGAAACTCGGATCAAGGCGTGAATGCGCGTCCGGATAACCGACCAGCGAGATTTCATCGCCGACCTGCAATACCGCATCACCGTCCGGTGTCGCCAGAATTCCATTGCGGCGGATACGTTCGATATAGCAACCTGTCTGGCGGTAAATGCCCAGTTCACGCAGGTTTTTGCCATCCGCCCAGGCGACCAGCTCCTGCCCGACGCGATAGGCGCGGATCACCGGAAGATAGACTTTGCGCTTGCTGTCCGTATCCAGACCACGTTCACGGGCAATCTGCTGCGCACTGGTCGGGAGATCCTGATGTTGGAGTTTCGGCAAATAGCGTGCGCCGAAGATCAGGCTGACCAGCCCGATCAGGTAC
Organism: Rahnella sikkimica; assembly: GCF_002951615.1. Classification (GTDB taxonomy): domain Bacteria; phylum Pseudomonadota; class Gammaproteobacteria; order Enterobacterales; family Enterobacteriaceae; genus Rahnella; species Rahnella sikkimica. The sequence continues at coordinate 1,611,203 of NZ_CP019062.1, read as the reverse complement.
GTCAGCGCGTAGCCGAGGCTCAGGTTATCCAGTGCGGGGCTGAGCGTATTACTGCCCGCGAGGGTATTGCGCAGGGTATCGCCCGCGCCCACCAGAACCGGTGTGGATGTCATGGATCCGGCGAGCATACCGGCGGTGAGACCGATGTCCCAGCCGAAAAACTTGCCCAGTCCGAGCGCAAGAAGCATCGCGCTGCCGACCATGACCAGCGCCAGCATCAGATAATTTTTGCCATCCCGGAAGAAAATTGAAAAAAAGTTAGGACCGGCTTCGACACCCACACAAAAAATAAACAGCATGAACCCGAGGTTGAGTGCTTCGGTGTTAATGCTGAAATGTTGCTGGCCTAAAAGCAGCGAAACCACTAATACGCCAATAGAATTTCCGAGCTGAACGGAACCCAGGCGAATTTTCCCCAGGCACAAGCCCAGTGCCAAAACCACAAATAATAACAGGATGTAATTCCCGTTTAACAAACTAGCGACGTTTATGTTCACAAGGATAACTTATTGTTTACCAACAAATTCTTGATATAGGAGAATGTAAAGGATAAATTCAGATCCAGAAAATTCCTACTTTTTAAAACACCTTTATTTCTCAAACAGTGAAATAGAAAAGCAGGATTCGGGCGTCATTTTAGTCACAGAACGTCTGTTCAGCCAGAGAAAAGCCCGTATAAATCAACTGAACGCTTTTTTTGTGTTTCGCGGGATTGCGGAACGCGTCAGGGAAGTGAGCCGGCAAGGCTCTGTCAGGTAAAAATGACCGCATTACATGCAGTACATAAGGCCTGTAAATCTCGCCAACTTTAAGGAGGAAGTCAGATGGCATTTTTGCGAAAGTTAATAGCTCCGCTATTTTGTTGCATTATGTTTATCATAATTTTTATTTCGTTAAAAAATAGCTGGATAGCGGTTAGGGATATAACACCGGGTCCGGAATACGGGCTGCTGTTATTTTTATTGCCGGGTCTGCTGACCGGGCTTTTTTATCGCGATTCAGCGATAGTTTCCTCTTTTCTTGGCGCGCTGATTTCAGTACCTGTCTGCACATTGCTGCGCATGGCATTTTACCCGCGTGTGCGCCCGCTGGTGCAGGAAGTGGCTTACGCAACCAGTGCAATATTCTGGTGTGTGCTGGGCGCGATGCTGATACAGCTGCTTTTTACTGCCTATAAACAGTTTAAACAGCACCGCTAATCCGTTTCGATGCCATAAAAAAAGGCGCTCACTGAGCGCCTTTTTGCTGAGTTCAGAACCACTTAGTTGCTGAACAGAGCCAGATGTTCTTTGGCATAGGCTTCAAAATCAGTGAAGCCGCCAATGTGTTTCTGATCAAGGAAGATCTGCGGAACGGTTTCAACCGGCTTACCCACGGTTTTTTCCAGGTCAGCTTTAGAGATGCCTTCCGCGTGGATATCGATGTAGCGGAAGTTGAAATCATCACGTTCTTCAGTCAGTTTTTCAGCCAACTCTTTTGCACGTACACAATAAGGACAGCCAGGACGCCCGAAAATTACTGCAAACATGGAGACTCCTTTGTTAATGCCAGCGAGATAAATGAAAGGGGAGTGACTATTTTTGTTAAGCGCATCACCTTTTTGATGTCGCTACTATGCCTGTTGCAAACCATAAAAAAAAGCAGGAATTACCTGTCGGTCTGATACCTTCTGCCTATCTAAATGAAGAATCAGGCCTTTTTCGTCCCTGCACATTGTTACAGCATTTGGTGTCACAAGCCTTGCAAACAGGGCGCACAGCATGAATGATTGCAGGATCTGTTTCCGCCTTTTCATCCGTTCAGGAATTTTTAAATGACGCCGACTATTGATCTTCTGCGTTCACACCGTTCTATCCGTTCTTTTACCGGCCAGCCGGTATCCGACGAACAGCGTGAGGCGATCATTGCTGCCGCGCAATCTGCCTCGACTTCCAGCTTTTTGCAGTGTTCTTCGATTATTCGTGTGACCGATCCGGCGCTGCGTGAAAAATTAGTGCAGTACACCGGTGGCCAGCAATACGTGGCCAGTGCCGCTGAATTTTGGGTGTTTTGTGCCGATTTCAACCGCAATTTGCAGATTAACCCGGAAGCACAACTGGGGCTGGCGGAACAGTTACTGCTCGGCTGCGTGGATACCGCACTGATGGCGCAAAACGCCATGATCGCGGCTGAATCACTCGGGCTGGGCGGCGTGTTCATCGGTGGGATCCGTAATCAGGTAGAAGACGTTGTCGCGCTGCTGAAATTGCCGAAATTTGTGATGCCGTTGTTCGGTTTTTGTATCGGGACTCCGGCACAGGATCATCAGGTCAAGCCGCGTATGCCGCAGTCTATGCTGGTTCATGAAAACAACTATCAGCCGCTGGATAAAGAACGTCTGGCGCAATATGACGAAGAACTCAGCGCGTATTATCTGCAACGCGACAGCAATGCGCGTCACGATACCTGGAGCGCGCTGATTATCCGTACCCTGAAAAAGGAACAGCGTCCGTTTATGCTGGACGCATTACATAAGCAAGGTTGGGCAACACGCTAATCGGCGACGGAGTGTCGGATGAAGATTGCAATTCTTTCCCGTGACGGGTCTTTGTATTCGTGTAAACGGCTGCGGGAAGCCGCAGAAGCCCGCGGGCATGAGATCGACATTATCGATCCGCTTTCCTGCTATATGAACATCAATCCGGCCGCGCCGAGCGTGCATTATCGCGGGCGTCAGCTGGAGAAGTATGACGCCGTGATCCCGCGCATCGGTTCCGCCATTACGTTTTACGGTACCGCCGTGCTGCGCCAGTTTGAAATGCTGGGGAGTTTTCCTCTCAATGAATCCGTGGCGATTACCCGCGCGCGCGATAAGTTGCGTTCCATGCAGATTCTGGCGCGGGAAGGCATCGATTTGCCGATTACCGGCTTTGCCAATGCGCCGGACGATACGTCGGATTTGATCGCGCTGGTCGGCGGTGCGCCGCTGGTGGTGAAACTGGTCGAAGGCACGCAGGGCATCGGCGTGGTGCTGGCGGAAACCCGTCAGGCGGCGGAAAGCGTGATTGACGCCTTCCGCGGGCTGAATGCGCACATTCTGGTTCAGGAATATATCCGCGAAGCCGAAGGGCGCGACATCCGCTGTCTGGTGGTGGGTAAACGCGTGGTGGCGGCGATTGAACGTCAGGCTAAACCGGGCGATTTCCGTTCCAATCTTCATCGCGGCGGAACCGCGACCAACGTCAAAATCACGCCGGAAGAGAAAGAAATTGCAGTGAAAGCCGCACTGACGCTGGGGCTGGACGTCGCCGGGGTGGATATTTTGCGTGCGCACCGTGGCCCGCTGGTGATGGAAGTCAACGCTTCGCCGGGGCTGGAAGGTATCGAAACCACAACCGGCCTGGATATCGCGGGCATGATGATTGATTACATCGAACAGCGGGCGAAGCCGGGATTCCGGCTCAAATCTGGCGGCTAAATCTTATTTACCGGGACTAATGTGCATCAAACGGCCTTTGGTCGTAGCGCTGTCCGGCAATATTCCGTAAGCTATGACCCCCTTCGTAACGCTGCGGGTGTTGCGAAGGCGTGGTTATTCTCGTTGTTTTGAACTTATGAGGCATTCTATGGATTCGCTCATCGTCCCTGATTTGGCGCTGCTGCGGCGCTGGCTGGATCAGCTGGGCATTTCTTTTTTCGAGTGTGATTCTTGTCAGGCTCTTCATTTGCCGCATATGCAGAATTTTGATGGCATTTTTGATGCCAAACTCGATATCGTGGATAACGTCATTTTGTTCTCCGCGCTGGCCGAAGTAAAACCAACGGCGCTGATCCCGCTGGTGGCTGATCTGAGCTCGATTAACGCCAGCTCGCTGACCATCAAGGCCTTTGTTGATATTCAGGATGACAACCTGCCGAAGCTGATTGTTTGCCAGTCGCTGACGATCGCCGTGGGTGTCACTGAAGAGCAATTTGCCTTCTTCCTGCAACAGGCCGAAGAGCAGATGTCGATGATTATTCTTGAAGCCCACGCCAATGATCTGCTGTTCCTTGGCGATGATGAAGAAGGCTCTCCGGCCATTTCCGTGAACCTGCCTTTGTTGCACTAAACCCCGTTTGTCGTTTTACGCCCTCTGAAGATTCTTTCCTGCGAGCCGTGCTTATTGCGGCTCCGCTGCCTTTATTCGCTTTCGCCATAAGTTATGCTGCGTTTGTGCCTGTGTTGCCAGATATTTCACTTTGTTAAAAGCCAAAATGCCAGACGGTATAGACTAAATCTGCATAATTAATCGATAAACGCCGGTTTTGTCTCAGGAGGCTGGTACAGGGGGGTTGCAGGCGCTATGCTTCTGACTCTGCACCACGCGTGATTACGTCGTAAAACCAAACGGTTAATTCGCAGGCAGCGTATGCGTCAACGTTGAATGTCTATGCATATTGGCAGGCTCATGTTGGCTTTCGTGTGAAAGGTTTTGTATCAGTCTGAATGATACAAATTCAATTTATATTCCCCTGTCTTGGAGGTAGTAACGGATGTTCACCCTGCGTAAAAAGTGGTTATCGGGTGTTGTCGCCGGTCTGGTTATGGCCGCGTCCGTCACAGCGTCTGCGGAAGAGAAAACGCTGCATATCTATAACTGGTCCGATTATATCGCGCCAAACACCGTGCTAGATTTCCAGAAGGAAACCGGCATTAAAGTGGTTTACGACGTGTTTGACTCCAACGAAGTGCTGGAAGGCAAACTGATGGCAGGAAGCACCGGCTTCGATCTGGTCGTGCCGTCAGCCAGTTTCCTTGAGCGCCAGTTGTCCGCAGGCGTATTCCAGCCGCTGGATAAGAGCAAACTGCCAAACTACAAAAATCTCGATCCTGATTTGCTCAAAATGGTGGCACAGCATGATCCGGGTAACAAATACGCAATTCCTTATCTCTGGGCGACCACCGGCATCGGCTATAACGTCGATAAAGTGAAAGCCGTGCTGGGTAAAGATGCGCCGGTAGACAGCTGGGATCTGGTGCTTAAACCTGAAAACTTAGAGAAACTGAAAAGCTGCGGCGTGTCATTCCTCGACGCACCGGCGGAAATTTACGCCACCGTGCTCAACTATCTGCACCTGGATCCGAACAGCACCAAAGCCTCGGATTACACCGGTGCCGCAAACGATTTGTTGCTGAAACTCCGTCCGAATATCCGTTATTTCCACTCTTCTCAGTACATCAACGATCTGGCCAACGGCGACATCTGTGTGGCGATTGGCTGGGCGGGCGATGTGATGCAGGCGTCTAACCGCGCCAAAGAAGCGAAAAACGGCGTGAACGTGGCGTACAGCATTCCAAAAGAAGGCGCGCTGGCGTTCTTCGACGTCTTCGCCATTCCGGCGGATGCGAAAAACCTCGACGAAGCTTACCAGTTCCTGAACTACCTGATGGAACCGAAAGTGATCGCGCAAATCAGTAACACTGTTTACTACGCGAGCGGCAACAAAGCGGCAACGCCTCTGGTGAATGAAAATGTGCGCAATAACCCTGGCATTTATCCGCCGGCAGATGTGCAGGCCAAACTCTTCAGCCTGAAAGTTCAGGATCCGAAGATTGACCGCGTAATTACACGCTCGTGGACCAAGGTAAAAACGGGTAAGTAAATACTCTTCATCCTTCAGGTCGCCTCTGCGTTGGCTGCGTGAACGCGCCCCGGTCACTGACTTGTGTCAGCTCCCGGGGACTTGCTCACTTGCCGCCTTGATGCAACCAGAATGATTTTGAGTATTACGTTAGCGGCTCCGCATATTCACTGCGGGGCCGCTGGCATTTTGTTTCAGGCCGCTTTTGGGCATAGAAATCAGGCACTTTTCCCCTGACTGTTATGCTTATTTGATACAGCTTCATTTTGATACCGGAGATTTCTCTGAGTGAACGACGCCATTCCCGCCCTCAGCCTAAGTCCCAGAAAGGTTTCACGCCTTTACTGGAGATCCGCAATTTAACCAAATCTTTTGACGGTCAGGCCGCCGTGGATGATGTCAGCCTGACCATCTACAAAGGGGAGATTTTTGCACTGCTCGGCGCGTCCGGCTGTGGGAAATCAACACTGTTGCGTATGCTCGCCGGTTTTGAGCAGCCCACGCAGGGGCAGATTGTGCTCGATGGCGTGGATCTCTCGCATGTGCCGCCGTATCAGCGTCCGATCAACATGATGTTCCAGTCCTACGCGCTGTTCCCGCACATGACGGTTGAACAAAACATCGCGTTCGGGCTCAAGCAGGACAAATTGCCGTCGGCGGAAATCAAAAGCCGCGTGGCAGAAATGCTGACGCTGGTTCACATGCAGGAGTTTGCCAAACGTAAGCCGCATCAGCTTTCCGGCGGTCAGCGTCAGCGCGTGGCATTAGCCCGCAGTCTGGCGAAACGGCCAAAATTATTGCTGCTCGATGAACCAATGGGCGCGCTGGATAAAAAACTGCGTGACCGTATGCAACTCGAAGTAGTCGATATTCTCGAGCGCGTCGGCGCGACCTGCGTGATGGTGACGCACGATCAGGAAGAAGCCATGACCATGGCGGGGCGTATCGCCATCATGAACCGTGGCAAATTTGTGCAAATCGGCGAACCGGAAGAAATTTACGAGCACCCGACCAGCCGCTTCAGCGCCGAATTTATCGGTTCGGTGAACGTGTTTGAAGGCGTGCTGAAAGAACGTCTGGATGATGCGTTAGTGCTGACGTCGCCGGGGCTTATGCATCCGCTGAAAGTCGATGCGGATGTCTCTGTGGTGGACGGCGTGCCGGTATTTGTCGCACTGCGTCCGGAAAAAATCATGCTCAGCGAAGACGTGCCGGAAGACGGTTGCAACTTTGCGGTGGGTGAAGTCGTGAATATCGCGTATCTGGGCGATTTGTCGATTTATCACGTCAAGTTACACAGCGGTCAGATGATCACGGCGCAATTGCAGAACGGTCACCGTTTCCGCAAAGGCATGCCGACCTGGGGCGACGAAGTGCGTCTGTGCTGGGAAGCCGACAGTTGTGTTGTGCTGACGGTTTAAGGAGACGACGATGTCTGTGATTTCTGAAGTGACGACCGCTAAACCTCCGGGTGGAGCCAAAGCCCTGATCGGACGCCTGCAACAACGTCATGGCCGCAAGCTGGTGATTTTATTGCCGCTGGTGTGGTTCCTGCTGCTGTTTTTATTGCCGTTCCTGATTGTGTTCAAAATCAGTTTCGCCGAGATGGCGCGCGCCATTCCGCCGTATACCGATCTGGTGACATGGACAGACGGTATGCTGGATATTGCGCTCAATATCGGTAACTACATCGGCCTCACGCAGGATCCGCTGTACATCGATGCCTATCTGCAATCGCTGGAAGTGGCTGCGATTTCCACGATTCTGTGTCTGCTGATCGGTTATCCGCTGGCCTGGGCCGTGGCGCACAGCAGCAAATCCATGCGCAACATTTTGCTGTTGCTGGTGATCCTGCCGTCGTGGACCTCATTCCTGATCCGCGTCTACGCCTGGATTGGCATTCTCAAAGATAACGGCGTGCTGAACAACGTGCTGCTCTGGATGCATGTCATCGACCAGCCGCTGGTGATTTTGCACACCAATCTGGCGGTCTATATCGGGATTGTGTACTCGTATCTGCCGTTTATGATCCTGCCGATTTACACCGCGCTGACCCGAATGGATTACTCGCTGGTGGAAGCGGCGTCCGATCTCGGTGCACGGCCGATGAAAACCTTCTTCAAAGTGATCATGCCGCTGACCAAAGGCGGGATTATTGCCGGTTCCATGCTGGTCTTTATTCCGGCAGTCGGCGAGTACGTGATCCCGGAACTGCTCGGCGGCCCGGACAGCAACATGATCGGGCGCGTCTTGTGGCAGGAATTCTTCAACAACCGCGACTGGCCGGTGGCGTCTGCGGTGGCGGTGGTTATGCTGTTGCTGCTGATCATGCCGATCCTGTGGTTCCAGAAATACCAAAACAAAGAGCTGGGAGACAAAGAATGAATCAGTTACCGGTTGTTCGTTCGCCTTGGCGAATTCTTATTCTGGTGCTCGGCTTTACGTTTTTGTATGCGCCGATGCTGATGCTGGTTATTTATTCGTTTAACAGTTCCAAGCTTGTTACGGTCTGGGCGGGCTGGTCTACCCGCTGGTATACTCAGCTTTTCCATGATTCTGCGATGATTAGCGCGGTGGGCATGAGCCTGACGATTGCTACCGCAGCCGCCACCATGGCGGTGATTGTCGGTACGCTGGCGGCGGTGGTGATGGTGCGATTCCGGCGTTTTCGTGGCTCGACGGGTTTTGCGTTTATGCTGACAGCGCCGCTGGTTATGCCGGATGTGATTACCGGTCTGGCGCTGCTGTTGCTGTTTGTGGCGATGGGGCACGCTTTTGGCTGGCCGGCTGAGCGCGGCATGTTCACCATCTGGCTGGCGCATGTGACGTTTTGTAGTGCGTATGTGGCGGTGGTGGTGTCGGCGAGATTACGTGAACTGGATCGTTCCATTGAAGAAGCCGCGATGGATTTAGGCGCTGCGCCAGTGAAAGTCTTCTTCATCATTACGCTGCCGATGATCCTGCCCGCGCTGATTTCCGGCTGGCTGCTGGCGTTTACGCTGTCGCTCGACGATCTGGTTATCGCCAGTTTTGTCGCCGGGCCGGGCGCTACGACCTTGCCAATGCTGGTCTTCGCCAGCGTGCGCATGGGCGTTAACCCGGAAATCAACGCACTGGCGACGCTCATCCTGCTGGTGGTGGGCATCATCGGGATGATTGCCTGGTGGTTTATGTCCAGAGCCGAGAAGCAAAGAATTAAGGACATCCAGCGCGCAGCGCGAAATTAATCTCCGTTGTCCTTCGGGCTGCCGCAATGCAGCCCGAATGTTTCAGGGGGGCAGGCGTTGAATACAATAAGAAAAGGACACGACACGGAAGTATGAAACTGGCATTTATCCCTGTTCCCGTCATGATTGCAGCCTCGGCGATTATTGCCACGCGCTGCCTTGAGTTTATTTTGCTGTTTGACGCCATGGGTTTTTCAGGGCTGATGAGCTTTATTGAGGTCAGCGCAGAGTCCTGGCTGAACTGTTTTATTCTGCTGGCCAGCCTGCTGATTGTACTGATTGAATGCCGGGCGGCGTACGCGATGATGCGTGCGCGGATCTGGGGGCGCAGGGCGTTCATTGGCTGTCAGGTGGTTGTGGTGGGTTATATGTTGCTGGCCTCATTCGAATGGTTCGGGCCGCGTATTTTTCGCTTTGATGTCGACACGCAGGGCGAATTTCTCACCGCGCTGCTGGTGCAAAAAATCCCAGACATTGTGGTTCTGCTCCTGCTTTTCGTGCCAGCCAGCAGCCGCCGCTACTTTGCCAAACGTAAATAGCCCCTGTCGCAGGTGAGCCTTTCAGGCCGCGTGGTGATACACTGCGCGCCAGATTTTTCCCCGTATTCGATGACCGGAATTCTTTCATGCACTGCGCACTTTATACCGCCGGAACCTGCCGCTCATGTCAGTGGCTCGACACGCCTTATTCGCAACAGTTAGCCGACAAACAGCGGGATTTACACTCTCTGCTGGAAGGTTTGCCGGTGGGAGAATGGCGCGAACCGGTGACCGGGCCGGAAAGTGCGTTTCGCAATAAAGCGAAAATGGTGGTCAGCGGCAGCGTGGAGCGCCCGTTGCTCGGCATGTTACACCGTGACGGCACGCCGGTGGATTTATGCGAATGTCCGCTGTATCCCGCCCGTTTCCCGGCTGTGTTTTCCGTGCTCAAAACCTTTATCGCCCGCGCCGGTCTGACGCCGTATAACGTGGCGCGTAAGCGTGGCGAGCTGAAATTCCTGTTACTCACCGAAAGCCAGAAAGACGGCGGCATGATGCTGCGTTTTGTTCTGCGTTCCGAAGCCAAACTTGCCCAGTTGCGCGCCGCGCTGCCGTGGTTGCAACAGCAATTACCGCAACTGACCGTGATTTCGGCCAACATCCAGCCGGTGCATATGGCGATCCTCGAAGGCGACACCGAAATTCCGCTGACCGACGTGCAACGTCTCGAAGAAGAATTTAACCATGTCCCGCTGTTTATCCGACCGCAGAGCTTCTTCCAGACCAATCCGCAGGTCGCTGAACGCCTTTACGCCACCGCGCGCGACTGGGTGCGTGAGCGCGGCAATATTGCCAGCATGTGGGATTTATTTTGCGGCGTCGGCGGTTTTGGCCTGCATTGCGCCACGCCGGACATGAAACTGACCGGCATTGAAATCAGCGCAGAGGCAATCGCCTGTGCGAAGGAATCAGCCAGCCGTCTGGGGCTGAAAAACGTCGAATTCCAGGCGCTGGATTCCACCGGTTTTGCGACCGGAAAAGGCGAAGTCCCGGATCTGGTGCTGGTGAATCCGCCACGGCGCGGCATCGGCAAAACGCTGTGTGATTACCTGAGCCAGATGGCGCCGGACACCATTTTGTATTCCAGCTGCAATGCGCAGACGATGGCAAAGGATCTGGCTTTGTTGCCGGGCTACGCGATTGCGCGCGTCCAGCTTTTCGACATGTTCCCGCACACCGCGCATTACGAAGTGATGGCGCTGCTGACGCGGGAAATATAAGAGTATTAATAAGCTGAGATTATTACGTATCTGTATTATCGATATTCCAGAAAGGAATCGGTAAGAATTTCAGCTATTAACCGATATCACTATTCGGAAAATCTTTACATCGCATCGGGTAAAGTTGATTTGCTTCACAAATAAATCTTTTAATCTTTGAAATTATCTCGCCGCACTGTTTTTTATTTTTAAATCCGTTATGTTTGCTCCCGGATTGTTACTGCATCGGCAGGCAAAACCTGAACTGAAATTTCCCGCATCCGGGAGGTATCGGCTCAGGTTTTTTTTTGCCTTTTATAAATGCACCCTGAAACATTTTGGCTTAATGGAACATTCGCTATGGAAAAGCACGCTCTGGCACTGGTTACCGGCATTCTTTGTTCACCCGCACTGGCCTTTGCCGGTGTCGATGATCTCGCTGAAACTGATTTTATAAAAAACAGTTCACTCAATTTTGGGATGCATAATATATGGAAATACCTGGATGAAGGTGAAACAGATAAACGCAATGTTCACTCGGCATGGGGGCAGGGGCTGGCACTGGATTATAAGTCCGGGTATTTGGCCGATTTTATTGGCGTTGATGCATCCTATTATGGCGTGATCAAGTTGGCGGCTGCCGATAATTTCGCGTCAAGAGGGATTTTGTATGATGACGGCGGAAAGGCTAAAGGCTTTAATAAACTTGGTCAGTTTTTTGGTAAAGCGAAATTCTCGCAGTCAGGCGTCGAAGGCAATTTGTATGGCGGTTGGAAACTCATCAAACTCGGTGCGCTGACTACCTCAATGCGCGCCGCGCCCAACACGTATAACGGCTGGAGCGGTGACCTGACCTACGACGCGTACCGTTTGCGGCTGGCATACGTGACTCAATCGCTGAACCGTGATTCGCCGGATAAAGTGAATTTCATGACCAGCGACGGCCACGCGATTGACTCAATCTATACCGGCGACGTTCAGTTCAAAACCGGCAACCTCACCGCGCTCTATTTCTACGGTGAGAGTGAAGACTATTTGCGCAGAAATGGGCTGGAGCTGAACCTGAAGCAAAATAAATCTTTGTCCTACGGCGTGCAGATTTATATGACGCAGGCGCTGGATAAATGGGACAGCATGGCGAATAACAAAAAGGATTTTGACAACCGTGCCAATCATTATGCGGCGGACATGACGTGGAAATATAACGGCTGGACAACCAAAGGCGGGCTGGCGTATACCGACGCGAATAAAGAGGGTGGGATCGGCATGTACCCACGACATATGAGTAAAAACTCGCGTGGTACGTTTAATTCGATGACCACGGCTGGGTTGGATTATATGCGCGACGAGGAAAAAGTATTGTCGCTGGATGTTGGCTATCACATCACGCCGGAATTAGTCCTGGGCATCAATACACATTACGGCTTCTTTGATTTCCAGGGGCAGCCGGTGAAAGAGGGGGAATTAAACGTCTACACGCTGTGGAAACCGGCGTCGAAAAAACTCAAGGATTTATCAATTTTCGCCATGATCGGGCCGGGCAGAACCTATGAGCATAAAGGCACTGCGCCGATTGTCGATCATCACGGAAATATCAAAAGCGCCGACAGTTTTGCGGCGGAGTTTCGTCTGGATTACAAATTCAACATATTTTAATCAGCACGCTTAAAAGGACATTACGATGAAAAATACGCTCTGGAAAACACTGATCTCATTTTTAGTCTTCGGATTTATGAATGTGCAGGCCGCGTCAATTCCTGCGTCTTCGGCGCAGGCAACGCCGGAGAAAGACGTCGTCACGTTTTACGTCACGCGTCACGGCAAAACCTTATTTAACACAGCGCACCGCGCGCAGGGCTGGTCCGATACGCCGCTCACGGCCGCCGGTGTCTCTGTGGCAGAAGATCTCGGGCGTGGCCTGAAAGGCATTCCTTTTACCGCCGCCTGGTCCAGTGATTCCGGCCGCGCGCGCCAGACGGCGGAAATCGTGCTGATGTCGGTCGGGCAGGCATTGCCGGTGAAGGAAGATGAACGTTTGCGCGAAACGTTTTTCGGCCCGTATGAGGGCGAACATGAATCCGTGATGTGGGAACCGGTCGCTAAAAAACTGGGCTATGCGGATTTCACTGCTGTGATGCAGGCGCTCTCAAAAGGGCAGATTACCCTCAAAACCATGATGAATACGCTGGCCGCCGTTGACCCTACGCACACCACAGAAAACGCAGAGCAGGTAAAAACCCGTATGCAGGCTGCGCTGCATGATATCGCAAAGAAAACCCTTGCCGAAGGCGGCGGTAACGTCCTGATTGTGTCGCATGGCATGGCCATCATGGCGATGCTGGAAGGCATGACGCCCGAAGAAAACCTGCGCGCGCCTTTGCAAAATGCCAGCGTCACGGTGATCACGTACAAAGACGGTAAATTCACCGTCGGAAAAATCGGGGATATGCAGTTTGTGGAAAAGGGGAAACTAAAAAACTAATCTGCCGCAAACTGATTCATGATCAGCACCAGTTTATCGAGGATTTCACTGAACAGATGCTCGCTGAACGGGGCGAGCATGGGCATCATCAGGCCGATGGCCAGAATCCCGATACTGAGGGTTAACGGGAAACCGATGACGAAGACGGAAAGCTGCGGCGTGACGCGGTTTAACAGGCCGAGCGCCATGTTGAGCGTGAGCAGCAGCGTCACAATCGGTAATGCCAGCATCAGACCACCGCTGAAAATAATGCTGCCTGCTTTTGCCACGGCCATAAACCCTTCGGCGTTGACCGGATTCGGGCTGATGGGCAGGGTATGGAAGCTGTCGGCGAGCAGGGAAATCAGCCACAGGTGGGCGTTGAAACTCAGGAAAAGCAGGACGGCCAGCAGGTTCAGAAATTGCGCCAGCAGCGGGGTGTTCAGGCGGTTGCTGGGGTCGTAAAACGTCGCAAAGGAAATCCCCATTTGCAGCCCCATGATTTCACCGGCCATGCGGATGGCGGCAAACGCCAGCTGCATCGTGATGCCCAGCGCGGTGCCGATCATGATTTGCTGCATCGCCAGCCACAGGGCAGGCGTGGAAAATATCGGGGTATCGACAGGCGGCAGCGAGGGCGCAATCAGAAACGTGATCATCATGCCCAGACCGAGTTTGACGCGGGCCGGTACGGATTTTTCGCTGGTGATAGGCGCGGTGCTGATCAGCGCCAGGATCCGCAGCAGCGGCCAGAAGTACATGCTGAGCCATCCGGCAAGCTGGGTACTGTCGAAGGAAACCATAGGTTAACCGATGATGTAAGGCAGGTTGGAAAACAGCGTGCGCATGTAATCGAGCAGCAGATTCAGCATCCACGGACCGGCGATGACGATGGTCGCCACAACGGCCAGAATTTTAGGGATGAAGGACAGGGTTTGTTCGTTGATCTGCGTCGCCGCCTGCAACAGGCTGACGATAAGCCCGGTGACCAGCGCCGCGAGCAACAGCGGTGCAGCAACGGCCAGCGCCACTTTCATCGCTTCATTACCCAATGCCATAACGGACTCTGGTGTCATTTCACAGTTCTCACAAAAGAAGACGGTTTAGTTCCCTCCCCTGCGAAGGGGAGGGTTGGGGTGGGGTATTAATGGCATCTCTGGCGTTGCCTGCTAAACCCCCTCCCGGCCTCCCCCTTCGCAGTGGGAGGAGCAAGACCTCCTGAAAAGGAGGTATTCTGAATTAACTGTAAAAACTCTGCGCCAGTGAGCCGAGCAGCAGTTGCCAGCCGTCGACGAGCACAAACAGCATCAGCTTGAAGGGGAGTGAGATGGTCGCCGGTGGCACCATCATCATGCCCAGCGCCATCAGCACGCTGGCAACCACCAGATCGATAATCATGAACGGAATGAACACGGTGAAGCCAATCTGGAATGCCGTCTTCAGCTCGCTGGTGACGTAAGCAGGCAGCAGAATACGCATCGGTACGGCTTCCGGGCCCGCCAGCGGCGGGATGTTTGCCAGACGGGCATACAGCGCGAGGTCGCTTTCACGGGTCTGGCGCAGCATGAACTGGCGCAGCGGCTGAGCGCCTTTGTCCATCGCATCCTGCATGGTGATTTTGTTTTCGCTAAACGGCTGATAGGCGTCGCTGTAGATTTTGTCGAAGACCGGTGCCATCACGAAAAAGGTCAGAAACAGCCCGAGCCCCAGAAGCACCTGGTTTGGCGGCGCGGACGGCGTACCCAGCGCATTTCGCAGCAGGCCGAGTACGATAATTATGCGGGTGAAACTGGTACACATCAGCAACATGGCGGGCAGCAGCGTCAGCGTGGTGATGAACACCAGGGTCTGAATCGGCAGCGACCAGTTCTGGGCACCATTGGACAACTGCTGGCTGATAATACCGGGCAACTGTGCGAACGCGGCCGGGCTGATAAGGAGCAGCAACGGCAGGCACAGGCGGGTGAACAGGCGAACAGGGCGCTGACGGGCAGCGGTAAAGGCGGATCTCATCAATTTGTTCACGGCGGACTGGGTCATGCCTGCTTTCCCGGACGTTTCAACATTTTCTGCATCAGCTGACGGAAATCCGCTGGCTGACTGTCTGTAGTGCCTGAATCCGGCGTTTGCACTGCCGGCGGCGCGCTCAGTGTATGCAGCGGGGTGATGTTTTGTGCGGTCACGCCCAGCACCAGCCAGGTATTATCCACTTCCACGATCACCACTTTTTCGCTGCGTCCTACCTGAACGCTGGCCGTCACTTTCAGCAGTTTGTTATTTTTTGACTGCGGCGCGAATCCGGTGCGTTTGGCCACCCAGCCGATGCACAGGATCAGCAACAGAATGCCGCCAAGCACAGTACTGACCTGTGTCAGCACAGAACTGGCGGGCAATGCTGGCGCTAAAGCCTGTGTCGAGGCGTGAGTTTGCGCACCCTGAACGTACGGAGAATCCGTAGCCGCAGTCTGGCTCATCAGCGGCTCAGCCGGCGCATACGCTCGGACGGCGTGATGATGTCGGTGATACGTACGCCGTATTTGTCGGCGACAACCACGACTTCACCCTGCGCAATCAGATAACCGTTGATGAGGATATCCAGCGGCTCACCGGCCAGGCCATCGAGCGCGACAACAGAACCCTGCGACAGGCGCAGCAGTTCTTTGATGGTCATTTTGGTACGGCCTAATTCCACGGTCAGTTTCACCGGAATATCGAGGATCATGTCGATATCCTGCAAACTGCCCGCTCCGTCCTGGGCACCCAGCGCGGCGAAAACACCCTCGGTTGACGCTTTGGCGCTGCCCGCAGATTGTTGTTCGTTAAACGCATCAGCCCATAAATCGTCAACGTTATCCGATCCGGCGTCAGACGGTTTATTGGTGTCACTCATGGGGCTGTTCCTCATCTAGAGAATTTAAAATTGGGTTGATCAAATGTTCAACGCGCAGGGCGTATTGTTCGTTTAGGGTGCCGTACTGGCTGGTCAGTACCGGAACGCCGTCGACGTGGGCAATCAGGCGATCCGGTTTTTCAATCGGCAGAACATCGCCCGGTTGCAGTTTCAGGATCTGAGAAAGACGCAGCGGGATTTCAACGAAATTCGCCACCAGTTCCAGTTCAGATTGCTGAACCTGATGCACCAGGTTTTCACGCCACTGACTTTCTTCATGACGCGAGTTCTCGACCGGCGGATTGGTCAGCAACTCACGTAACGGTTCAATCATGCTGAACGGAATACAGATGTTGAAATCACCGCTCAGCGCACCGATTTCCACGTGGAACGGCGTGGTGACCACGATATCGTTCGGGGAAGAGGTGATGTTGGTGAACTTGATCTGCAATTCAGCACGGACATATTCCACGCTCAGCTTGTAAACGCCGCTCCACGCATCTTCGTAGGCGTCGAGCGCCAGCGTCAGCATACGTTTGATCACGCGCTGTTCGGTGTGGGTGAATTCGCGGCCTTCGACTTTTGTCGGAAAACGGCCATCACCGCCAAACAGGTTATCCACCGCAATAAAGACCAGGCTTGGCGCGAACACAAACAGCGCCGTGCCACGTAATGGTTTGAGGTGGATCAGGTTCAGGTTGGTCGGCACCGGCAGGTTGCGGGCAAAGTCATGGTAAGGCTGGATTTTGATCGGCCCGACCGTGATGTCCGGGCTGCGACGCAACAGGTTAAACAGCCCCATACGGAAGTGACGGGCAAAACGCTCGTTGATGATTTCCAGCGCCTGCAACCGCTCACGCACAACGCGACGTTGCGTCGTGGGGTCAAAAGGTTTTACACCGTCGTCCGACGCTTTGGCCTGTGCAGCGCTTGCCGCATCGGCTGCGCTGTCACTGTCGCCATTGAGCAGTGCGTCGATCTCGGCCTGTGAAAGAATGCTGTCGCCCATAATTTGTTTATCGCAGTATGAAAGCAGTGAAAAGCACGTCGTTGATCACCTGAGGAGGCTGACCTTTGACCAGTGGTGCATCCAGAACCTGTTTGATCTCCTGCACCAGTTGTTGCTTACCGGCTTCGTTGGCGAGATCGCCGGTCTTCTGGCGGGACAAGAGCAACAACAGGCGGCTGCGAACTTCAGGCAGGTATTCGGTAAGGGTAGCCCGATTCTGTTCATCCGGCAGACGCAGGGTCAGGCCGATGTACAGCACGCGGTCAGGGTCGTTATCCGGCGTTTGCAGGTTAACGGTAAAGGTATCCAGTGCCAGGAAGATCGGTGCCGCAGGCGGCTCACTTTTCTTCACTTCAGCCGCGCTACCGTTCGCAGGCTGCTGTTTGTGCATCATCCACCAGGCGTAACCGGCCGCACCACAGGCTCCAAGGGTAATGAGTAACAGCAGAATCATCATTAACGGCCGCTTTTTTTTCTTACGCGACGCCGTGAGAGCAGAGTCAGACATGGATGAGGCGATTTCCTGTAAGTATGAGCAGACAGGTGTGAGGAGCACCGGACTGCTGAGTCAATTCTGAGAATGATTATCCCGCTTATCCTGTTGTTCAATAGTCAGAATAGGCGGGGTAAATAAGGTTAGCTCTGCCGTTTGAATTAAGGGAGAACTGACCGTCAGCAATTATCTGAAACAATTTTGCGAGGTTTTACGCAACTCAAAAACGTTACGCAAAGATATCCACGCTGTTATTTCCGCTAATCCTTTGAGCGATAGACGCCGGAACCGGCAGGGCGTCGGCGGAATTGCTGCCAGCATTGAAGGCCGCCCAGCTTGATGCGTCACCCTGCTTTGTGCCCGACTGCGAGCTTTGCTGCTGAGCCTGCTGCCATTGCGAACTGTCACTGCCGACGCTGCTTTGCCCGAGGCTGATGCCGCTGTCGGCCAGTGCGGATTTCAGCTCTGGCATGGCGGCTTCAATGGCGGAACGAACGCCACTGTGGCCGGACACAAAATGCAGTTGCGCCTGATTGTTCTCAATCTTCATGCTGATCTGGATCGAACCCAAATCATCTGGATGCAGACGTAACTGCGCCGTCTGTTGTCCCTGACGGTTAAACATCATCACCTGCTGACCGAGCTGTTGTTGCCATTCCGGCGTCCCCAGCTGCGCATTCAGTAATGGCGTGGAGGGCGCGGTGACGACGGTGGTGGTGGTCGGCGTGGTGGAAACCGGGGCCGAAGACACGGCCACGGCGGCGGTATTGAGCTGATTTAATGCCGTGGAATTGCTGTCGAGCGTGCGGCTGTCATTTTGCTGAACGGCGGCGGTGCTGTTTGCAGCCGCGCTCATTGACGCCAGTGCGCTGCTGAAATCAGCGGCATTGGCGGATGCCGTACTTTTACTGCTGGCGGCGTGCTGTGACGATGCGGTTGTGGCATTGCCCGATGCGGCGGCCGCGGCTTTGGAATCGGTATCGGTCACGGCGGCCGTTTTACCGTCGCCGGTCAGCAGGGACGACGCCGTCGCGTTCAGGCCGGAAAGCAGGGCGCTGGCGTTCTGCGCGCGCGTGGTGTCATCGCTGATCGTCTGCGTGGCGGCTGCCGTCACCGTCTGAATCTGCTGTGCAGGCTGTTGCTGTACCGCCAGTTGTGCGAACAGCGCCTGAATGCTGGCATCCGCAGGATCCGTGTCTTTATCTTTATCGCTCAGTGCGGTGTCTTTGGCAGATGTCGCACTGGTTCCCTTCAGGCTGCCGGTCGGCAAGATCTGGATGGCGGCGATCATTTTGCTCAGATCACTGTCATCGAGCATCAGGCTGCCGTCTTTTTCGCCGGTGGTCACCGCCTGCGTCAGCGTGTCCTTATCAACCGCTTCACCTTTAGCGCTGATCTGCTGCCCGAGTTTCGCCAGTGTGCTGGTGAGTTTCGGATCGAGTTTCGACCCCAGCTGCGCTTCGAGCTGGCTGGCAAAATCCGCAGGGGATGACGCGGTCGTCTCGCCGATCGCAGTGACGTCAGACGCCGCAGAACTTGCCGCCGATGAACTGCCGAAGGCCGCGCTCGTGGTCGTCTTTGCCGTGGTGACGGCAGCAGGCAAAATATTCAGATTCATGGATTTTTCTTCCTGTGTGCGCTGCGCTGGGCGAACTCATCGTTCTGTTTTTGATCAATCTTGTTTTCCAGTGAACGTTGCTGTTCGCTGGCACGCGATTGCAGAGTCTGATAAGCATTCAGCCGCTGTTGCTTTTCCTGCCACTGGTGAACGGCGGCATTCAGCCGCTGATCCCACTGTTGTAATTGTTTGCGATGCTGGTCAATGGCGACTTCCAGCGTGCCGATAAACTGCTGGTAGTTCTGCCACGTGTTCGCCGCAATTCCGCCGGTCATGGTCGTATTGAGCTTTTCGCGATATTCACGCTGATAGTTGAGCAGCATCGTGAGCTGCTCTTCAGCCTGATTATGCGACTGCCTGATCTTGCCTAAATTGTTAGTCGCCTGATCCAGCGCCTTTTGCGCCAGAGAACACAGAGTAATTAATGGCGATGAGTTTTCCATTCCACACTCCTTCAGTTATTTACCCAGGGAACAACATATTGAGTTCCAGACAGGCGTCTTCGTAAGTGCTGCGTTCCAGGATGTCCTGCTGGAGGAAATTCTCCATTTGCGGATACAGCCTGATGGCGCGATCCAACATCGGGTCGCTGCCAGCGGCGTAGGCGCCGACGCTGACCAAATCACGGTTGCGCTGGTAGCTGGACAACAGTTGTTTGAAATTACGTACCCGCCCGTACTGGGCGTCGTCGATCAGCGATGTCATTGCACGGCTGATTGATGCTTCAATATCGATGGCCGGATAATGACCGGATTCCGCTAAACGGCGTGACAGCACCACGTGGCCGTCGAGGATGGCGCGCGCGGAGTCGGCGATAGGATCCTGCTGGTCATCGCCCTCGGTCAGCACGGTATAAAATGCAGTGACAGAGCCGCCGCCGGTGATGCCGTTCCCGGCGCGTTCGACCAGGGCAGGTAATTTGGCAAACACGGAAGGCGGATAACCTTTGGTCGCGGGCGGTTCGCCGATAGCCAGTGCGATTTCACGCTGTGCCATGGCATAACGGGTCAGGGAATCCATGATCAGCAAAACATGCTGACCGCGATCGCGGAAATCTTCGGCGATACGCGTGGCATACGCGGCACCCTGCATACGCAGAAGGGGCGAAACGTCAGCGGGCGCGGCGATAACCACCGAACGGGCGCGACCTTCATCACCTAAAATGTTTTCGATAAAATCTTTAACTTCACGACCACGCTCACCAATCAGCCCGACCACAATCACGTCGGCTTTGGTGTAGCGCGCCATCATGCCGAGCAGTACGGATTTACCGACGCCGGAACCGGCGAACAGACCCATACGCTGGCCGCGTCCGACGGTGAGCAGGGCGTTAATCGCGCGCACGCCGACGTCCAGAACGTCGGTAATCGGTGTACGCTGCAGCGGGTTAAACGGCGGCGTGATCAGCGCGGCGCGGTAGCCGGTGTCCGGCGGCGGTAAACCGTCGAGCGGTTTGGCGCTGCCGTCGAGCACGCGACCGAGCAACTGCGGGCCGAGCGGAAGTTGTTTACCGGCGGTCTGGCCGTCGGCGGCAATCCGGGCATACACCCGCGCGCCCGGCAGAATCCCTTCGACTTCTTCCAGCGGCATCAGAAACAGGCTCTGGCCGTTAAAACCGACCACTTCACTTTCGACTTCCTGCACCACCGGGCCGTCGTGGCGTTCAATCAGACAGGTCGCACCCAGCGGTAACTGCAATCCGGTGGCTTCCAGCACCAGACCTGTCGCACGCGTCAGACGCCCGTAACGGCGAACGGACGGCGTGCGGGCCATGCGTTTTTCCGCATCATCCAGCGTTTTCAGCAGGCGGCTCAGGCGGGCTGTCATCAGAGATCTCCCGGCGCGGCAAGGCGGCACAGCTCATGCCAGCGTGTCGCCAGCGACGCATCCATATCGCCATCTTCCGCGCTGACTTTACAGCCACCGGCATGGATCTGGCTGTCGGCCAGCAGACGCCAGCCGTTCATGCTCAGGGTTGACCCCAACTGCTGTTCGACACGCTCGAAATCTGCCGGGTTAACGCGCAACTGCGGTTTGCCCTTGAACATCGGTTCCTGCTGAATCAGCTGTTGAATCTGGTTGAGCAGGGCAGAACCGTCACAAATCGGTGCCTGCCCGATAATTTGTTTGGCTGCCGTCAGCGCCATCTGCATCAGACGCGAGGCGATCACGCTGTCCAGCGCGTCCAGCGTTTGCTGGAAATCGGACACCATCTGCTGCCAGTGTTCGGTCAGCACGGCCTGCTGTTGCTGGCCTTCCAGCAAACCCTGCTGGTGCCCGGCTTCCTGACCCTGCTGAAAACCGGCGGCGTAACCCTGTTTTTGCCCGGCTTCAAGACCTTGCTGGAAACCCTGCTGTTCAGCGCGACGTTGCAGATTCAGCAATTCATTCTGATCCACCTGAAGCTTTGGCAGGCCGTCGTCATGCTCTTCTTCGCCTTCGGCCAGCAAAGGCTCGTCAGGCTTAGTGAACACCGGTACGGCCAGATCGCCCGGTCTCCAGCGCTGCCACGGCAGGGCGTTGATGCGTTCGGCATTACGCTCTTCAGCGGTTTTCTTTTCCGGCGCAGGGTTATCGGACATCGGATTATCAGACATAGGAATCCTCGCCGCCGCCAACCATCATTTCGCCGGATTCTGCTAAGCGGCGAACCGTTTGCAGAATCGCTTTCTGTTCGTTTTCGACCAGAGACATACGCAACGGCCCGCGGTTTGCCAGGTCGTCGCGCAGGATATCCGCCGCACGCTGGGACATGTTGCGCAGGAACTTGTCGCGCAGTGGCTGTTCCGCACCTTTCAATGCCACCAGTAACGATTCGCCTTCGACTTCCTGCAATAGGCGCTGGATGCTGCGATCGTCCACGTCCACCAGGTTTTCGAACAGGAACATCTCGTCGATAATTTTCTGTGCCAGCTCGCCGTCGTAACCACGAACCGCTTCGATAACCGCTTCTTCCTGTTGCGTTTTCATCAGGTTGATGATTTCCGCCGCAGTACGAACACCGCCCATCTTCGCGCGCTTGAGGTTCTGGCCGTCGAGCAGGTTGTTCAGCACTTCGGTCAGTTCCGCCAGCGCCGCCGGCTGGACACCGCCGAAGGTGGCGATACGCAGCATCACGTCGTTGCGCAGACGCTCGTCGAACAGGGCCAGAATATCGGCAGCCTGACCGCGTTTGAGATGGACCAGAATGGTGGCGATAATCTGCGGATGTTCGTCGCGGATAAGATCGGCCGCCAGCTGCGGTTCCATGAAGTTGAGCGTTTCCATGCCGCTGGTGCTTTCGCGCGATTCCAGAATGTCTTCCAGCAAACTGGAGGCACGTTCTTCGCCCAGCGCTTTGGTCAGCACCGCACGCAGGTATTCGCTGGTATTGACGCTCAGGGCGGCGTACTGCTCTGACTCGTCCTCAAACTCGTTCAGCACTTCCGCCAGCTGCTTGTTAGAAATCTGATGGATATTCGCCATCGCGCCACTGATTTGCTGAACCTCGCGGGGGGAGAGGTGCTTGAACACCTCCACCGCGCGGTCTTCACCCAACGTGATCATCAAAATGGCGCTTTTTTCGGTTCCGGTCATAGTCATGATTGTTCGGTACTCATCCATTGGCGGATAACCAGGGCGACGATACGTGGATCCTTATCGGCCAGCTCCTGAACACGTTGGGTCTGTACTTCGACGCTGACACGCTGTTGAGAACGCTTACGTTTTTCCAGCTCGTCGTTGCTGAGTTTGACCGGCTTGCTGCCTTCAGGCTGAGGCATGGCGGCTGCGATTGCCGCGGCGGCAGCGGCATCTTTCTCTGCCTGCTGTTTGCGCAGCATCGGACGAACCATCTTGCGCCACAGTATCCAGGCAACAATCAGCACCAGTAACCAGCGACCTGCGTTGAGTAACTGATCGAAGAACGCCTGTTGTTTCCAGAACGGCAGCTCACCGGACTCGTCAGCCGCTTCGTTGAACGGTGTATTCACCACGTTCAGCGTATCGCCACGTTCCTGTGAGAAGCCCATGGCTTCACGAACCAGATCATCAATTTTCTTCAGCTGCTCGTCGGTCAGCGGCTTCGCTTTACCATCTGTCCCGACCTGATAGTTGACGACCACCGCCGCAGACAGGCGTTGTACTGCGCCCGCGCTGTGCTGGGTGTGGGTAATGGTGCGGTCAACTTCATAGTTGGTGGTTTCATCACGACGGCTGTTCGACGGAACGCTTGAACGGTTCGCCGTGTTGTTCTGAGTGGCATTCTGCGCGTTGTTACCGGCCTGATTCTGAGCCCCGTTGGCGTTATTCGCCGCTGGCGGGTTAGTGACCGGTGCGGTCGCAGCCGGAGCAGGCTGGTTACTCAATGCACCCGGTACGCCGCCGACGGCAGAACCGCCAATCTGGTCACTGGTGCTCAGCTGGCGTGAACGGACAGCCGCTTTTTCCGGCGTGCCGTTTGGCTGGTAATTCTCGTCAGTCTGTTCGCGGCTGGCGTAATCGATTTGCGCGGTGATTTGCGCGTGAACGTTACCGTTGCCCACAACCGGTTGCAGGATAGATTCGATACGACGTTGCAGGCGGCCTTCCACTTCATTGGCATATTTCAGCTGAGAAGCATTCAGGTCACGGCCGTTGTTGTCCGACTGCGTGAGCAAATGTCCGCTCTGATCGACCACGGTGACGTTGGCGGGTGGCAAACCCGACACGCTGCTCGACACCATATAAACGATGGCGTTGATCTGACCGTCATCCAGCGCACGACCCGGTTGTAAATTCAGGGTCACGGAGGCGGAGGGGTTTTTCTGTTCGCGAACAAATAAGGAAGGTTTTGGAATGGCTAAATGGACGCGGGCGCTGCCGACCGGGCCCAGTGTTTCGATGGTGCGGGAGAGTTCACCTTCCAGCGCGCGCTGATAGTTAATCTGCTCGCTGAACTGGCTGATGCCGAATTTTTCCTGATCCATCAGCTCAAAGCCGACTGCGCCGCCTTTCGGTAAACCGGCGGAGGCCAGTTTCAGACGTGTTTCATAGACTTTATCGGCCGGGATTAACAGGGCTGCGCCGTTCTCAGAAAACTGATAAGGGATATTCATCTGCGTCAGCTGGGTGACGATGGCACCGCCGTCCTGATCGCCGAGATTGCTAAAGAGCACCTTATAGGTGGGCTGTTTTGCCCACAGCATCATGACAACAACAATAGCCAGAGCCGCAGCTGCAGCAATGGCGATAGGAATTTTTGGGTTGGCGCGCAGGCGATTAAGCAACGCAGTTAAACCGCTTCCAGGGGTTTCTGCGCCGGCTATTGCGGAACTCATACAAGATCCCTATTTAGCTGTTGAATGGTGGTGTTCATGTTGTCTCTTAACAAAACAGACTCCCAAGTGCGCAATCGTGAAGCGTGACATTTTTCAGTCCTCCCTACAGGCAGGCCTATTTTCTACGTGAGCCATTATTTGCCGCCAAAGGCAAAGTTAATGGCCCGATAAGCCATGGTTTTTAGGTTCAATTACCGCGTTTAGGAAAAAACTGATGTGATAGGGTGTCATTCCATGAAAGAAGCGTTTTGTTCATCGACACAGCATTAAGCGGAGAAAGCATGTCAATTCAAGGCATTGAGAGCGTTTTACAACAGATGCAGGCCACTGCCATCAAGGCAGGCGCAACCCCTCAGACAGATACGACCTCAGAAGCCGGTTTTGCCAGCGAACTGAAAGCCGCTTTAGGCAAAATCAGCGAAACGCAAAACAACGCGAAACTGGAATCTGAGAAGCTGGAGATGGGCGTTCCCGGCGTGAGCCTGAACGACGTCATGGTCGATTTGCAAAAATCATCGATTTCACTGCAACTGGGTGTTCAGGTGAGAAATAAACTGGTGGCGGCGTATCAGGATGTGATGAACATGTCGGTGTGATTATCTGACGGGTTGAAATTAAGAGATGAGTTGTTACCTGTGGCTCGAAAGAGCATAGCGGGGGCAACTGCATTTTTTTTGGGAGTGAAAACGAAAAGAGAAGGGATTGCGAAGTTTCACGCAAAAAAATTAATAATCATCTTCCGAATCTTTGACTGCCGATCTGAAGATAAACCAGGCGGCTAACCCGATAATTGCCGACACGATGAGTACAATAAGAATAATTTTCACTGGTATGCCCGCTCTCAATTTTCCACGATCGTCTCGCGAATAGGCCTGTAATTCCAATGGGTATAACCGATCGTTATAAGTATTTTGATCGTTTGTACCGATCAATCCTGAAAGCATCCACGCCGTCCGGGGCAATGACCTCCTCTCAGTCTAGTTTGTTATCGGACATTACCACGGCAAACATTATGTTTCCGTTACCGTTTGTACAAAGTGATCCCTACATCTGTAAACGAAAACTACAATTCTCAAAATAAATGTTACGTATGTCACAAAATTGTCCTTTGCATGTGCGGGTTTATTTGCAAGAATCGCAAAAAAATCGCTTCACCTGCCTAAAGCACTTCTATAAAAAATGATAATCCGTCCTCCGCGTCACTGGTTCTTGCGTTTGTTCGCCTGGCATGGCTCTGTTCTGCCCAGCATTATGTTCCGCCTCAGTCTGAATTTATTGATGTCGCTCGCCGCCATTCTCAGCCTGCCCTGGTATGAGACACTCGGCGTTAAGCTCACGCTGGCCCCGTTCAGTCTGCTGGGGGTATCAATAGCAATCTTCCTCGGCTTTCGTAACAGCGTGGCATATTCGCGTTATACCGAAGCGCGGCAGCTGTGGGGCGGGTTACTGATTGCCTGCCGCACGTTGCAAAGTCAGGTGATGGCGGTGTGTCCGGGCGAAGCCCAGCGGGTGACAACACTGTTGCTGGCGTTCTGTTACAGCCTCAAGCATCAGTTGCGCCACAGCGATCCGCGTCCTGATATTGAGCGTTTGCTGGGAGACGATGCGGAAGATATTCTGTCGCGCCGCGCGCCGACCAATATGGTGCAGTTGCGGATGTCGCAATGGCTGGCCGAACGGCGTCGAAGCGGGGAGTTGTCGGATATCGTTTACACCCACATGGACACCACGTTGTTACAGCTTTCGCAGGTGGTTGGCGGGTGCGAGCGTATTGTCAGTATGCCGATCCCTTTTGCTTACGGGCTTTTGTTGCACCGGACGGTCTACCTGTTCTGCAGCTTATTACCGTTTGCGCTGGTGGTGGATTTACATTACATGACGCTGCTGGTGTCCGGCTTTATTTCGTACAGTTTTCTGTCACTGGATACGCTGGCCGAAGAGCTGGAAATGCCTTTCGGCTACGCCAATAACCATCTGCCGATGGACGCGATGTGTACCAATATCGAAATTAACCTGCGGGAAATGAACAACCAGACTCACCTGCCGGATACGCCGGTGCCGGATCGTCATTATCGTCTTTCCTGAATTTGAACGGGCGCACGGAATGGTGATTTTGTGCGCTAAAACGTGGCACTTTTCTGAAGGTTCACGATACTGTCATAATGATGAAACAAAAGTGAAATAGGATATTGGGGCAAATACAACTCCCTCCATTCTCACGAGGTATTTATGTCAGTCGTTCAGGCCAAATCATTACACGAAGCCGAAGAGCTGCTTAATTCCGGTATGGTGAAAAAAGTCGAACTGGCTTTTAGTATCAACAGTGATGAGTTTTTCAAACTTGCGCTGGAATGTGGTGACCGTGGTGCCAAGATCACCAAAGGCAAAAAATTCTTCGTTATCACCCTAAAAAAATGGGTCATTCCGTCCAATGAAATTCCGGCATCGAAAAGCAATGTGCTGATGTAATCCGCTTTTCGCGTCTCCATAACACTGTCTCAAGGCAGCGTTATGGAGATATTTCTCTGCGTTTTTCCCTGGCGTTTTCGCGCCGTCTCAGGCCACTGATTTCATCATATAAACGCTGAGCGGATCCGGTGCCTGGCAGTAATCACCAAACGCTTCCGTGCGGGCATACCCCAATTTCTCATACAGCGTGATGGCTTTTTCCTGAAATACGCCGGTTTCCAGAAACAAATCCCGATACCCTAATGTTTTCAGTTTGCTTTCCATTGCGTCTATCAGCAGGGAAGCAATACCCTGCCCGCGATACAGCGGGTTCACATAAACCCGCTTCATTTCGGCAATGGGTTTCTCATTACCTTCAGGGCGCGAAATATACAGGCACGCACACCCTGCCCAGTCATCGTCTACCCGCGCCATAAAACAGAAAATCTCACCGGCATCCAGCGCGGTGACGTTAATTCCCTGAAAGGATTCCGGCGGGTAAAGCGGGTATTGATAAGCATCCAGCTCTGCAATCAGTCGTGTCAGATGCGGGTGATTCGCATCGGTTTCAAAAATCTGGGCACTCACAGCGCGGGCTCTCAATGCAACAAAATGGACTCATATTCTTAACCGAAATCACATCGAAAACAAGCGGCTGGAGAGCCACGCAAAAGTTTGCTGCCAGAAATCGGGGTGAAAGCGTGTAAAAATTGATGACGACTTGCCCATGTCTGTCAGAGTTGTCTGAATTGATCAAATACTGATCTATTTATCGCGTATCTGTACTTCTTTTATGCAACATTTAACGGGAGTGATTAATGTAGGTAATGAAATCACTGGGTGTGATTAATAGTTGATGTATGATTACTTCCGTAGGTAAAGCAGTACATTATAAGAACATGATTGAAAGGATAAAATTATGGCTGTCTATCCTGTTGGCGTTTTTGTCACGCTTACTTTTACACCAGGTTTGTTTGAAGTTATCGCTGTTCTGGATGAAGTTACACCGGTGCAGTATCAGGTTATCAATGTGGAAACGGGGAATGTGATCCGGGTAAATGAGAATTTCATTCGCGGCATCGTTAAACCGTAGTCACGCGCATTCAGTCAGGCAACAGGCCGGCCAGAGGATCTTCTTTTGGCCGGCTTTTTTGTTATCAGTCTGGCATTAGATTGTTAAAATCGTCTTCGTAAAGTGTCCGGCATTCTTCGATAAATTCCGGGTATCCCAGTTCTGACGTCTGGACTTCACGGCCCAGGCGCCTCTGCAAATCTTCGTGAAACCCCTCAAATTCGCC
Organism: Rahnella sikkimica; assembly: GCF_002951615.1. Lineage (GTDB taxonomy): Bacteria > Pseudomonadota > Gammaproteobacteria > Enterobacterales > Enterobacteriaceae > Rahnella > Rahnella sikkimica. The sequence goes on along the minus strand of NZ_CP019062.1, from coordinate 1,583,123 downwards.
ATGCAGGATCCCGGTAAATCCGGTCAGGATAATGCATTGCTCTGGCGTTAATTTTTTCACGGCGGGTCCTTATCGGGTGTTTAGAACAAAAATTTTACGCGACTACGTGCGGACAAAAGCGGTTTATTAAACACTGTTTCTTTAAAAAGAAATGCGTAAAGAGAGAAGTGCTTCACGCCGGTATCCGGCAGGACGCGTAAACATATCCTATCCTCTAATTAATCCCACTGGAAAATAAGGAGTCACCGATGGATCAGGATATTTTTGAACAGGCACCTCTGCCGTTGCTCACCCGGTTTCAGGTGGGTGATCGGGTTAAATTACTCACCTTCCCGGTCGGCGTTCATCCGGCCAGTTATCAGCTGGATGTGGCGATCACGCAAATTCAGGACGGGGAATTTGAAGGGGAGATTGTGCGCATCGCGCCGCTCGGGCGGTTAGGGCACCATGAGGCACATTTCGCCATTGGAGGACATGTTGCCTTTTACGCCCGAAATATTCAGGGCATGGCAGCCTGATTACTGAGGCAATCCTGCCCCGGAAAGCCAAAACCCCGCGTAGTGGCGGGGTTCTTTTACGGGCGTACTTTTCGGACTTAAAATTTCTGTATTACATCATGGGCTTAACGTGTTTTGTGAGCGCCTGGGTGGTCAGTTCATCGGCCTGAATTTTCGAACAATTTCCGCAATAACCGACCAGATACCAGTTTCCGTCAGCCCCTTTTTCAGGCTTCACTTTATAGCGCTCGTTCTGTTTACCATAAAATTCACGTTCTGCGTTCTGTGATGCATCTTCCCAAAAACACAACGAAAACTTATGTTGCTTATCAACATGCCGTTGTCCGTTGCGGCTTCCACCTATCAATAAATAATGATACTCAGACATGCATCCTCCTTTTCCCAATGGGGGGTAATAATCCTCACTACAGTGTAAAACTCGTTTCACCTGGAAAACTCACCCGAAAGACTGCACAAGTAGATAACAAAAGGGCGCGAAAAAGGCGGCCCTGCAAAAAACGGTCTTATTCGTTAAAATTATAGAGTACACACGCCGCAGGGTACTTAAATCCTGAAAAAATGTGACGTAAGTCACTCTTTATTTTTCTGCCACTGTGATGTGCTTCTTACAATAAATCCATGTGTTGTGGGTCAGAATTTTTTGGTTTTGCATTCCGCGGTTTAGCTGCAGGTGCAGGACGTTTTTTAGACGTAGAAATAGCGGGTCTTTTTGCATCAGCTGTCGGCTTTGACCGTGCCGTTGCCATGCTAGTCTGGGTTAAATGACTTTCCCACCGGCTTTCCCACTACAGCAGGAACACGCAATGGCAGAAAAACAGGTACTCGATTTAGTGATGTCGGTGAATAAACATGCCGAAGAAGCTGCCATGCAACATCTGATGCTGCGTAATTTTATCATCGTAATGTGTCGCAATATGACTGATGAACAAAAAACACAGGTGAGGTGGCAGATGCGCCAGATTCATCAGATATCTGATGCCGAATACCGTGCAGGCGACGTGGCGATGCTGGATAAAGTGCGTCGTGACGTGGAAATTATGCTGGATCTGATCAATTAAGGTTCATCTGATAGTCGGGTCTGTTTCTCTGAACTATCATTAAGCCAATGATAACCAAGGGGAGATATGTATGGGATTCTGGAGAGTTTTGATCACTATCCTGGTACCGCCGTTGGGCGTACTGATAGGAAACGGATTTGGCGGCGCTTTTTTGCTGAATATTATCCTGACACTGTGTGGTTATCTGCCGGGACTGATCCACGGCTTCTGGGTGCAAACCCGCAAGTAACAGCAACACCCGTTTGACAGAACCCGGCCTGAAAGCCGGGTTTTTTGCTGGCTTTGAGCCACAACAGCGTGCGGTCAGAACAGCGAGAAGAGCAGAACGACGGGAAGGCTCATCGGCCAGGTAAACCCGATAATGCCGGACGTTAGCAAGCGTATTTTAATCGTGTCGCGGCTCACGAGAAGCGTTACCAGCGCCGCAACAGCCAATCCACCCCAATAAATCGTTTTAATCACTTCCCACCAAACGTGCACTGCCAGCCCCTGATTACCTGTAAATTAACGGCGTGTATAATATTCCGTTAACATCTGGTAATCAATTATTGTGTGATGTTACTCATGATTTGGCATTGTAGTACTTAGGGGTTAGTTGTTATAAGTCATCGTTTGTGCTGAAAGCGGGCGCATGTGGCCACGGATAGCCGTGGGGGCAAATCCGAAACGTTTCCGAAAACGTTCGGCAAAACGGGAACCGCTTTCGTAACCCACCTGGTGAGCAATATTGGAAATCGCCAGATCGGTACATTGCAATAACCGCAGCGCCTGCGTCATGCGAACATCAATCATCAGATTGCGCAGAACACAATCTTCAGCCGCCAGCCGGCGACGCAACATCACTTCATTCATCATCAGTTGCTCCGCCACTTCCGCCGCCGTAAAGGATTTATGCAAATTATCGACCAGTAATTCCCGTACGCGCTGTGTCACGCTTTCACTGTGCTGCAAGGAATAGCGGACACCCAGCTGCGACAACCAGAGTAATTGTTCCAACATGCGGTGGCGGGTAATCGGTGCGGGCAGGCCGTGATGCCAGAGAATGGCGCTGTGGGTGTCTGTGAAACTTTGTTTGAAGGCCGCCGGAATGTGCGGAATAACTTGCAGGGTGTCAACGGCAATCAGCGGCGGTGAAAAACCTGTGGCGTAAAGGGCCGTGTCACCGAGTAGCTGGTGATCCCATGCCATGATGGCGCAACTGAACGGGCCATTTTCCGGCAGGTGATGGGTCACACTGAGGGTTTGTCCGTTGTTGATCACCAGCATCTCTCCCGCCTGGAGCGTGAAGTGCTGTTCCTGGTTAGTAACAGAAAGACTTCCATTCTGGACAAGAATCAATTGCGGCTTATTAATATAGACATCGTGAATAAAAAGCTCACTATGCTGAATAAGTAGCGAAATAGTGCCTATCCCTGGAGTCACTTTTATTTTACGAACCATATCGATGATGCCCGAAATGACGACCGCAACCTGTTGTTTGCTGCCTGATATAAAACTTCCCGCTTATGCCATTACAAACAGGCTGCCGGTTTAGGCGAGTGTTACGGAAGGAGACAGAGAGAGTCAGCCCTGGTAGCCGTAGGCTCTCTGCCCCTGAAACCTTATTTTTGCACAAGAAATATTGGAAACAAATAAAACAAAAAAACACTTTAATAATTATTGGTGATCGCCAAAGGCGATCGAACGGAGATCAATTTTTCCGTACGTCGTGTTCACTTGTTGTTGTCTGGACGACTGACCAATCAGCTGGGTGAGCGTATTCATCCGGGCCTGTAATAATATCTTTATCGTATTTTCATTATCCAGAATGATGCGTAAGTACCGGCGAATATCATTCTGAATCATTATCGACGTCTGTTCTGACATCGGTAATTTGGTGGTCGCTTCCACCGCTTTCACATAGCTGAACTCAAGTTCGACCAGCTCATCCCATTTTTCATCTTGTGCCAGCCGCAACATCTGCTCGCTTAAAGACAGGATCAGTTGATATTCATTAACCAGATACTGATGTTGATCCATTATATTGGTCCTGCGACGGGTGGGGGGTTGGGCCGATTTGCCGCCAGGCATCGGCGATATTTTCAAGCAAGGCCAACACCTCGGTGATGGCCTCTTGATCGTTGTGTAAATTTGCATGTAATAAACGGCGAACCATATACGAGTAAAGCGCTTCGAGGTTATCCACTAATTCCGGATCGCCTTTCTCCCGACTTAATCCCGCTTTCAGTCCGCTGTCGATAATATTAATCGCCATAGACAGCGATTTGCCTTTTTCGGCAATGCTGCCTTGTTGAATAAAAATGCGTGCACGGATCAGGGCGCTACGCGCCCCGTCAAATAACATCGTGACTAACTGGTAAGGCGACGCACTCATGACTGCGCTTTCTACACCAACCTGCGCGTAAGCCTGCGTTCCTTTAGCGTTATACATATTCTGTTTCCTTACTAGCTTGAACTTGATGAAGACATCGCTTCGAACTGCGTCGTCAGATACGTCGCCGTGCTGTTGAGCTTCTGGATAGCCACATCAAGTGCAGTAAACTGCGTTTTATAGCGGGCGATGGTGGTGTTAATGCTGTCGTTGACCGAGTTGTATTGCGTGGTCAGGCTTTTCAGCGTGGTATTCACCGCCGCTTCAGCGTTCGCAATTGTCCCGTTGGTGGTATTGAGGAAACCGGTGTTCAGATTGGCGATGTTGGTCATCACGCCGGTCGTTTTACCATCACCGACCATCATGGTCTGCACTGCGGCGGTATTGCTGGTCAGCGCCGTGTTGAGTTTAGTGCTGTCAATTTCCAGCTTACCGGTGGTCGGGTCGGTCGTGATACCGATGCTGGACAATGAGCTGATTGTGCCGGAACCGGAAGCAGACCCCAGGGCTGTTTTCAGACGCGTCTGGATTGTGCGCAACGCGCTGTCACCGAGCAACGCCCCGTTGGTGCTATCTGAGGTATCCGTGTTGGTCGCGGTGGCCGTAAATTTGGTCAGACTGGTGAAGGTATCCTGTAAGGCGTTATAGGAATCAACAAAGGTCTGAATAGCCGTCGATGCGGTACTGGTGTTTTTCGCCACGGTCAGCGATGCCGCGGTGGTTGTGGTACCGGTCAGGCTTAAGGTAATCCCGTCCTGTGCATCGCTGATGGTATTGCTTTGACGTTCCAGGTCGATGCCATTGAAACTCAGTTGGGCGTTAGCGGCCACGGCGTTTTGCGTCATCGCACCGGTGCTGGTGGAAGAGTCATAACCGATGATGTTGTTCAGGGTGTCATCGCCCGTAACGGCCACCGTCATTTCTGAATTGGTACCGGTATTGTTGGCGCTCAGTACCAGCTTATAGCTGCTGTCGGTGACTTTCACGACGCTGGCGGTAACGCCACCACCGGCTTTATTAATCGCATCACGAACGCCAGTCAGTGACGTTTGCGAGTCGGTCAACTTAATGCTCAGCGGGGTGCTGCCGTCGCCCTGGCTGATGGTGAGGGTGCGGGAGTTACCGCTGGTAGTTGCACCTAATGCGGTCGTGCTGCTGGTTTGCGTGGTGGAGATTAAAGACTGGGCAGAGGCCAGCTGGGTCACGGAAACAGAGTATTTACCGGCGGCGGCACCCGTGGTGGTGGTCGCGCTGAAGGCGGCGGTATTACTCGATGTGGCGGTGGTAGCGCCATAGGTATTGGTGGATGACAACGCAGTGGCCGCGTCGGCAAATGTTTGCAAGGCGCTTTGCATCGTGCCGTAAGCGGTAAGCTTGGCACTATAGCTGCTCTGCGCGTTGCTGATAGGCGTCAGGCGTGCTTTTTCAGCGGTGGTCAGGTTAGTCAGCAAAGTGGTGAGGTCTAAGCCTGAACCAATACCTAATGAAGAGACAGTGGCCATATGTATCCTTTACATGTTGTGTAAGAGTCTTTAAGCCCTATCGGCACGACGGAGAAAAAGTTTAATGGATCGCAACAAAAAGTAATGGCGGGAATAGGCGGTATAAGGAAGGGTAATTCTCAAAGTAAGAAAACCGGGTTTTTTGAGAAATAATTCTAAAGGTTGCTGGAGTATCGCCGATACAAGTTTGGACGGTGATGAACGCCGTGGGCAATAAGCCCGAACCCCTTAACCAGATTTGAAGGAATGCACTCATGGGCCAAGTAATCAATACCAACACGCTGTCTCTGATGACTCAGAACAACATGAACAAATCCCAGTCAGCACTGAGCACCGCTATCGAGCGTCTGTCTTCAGGTCTGCGTATTAACAGCGCTAAAGATGATGCTGCGGGCCAGGCAATTGCCAACCGTTTCACCTCTAACATCAACGGCCTGACTCAGGCTTCACGTAATGCCAACGACGGTATCTCCGTTGCGCAGACCACTGAAGGCTCACTGAGCGAAATAAACAACAACTTACAACGTATCCGTGAACTGTCTGTTCAGGCTGCTAACGGCACCAACTCCTCTTCTGACCTGTCTTCAATCCAGGATGAAATTACATCCCGTCTGAATGAAATCGACCGCGTATCGGGTCAGACTCAGTTCAACGGCGTGAACGTTCTGGCTTCTAACCAGACCATGAAAATTCAGGTTGGCGCTAACGATGGCCAGACTATCTCCATCGACCTGCAGAAAATCGACTCTACCACACTGGGTCTGAACGGTTTCTCTGTTGCAAGCAACGCGCTGAAAACCAGCGATGCCATCACTCAGGTTGGCGCAAGCGGCTCCCTGAAAAACGTTGACCTGTCTTCAGCTGCCACTTCTCTGGGCCTGGACGCAAGCAAACTGTCTCTGAAAAACGTTCAGACTGCTGCTGGCGCTGCCACTGCAACTTACGTTGTTTCTGATGGTACTAACAACTACGCGGCGTCTGTAGATGATACTACCGGTAAAGTTGTTCTGAACACCACCGACGTTTCTTACACTGACACCACCAACGGTGTGACTGCCGGTACTCAGGCAGGTCAGCTGGTTAAAGTGGGCGCAGATGCTACTGGCGCAGCAGTGGGTTACGTTACCGTTCAGGGTAAAGACTACAAAACTGCAGCAGGCGCAATCGTAGACGGCGGTGCAACCCCTACCGCAGCTGTTGCCAGCGCAATCGGCGACATTTCTGATACGGCTAACGTTAACGGTTACACCGGTGTTGCAACTTCAGATCCACTGAAAGCAATCGACGCTGCAATCGCTAAAGTTGACACCTTCCGTTCTTCACTGGGTGCGGTTCAGAACCGTTTCGATTCTGCAATCACTAACCTGGACAACACCACCACTAACCTGTCTTCTGCACAGAGCCGTATTCAGGATGCTGACTACGCAACTGAAGTTTCTGCAATGTCTAAAGCGCAGATCCTGCAACAAGCAGGTACTTCAGTATTGTCTAAAGCTAACCAGGTTCCTCAGTCCGTACTGACCCTGCTGCAAGGCTAATTTTCGGGTTAACCCGGAAAACTCAGTTAAACCCCGCTTCGGCGGGGTTTTTTTTAACCAAAATTTACCTTTTTCCACAATTAATGAAACGCATTCGCTGGTATAATTTAGGATAATCTTTAGGTTATGTTTGTTTTTTGAGCGATTTTAGTTCTGGTAACTTTCCGCCTGCTGGAACAGAATGTGCGAGACATAATCAAAATAACCGCGCTTTTCAGTCCTTATTCAGCCGATTGAATAGCGGTTACCGCTGGCACAATGATACTGACCCTCAATTTGCCAGGTTACGACAGTGAGCGATCTGTATACCGCCGACGGCGTGATAGACAAAAATTCTTTGTGGCAGCGCTATGTTCCGCTTGTGCGCCATGAAGCCCTGCGTTTGCAGGTGCGGCTTCCCGCCAGCGTAGAGCTTGATGATCTACTGCAAGCGGGAGGGATCGGCCTGTTAAATGCGGTTGAGCGTTTTGATGCGATGCAGGGGACGGCATTTACCACTTATGCTGTCCAGCGTATCCGGGGCGCGATGCTTGATGAGTTGCGAAGCCGCGACTGGGTACCGCGCAGCGTCAGACGTAATGCGCGTGAAGTGTCTCAGGCGATGCATAACGCAGAACAAAAATTAGGGCGACCGCCGAGTGAAGGAGAGGTGGCGCAGGCACTGGATATTCCTATCGAGGAATACCGGCAGATATTAATGGATACGAACAGTAGCCAGTTGTTTTCTTATGACGAATGGCGCGAAGAGCACGGCGATTCTGCCGAGGCATTGATGGAAGGGCACGAAGAGGCCAACCCGTTACATCATCTGCTGGAGGGCAGTTTGCGCCACCGGGTGATGGAAGCTATCGATGCGTTACCAGAACGGGAAAAGATGGTACTTACGCTTTACTACCAGGAAGAGTTGAATTTAAAAGAGATCGGGGCGGTGCTGGATGTCGGGGAATCCCGTGTAAGCCAGCTCCACAGTCAGGCGATTAAGCGTTTGCGAAGCCGCCTGGCCAACGACCACTGATCCGCTTTTTCCTGGCCGGTTATACATTTTATGTCCCTTATCAGGAATAAATTTATGCCAGCGGGAATCAAAACAAGGCCTTTAAGCCGTTATCTTAAAGATTTTAAACACAGTCAGACTCATTGCTCACAGTGTGCAAAAGAACTCGACAGGATGGCACTGGTGTTTCGCGGGCAAATCATCAATAAAGAGGCCATCGCCAAGATGGACCAGCCTATTGATGATGACGTGTGGCACAACCTGTCGCAGGAACTGACCGCACTGTGTCGTTTTTGCAGTGAGATAAGCTGTAACAGCCATTCGTCATATTTTGACATCATGGCGTTTAAGCAATATCTGTTCGAGCAGACAGAGATGAACCACAGCACGGTGCGCGAGTACGTTGTCCGCCTCCGCCGTCTGGACGAAATCTTGTCAGCAAACAACTATCCTCTCGATAAACTTTCAGGGGACAGCATCCACCAGCGGATCATCAGTGATTTGCCGGTGGCGGGCCACGACAACTACCGTATTGCCCTGCGCAAATACGACCAGTATCTGGCCTGGCAGAAATCCGCGTAAGCGGCGCTCTGACAGACTGACACACAAAAAAAGTACAGCCTCCTTCGGGGGTAAAGCCCGTCAGTTTAACCACTGACGGGCTTTTTTTTCCTCAGCGTTAATCACTTCTGTAATAACGTCTGCTTAATTTCCCGCCAACTCCGTTGATGGCCATTTTGACTAAAAAGGTGTTGTCATCTATTCCCTGCGGATAAACTAAAATGCCATGTCGGTATTTAAGCCAGTCATGGACTACATGTTCATTGCTGTAGCTGACATAAACACGTGCGGGATACAAAGAATATATGAAGTTTAATTTCGTGGAGTAAAATAATTAAAAAATAAATTCAATGAGAGTGCGCAATTAAAAGTTTTTTTTGAACAAAAATTGAACTGTCAGGCTTGGGTTTACCTATTAACATCGAGGCGTGTTTACTTTTAATAAAAGTGGTCATGGTATCACCAGAAATTATCCTGGCGATTCCCATAGGCATTAATTAATAAAATTCATCCCTATGCAAACCCCATTCAATGCATGGGAATATACACATCAATAAATAAAATATCAGAGGGAGTTAATATGGAAAAATCACACCACTCCTAATTTTTCTTGTTTTAGGATCAATTTCTCAAGGTATTTATGCACGAGATATGACCCCTGAAAGGGAGGCGCTCCAGGCACAGCATAGTGTTCGTTCAACACAGTATACAGGGCAGGAGAAGGCTGATTGCCTTACTCAAAAATATGCGAACACAGTAAAGGGCTGTGACGATGAACATCTAACGGCAACAAGCAACGCCGGTGCGTCATTTACGTACAGTGATAGCGAACAGAGGGTTTTACGAGGTAAAAACTAAAAACAACGTCCTTATCTGGAAGTGAAAATATTAAAAAACTCAATTAAAAGTGGCTTCTCTATAACTTATTTAAATGCGTGGGTTATTGACGCATAAAATCACGGAGTGATTACCATGAAATTTATCTATGCTTTATTTTTATTAATGTTGTCATTGCCATCGCTAGCGAATAATAGCGGGGTAACTTTTACGGTATCAGATGTAAAACAAGGCAGTACAAGCGGTACGATTAGTTTCCAGATGGACTCATGTGAAGGCTGTATGATGAATGGATGGCAATACGCATTCTTAATTGATCATACTCCGATAACCGGAGGTTCACCCGGCAACCCTGCGATGACATTTACCAACGATTCACTTGCCAGTTGCAATACTGTTATAACGTCATTTTCTAAAACAAACCAGTACTTACAACCAGTAATAGAAGTCGGGAACGAAGTTAAGTGCAGCGCTAATCCCTATACTACCCATATACAGGTGAATGACCTGAAAATGACTAACGGCCAGTGGGAGGGAGGAGATTTAAAATGTAATGTAACACTCACAGGAAACCCAGGTTTCGATTGTGGCACTATTTATGTTCCTGCTTTGGCACCCACGCCAACACCGGACGTTATTACACAGTTAAATACAGCTTATAATGCAGAGCCAACCAACTGCGGTGATGATACCCAACCCGCTTTACTCTGTTCGGGTGTTCTTATTCGAGGGACAGAGCCTTCAGATAGTTATCATTCATGGGATCCGAGTCCGGCCTCGGTGACAAGTGGAGGGACATCATTCTCGTATTTAAGAAAAGATTCTAAGTACGATAAACTTGCCTATGGTTATACCAATGGACTGATTTTCTTCCCTCAGCAACAGGCCCCGGCCGGAAAATTAGCGATCCCCACACTCTGCGCTTTCCCTATTGATGCGGCAACGGATAACCGTGCAGATAAGGGGTGTGGCGAATATACCGGACATCCTGAAAGTGGCACCTGCCAGTCACAGGGTATTCTTACCGCCGAACAATGGCACCAACATTACGTGCAATACAACAGTCAGCACGCCTCCGAATGCGGGTTTGACCTGAGAACGTCCGCGACGGGAAGTACCATCTCCAGCGCATTTAATGAAACTATTGGCAGTATGGCAACTATTGCCACGGAGTCATTTGGTACTCAAAACGAACTTCGGTTACAAACCTGGGCAACAGGTATACCGACGGAACTTCCTATTCAGGCATTCTTCTATTTAAAAGGTTCATCAGGATTGGCCGGTGCCCAACATGATCAGCAAGATTTTTATAACACGACAAGCGGTCTTGTTGTTCCTGTTGTCGGGATAAGCTTGCCTGAAACGACCAGTGATAATGTTGTATTCAGTTATTCAGCAAGTGATCAGGTGGTTTCTTCAACACATAAATAAGAAAAGCCCCCGGAAGTCCCCAAAAGTACTGCAAAAAATGCCAGTCAGTTGCTTAACTGACTGGCATTACGTCTTCGGGGGCCTGTTTTTTTGTCTTGAATCTGTCCGCATAAAGTATTAATTCTTTATATACTTATTACATAACCATTCTCTGAAATTACATCTACTTCGACTATCACGACTTCGCCAGCCTTGAGGCTGTGCGTCAGGGGAACATGTGCCTGCTAAAATTGCTTTGCTTAAAACCCGGCTGGAAGCCTTCGACCGTATTGATTTACTGGGCACCTGCACGCCCTTAGAAAAACTCCACCGCCTCTCAGAGTTCACGGGCCGTGACATTTATATCAAGCGTGATGACATTACGCCGCTGGCGATGGGCGGCAACAAGCTCAGAAAACTGGAATATCTGGCCGCTGCCGCGCTGGCGCAGGGTGCCGATACGCTGGTCACCGCCGGGGCGATCCAGTCCAACCACGTCCGCCAGACGGCGGCAGTGGCGGCGAAACTGGGCCTTAAATGCGTCGCGCTGCTGGAAAACCCGATTGGCACCACCGAACCCAATTATCTGACCAACGGCAACCGCCTGTTGCTGGATTTATTCAATGCCGACGTGGTGATGTGCGACGAACTGCATGACCCGATGGCGCAGCTGGCAGAATTAGCCGAACGTCTGGAAGGGCAAGGTTTCCGCCCGTATGTTGTGCCGGTCGGCGGTTCAAACGCACTGGGTGCACTGGGTTACGTACAGTGCGCGCTGGAAATTGCTGAGCAGTCTTCCGCGAATTTCGTCGACTTCAGCGCCATTGTGGTGGCGTCGGGCAGTGCGGGCACGCACGCCGGGCTGGCGGTCGCATTGCAGCATTTAATGCCAGATACTCAACTGATTGGCGTGACAGTGTCACGAAAGGCCGATGCGCAGCGTCCAAAAGTGGAAGCCATTGCCCGTGATGTCGCCGTCAGTTTGCAGTTGGATGAAAAAAACCCGCAGATTATTTTGTGGGACGAGTATTTTGCGCCGCGCTACGGTGAGCCGAATGAAGCCGGAATGGCGGCGGTGAAACTGCTGGCGGAGCAGGAAGCGATGCTGCTGGATCCGGTGTATACCGGCAAGGCGATGGCCGGTTTGCTCGACGGTATTGAGCGCGGCTTATTCCCTGACGAAGGCCCGATCCTGTTCATTCATACCGGCGGTGCACCGGCACTGTTTGCTTATCATCCGCAAGTGTGATGCCTTACAGTACGCTTATGCTTTTTTGAGCTAAGATTATGAAATTATGTTCCTGATAACTCCCGCGCCGGATGTTACTGTGCGCCAATTCGCAGGATATATAACTTTCTGACATTGATAATAACTGAGGTGTATATGGTTTTTTCCACATTGCGTCGTCGCTTACTTTTGGGTGCTGTGGCCGTGAGCCTGACCGCCGGTATGGTCAGCAACAGCTTTGCTGATGAAGGTTTACTGAAAAAAGTGCAAGACCGCGGCACGCTGATCGTCGGTCTGGAAGGGACTTACCCTCCGTTCAGTTTCCAGGGTGAAGACGGCAAACTGACCGGTTTCGAAGTGGAATTCGCTGATGCGCTGGCGCAGCACATGGGCGTGAAAGCGAAGCTGCAACCGACCAAATGGGACGGCATGCTGGCTTCTCTGGAATCCAAACGTATTGATGTGGTCATCAACCAGGTGACCATTTCCCCGGAACGTGAGAAGAAATACGATTTCTCCACGCCGTATACCGTTTCCGGTATTCAGGCGCTGGTGAAGAAGGGCGCTGAAGGGTCGATCACTAAGCCGGAAGATCTGAAAGGCAAAAAAGTCGGCGTGGGTCTGGGGACCAACTACGAACAGTGGTTGCGTGCCAATGTGCCTGGTGTGGATGTCCGTACTTATGATGATGACCCGACGAAATATCAGGATCTGCGCGTAGGCCGTATCAATGCGATTCTGGTTGACCGCCTGGCCGCATTGGATCTGGTGAAGAAAACCAAAGATACTTTAGCGGTTGCTGGTGCGCCATTCTCCCGTCAGGAATCCGGCGTAGCCATTCGCAAAGACAACCCAGAATTGCTGGCAGCTATCAACAAAGCGATTGCCGAAATGCAGAAAGATGGCTCACTCGCGAAGATTTCCGAGAAGTGGTTCGGGGCTGACGTCACCAAATAATGCTCGTTATGCCGGGGGCTGATGTCGCTCCCGGTGTTTTCAGAGCAAACATCCAAAAGGTCTTTATCGGATGCAAGAAAGTATTCAACTGGTGCTGGATTCAGCACCATTTTTATTGAAAGGTACCCTGTTCACCCTCCAGCTGAGTCTGGGCGGTATGGTGTTCGGGTTAATATTGGGCTTTATGCTGGCGCTGATGCGCCTTTCGCATTTCTGGCCGCTGTCGTGGCTGTCACGTTTTTACGTGTCCGTATTTCGCGGTACCCCACTGATTGCGCAACTGTTTATGATTTACTACGGTTTGCCACAGTTTGGTATCGAGCTGGATCCTATTCCGGCGGCTATGATTGGCCTCTCACTCAATACCGCGGCTTATACTTCTGAAACCCTGCGAGCGGCGATTTCGTCGATTGAAAAAGGGCAGTGGGAAGCGGCGGCAAGTATCGGCATGAACCCCTGGCAGACGATGCGCCGCGTGATTTTACCGCAGGCGGCACGCACGGCGTTGCCACCGCTGGGCAACAGCTTTATCGGGTTAGTGAAAGACACCTCGCTGGCGGCGACCATTCAGGTGCCGGAACTGTTCCGTCAGGCGCAACTGGTCACTTCGCGCACGCTGGAAGTGTTCACCATGTATCTGGCCGCATCGATTATTTACTGGGTGCTGGCGACCGTTTTATCCTTCCTGCAAAACCGTCTGGAAGACCGTGTTAACCGCCAGGATCAGGAGCCTTCATGAGCACCATTGACGTTAAGCAACTGACGAAGAAATTCCACGGACAAACGGTTTTGCACGGTATTGATTTACAGGTCAATGCCGGAGAAGTCGTGGCGATTATCGGGCCGAGCGGTTCAGGTAAAACGACGCTTCTGCGCAGCATTAATCTGCTGGAAGAGCCGGACGGCGGCACCATTAAAGTCGGCAATATAGAAATCGACGGCAACAAGCCGATCAGCAAACAGAAAAACAAAGTCCGCGAACTGCGCCAGCAGGTGGGTTTTGTCTTCCAGAATTTCAACCTGTTCCCGCACCGTTCCGTGCTGGAAAACATCATTGAAGGCCCGGTGATTGTGAAGGGCGAGCCGAAGGCAAAAGCCATTGCCACGGCGCGTCAGTTACTGGAGAAAGTCGGATTAAGTGGTAAGGAAAACGCCTATCCGCGCCGTCTTTCCGGCGGTCAGCAGCAACGTGTGGCCATTGCCCGCGCGCTGGCGATGAGCCCGGAAGTGATCCTGTTCGACGAACCGACCTCCGCCCTCGACCCGGAACTGGTGGGCGAAGTGCTCAACACCATCCGCGCACTGGCGCTTGAGCACCGCACCATGGTTATCGTGACCCACGAGATGAGCTTTGCGCGTGATGTTGCGGACAGAGCGATCTTTATGGATCAGGGGAAGATTGTGGAGCAGGGACCGGCGAAGGAGTTGTTTTCGAATCCGCAGCAGGCGAGGACAAAACAGTTTCTGGAGAAGTTTCTGGCGCACTAGATCAACTCCGTGGGCATTTGCCCATAACGGTTTGGGGTTTTCACTTGCAGCGAGGCGCTTTGGAAAAACCGTGAAAATTTCGGTTTTTCAATAACAGTTATCACTCAGCGGCTCGTGCCGAAACCGACCAGAGAGGGCCAGGACGGCCCCTCTCTGGACTCTCCGCGTCTTTTTAAAACCCGCGCTATCGCTGGCTGGCTATGTTTCAGCAACCGCAGTTATTGCCGCGAAAACTTGCCGCTGCGCGGTTCCCTTACTCGGTTTCGAGCCATAGGTCTCGAAACACTTCGCTCGGCAAGCTTTCTGAAAGCGGCTGGAGGGTTTTTAAATTCAAAATCCAGCCTGCATGTATCTTTCGAATTACATAGCCATTGGCCGCTTTCAAAACGACGTTGAGTGAGGAGTGAGAAACAGCGAGAGTCTTTTTTCGAGCAGGTTCGAACCCGAAGCGAAAGTACCGCGCAGCGGCGGTGTTTGCGGCACTAGCCGGAGTTGCTGAAACATGGTCAGCGAGCGGTAGCGCGTGTTGAAAAAGACGTAGAGATTCCAAAGAGGGCTCGTCATAGCCCTCTTTGGTCGGTTTCGGCACGAGCCGCTGAGCGATCACTGCAATTGAAAAACCGAAACTTTCTCGGTCCGCCGACAGCGTTTCACTGCAATTGAAAAACCGAAACTTTCTCGGTCCGCCGACAGCGTTTCACTGCAATTGAAAAACCGAAACTTTCTCGGTCCGCCGATAGCGTTTCACTGCAAGTAAAAAGCCGCCCAATTGCAGCGGCCTCTGCAATCTATCACCCGATCGTCATCAGACTCGCATTTCCCCCCGCCGCCGCGGTATTCACACTCAGCGAACGTTCATGCAGCAAACGTTCCAGCAGAATATTGTCTTCTCCGCGCGCAAACCCCTGCACCGAGATAATCGCGCCCGGACGTTTGGCGATCAGCTGGCACAGTTCGCGCAACTGATCGGCGTCGCCGTGGTAAATCACCGCGTCGAATACCGGCGCATCGTTCTGCCAGTCTTTGGCGAAATCGACACGTTCCTGCACCGCTTTCGGCAACTGGCTGAACAACTCACGCTGTAACGGCGCTTCCGGCCAGAGAATGCGGCAACCGGTCGCGGTGACGGCGGCGAGCTGGGTCAGGGCATCGTCCTGATTATCTGACAACGCCAGAACACGCTCACGCGGCAGCAATGCGTAAGTGTTACGTTCACCGGTTGGCCCCGGCAGGGTGCGTAATGTGCCGCCCTGGCTGGTCTGCGCGAAACGTTCGCAAACGGCAATCAGCCCTTCACGGTGTTTCTGCTCCGTCGCCCAGTGTTGCAGGGCGCGGTGCGGTGCCAGCAACGCTTCGCGTACAGAAGTATCGAGCGGCAGTTCGCGATCCTGACGCAATAACGTTTGCTGCACGGCGTCCTGCGGGCGGCTGCTCAGCAGACGGTACAGGTACAGCGGGCCACCGGCTTTCGGGCCGGTTCCGGATAACCCTTCGCCGCCGAACGGTTGAACGCCAACGACAGCGCCGACCATGTTGCGGTTCACGTACATGTTGCCGACGTGCGCCTGCTGCGTTACGCGGTGGATGGTTTCGTCAATGCGGGTATGAATACCCAGCGTCAGGCCGTAACCTGCGGCATTAATCTGACCGATCAGCTTATCCAGATCCTGACGGGCATAACGCACCACGTGCAGTACCGGGCCGAAGATTTCTTTCTTCATTTCATCGAAGCTTTCCAGCTCGATCAGCGTCGGTTTGATGAAGGTTCCGCGCGTCCATTCCTGCTGGTCGGCGGCAAATTCCTGTGTGGCCTGATACACCGTGCGGCCTTTGGCGCGCATGGCGTCGATGTGTTTCTCGATACCGGCTTTAGCCTCTGCGTCGATCACCGGCCCGATATCAGTACACAACCGCTCCGGATTACCCATACGACATTCGGCCATCGCACCGCGCAGCATTTGCAGCGTGTGGTCGGCGACGTCGTCCTGAATACACAGCACGCGCAGGGCGGAACAACGCTGACCGGCGCTGTCGAAAGCAGACGCCACGACATCCGTTACCACCTGTTCGGTGAGTGCAGAGGAATCGACAATCATCGCATTCAGGCCGCCGGTTTCGGCGATAAGCGGCGTCGGACGCCCCTGCGGATCCAGACGACCGGCGATGTTGCGTTGCAGAATACCCGCCACGTCGGTGGAGCCGGTAAACAGTACGCCGCGAACACGTTCGTCGTTCACCAGCTGCGAGCCCACGGTTTCACCCTGGCCCGGCAACAGTTGCAGCACGCCCGCCGGAACACCGGCTTCATGCAAAATACCCACGGCCAGCGCGGCAATCAGCGGCGTCTGTTCAGCCGGTTTTGCCAGCACGCTGTTGCCTGCGGCGAGCGCAGCGGCGATCTGGCCTGTGAAAATCGCCAGCGGGAAGTTCCACGGGCTGATACAGACGACCGGCCCGAGCGGACGGTGCGTGTCGTTGGCAAAATCTTCTCGGATCTGCCCCGCGTAGTAGTGCAGGAAATCCACCGCTTCACGCACTTCGGCGATGGCGTTATTAAAGGTCTTTCCGGCTTCACGCACCAGCACGCCAAG
Source organism: Rahnella sikkimica (assembly GCF_002951615.1). GTDB lineage: Bacteria > Pseudomonadota > Gammaproteobacteria > Enterobacterales > Enterobacteriaceae > Rahnella > Rahnella sikkimica. Next base: position 1,566,070 of record NZ_CP019062.1, on the reverse strand, counting down.
CAAGCTTTGCAACTGCGCTTCCATCAATTCTGCGGCGCGTTGCAAGATTGCGGCGCGCTCTTCGGGAGGCGTCGCAAACCAGATGGCACCGGCGGCGGTGGACGCATCCAGCGCTCGGCTGATTTCGGCCTGCGTAGCTTCACGCACGTAACCGACAATATCGCCGTTTTCAGCCGGGTTAATGACCGGCAGGAATTCGCCCTCATCGGTTTGTGCATCGATCATCGGCTGGGCTTTCACCGGATGGCTGGCGCTTTGCAGCAGGGCGCTGGAAAGTGACGCCAGACGGTGTTCGCTGGACATATCCAGCCCGGCAGAGTTCACGCGTTTGTCGCCGTACAAATTGCGCGGCAGCGCGATACGCGGATGCGGTAAGCCGACCTGACCTTCGCTGGCCGCCAGCGCTTCGACGGCCTGAACCGGATCGGCCACCAGCTCATCAATCGGCAAGGTGGCGTCAGCGATACGGTTAACGAAGGAGGTGTTCGCGCCGTTTTCCAGCAGACGACGCACCAGATACGCCAGCAGCGTTTCATGCGTGCCGACCGGAGCATAAATGCGGCAAGGGCGGTTCAGTTTGCCCTCGCTGATTTTGCCGACAACCTGTTCGTACAGCGGTTCGCCCATGCCGTGCAGGCACTGGAATTCGTACTGACCGGGATAGTAGTTGTTACCGGCGAGCTGATAAATCGCCGCCACGGTGTGCGCGTTGTGCGTCGCAAATTGCGGATAAATCAGGTTGGGCACCGCCAGCAGTTTGCGGGCGCAGGCCAGATAGGAAACGTCGGTGTAAACCTTGCGGGTGTAAACCGGATAATCTTCCAGGCCGTCCACCTGGGCGCGTTTGATTTCGCTGTCCCAGTACGCGCCTTTCACCAGGCGGATCATCAGGCGGCGACGGCTGCGCTGCGCCAGATTGGTCAGGTAATCAATGACCATCGGGCAACGTTTCTGATACGCCTGAATGACGAAGCCGATGCCGTTCCAGCCCGCCAGTTCCGGCGCAAAGCAGAGTTTTTCCAGCAGATCGAGGGAGATTTCCAGGCGGTCGGCTTCTTCGGCATCAATGTTGATGCCGATGTCATAACTGCGCGCCAGCAGCGTCAGGGAAAGCAGGCGCGGATAAAGTTCGTCCATCACACGTTCGTACTGCGCACGGCTGTAGCGCGGATGCAGGGCGGAAAGTTTGATGGAAATCCCCGGCCCTTCATAAATGCCGCGACCGTTTGAGGCTTTACCAATCGCGTTAATCGCCTGCTGATAAGACTGCAAATACGCCTGCGCGTCTTTTTCGGTCAGCGCCGCTTCACCCAGCATGTCGTAGGAGTAACGGAAACCTTTTTCTTCATGTTTACGCGCGTTAGCCAGCGCTTCCGCGATGGTTTCGCCGGTCACGAACTGTTCGCCCATCAGGCGCATCGCCATGTCCACGCCTTTGCGGATCAGCGGTTCGCCGCTTTTGCCGATAATCCGGTTCAGGGATTTCGACAGGCTGGCTTCATTGTGTGTCGCCACCAGTTTGCCGGTGAACAGCAAACCCCAGGTCGCGGCGTTGACGAACAGCGAAGGGCTGCGGCCCAGATGTGAATGCCAGTTGCCGTTGCTGATTTTGTCGCGGATTAACGCATCGCGCGTGGGCTTATCGGGAATGCGCAGTAACGCTTCGGCCAGACACATCAGCGCCACGCCTTCCTGCGAGGAGAGGGAGAATTCCTGCAACAGGCTTTGCACCATACCGGCGCGGCCGTTTGCACTTTTTTGGTTGCGCAATTTGGTGGCGATGTCGGCGGCCAGTTTCAGCGCAGCGTCGTTGAGCGGGGCAGGCAGACGTGCCTGTTCGAGCAGCATGGAAACCGCTTCCGGCTCCGGGCGGCGATAGGCGGCGGTAATGGCTGAGCGGCTGACCGACTGCGGCAAAATCTGCTCGGCGAAATCAAGGAACGGCTGATGCATTTCCTGCACCGGCTGACCGGCAGGATCTTCCGCATCGCCAGCCGCTGCGCCGTTCAGCGCCGGGATTTCCGGCAGCGAGTCGCCATTTTCCAGACGTTCCAGATAGGAAAAAATCGCCTGTTTGATCAGCCAGTGCGGCGTGCGGTCAATCTGCTGTGCCGCCACTTTCAGCCTGTCGCGTGTGCCTTCGTCCAGCTTCACGCCCATCGTCGTCATACCCATGCGTAACCACTCCCTATGAAAAGGTTCAGGTGAATTCATTATCTTTATGCCAAGCAATATCTTCTATGTTGCAACCTTGTGCAACCCTGTTAATGCACGAAGTATGCCTGATGTGATTTATTTGGCATTTTTAACAGGGAATCAACACGGTGAAAGCCGGTTCCCTGCGGTAACTGCCTTAATAACCTCAATGTTTAAGGTGCAACTTTTAAAAATGTAACGTGCAACCCGCTCTCATCATAAGTGTGATGTGTCGTAAATTTTACGTATCCCAAATGTTAAAACATTTGAAATGTGGCGATCACTCAACCAGTATCGCGACCGACAGTTAATTTGAATAAAAACCACATTAAGTACGCTGAAAAAGAAAAAAAATGGAGAGTCATGCTGCATCCTTCGCGGGTTTCAGCCATCATCTCGCCCCGGCATGATTCTGGCCGTCCTTGTTGATAAAGGACGTCAGGACAGACAGATGCCGGCCTGCAGTGCAAACACGTATCGCAAAAAATAAGAAAGTGGAGAAGGACATGACAATGAACACACCGATGGTGGTGACGTTTTGTGTTTATATTTTCGGGATGATTTTGATAGGGCTCATCGCGTATTTACGGACCAAAAACTTTGATGATTATATTCTGGGTGGCCGCAGTTTAGGCAGCGTGGTGACGGCACTTTCCGCCGGTGCTTCGGACATGAGCGGCTGGTTATTAATGGGGTTGCCGGGTGCGATTTTTCTTTCCGGTATTTCCGAAAGCTGGATTGCCATCGGTCTCACGATTGGCGCGTATCTGAACTGGAAACTGGTGGCGGGGCGCTTACGCGTTCACACCGAGGCCAACAATAATGCGCTGACGCTGCCGGATTACTTCACGCACCGCTTTGAAGATTCCAGCAAACTGCTGCGTATTATCTCAGCGATTGTGATTCTGGTGTTTTTCACCATTTACTGTGCTTCCGGCATTGTGGCCGGTGCGCGTCTGTTCGAAAGCACCTTCGGGATGTCTTATCAGACCGCGCTGTGGGCGGGTGCCGCGGCAACCATCATTTATACCTTTATCGGCGGTTTTCTGGCGGTCAGCTGGACCGACACCGTGCAGGCCAGCCTGATGATTTTCGCGCTGATCCTGACACCGGTGATCGTCATTCTCGCGGTTGGTGGCATAGACAGTTCAATGATGGTGATTCAGGCGAAAAACCCCGAATACACTGACATGTTCAAGAACATGAATCTGGTGGCGATCCTGTCGCTGCTCGGTTGGGGCCTGGGGTATTTCGGTCAGCCGCATATTCTGGCGCGTTTCATGGCCGCTGATTCACATCACACCATCCGCAGCGCACGCCGTATCAGCATGACGTGGATGATTCTGTGTCTGGCGGGCACCATCGCCGTAGGATTCTTCGGGATTGCGTATTTCAGCAATAACCCGGCGCTGGCAGGCAATGTGACGCAAAACGGTGAGCGCGTGTTCATCGAGCTGGCGAAAATTCTGTTCAACCCGTGGATTGCCGGGATCTTGTTGTCTGCCATTCTGGCGGCGGTGATGAGCACCCTGAGCTGCCAGTTGCTGGTGTGTTCGAGTGCGATTACTGAAGATTTGTACAAAGCGTTCCTGCGTAAAGGCGCAAGCCAGCGTGAACTGGTGTGGATTGGTCGCGCGATGGTTCTGGTTGTCGCGCTGGTGGCGATTGCGCTGGCCGCCAACCCGGAAAACCGCGTGCTCGGCTTAGTCAGCTACGCCTGGGCAGGATTTGGTGCGGCATTCGGGCCGGTGATCCTGATTTCCGTGATGTGGAAACGCATGACCCGCAACGGCGCACTGGCCGGAATGGTGATCGGTGCCGCCACGGTCATTCTTTGGAAAAGCTACGGCTGGGCGGAACTGTACGAAATCATTCCCGGCTTTATCTTTGCGTCACTGGCCATCTGGATTGTCAGCCTGATGGGGCGTAAACCTTCCGTGGCGGTTGAAGAACGCTTCAACGCCGCCGAAGCGGAATACAACACCATCTGATTTTCCCCGCGTTATCGTGTTAAACCGGGATCGTCCTGATCCCGGTTTTCTGTATTTTTGTGCGCATTTCCCCGGCAGGTCTCAAAAAGAGGTGGTCACCTCTTGTATTTCTTTTCCCAAGAATGATAATCAATATCGTTTCTTTTTACCTTTCTTTACAGAGTCCTTACGCATCTGTCAGTTTTCAGAATTCAGGGTTCGGGAGTTTCCGCTATGTTCGTTCCGTTTCTTATTATGTTTCGCGAAGGGCTGGAAGCCGCGCTGATTGTCAGCCTGATCGCCAGTTACCTCAAACGGACGCAGCGCGGGCAGTGGCTCGGTGTGGTCTGGATTGGTGTATTTATTGCGGCCGCACTGTGTCTGGCGCTGGGGCTGTTCATCAACGCCACCACCGGCGAGTTTCCGCAAAAGCAGCAGGAGCTGTTTGAAGGCATCGTGGCCGTCGTGGCGGTGTGCATTCTGACCTACATGGTGTTCTGGATGCGCAAGGTGTCGCGTTCCATCAAAGTGCATCTGGAAGGCGCGATTGATAACGCGCTCAATTCCGGCCGCGGGCAGGGCTGGGCGCTGGTGGCGATGGTATTTTTCGCCGTGGCGCGTGAAGGGCTGGAATCGGTCTTTTTCCTGCTGGCGGCGTTCCAGCAGGATGTCGGCATCGAAGCCCCCATCGGCGCGTTGCTCGGTCTGGGCGCGGCTATTGTGCTGGGTTTCCTGATCTACTACGGCGGCGTGAAGCTGCATCTGGCGAAGTTCTTCAAGTGGACCAGCCTGTTTATTCTGTTCGTCGCAGCAGGTCTGGCCGCCGGGGCTATCCGTGCTTTCCACGAAGCCGGTTTGTGGAACGGAATGCAGGATATTGCCTTCGACCTGAGCGGCGTTTTGTCCACGCATTCTCTGTTCGGCACCTTGCTCGAAGGGATGTTGGGTTATCAGGAAGCGCCGACCGTCAGTGAAGTCGCGGTGTATTTCCTGTACCTGATCCCCGCGCTGTTCCTGTTCTTTATGCCTCAGGGAAAATCAGCCGTCGCGGCTCCGGCCGGACAAAAAACACAACGCTGATTTTTAACAATATTATTGTTCATACATTCTCTTTTCACACAGTTTGTCACGGAGTGGTACATGTCATATTCATCCCCGCTGTTTCGCCGTAAAGCTTTACAGGTCGCGCTGCTGTCACTGCCCGCTTTTGCGCTGAGCGCTAACGTGCTGGCGGCTGATGTCCGTCAGGTCAAAATTGCTGTTAACGACAAACAATGTGAACCGATGGCGCTGACCGTGCCCGCCGGTAAAACCCAGTTTGTTATCCATAACAACAGCCAGAAAAACCTGGAATGGGAAATTCTGAAAGGCGTGATGGTGGTGGAAGAGCGTGAAAACGTAGCGCCGGGCTTCACGCAGAAAATGACCGCCAATCTGGAACCGGGCGAATACGACATGACCTGCGGTTTGCTGAGCAATCCAAAAGGCAAACTGACCGTGACGGCGGAAGGCGCGGCGACCTCCGCAAAACCTGACGCCATGGCGCTGGTGGGCCCGATTGCGGAATACAAAGTGTATGTGACGCAACAGGTTGCCGAACTGGTTTCTCATACCAAAGCGTTCACGGATGCGATTAAGAAGGGCGATCTGGTGAAAGCGCAGGCGCTGTATGCATCAACCCGCGTTTACTACGAACGTATCGAACCGATCGCCGAACTGTTCTCTGACCTCGACGGCAGTATCGATGCCCGTGAAGACGACTTCGAGAAGAAAGCCGAAGACCCGAACTTCACCGGTTTCCACCGTCTGGAAAAAATCCTGTTCGCCGACAAAACGACAAAAGGCACTGAGCCGTTTGCTGACAAGCTGTATGCCGACACTGTAGATCTGCAAAAACGTATTTCTGAGCTGACCTTCCCGCCGAGCAAAGTCGTGGGCGGTGCGGCAGGCCTTATCGAAGAAGTCGCGTCGAGCAAAATCAGCGGTGAAGAAGACCGTTACAGCCGCACCGACCTGTGGGACTTTCGCGCAAACCTTGATGGCGCGCAGAAAATCGTGAACCTGCTGCGTCCGCTGCTGGAAAAAGCCGACAAACCGCTGCTCGAAAAAATCGACGCAAACTTCAAAACCGTGGATACCCTGCTGGATAAATACAAAACCAAAGACGGTTACGAGCATTACGAAAAACTTTCCGACGCTGACCGTAATGCGATGAAAGGGCCGATCACGACGCTGGCAGAAGATCTGGCCAAGCTGCGTGGCGTTCTCGGTTTAGATTGATCTTTGCTCCCTCCCCTGCGAAGGGGAGGGCTGGGGTGGGGTATTAATGGATACACTGTAGTCGCCTGCAATACCCCCTCCCAACCTCCCCCTTAGCAGGGGAAGGAGCAAGACCCCACCTTTTCGCAGGGGTGTTTACCTTTAAGGCAGAGCAATGAGCAATAAAAACGATAATAAGTCCGGACAACAGGACGCGACTTCTTCTTCACGCCGCCGTTTACTGAAAGGCGTGGGATTGTTAGGCGGGGCATTTGCCCTCGGCGGCGCGGCCAGTGCGCAGGCAGAAAAAGCACCAGGTGCCAAAAAAGAGTACACACCCGGCACGGTTTCTCCCGATGAACGCTGGGGCAAGCAGCCTTATTACGGCGAGCATCAGGCGGGGATTTTAACGCCGCAGCAGGCGTCAATGATGCTGGTGGCGTTTGATGTTCTCGCGACGACCAAAGCTGATCTCGAGCGTCTGTTCCGTCTGCTCGATACGCGCTTTGCGTTTCTGACTACCGGCGGCACAGCGCCTTCGGTGGATCCGAAGTTTCCGCCAATGGATTCGGGTGTGATGGGCGCGGAAATCTACCCGGATAACCTGACCCTGACGCTTTCCGTGGGCGATTCACTGTTTGACGAACGCTTTGGTTTAGCCGCTCACAAACCGCTGAAATTGCAGCGCATGGCGCGTTTCCCGAATGACTCCCTGGATGCCAAACTCTGCCACGGCGATTTGCTGTTACAGATTTGCGCCAATAACAGCGACACCGTGGTTCACGCGCTGCGCGACATCATCAAGTACACGCCGGATTTGCTCAGCGTGCGCTGGCGTCGCGACGGCTTTATTTCGTCCCACGCTGCGCGCAGTCAGGGTAAGGAAACGCCGATTAACCTGCTGGGCTTTAAAGACGGCACGGCGAACCCGGATGCCAAAGATAAACCGCTGATGGATAAAGCCATCTGGGTGACTGCCGATCAGGGCGAACCGGGCTGGACGACCGGCGGCAGCTATCAGGCGGCGCGTCTGATCCCGTTCCACGTCGAGTTCTGGGACCGCACGCCGCTTCAGGAACAGCAGACGATTTTCGGCCGCCACAAAGCGACCGGTGCGCCGCTGGGCATGGAAAAAGAGCACGATGTGCCGGATTACAGCAAAGACCCGGAAGGGAAGGTGATCCCGCTCGATGCGCACATTCGTCTGGCGAATCCGCGCACCAAAGAAACCGACGATAACCTGATGCTGCGCCGTGGCTACAGCTATTCGCTGGGCGTGACCAATTCCGGGCAACTGGAAATGGGGCTGCTGTTTGTCTGCTATCAGCATGATCTCGAGAAAGGTTTTCTGGCGGTACAAAAACGCCTGAACGGTGAGCCGCTGGAAGAGTATATCCGTCCGGTCGGTGGCGGTTTCTTCTTCACACTGCCGGGCATCAAAGACGAAAATCACTATCTGGGGCAAACCCTGATCGAAGCCTGAGTTGTTTTCCTCCTCCGTCACGCACGGAGGAGGAACATTGCCTGTCACCTTTTTTACCGTTCGTTACCGAATTCACGCCCTGTTAATACTCCCGCGCACTCCTGAAAACGTCAGTAATGTCATCATGATAAATCGTTAACGGCGTTATCACGATGCCTGCCCTGAGACTGTTATGACCATCAACTATTCCCGCAGAAAACTGCTGATTTTCGGCATCGGCCTGTCGCTGACGTCACCGCGTCTGTTTGCTGCACAAAAGGCGGTGCGCGTTTCGCTGACGTCAGACGCGCGCCAGATTACCGTATCCTTGCCCGCCGCCGATAAGCGCAGCCGCGTATTTATGCTCGGCGCACCGGAACGGGTGGTGATCGACATGCCGGTGGCGTCATTTCCGCCTGAACTGGAACACGCACTGACGGTGGTTCGCCAGAAATTCCCGTGGATTGAAGAAGGGCGCATCGCCCATTTCAGCCCGGATGTGGCGCGCATCGTGCTGACGGTGAAGGGCAAACCGGTGATCACGCGCACGACAGAAAATGGCGTGATGAAAGTGTCTGTGACGGAAGAGGGTACCGCTGCACAAACGGCGGCGCAGGCTTTGCCCTTAGCCACCCAGGCACCGCTGGCGCCAAAAAAACTACTGGTGATGATTGACCCCGGCCACGGCGGGAAAGACCCCGGTGCGATTGGCAATGAAGGGACGTATGAAAAACACGTGGTTCTGCATATTGCTAAACGGCTGCAAACGTTGCTGGATCAACAGCACGGCATTCATGCGGTGCTGACCCGCCAGGATGACGTGTTTATTCCGCTGTATCACCGCGTCAGTCTGGCGCATCAGCACGAAGCCGACCTGTTTATCTCCATTCACGCCGACGGATTCACCAACGATCAGGTGTCCGGCGCGTCGGTTTTTGCGCTGTCAGAACACGGTGCGGGCAACGCAATGTCGCGCTATCTTTCGCAGAGCGAAAACAGCGTGGATGTGCTGTATGACAATGATTTTAAAACCGACGATGAATACCTGAAAGAAACGCTTTTTGATCTCGATCAGCATGAAACCATTCACCGCAGTATGGATTTTGGCCGTCATCTGGCGTCTAACATTATCAAGGTGCATCACATGCACAGCCCGCATCCCGAGCAGGCCGGTTTTGCCGTGCTGAAATCCCCGCGCATTCCGTCGGTGCTGGTGGAAACGTCATTTATCACTAATAAGCAGGAAGAAAAACTGCTCGGCGAGCCGGTCTTTCAGGAGAAAATGGCCAGGGCGCTGGCGGACGGCATTAACAGTTATTTCCTCAACGAAAAGAAAAATAATTTGCTGAGCTGACGTGCGGTTTAACTGATGTTTTGTAAGCTGTTTAGAGAATCCCAATATCTGACCAAACTGCGGAGTAGCAGCGTTGAATAATCCCGAAATTTCCAGCCCGTTATGGCGGCTGACGGCCGCGACATTGTGTACCGGCGTGTTAGCCGGTCTTGGCGGCATGATGCTGGCGCTGATCCTGCACTACATCCAGCATCTGGCCTTCGGCTACAGCCCGGATTTTATCATCAGCAGTGAAAGTTTTTTGCAGGGTGTCAGCGAGGCGACGCGCAGCCGGCGGCTTATCGTGCTGATTATCTGCGGCGCGATTGCCGGTACAGGCTGGTGGGCGCTGTACCGCTGGGGAAAACCGCTGGTGAGCATCGCCGCCGCAGTGAAAGCGGATAACCCGCGTATGCCGTTTGTCAGCACGACGATCCATGCCTTGCTGCAAATCATGACGGTGGCGCTCGGTTCGCCGCTCGGGCGTGAGGTCGCGCCGCGTGAAATCGGTGCGGTCAGCGCAAACTGGCTGTCGCTGCGCTTCAGGCTGACGGTGCGCGAAACGCAAATCATGGTTGCCTGCGGTGCAGGCGCGGGGCTGGCGGCGGTGTATAACGTCCCGCTCGGCGGCGCGGTGTTTGTGCTGGAAGTGTTACTCGGCGCATTCCGCTGGCCGCTGTTGCTGCCTGCGATCGCGACATCTTCTATTGCCGCGCTGGTGGCGTGGGCAGGGCTGGGTAACGAATCGCAATATCACCTGATGCAGCTGAACACTACGCCCGCCTTGCTGGTCTGGTCAGCGGTCATGGGGCCGGTGTTTGGCGTTGCCGCCTACGGATTTACGCGGATGACCAACCGGGCGAAAGCGCAGGCTCCGCGCGATGCGCGTCTGATTATCTATAACCTGCTCAATTTTGCGTTTATCGGCATTCTGGCGGGCTGGCTGCCGCAATTGCTGGGCAACGGCAAAGGCCCGGCGCAGCTGAGTTTTGATAATCAGATTACCGTGGCGCTGGCCGCCACCGTGCTGATCGGGAAACTGGTGATTACCTGGAGCACATTACGCGCCGGTGCGCAGGGCGGGTTGCTGACGCCAGGATTATCCAACGGCGCATTGCTGGCCTGTATTTTGGGGGCGCTGTGGAATATTTACTGGCCGGGAACGTCACTGGGCGCATTTGCCATTATTGGCGCGGCGGCATTTCTGGCGTCATCAATGAAAATGCCCATTACCGCCATTGTGCTGATTATGGAGTTCACGCGGGTGGATCATGACTTCTTAATTCCGATCCTTTTTGCCGTCAGCGGGTCGGTCGCCTCCCTGACTTTATGCAACAAAATCACGGATAAAAAATAAACAGAGAGAGGATCTGAAAAAGATCCTCCTGATCCTATTGACGCCAGTCACAAATTTTTTTACATTTTGGTAACGCAAATGTTTCAGCTGTCATTATACTGAAATTAACTGGCGGTAGTTTTAAAGCGGTACGGTATCAGTTTTCACGAGGTGTCCGGCAACTGCCGTTAATAACACTGCGGGGAGCGCGAATGGTAAAGTCCATGTTTGGGCTGTTGAATGAAAATAACATGCTTCACCCACTGACTCGTTGTTGTCGCGTAAAAGCAAACGAGGGCAAGGCCTCCGACTCTCCAATATCAAGCCAAATTTTTTCAGCGTATTCCTACCGATTTTTACTGAAGTTATCATCCACGCTACAACAACCCTGTTCTTTAACTGACTCTTTCATCCCTTTTAAAACAACTGCGAAACGCAATGGCTTTTATTCTGGCAATTTCACTGTGCGGGTCAGCGGTTTGTCATTATCGACAGGTTTATTTTCAACTGATATGACAATGCCTCCTTGTGAACAGAAAGCAGCCAAGAGATTATCTCTTAATCGCTTTGGTCTATTTTCCTCTTCACGATATTCAATGGCTGTACTTGGTCTAAAAGGAGACCAAAACCTCATTTGTTAGTGAAACATAACCGTGCGGGCATAATGCCTTAGCGTTAAGTGAATCAAACTGTAAGGTGCCACTATGGGAAGACAGAAAGCAGTGATCAAAGCTCGCCGTGAAGCCAAACGCGTCATTCGTAGCGATTCACGCAGTCACCGCCAGCGCGAGGAAGAATCTGTGACGTCATTAGTACAGATGGGCGGTTTGGAATCGATTGGCATGGCTCGCGACACCCGCGACTCGTCCGCCATCGAAGCCCGTACCGAAGCTCAGGGTCATTACTTATCAGCCATAGAGAATAAGCAGCTAATTTTTGCCACGGGTGAAGCCGGTTGCGGCAAAACATTTATCAGCGCTGCGAAAGCGGCAGAGGCATTAATTCACAAAGAAATCGACAGGATTATTGTTACCCGTCCGGTATTGCAAGCCGATGAAGATCTCGGTTTCCTGCCCGGCGATATTTCAGAGAAATTTGCACCATATTTCCGTCCGGTCTACGACATTCTGTTACGTCGTCTCGGGTCTTCTTTCCTGCAATATTGTTTGCGGCCGGAAATAGGGAAGGTTGAAATTGCGCCATTCGCTTATATGCGCGGGCGTACTTTCGAAAATGCGGTGGTTATTCTGGATGAAGCTCAGAATGTCACGGCCAGTCAGATGAAAATGTTCCTGACGCGTCTCGGTGAAAACGTGACGGTTATAGTTAACGGTGATATTACCCAGTGTGATTTACCACGTGGAGTTGTATCGGGGCTCAGCGATGCACTCTCGCGCTTCGAGGAAGACGAGATGGTCGGCATCATTAAGTTTGGTAAACAGGACTGCGTCCGCTCTGAGTTGTGCCAGAGAACGCTGAATGCTTATTCGTAAATAACCTTTACATCGCAACATCGTAAAATGATAAAGGCCGCTCCTGTGAGCGGCCTTTCTTATGGGTGTTTCCTGCAATGATGTCTGTCTACAACATAATAATCATCATATACGCGCAGAATAACGCCAGGTGCGCTGTGCCGTTAAGCACATTGGTACGCCCCGTCGAGAAGGAAATCTGGCACAAAATCAGCACCGCCAGCATGACTACGATGTTTGCCGGATCCAGCCCGAAAATTAAGTTCTGACCCGTCAGGGTGGCGATCACCGTAACCGCCGGAACGGTCAGGGAAATGGTCGCCAGCACCGAACCGAAGAACAGATTCATCGCGCGCTGTACCTGATTTTTCAGCACCGCTTTTAACGCGCCCAACCCTTCAGGGGACAAAATCAGCAGCGCCACCAGGAAACCGGTGAACTGTGCAGGCGCGTTCAGTTCGGTCAGCAGGCTTTCCAGCGGATTCGCGTTGAATTTGGTGACGGCAATCACCAGCACCAGATGGACCAGCAGCCACAACGTGTGCGTCAGATTGCTTTTAGAAGAAGGCTTTCCGTGGCCGTCTTCTTCGCCTTCATCTTCGTGTTCGTAGATAAACAGGCTCTGGTGCGTTTTGGTCTGAATCAGCAGGAAAACGCCGTACATGGCGGCGGAAATCACCGCGACAAACAGCGCCTGTGGCGTACTGAAGTTGCCGCCCGGTAAGGCCGCAGGCAGAACCAGTACGATCACCGCCAGCGGGAAAATCGCCATCAGATACTGTTTGATGCCGCCGAGATTGACGTATTGCGTCGCAAATTTACGCCCGCCAAGCAGCAGGGCGACACCCACCAGACCGGCGGTAACGATCATGATGATGGAGAATAATGTGTCACGCATCAGCGCGGGCGCGGCGTCACCGGTTGCCATCAGGGCCGAAATCAAACTGACTTCGAGGATGACCACTGAAAGGCTGAGGATCAGAGAACCGTAGGGTTCGCCGAGGCGGTGTGCCAGTACGTCGGCGTGACGCACGACGCTGAAGGCGCTGGCGAGAATACCGACCAGCGCGATTAAATTGATACCAATAACGGAGGCGAAGTTACTGCTGTTGCCCCAGAAGATGAGAACAATCAGGGCGGCAATCGGGAAAATCAGGGAGTATTCCTGATGGCGGGTTTTGGTTTTAGGATGTTCCTGTGAAGACACCATGATGATTATTCTCCTTATAAACGCTCACGAAGTAACAACCGCCTGTCCCCGGTTGTCAGTAAAATGCATAGCAGCATAAAAATGTAACTCATTAAGTATAGTAGATAAATTAATCTGTTAACAGAAAATAATTGATGTTAGTCATTGAAAGTTCATTGAGTTAGTGTTTGTAGAGGGATAATTTGCATTAACTGGGTTTTTTTCTTTACTTAATTTTGATTGTTAAAAAATTAATATCATAAATAACAGTAAATTAAATTAAGTTATGTGTTTAATGGCAGTAATGCGTCAGTTTATGTAAATCATCGCCATCTCTGCAGGGTTGGGACGTGATTTTTTGCGTTTTTTACCCTGAAGAACTGAAAAATGCCGTTTTATCCGGCAGGACCCCCAGAGCGTAGCAGTCAGACGGATGATTGTCCGCAGATGCGCGCACAATCATCGTGACGAACCTGAACCTGTACGACATGACCCGCATAAAAAAGGTCGATCAGGAAAAATGACACCTCAAAAAGTCAACATTCTTACAATGTTCACAAAATAATCACTTTATTTTCGTTTTGTGATCACCCGCAACCTTGATTGCAACGACAGAAACGAATAAGGTTCCAGTAAGCACGGGAATACTAAACTTCCTAATAATTTGGCTGGCGGCCTCAGGTTAGCACCGGGATCGTCCGATAATACGAATAACTCGCACCCACGACAGCGGAGAACACAGCGTTAACAGCATGGCATGTTCAAAAGTAAGGGGTACAGAAGGGGGAATGAATGTTAACTCGAGATTTCCTGCGTAACGCAGATTGTAAGACAGCATTCGGCAGTATCGATGAATCGATGCTACTGACCCCTGAACAGCGCGCTGCCTCCCTGAGTTGTACTCTGGCGCGACGCCCTGACAACAGTCCGGTGTGGATTTTCGGCTACGGTTCCCTGATGTGGAACCCGGTCTTTGATTCCGATGAGGCGCATCCAGCCACGTTGCACGGCTATCACCGCGCATTCTGTTTACGTCTGACATCCGGGCGCGGCACTCATGCGCAGCCGGGGCGTATGCTGGCGCTGCGTGACGGTGGCAGGACCACCGGTCTGGCATTCCGTCTGCCGGAAGAAAAACTGCATGAAGAACTTGAGCTGCTGTGGAAACGCGAAATGGTGACCGGCTGCTATCGCCCGACGTGGTGCGGGCTTGATCTCGATGATGGCCGCAAAGTCACCGCGCTGGTGTTTATCATGGATCCGTCGCATCCGCAGTATGAAGCCGATACCGATTATCAGGTCATCGCGCCGCTGATTGCCCAGGCCAGCGGGCCGCTCGGGACCAACGCGCAATATCTGTTTGCCCTGGAAAAAGAGCTGAACAATTACGGTATGCGCGACGACTGCATGAGTGAACTGGTTAAACAGGTCAGAATGCTGCTGTCGGTTTCACCCGGTTTTGATGTCCCCGGCCTGAGTTAAAAAACCAATACATGACGACGGGCTGCACTGCGCAGCCTTTTTTTTGCGTCTTTTCTGCAACCCTCTCCCTGGTAACCTCTGATTTTACCCTTCTTCCTTACCCATACACACAAAGGGAGTATTTTAACGCTTTTTGTCCAGTAACATTCCCCGCCAGCCCCCGTTCCGGCGCTTTAATAACCTAACAGATAACGTTATGCAAAATATGCATAACGATAGTATTTATCAGACTTTCTGGTAGCTTGAAGAAACTTTACACTGATGCAACGTTAGCAATTTCGCTACTTTGGAGAGTCTGTCTTGATGAAAGCTTTATTACCGTCCGTCCTGTTTACGGCTATTGCGGCTACTTTCTCTGTGCAGGCTGCGACGCCGCCGGATACCCTGGTTATCGCGCAATCCATTGATGACACCTCCAGCTTTGACCCGGCGCAGGGTTTTGAGCTGACGACGGTTCAGGCGTTCAACAACCTTTATCAGCGTCTGGTGCAGTCAGACCCGAAAAATCCTATCGATTTAAAACCGACGCTGGCGACCTCCTGGGAAGCGGGCAAAGATAACCGCAGCCTGACGTTCACGTTGTCTCCGAAAGCCGTTTTCGCCAGCGGTAATCCGCTGAGCGCGGATGACGTGATTTTCTCGCTGTCGCGCGTGGTGAAACTGAACCTCGAGCCGTCGTTCATTCTGACGCAACTGGGATGGACCGACAAAAACGTCGATACTTTCCTGACCAAAATTGATGATCATCACGTCAAAATCAGCTGGAGCGCCGATGTCAGCCCGTCATTCGTGCTGAGTCTGCTGTCTGCACCGGTGTCTTCCATCGTTGACAGCAAACTGGTGAAAGCCAATGCCACCGCTGACGATCTGGGCCATCAGTGGCTGAGCAACCATTCTGCCGGTTCCGGTCCGTACCAGATCCGTAACTATATCCCGCATGAAGTGGTGATTCTTTCCGCGAACCCGACCTCACCGGAAGGCGCGCCGAAGCTGAAAACCATTCTGATTAAAAACGTGCCGGATCCGGCTGCACGTCGTCTGCTGATTGAGCAGGGCGATGCGGATATTGCGCGTAATCTCGGTTCCGACCAGATGGCGGCGCTCGAAGGCAAAAAAGGCGTGAAGCCGCTGGCGGTGCCTTATGCGTCACTGTATTTCCTGCAATTCAACGCCAAAGCCTCTCCGGCGCTGGGCAACCCGGCCTTCTGGGAAGCGGCGCGTTACCTGTTCGACTACAACCACATCGCGCATGATCTGATGAAAAATCAGTTCCAGGTGCATCAGGCCTTCCTGCCTGAAGGCTATCTGGGCGCGGTGAATGACACGCCGTACACCTATGATCCGGCCAAAGCCAAAGCGATTCTGGCCAAAGCGGGCCTGACAAACGTCAGCTTCACGCTCTCCACGTCGAACCAGCCACCGTATCTGGACATCGCGCAGGCCTTGCAGGCCAGCTTTGCACAGGGCGGCGTGACCGTGAAACTGGATCCGGGTTTAAGCCAGCAGATCTCCACCAAAGTGAAATCACACGATTACGACGCGTACATGTCTTCGTGGGGCCCGGATTACTTTGACCCGAACACCAACGCCTCTGCGTTTGCGTTTAACCCGGAAGACGGCAGCAAAACGCTGGCATGGCGTGCCAACTGGTCAATTCCTGCGCTGAACAAACTGACGCTGGCCGCTATTGCAGAGCCGGATCAGGCGAAACGCGTGGCGGATTACCGTCAGCTGCAACTTGAAGTGCAGAAAAACTCACCGTTTGTCGTCGGTTTGCAGGCCAAAAGCCTGATTGCCGTGCGTGACAACATTAAAGGATATGTTCAGGGCATCAACCCGGACATGGTCTTCTACAGCAAGGTCACTAAGTAATGACAGACAGTTCAACGCCCGCCGGATTCGTCCGGCAGGGTTGGCGCTGGTCAGGCCGTTTGCTGACCGGCGTGATTTCGCTGGCGCTGACGTTGCTCGGTTTACTGGCGTTCACCTTTACGCTTTCCCATCTTGCCCCGATAGACCCGACGTTGCAGGTAGCGGGCGATCACGCCAGTGAAGCCACCTACGCGCAGGTGCGGCGCGATCTGGGGCTGGATCAGTCGGTTCCCGTGCAGTTCGCCAGATATCTGGATCACCTCGCGCATGGGGATATGGGGATTTCCCGTATCACTGCTCAGCCGGTCGCCAGCGATTTGATGCGCACGTTTCCGGCGACGGTAGAACTGGCGACCTGTTCCATTTTACTGGGCGGCACGCTGGGGATTTTGCTGGCGCTGCTGGCGGTGTGGAAACCCGGAAGCTGGCTGGACAACATCGCCCGGCTCGTCTCGCTGCTCGGCTATTCCGTGCCGATTTTCTGGTTAAGTTTGCTCGGCCTGCTGCTGTTTTACGCCGTGCTGCACTGGGCGGGCGGCCCCGGACGGCTCGACGATTTGTACATGTACACCATGACGCCGCGCACCGGTTTTGTGCTGATTGATACCTGGTTGTCCGGCGACCGTGACATGTTCTACAACGCGATCAGCCATTTATGGTTACCGGTGACGGTGCTGGCGATGCTGTCGATGGCGGGAATTACGCGTCTTTTGCGTGCATCCATGCTGGGCGAAATGAACAAAGAATACGTGATTCTGGCGCGCTCAAAAGGTGCGGGCAGGGTGCGCGTATTGCTGTGCCACGTCTTCCCGAACGTGCTGGGCACGCTGATTACCGTGCTCACCTTGTCTTACGCCAGCCTGCTGGAAGGGGCGGTACTGACGGAAACGGTGTTTGCCTGGCCGGGCGTCGGACGTTACCTGACCACTGCGCTGTTTGCGGCGGATACCCCGGCCATTCTCGGCGCAACATTGCTGATCGGCACCTGTTTCGTGCTGCTCAATGCGCTGGCTGATGCCCTAACTTATTTGCTCGATCCGCGAACCCGGTAGTTTTAGCTTATGACACAACACATGATCCCCGAACAACCGACGCAGGTTGAGGCCGAGACGAACGTCTGGAAGCCCGCGCGCCGCATCACCGCGCTCTCCATCGGCCTGGTGCTGGTGGCGATTCTGGTGCTGACCGCGCTGCTCGCCCCGCTGCTTGCGCCGTTTGACCCGAATATTCAGCACATCGAATTACGCCTGCTGCCGCCGTCCGGCGCGCACTGGCTGGGCACGGACGGCTTTGGCCGCGACCTGCTTTCCCGTGTGATTTACGGCGCGCGTCCGACGCTGCTGCTGGTGTCGCTGATCCTGATCCTGACCATTCCGGTGGGGCTTCTCATCGGCATCAGCGCCGGTTATATCGGCGGCTGGTACGAGCGTATTCTGATGCGTCTGACCGACATCGTAATGTCATTGCCGAGTCTGGTCATGGCGCTGGCGCTGGTTGCTATTATGGGGCCGGGGCTGATGAACGGCGCGCTGGCGCTGGCCTTTACCAGCTGGCCGCCGTTTGCGCGTCAGGCGCGGGCGGAAACGCTGGCGCTGCGCCGCAGTGATTATCTGGCGGCGGCGAGAATGCAGGGCATCGGCGGTTTGCGCCTGATGTTCGGCCATATTCTGCCGCTGTGTCTGCCCAGCGCGGTCGTGCGTGCGGCGCTCAGCCTCGGCGGCATCATTCTGGCGTCTGCCGGTCTGGGTTTCCTTGGCATGGGCATTCAGCCACCGACTGCCGAATGGGGCTCGATGGTTGCCGAAGGCAGTAAAGTGATTTTCGACCAGTGGTGGGTAGCGGCTGCGCCCGGTGGCGCAATTCTGTTTGCCAGCCTGGCTTTCAACCTGCTGGGCGACGGCCTGCGTGACAAAATGGATCCACGACATGGCAACTGATGCTCAAACGCTTCATCAGCAACACAATCATCAAAAAACGCAGCACACCGACCGGCTGACGGCGAAAGATCTCACCATTTATCTGCCGGGTGAACGCCCGCTCGAGCTGGTGAAATCGCTTTCCCTGAGCGTCGGGCAGGAACGTGTGGCGCTGGTGGGAGAATCGGGTTCCGGTAAATCCCTCACTGCGCGTGCTTTGATGGGTTTACTGCCACACCCGTGCGAACTGCGCGCCTCACAGCTGACGCTGGGCGAACACGATCTGACCCGGCTGAAAGAACGCGAGTGGAGCAAGCTACGCGGCAACCGCGTGTCGATGGTGATGCAGGATCCGAAACACGCGCTGAATCCGACGCAGAAAATCGGCAAACAGGTGGAAGAACCGCTGCGTCTGCACACGCGTCTGGGCCGCAAAGAGCGGCAGGAAAAAGTCGCCGATATGCTCAACGCCGTCGGCCTGCCAAATCCGGCTTTCCTGCAACAGCAATATCCGCATCAGCTTTCCGGCGGGATGGGGCAGCGCGTGATGCTGGCGATTGCGCTGATCAACGATCCGCAATGGCTGATTGCCGACGAACCTACGTCCGCGCTGGATTTCGACATGCGCGAACAGGTGCTCGGGCTGATTGAACGGCTGGTGGAACAGCGCAACATGGGACTGATTCTGATCAGCCACGACCTGCAACAGGTTGCACACTATTGCGAGCGTGTACTGGTGATGTACAAAGGCGAGTTGCTGGATGAACTGCCGGCAGACCAGCTGGCGCAGGCCACGCATCCGTACACGCACACGCTGTGGTCATGCCGTCCGAGCAAGTTTACGCACGGAGAGCGCCTGCCGGTGCTGGATCGCGCACTGCTGGCGTCACTGAAAAAGGAGCCTCGCCATGAGTGAAATCGTTGCGAAACTGGACAAACTGAGCGTTTCGCACCGTCAGGGCCACGACGTCCGTACCGTGGTGCATAACGTCAGCCTGACGATCAACAA
This sequence comes from Rahnella sikkimica, assembly GCF_002951615.1. Taxonomy (GTDB): domain Bacteria; phylum Pseudomonadota; class Gammaproteobacteria; order Enterobacterales; family Enterobacteriaceae; genus Rahnella; species Rahnella sikkimica. The sequence continues at coordinate 1,546,574 of NZ_CP019062.1, read as the reverse complement.
AGGCGAATGTTTCGGTCTGGTCGGGCCGTCAGGTTGCGGTAAATCCTCATTATTGTGGGTGCTCGCCGGGCTGAACGGAACCTGGGACGGCAGCCTGACGCTGCTGGATCACAACGTGAAACCGGGCAAACCGTTTACCGGTAGCCTGCGCCGCGACGTGCAGATGGTGTTTCAGGATCCGTATGCCTCGCTGCACCCGAAACACAAGTTGCTGCGCACACTGGCGGAGCCGTTGAAAATCCTCAAAGAGCAGGATATCGAACAGAAAATTGCCGAAGGTTTCCGTCAGGTCGGGCTGGATCCGGCGATGATGAACCGCTATCCGCACCAGCTTTCCGGCGGCCAGCGCCAGCGCGTGGCGATTGTTCGCGCGCTTTTGCTCAAACCCAAACTGCTGTTGCTCGATGAACCGACCTCCGCGCTGGATATGTCGGTACAGGCGGAAATTCTCAACCTTCTGAATGACCTGAAAGCGACCAGCGATCTGACCATGATTCTGGTGAGCCACGATGCGGATGTGATTGATCATATGTGTGATCGCGCGGTGCATATGGCGAAAGGGTACGTGTTGAGCTGAAGCTTGAGCCGCCGTGCTTGTTTAAATTCAAGGTCAAATTCAAAACCGTGGGCGTCGGCATAAGGTCATTTTTCAGATCAACACTGAGCCGCCTTGCTCCTCCCCCTGCGAAGGGGGAGGTCGGGAGGGGGTTTAGCAGGCAACTGAGCAGCTATAACCAACACCCCATCCCGGCCTTCCCCTCGTGAGAGGGGAAGGAGCAAAATCCGTCCTGCTGTTTTTTCTCATCAAGTCTGTTTAAGTCTTCTTAATCTATTTTATTAAAATACATAGCTTTATTTCATGGTTCTGGCCTTGCTGCTGCACCTCTACACTCGAAAAAAAACTGTCTTTTCACCTGTGGAGATCGACCTCAATGAAAGTACGTGTTCCTTCCCTGTTATTCCTGCTGATGATGGCCGTGACCCGCGTGGATGCGGCGACGCCAAAAGATACGCTGGTCGTCGCGGGTTCGCTTGAAGGCATTATCAGCCTCGATCCGGCGGAAAGTTTTGAAACCGTCAGTTCCGGCAATCTGGTTAACCTTTATCAGCAACTGGTGCAGTCTGACCGGCAGCATCCCGATAAGCTCGACCCGGACGCCGCTGCGAGCTGGCAGCCGGGGCCGGACGCGCACAGTCTGATCTTCACCCTCAAACCGGGCCAGAAATTTGCCAGCGGCAATCCGGTGACGGCCGACGATGTGATTTATTCGTTTACCCGCGTGGTGAAACTCAATAAAAGTCCGTCGTTTATTCTTGGTGAACTGGGCTGGACGCCGGAAAACGTTGAAGGCAATCTGAAAAAAATCGCTGACGATAAAGTCCAGCTCAGCTGGCCGGCCGATATCGGCAGCGGGCTGGTGCTGAGCATTCTTTCCGCGCCGGTCGCAGGCATTGTGGACAGCAAACTGCTGAAAGAGCACGTCGATCAGAACGATTTCGGTAACAGCTGGCTGCGTTCACGTTCAGCAGGCAGCGGCGCATTTGAAGTCCGCAGCTATGTACCGCACGAAGCGCTGATTCTCAAACGTAACCCGAACGCCAGGCCGCTGGCGAAGCTGGAAAATGTGCTGTTTAAAAACGTGGGCGATCCGTCCACACGCCGTCTGCTGGTTGTGAATGGCGATGCGGACGTGGCTTACGATTTGGGCGCTGACCAGTTCAGCTCGCTGCAAAAAGAGAAGGGCGTTCACGTCGCACAGTTCCCGGCGGCCAAAGTGTTCTATCTGGCGTTTAACGTCGGCGATACCACGCAACCGGCGCTGGCAAACCCTGCGCTGTGGGAAGCGGCGCGCTGGCTGGTGGATTATCAGGGGATTTCTACTGACCTGCTGAAAGGCCAGTACGGAATTCATCAGACCTTCCTGCCGGACGGTCTGGCGGGCGCAATTGACGATCAGCCGTTTAAATACGATGTCGCCAAAGCCAAAGCGATCCTGAGCAAGGGCGGGATTGCACCGGGTACCAAAATCGATTTAATCGTGATCAACCAGCCGCCGTATTCTGATATTGCGCAGGCCTTGCAGGCCAGCTTTGCCAAAGCGGATATCAATTTAGTGGTGCATCCGCTGGTGGAAAGCGACGTGCTGACCCGTATGCGTGCGCATAAATTCCAGTCGATCTTCACCTACTGGGCCGCGGATTACCTCGACCCCAACACCAACGCCAGCACCTTCGCTTATAACGTGCCAAACGGCCCGAAAACGCTGGCGCAACGTATTCAGTGGGTGATCCCGGAAATCAGCAAACAAACACGTGCGGCGGCGGCGGAATCGGATCCGACCAAACGCAAAGCGCTGTACGCCGATTTACAACGCGAACTGCAAAAGAACTCGCCGTTTGTAGTGGCGCTGCAAAGTAAATTGCTGGTGGCCATCCGCGATAACGTGAAAGGCACAAGCCAGAACGTGGCGGGCAGCCAGTTGTATCTGGATACGGTGACGAAGGAATAAGATCGCCAGGGGATAACACCGGTTGTTATCCCCGTTCAGCAGGATTTTGAGCGCGCCATTCAGCGTTAAAAATGCGAAGCCTGAAGTTATTTTGTCCTAGTATTATCTCATTCCCCGAAAGTCTTAAGGCTTCAATGCAAATCAACCTGATATGGCAAAAAACCGGCGCGGTGTGTTTTGCCCTCGGCGGTATTCTGTATTTACTGGCGGAAAAAATCAGTTCCACGGGCTGGCGCGATCCTGTCTATTCTTATCTGCAAAATTACATCAGTGATTTGGGCATTGCCTCGTGCGGCATAACGCCCGACGGCAGGAATATTTGCTCGCCGCTGCATAACGTGATGAACGCCGGTTTTGCGGTGGAAGGGATCCTGTTCTTTATGGCCTGCTGGCTGTTACGCCCAATATTTAACGGTGCGGGTCGACACGTATTTCTCTTTTCCGGCCTGCTGCATGGCATTGGCGGCGTGCTGATTGCGCTGTTCCACAGCGGTGGCAGCACGGGTGGCGTGACGCTCCATCAGGCAGGCGCGGTGCTGGCGATTGCGGGCGGCAATGTATGTTTGCTGTCGGCGGGCTGGATGAAACGTCGCAGCACAGGATGGTGGAAGTTTTCACTTTTCAGCCTGATTTTGGGCTGCCTCGGGCTGGTCAGTATGGTGACGATTTCGTTCGACCTTCTGCCTACTGGTTTTATCGAGCGGATGTCCGTTTATCCCATCACGTTATGGCAGATATTCACCGGACTCTGGATCCTGACGTTCAGAACGCAACGCGCGTAAAAACCAAAAATTTCACCGTTTCGTTGTAAATTGATACTCTTACCCCGCCAATGTTCAGACCACTGAGACCCTATGAGCCTGAAAGCCCTCAATCTTGAATCCCTGCAAAAGAGCGACCTGATTAATTTGCTGATTGCCATTCCCGCCGGGATTGTCGCCGCGCTGGTCACTATTGCGTTTCGTGGGGCGATTTCGGGCATCAACGGTCTGATGTTTACCGACGGCAGCGATATCACCAAGGCGTTCAGCGAATATCCGCGCATAGTCTGGCCGCTGATTACCACGGCGGGCGGCGTGATCGCCGGATTCATTTTGCTGTGGGCGCTGCGCCATGAAAGCAAACACGGCAAGATGCCGGATTATCTCGATGTGATTGACCAGCGTTTACCGGGGATCCCGGTGGTCAGTACGTTGCTGCGCGGGTTGTCGTCGCTGGCGAGTATTGCCAGCGGCGGTTCTATCGGACGCGAAGGCGCGATGGTGCAGCTTTCCGCTCTGAGCGGCAGTTTACTCGGGCGTTTCTCGCGTTTTCAGGGCGTGCATCAGTCCGACATTATCGCGATGGCCGCCGCGGGCGGGCTGGCGGCGGTGTATCACGCGCCTTTCGCCGGTGCGTTGTTTGTGGCTGAAATCGCGTTTGGCGTGACCGCCGTTCAGCGGCTGATCCCGCTGTTCATTTCCGCGTCGGTGGCGGTACTGACCGTGCGTTCCCTGACCGATTACGCGCCGCTCTATCTGTATTCTTCCGTGTCGTTCAGCCCGTCGTTTGGCGCGATTTTCACCGTGCTGTTTATCGGTGTGGCGACGGGCATTCTCGGGCCGTTATTCATTTCATCTATCGATAAAGTCCGTGAATGGATGAAACCTGTTTCCCATCCGGCGCTGCGCCTCGGGCTGGGTGGTCTGGGCGTCGGGCTGGTGGCGATGGTCTCGCCGCTGGTGCTGGGCAACGGTTTTGAAGTGATTGATTTAATCCTCAATAACGGCGATTTACAGACGCCGCTGCTGATGTTGCTGGTGCTGAAAATCGTGGCGACGGCGATCACCATCGGTTCCGGTGCGGTCGGCGGTTTGTTTACGCCGTCGCTGCTGATCGGCGCGGCGGGCGGGGCGCTGGTGTGTACTTTCCTGCAATGGCTGGGGTTTGATCCCGGTCCGGTCGGTCTGTATGCCGCCATCGGCATGAGCGCGCTGCTGGCGGCAACCAGCCATGCGCCGCTGATGTCGATCATGATGGCGTTTGAAATGACGCTCAACAGTTCGCTGTTGTTCCCGCTGATGCTGGCGACGGCTATTTCTTACGTGGTCGCATCACGGCTGAAAGTCGGCGGAACCTATCCGGTGCTGGCGCGGCACAACGCGCGCTTCGCCGCCAAAAATGCGTTTGAATACAGCACGGTGGCCTCGCTGATTACGCCGTGCTCAAAAATGTACGTCGACGCCACGCTTTCGCAAGTGGTGAGTGAGGGGCTGAAACAGCGCACGCGGTATGTGTACGTGGTAGACAGAGAGGAGCGTTTTCTCGGCGTGGTGCCGACTAACGTGGTTGCCAGCGGGATCATTGACGGCAGCCTGAAAGCCGACAGCGTAATTGACCCGTTCATTGAACAGGAATTCACCACGCTCTTTCAGCACGCCAGCTACGAACAGGCCTGGGCGATGTTCAGCAATTCGCCGCTCGAACGCCTGCCGGTGCTGGAAAACGCTGAATCACGCCGCTTGCTGGGCGTGATCACCAAAGCTGCATTGCTTAATAAAGCCAAAGACTTCCTGTAAGCGCCGCGCCGCAAACTAACCGTCGTCGCGGCGCTTAAACGCGTACCAGCCCGCCAGCAGGGTGAATAACCCGACAATCACCACCAGAAGGATAAAACCGTGGTGATTGCTGGCGAGCGGAATTCCCCCCACGTTCATGCCGAAAAAACCCGCCACAATATTGATGGGCAACGCCAGCACGGTAATGACGGTCAGCACGTAGAGCGTCCGGTTACTTTGTTCCATCTGGCGCGAGGTGATCTCTTCCTGAAGCAGTCGGATACGTTCGGTCAGCGCAATCAGGTCATTGAGCACAACGGAAAACTCTTCGGCAAACTGACGTAAATCCTGCACCACGCCGGGCGCAATCCAGCCCGGCGGGCGGTTGAGCAGACGAAAAAGCGCCGTCGGTTCCGGGGCGAGTAAACGCTGAAAGCGCAAAAGCATCCGCCGCAACCGCCCCAGATTGGCGCGGTTCTTTTTCACGTGATGACTGAGCAGGCGTTCTTCGATGGTGTCCACGTACTGATTGGCGCGGCGCACGATTTGTTCCAGTAAATCTTCCTGTTCTTCCAGCAGATGCACCAGCAGCGCGGTCGGTGAACCAATGTTCAGCGTTTCCAGCCGCTTAAACAAACGCTCGATCAGCCTGACCGGTTTGTGCCGCGCCGTCACCACCAGTTGCTGATGGCAACTGAGCCACAGCGTAGACGTTTCATCGCTGGTTTCGTTGGGGTGAAAAATCACGTCGTTGAGCACGGCGAGCAGGGTGTCATCAAGCCGTTCGATGCGCGTACTGCGCGACCCTTCGCGGATTTCCTCAAAGAAAACCTCGCCGACGGCAAAGTGTTTCTTCAGCCACTTTTCGGACATGGCGTGGTTGAGATTGACGTGGATCCAGACAAATCCTTTTTCGTGACAGATCTCCTGATAGGCCTCCTGTACCTGTTTGGAAGAAACGCGTTCGGGTTGCCTGTCGGGGCGAAAAACGAAGCCGTAAATCATACCGGTTACTTCATCGTTGAAATTTAGTACGGCGGGTTTTTCTGTCTGCATGAAGAGATTCTGGTGGCTAAAAACAGGTGTCCCCATTACGCCAGCAATCCGGATAAATACAATAACCAGACTGCTAATTTCACAATTCTGTCATATTCCCCGCGCCTTATCCCCCATTTACCCGCCCGGCCTTAAATCTGACTGGTTTCTTAAAGTTTTTTATTTTAATTGATAATAATCAATGATTTATATCAGATATGCCAGTGTCTCTTCGGGAGGGGTGTACGACTATCGACAGGGCAGATGTGACTAAGGCGATGGTGTGAAATGATGTATTGTTCTCAGAACCCACTGGGTTTTGTTCGTTAAATAGGTTTTAAGGTCAGAGGTAGTTATTTCCACTTTATTTTTTTTAGTTGTTCTATTAAAGATTTTTGTTCTTTAGTCCGGGCTGTAAATACCATTAAAACCCTTACAGCAGACGCCGAGGCAACCATCGCGCCAATCGGTTTCCCCACGAATAAGTGCTGAGGTAAAATATTGCTAATCACTTCCGCGGTGAGATCTGATGCCATAACGCCCACTAAAAATGAGACCTGAAACAAAAAAAAACGTTTCCAGACAGAGAACTCAACGGCAGAAAAAACAAATACGACGGCTCCGGAGAAAGCGCCCATCATCACATTTGAGTCAGAGTTATTTTGATATTCGAAGAGTGCAAGAGAATGACTAAGTATTATCCCCCATTGTTTTGTTTTCAGTAGAACATCAACATAAAAGCTGTCGTTCATCATCTTATCTCCCGATAAGTAAATTGATATTGCGTCATATTAGGTTGACCATTTTTACTCATTAATAGCATCCTAATCGTACATAACTATAAGTGATGACTAAAATTCACACACAGTTAGGCAAAAAAAAATCAGTCCTTGCCCTTTGTCGGGGCATTGTTTAACTTATCGATTTGTATAAATATTAACATTTAAATGATGCTAAAAGGCAAAGGAACATGGATATGTTTATGTCAAAAAAAGTTAAATACTTTATTCATTGTATGAAATTCGGTAATTTTAATAAAGCAGCCGAAGAGTTATGTATAACAAGGTCTCCGCTAATTAAAACCATCAGCGATATCGAATACTCCATAGGAGAAAAGTTATTTATCAGGAATTATAATGTGCTAGAGCCTACAGAAATCGCTGGGATGTTATACGGAAAGTTAATGCCGTTATATGATATGTCGAAAGCAATAGAGCGTGATCTTAAAAACGAATTATCTTCTTCAAGATTACAGTTTATTTTTGACATTAGTTTTCCATTAGGCCTCGTTAAGCAAATTATTTCAATAATGAAAATAGAAGGGATTAATTTCACAAGTCAAAGGCAGTTGGTCAATGAGTCATGTATAAAAGAATTATCCGGCAGCAGCACGAAAGTATTTCTTTCCTTGAGAGGAAATATCTCCAACGATCATACAAACAGGCATAAAATAACAGAAAGCAATCTGTGTTTACTTTTACCAACCAAAATGAATACTGGCGAACTCGTCAATGGTTCGTTACCCGACATTCCCATTTTAATGTATGCATGCGAATTTTCTGAAGATATTCAAAAGTGGCTAACTTATGCTTTGCGGGAAAAGTATTCTAATTTGCAGTTTAAGACTTGCGAAATGGATATTATGTCCATGGTTATTGCTGTATCTAAAGGACACGCGATGCTTATTCTTCCCGAGAACTCAGCGCTTAATTATCATGTGTCAGGCGTTGATAAAATCGTGATAAAAAATGTCTTAATAACAAGTTACATCTATCATAATGCTAAGGGGGAGGTAACAAATTCAATCAACAAAGTTTTAAGTATTTTCAAAACATTCTTTTGAACATACTTATGATGATGGTATTTTTTAATCTGAAGAATGAAACGTGTCATGCAGTGTGGCCGGCTTTTCGATGTTTTTCGTCATCTTTTTTTATGGATGCGCAGTTTTTATGATTTTTTTAAAGTTACATTCACATGTAAATAAAGAGGTGCCGCCATGATACAGTCCGCATGGATATTGGGATGCCATTATTAACTGCGTTTCTTTTTTCGTGGACATAGTGTCATTGTTAAGACGATTCATTCTGAGGCCGTGCTGAGAAAATTTCGGTGCGGCAGAGTTAAATAGATGGATTGATTTCTCTGGCAGCAGGCGAATACGTGCTTACGACAACCGGGGGCAGCTAAAAAATTCGGGTGGATATAAATTCCTGGGGCGGTTACACAACCCCAGGTTGAAGTTTATATCACCTGAAGGTCATATCTCAGTGCGGGGCATAATCCCGAAATATGGTAATGGTGACAGGTGAATTCGGATCCTGAATATAAGCTTGATTAACCGTCACGACTAACTTCTCACCCTCAATACTGCCCCCGGAGGCGTAGCACGATTTTTGTGCTTCCCCGTTAGCGTCTGATACTCCGTCTCCCGCAGCGCAGTACAGCATTGGATTTGGGGAGTTATCCCAGGTTAATCCAGCACCAGAGACCGGTTTGCCATTGATATCGACAACACGGACGGTAATAATGCCCGGATCTGTTTTACTCCCGACACCCGCCGAGGTGTAGCTAATTGAAGCCACTTTGGGTGCGATAAAACTTGCTGTGGTTTGCCCACTTTTTTGCCCTGCAGTAGCAACAACCGTGAGGGTCTTGTCTGGCGAGGTATCGGTCAGATTCAGTTTCGCCACGCCGTTGCCATCGGTGATGACCGGGTTTGCGGATGCTACCAGAGCACTGCCGCCGCTGAGTGCCCAGGTGACACTGACGTTGGGCATCGCTTTGCCTGATGCATCGGTCACTTTGGCCTGCACCACGTTGGCGGTGGTGCCGTCAGCCGGTGAGCTATTCGTTATCATGCTCACTGAGACTTTATCGACCGGAACGGCAGTGAAAGTGGCGGTTGTGTTTCCTGAAACACCTCCGACACTTCCCGTCACCGTAATGGCCTGATCTGGCGAGGTATCAGTCAGATTCAGTTTCGCCACGCCGTTGCCATCGGTGATGACCGGGTTTGCGGATGCTACCAGAGCACTGCCGCCGCTGAGTGCCCAGGTGACACTGACGTTGGGCATCGCTTTGCCTGATGCATCGGTCACTTTGGCCTGCGCGACGTTGGCGGTGGTGCCGTCAGCGGGTGAGCTATTCGTTATCATGCTCACTGAGACTTTATCGACCGGAACGGCAGTGAAAGTGGCGGTTGTGTTTCCTGAAACACCTCCGACACTTCCCGTCACCGTAATGGCCTGATCTGGCGAGGTATCGGTCAGATTCAGTTTCGCCACGCCGTTGCCATCGGTGATGACCGGGTTTGCGGATGCTACCAGAGCACTGCCGCCGCTGAGTGCCCAGGTGACACTGACGTTGGGCATCGCTTTGCCTGATGCATCGGTCACTTTGGCCTGCGCCACGTTGGCGGTGGTGCCGTCAGCCAGAGAGTTGTTAACGATCATGCTGACGCCGATCGTTGAGACATTTTGGCTTACGAAGGAAGAATCAACGGATTCCGTCTTGCCTTCTGCGGTTACCATGAGTTTTACGGGGCCCGCATTACTGTTTGTAAACTGAACGGTTGCCTGACCCTGACTGTCTGTTGTTTTATCGCTGGCGACGATGACGGCGTTGTTGTCGACTTGCCAGGTTAAAGCGATGCCCTGTAAGACCTTTCCACTGGCATCAGTTACTGTCACCTGGCCGGTATTTTGTTCTGTACCGTTTGCCTGACTGTTATTTTTGATCACTTTGAGATTAAGGGACGCAAGGTACTGAGCAAAAGAACTTGCCGTTGAACGGGTAATGGATCCGGAGGTGGCGGTAACATTGACCTGCTCTGCGCTGATATCGGTAATATTGACAGAGGCATCTCCGTTCTTATCGGTCACAGCGTTCGTTGCGCTGAGTTTTGCGCCGCCGGTCACGCTCCAGACAATCGCCGCCCCTGCTGCGGACTTGCCATCAGAGGTTATTGCATGCGTGGTGAGAGTGTTTGTTGTAGCGCCATCGGCAGGACTGTTGTTTATGACGCTGGTTAACGTCAAATCCGCCAGGGCAGCTGACGTTTCTTTCTTCTTATATTGCAAAACGATCTCATTGTTACGATCAACCAGATCGTAGCGACTGCCTGCCAGACTGCGGCTTAACGCAACGTCATCTCCCGACAGTTGTGACGCCAGAGATTGTCCCAGCGTGTAGCGGAAATTCAGGCTAAACGTGGTTTCATCCATAGAATCTTGTCCACGTTTGTAATCGACCCCCACTGTGACTAACGACACGGGCGTATAATTTACCCCAAGCGTTATGGCTGACGGGTTATTTTGCAGGTGATCTTTATCGAACAGGGCTACATCGTCACCATAATACTGTTCGTACATGACTTTTGCGCCCAGCTGCGGGTAAGCAGGGAGGTAGCCTTCTGCACGGACATCATACCCGTCAGCCGGTTTTTCGTTGTAATCATCAAAATCGCGGGAGCTGTGCCAGTCGGTGGTGCCAAAATACGTATTGGTGGCCAGCTTCAGATAATTCGTCCAGGCTTCTGCACCTATGCCGACCCGGCGGTTTTTACCCGTAAAATCATCATCAAGAAAAACGTTGCCGCCAAACATCCAGTCCTTCACATCGAAGGTACGAATGCCCATACCGAGATTTCCTGTGGTTCTTCCGTCGGGAGCCCGGAGCCCAACCTGCGTAAAGAGTACAGATTTTTTATTATCATAAAGAGGGGCCAGAAAATCGAAGGAGCTGTCGTCCCAGTTGCCGTCGTTATCGATATTAAGATTGATTCGGGCCGTACCAAACTGACTGAGCCATTGGCTGGCAGCAGAAGAGGCATATCCGGACGCTTCAGATATTCCCTGATTCACGACGCCACCCGACGTATTCGTCGATAGCCCCTGGGAAAGCGCTGTAATTGTGCTCATATCCGCTGGCGGTGAGGTGGGTTGAGCTGGTGAATTCGAAAGCGAGGGTGAAGACAGGGGGGGCTGCGGTTGACCCTGCGCTTGCACCATAGGTGTGAAGAAAAACATAAGCGGCAAAAGTGCCTGAAGATAAATTTGCATCCATGTTAGAGCAAAACGAATACGGGACTTGAAAGAAGAAAGGGTTATCTCTTTCAGGTTAGAAAGGGGTAGGTTTGTCATAAATATCATTTATTAAGCATTGTAAGGGGGGGGTGATATTTGCAAATAAACCGTTGACGTGTAAACAATATAAATATTTATTCATTGATATTATATTTTTTAAATCATGGAACATTCATCATTTCAATGAATATGATTTCTATGTGCTAATTTTTTCTTCAGCATTCCAGTTGTGCCGCTGTTTTTTTTTAAATAAAATATTTTATTCCACTCGCAAGTACACATTCGCTTGCATTAATTACATCTTGTTTCAGTATGCGAAAAAAATACGTAATTTCATATTTATTTTATTATTTCATTAACGTGCTTACTCGAATGACTTAGTGTTTCATGTAATTTGTTAATCTTATTGTCAAAAAACACATCTCTTCTTTTCCATTTTTAAAAACCTAAAAATTAATCACGAGTCATTTTTTTTACGCAATTTAATGCTCATTTTATGGCGCAGAATTATTTGGCAGTCAGGTGTTGAGATACTGGCTGGTAAAATTTAATCACTCTAAAAGGTTTTAAAAATGCTAACTTTAAATATGATTTCTTCTGTCACTTCAGACATCGATACCCTTCCATCAGATGGCTCTCAGAGCGCCACGCTCAGTGCCCTGATTGACTCTGCGACTCCCGGTATTACGGTAACGTGGGCCGTTGCAAGCGGCGGTCCGGGCACAGTGTCTCCTTTAACCTCTGTTACTGATGCAACAGGCCTGGCGACGACGGCGTTAACAGCGTCGGCCATTGGCACAATCAGTGTTTCGGCAACCACCTCTGATGACGCGACCGGCATGTCGGTCAGTGTTGCAGCGGCTAACCTGTTGTATAGCCCTGACGTGCTGAATGCCAGTGTTGAAGATGACTACACCCTCAGCGATAGTGATCTGAATTTTGGTGTTTGGGCAACGATCCCACGTTATAAAGGAGCCAAAGTCAAAGATCAGGTAACCTTCTACTGGGGCGATGTGGGCAGCACCACGTTCCCGATTACTGATGTCACGGCTGACCTGCCAAAAGACATTGATGTCACAAATCAGCTGCCACCAGAGTGTCTGCAGGAAGGCACTTATTCCGTCAGTTATACGGCCGTTGATGCGAGTCAAAACCCAACGGATTCTGTTGCGCTGAGTATTAAAGTCTCAACGGGGAGTACTCCTGCGACATTACCTGAACCCACCGTACCTGAGGCGACGCGTGGTGTCATTAATGTTGAGATTGCGGCTGACGGTGTTGACGTGGATGTTGCATATAATTCCATGGCTGCCGGAGATTATATTACCCTGTTCTGGGAGGGCCAAGATGCCCAGGGTATTAAAATTGAGGCTGCAACCACCTCACAAACTTATACCGTCGTTGACGGTGACGTCAGCCATACGTTTACTTTTGATAACGCTTTATTTTATCCAAATGGTCTGGGATACGAAGGGCAGGCAGTCACCAGTTATACTGTCCATGTGCCGGGGAGCGAAGCTGATCAAAAATCTATTTCTCTCACGCTTCAAGTGGACACCGTGCCACCAGGCAGTAATTAATTTGAGTCTTTGAAATCATTCTGCCGGTAATTATTCCGGCAGAATTTTTACGTAACGATAAAGAAGGGGATGAAACGATGCGGAATTATTCCGTACTGCCAACGGCGTTATTACCTCAAATGGAAAATGATGGTAATATCACTGAAGTTGAATTGGATAGCGATAAAGGTGTAGTGATTAATGTTGATGAATATACTTCGGCAGAACATGGCGATTATTTAGGTCTATATTGGGATGGTATTCTTTGTGCAACGCTTCAAATAGACAGTCCGGCAACGTATGCATGGCCATGGATTGTCACTATCGCGCAAGCGGGGGCTCCTGATGGCCCGCACCAGGTTTGGTATACCGTCACGGATGCAGCGCAGAACCCTTCAGCCTCGCCTGTGACGACGGCGATTGTCGACAGGGCACACAGTACGGGACTCTTACCCCCGACGTTCCCTGATGCGGACAATAACCAGGTTATTACCTACGATTCAGTCGTTCAGAATAGCGGTACCTACGTTCACGTTCCCTGGAGCGACGGTGCATTCAATGCAGGTGACACGGTTTACGTTTATTGGCGTGAACTGGACTCCATGGGCACTGCGGTCGCCAATAGCAATACCAGCGTAATGCACAGTGTAATAGCCAGTGACCTGAATGTGGGTTTTGATGTCCTGATCGCGTCCTCCTTTGTCAGTGCGGTGAAAACAACCGGTGTAGCGCAAGCCTGGTATTCGGTTATTCCTAATACCGGCGTAGCGCAAAGTTCTCAGACAGGCGAGGTGAATATTGATATGTCGGGTACGGGGACTTACCCTGCGCCCATTATACCTGCGGGGATTGATGGCTGGATTGACTGCAGTGAAATCACTATTGCAGGCATTGAAATAGATATTCCAGCGAATACTCAATTCGTGGTCAATGCCAGCGTTGACGTTTGCTGGCAGGGGTATATTTCCTCCGGCAGTCCCGTTCCCGGCACGTATTATGTTTCTACACGCGTGTTGGATCAAAATGATGTCACCGCGGGGTTCAGTATTACCGTACCCGTCTCGTTTATTACCCCGATAGGCATCGGCTACGCGCAAGCCTGGTATGAAGTCAAAACACTGTCCCCTGCGGGGATTTCTGCCCGAGCCATGAGCCAGGTCGATGCTGAACACTGTGTGTTGCTGCCTGCGCCTGTTTTTCCGGCGGCGAGTGATGACAACACAATCAGTGGAGATGAAGTTGTCGAAGATAACGGCACGGACATGTTTGTCACCTGGACCGGAATGGCATTGGGCGATATCGTCACGGCTTACTGGTTCGCGTATCGGACGACGCCGGATTCACCCCTCCCGCTTACCCGCTGGATGGAAACGCGGACTCTGACTCAGAATGAAGCACAATTACAACAGGCCGAATTCCATATCCCCGCTGAAAATATAACGCCCGTCGGCAACGGATATGGGGAGGGGAAATATCAGGTCAATTTTAGCAGCGGGGGCATTGCCTCTTCGGACACAAAGGAAGTCATCGTGTCAACCAACTCAACCTCGGGATTGCAGATGAACTGTACCACCGGGGCACCGATATTTGACCAAAACATATTAGTTCGGCCCCTGAATACTGCCCTCCTGACCGGTCCGGCAGGTGCAGAAATTGAAATCTCGTTACCCACCGACTCAAGCGCATTCTTTTATCCCAGTGGCTCTAAAATACTGAGTCTGTCTCTTGATTCGTCGGGTAGCGCTATCGCAGAGGTTTACAGTTTCAGCGTAGGCAATGTAACTCTCAACGCGTACGTCTCAGACAGTCCTGACCAGAATGTGACGAAAGAAATGTTATTTACAGACTGGCTCTACGGAGAAGGCGATCTGGCCTATTACGGCATGTCAAACGGGGCAATGGCAGGCGGAAAACAAGTTTGTAGTGTGTATGTAAAAACCTCTGATTCGTCCCTGTTTCCGCTGGCCAAGCTGGCGCTGACAACCCCCACCAGTGCCATTATCCCCATTTCTGGCACAACAACCGCCATCCTTGATATGGGAAATCACTATTGCGGTGAATTTGATGTCACAGATGTGTCAGGCCAGACGGTGGATTTTACCCTTTCCCTGGTAGGAAGCAGTTTTTACATCACCGATTCACTGCTGTTTCTTGCTGCGTCGCTTATTAATTCCGATGAGATCCCATCAAAAAGGAGTTTTGTATGTCCATCAAGAGCCTGATTTATTACCCAACCGAAAATTACGCCGGGGCCGGTGTGAGTATCGCTCACGGCCAAACGGGTGACATTGCCAGCGGATATGATCACTGGACTTACCGCTCCGTTGCCGTATCGGCTATGCAATCGTTTGTGTTTAGCGAGGTGAATACTGACGTTGCGTTAAGCTATCTCAGCCATGTGGAAGACGTGATTAGCACCGGGATCCCGGATCTGACCCAGGTCTACGCGTCATCAGACCAATTCCCGCTTCACTATCTGGGGCTTGACCCCACCGTCGCCGCACTGGTCTGGCTAAAAATTGACCCATCGCAAGTTGTCCCGAATGCCGTGGCCTCTCAGGCGATAGTGGGAGGCAGCAGTACGACGGTCACCACGTTAAGTCTGCCGGGTCGTCCTGGTGCGCTGGGGTTTGTCTCATTAACTGAGGGGGGCGCTGTGTCAGCCACCTGCCCTTACGGCAGCTACAATACGGCGACCGGAGCGGTCTCCTGGACCGGAAGCGGGGGGCTGGAATTGGTATTTACTGCGGGTGCTGTCAAAATTACCAGCGCTACCGGTTTTCCTCAGGGCTGGACATTCTCAGTCCCCCAGTTACAGGGAGATGGCTCCTGGGTAGTGACACTTACTGGCGGCAGTCCTTCAGTGAACATAATCAGCGACCTGACATCCGATAAGCAGAATATTGCTAATAATGGGAGTGACACCGCCACCCTCACTGCCGTAGTCACAGACAGCATCACAATGCTGCCGGTGCCCAATCAGGCGGTAAACTGGAGCACCACGCTGGGGGAAATTGTTGTGGTCACGCAGTACACCGACAGTAAAGGTCAGTCAGTCGCGACGCTGACGGACACCGGTGATACCGGGACCGCAACAGTGACCGCGTCACTGGGCTCAGAAGCGGGTGTATCGGTGGATATCCAGGTGGCAAGCTCTTCTGCGCTGATTGTCCGCGGAGCCAGATCCTGCCAGAAAGCATCAGGCCAGCAGACGTTGGGTTGTCTGGTTGCTCTGGACGGCCAGTCATTTGAAGTGGTTGACGCGACTTGGCAGTACCAAAACGTCGGCAGCAGCCGCAGTGGAACCTCTTTCCTCGATACCGAGCCCTCCGATCTCCTGAAGGTTTCGGCAAGTGGCTATGCGGGTGTGACACTGAATGCGTCAAATTTGACGGGCAATGGTGAATGGACGGATACCTCAACGTCTGCAGGCGCCTTTGTTGCGACGTTGAATAACGGCGAATGTCTGGCATGGGGTGTTGCCGCGTCCGGAGGGGTTACACCCACCGGGCAAGGGAGTGATGGCATCAGGTCCGTATCCGCAACGTTTTCTGCTTTTACAGGTTTGCGGGCCGACAATTCAGTGTTCTGCTGGGGAAACCGTGAGGAAGGTGCAGATTTACCCGAAGATATTAGCGCACTAAACAGTATTAAAAACGTCCGCGGGAGTAACGGAACGTTTGCGGCACTCTCGGCAAACAATCCTTACGTCCTGACCTGGGGATGGGGCACGAAAGGGTTTCGCGAAACCGATATGTCAGTGCCGTCTGATATTGCAGGTATGAGTAGTATTACAACATTAATTTCCAACGATAACGCCTTTGCTGTTCTGGATACCAGTGGAAGGGTTTATGCGTGGGGGGAAGCCACTTCCGGGGGACGGTAAGCAGTGAAGTGAAAGCCCTGACAGGAATTACCACATGCTGTGCTTCACGCAGGGCCTTTGCCATCATTGCAAATGGCAGAATTAAGGCCTGGGGCGACAGTGATTATGGCAGTAATGCACAGTCTGTCTCTGGTGTCACCAATGCCAGCCGGCTTATTGCTACTGAGTCTGCCTATACGGCAATATTGTCTGGCGGGAAAATTGTCTGCTGGGGTAACTCTACTTACGGGAATGATTTACCGGAAAGTTATAAAGTACTCACCGATATTATTGATGTGAAAAGTACCTATGGCGCGTTTGCGGCATTACGTGCAAATGGCAGTGTGATCACCTGGGGTAACAGTAACTATGGGGGAATAGTTTGTCCGTCAGTTCTCGTTTAAATAATATTGTCGCGATCAGTGCCACGTCGGGGAGTTTTGCGGCGCTGACGTCTCAGGGGAGTGTAGTGACATGGGGAGACACCAATACCGGCGGGGATGATTCTTCCTGCGCAGCAGAGTTAAACGATATCTGTGCTATTTATTCCAATACTCACGCCTTTGCTGCATTAAGAAGTGATAATAACGTGATCGTTTGGGGTGATCCATCGTCGGGCGTTAATGACTTCCCCTCAGGTTTAAATGGAAATATTTCCTACATCAGTCAGTAATTATTGGTGCGATGTACAATAAATCTGACAGATACACTTAAGAGAAACTCACTGAGAAGTGGGTTTCTTTTTTATTATTTCAGAATGTGTTTCATTTTTGCATAAAATTGAAGTGTAAAAAGATAATTCAAACTGTATCTGCATCTTACTATGGTGTTGAACGATATTAATCAATTAACTCACATAGGTGATATATGAACAGTAAAATTTTACTTCCCATTTCAATCGCGGCGATTATGTTTTCGCCTCATGTTTTTTCCCATGATTATTCTCAGGAGAAAGAAGCCTATCTTAAATCACATCTGTTACGCAGTGATGTGCGGCAGAGTGGTATTAAAACTGCTGAGTATTTAAATGAAGATTATTTATCTACAGTATCAACGTGCGATACGGATAGTACGCCAGCATTTTTGTGTTCTGGCGTATTGTTCAGAGGAACGGATGTATTTTCAACATCATTCCATTCTTGGGATCCAAGCCCGGCATCTCAGTCAAATGGTGGGGTGTCATTTTCATATTTACGGGCTGATTCTAAATTTACAAAACTGGCCTATGATTATAATAATGGTTTTATTTTCTTTCCCTACTTCTATGCGCCAGACGGTGAAGGCATCGACACCAATATAGATGTCATGTGTTCATTCCCGATTGATGCAGGAACCAATGCGCGCAGTGACAAGGGGTGTGGTGCATCCTCCAGTCAACCGAGCCATAGCGGTCCCTGTCAGGATCAAGGTATAACAACTGCCGCGCAATGGCATACCCAATTTGTTCAGGGAGGTAATAATACAAGCTACCAGTGCGGGTTTACCACCGACGATGACAGCGGATATAATACGGCGGACGGGTTCTATCAAAGTATTCTGAGTATGGCAACAATTGCCGACCAATCTTTCGAAACTCAGAACGAACTCAGGCTCGCAACCTGGGCTCAGGGAAAGCAGGACTCATTACCTATTAACGCCTTTTTCTACCTGAGCGGGACAGACGGATTAAACAACGCGCAGCAAAATCAAAAAGATTATTATAACAGTACAACGAATGCAGTATGGGTGCCGGTTATAGAGATGATATTGCCCGCATCGGAAAATGACCAGGCCAGGTTTGAATACCTTCCTGCCGATCAGCTCATTCCTGAACCTTCAAGATAAAATGTAAGTGACGAATTTCGGGAGTGCAGGAAACAGTGCTCCCGTTTTACGTATTCCGCCAGTGACCAGGTGGTCAGTGAAATCCATAAGGCAACATTGAACGCTACGCACTAAGAGAACGCTGTCCGGTTTTATCTTTCGTTGTACCGGCCACCTTCTGAGAAGGTGGCTTCAATCAGGCGATACCCTGCCCATCAGAGTGACGTTTTCCCAATACCCCTCATTTTCCACTTTTTGAAACACTTGATGAAAAACGCATAAAAATTCATTTTTTCTCATTAATAATCATAGTGTTAAGAGAACTCATTTTTGTACCTCTTTGGGGGTATTTCTCGTTGTATAAGTATTTACATGACGGCGGGGCGTTGATCGCAATCAAGTAGCACGTCTCCGCGCGTGAATACCCTGAGGCCACATTTTCCCTTTGTACTTGAAATAGCAGCGGCGTTAGCGGCACTCAGTCACCCGAATCACTGACTTATGTCAGCTCATCGGGATTCATTCGTTTGCTGCCTTGCTGCAATTCCAATTACTTCGGGCTACGAGCAATGAAGTTGTATTCCCCGCCATTCACATAATGACAAAGCGCCTCAGGCCTTTGCACAGGAGAGTTCCGGATGAGCAAGTTTCTTGACCGGTTTCGCTATTTCAAACAGTTAGCTGAACCTTTCGCTGACGGCCACGGCCAGACGCTGAATACCAATCGTGACTGGGAAGACGGCTACCGCAGCCGCTGGCAGCATGACAAAGTGGTCCGTTCCACGCACGGTGTGAACTGCACCGGTTCATGCAGCTGGAAGATTTACGTCAAAAACGGCCTGGTCACCTGGGAAACCCAGCAGACCGATTATCCGCGAACCCGTCCGGACCTCCCGAACCACGAACCGCGTGGCTGCCCGCGCGGTGCCAGCTATTCCTGGTATCTCTACAGCGCCAACCGCCTGAAATATCCGCTGATGCGCAAAAAGCTGATCCAGCTGTGGCGCGAAGCCAAGCTGACCTACAGCGATCCGGTGGATGCCTGGGGTTCGATTGTTAACCAGCCTGAAAAAGCCAAAGAATACAAAGCGGCGCGCGGACGTGGGGGTTTTGTCCGTTCGAGCTGGCAGGAAGTGAATGAGCTGATTGCGGCGTCCAACGTCTATACCGCCAAAACCTTCGGCCCTGACCGCATTATCGGTTTCTCGCCCATTCCGGCGATGTCGATGGTGTCTTATGCCTCCGGCGCGCGTTATCTGTCGCTGATCGGCGGCGTGTGTCTGAGTTTCTACGACTGGTATTGCGATTTGCCTCCGGCTTCTCCGCAGACCTGGGGCGAGCAGACTGACGTGCCGGAATCCGCCGACTGGTACAACTCTTCTTATATTATTGCCTGGGGTTCGAACGTTCCGCAGACCCGTACGCCGGACGCCCACTTCTTCACCGAAGTGCGCTACAAAGGCACCAAAACGGTGGCGATCACCCCGGATTACGCTGAAGTCGCCAAACTGTGCGACCACTGGTTAGCGCCGAAACAAGGCACCGACAGCGCACTGGCGCTGGCAATGGGCCATGTGATCCTCAAAAACTTCCATATCGACAATCCAAGCCAGTACTTCACTGACTATGTGCGCCGTTACACCGACATGCCGATGCTGGTCATGCTCGAACCGCGGGAAGACGGCTCTTATGCCGCAGGCCGTATGCTGCGTGCGTCCGATCTGGTGGACAACCTCGGGCAGGAAAATAACCCGCAGTGGAAAACCATCGCCTTTGATGAAAACACCGGCGAGCTGGTTTCTCCGCTGGGTTCCATCGGTTACCGCTGGGGCGAAAAAGGCCAGTGGAATCTGGAATCACGCGAAGGCAAAGAACACAAAGAGGTCAGCCTGCAACTGAGCCTGCTGGATAATCACGATGACGTCGTGAACGTCGGCTATCCGTACTTTGGTGGCGCGGTCAGCGAACATTTCAACAGCGTAGCGCTGGATGAAATTCTGATGCACAAACTGCCGGTGAAACGCCTGCAACTGGCCGACGGGACTACCGGTCTGGTGGCGAGCGTTTATGACCTGACACTGGCGAACTACGGCATCGAACGTGGCCTGAATGACGAAAACTGCGCGCAGAGCTTTGACGAAATTAAAGCCTACACGCCAGCCTGGGCCGAAAAAATCACCGGCGTGTCGCAGCAAAATATTGCGCGTATCGCCCACGAATTTGCCGATAACGCCAACAAAACCCACGGTCGTTCGATGATCATCGTGGGTGCCGGGATGAACCACTGGTATCACCTCGACATGAACTACCGCGGCCTGATCAACATGCTAGTCTTCTGCGGTTGCGTCGGTCAGAGCGGTGGCGGCTGGGCTCACTACGTCGGCCAGGAAAAACTGCGTCCGCAAACCGGCTGGCAGCCGCTGGCATTTGGCCTCGACTGGCAGCGCCCGCCACGCCAGATGAACAGCACCTCGTTCTTCTATAACCACTCCAGCCAGTGGCGTTATGAAACCGTCGCGCCGCAGGAACTGCTATCCCCGCTGGCGGATAAATCGAAATTCACCGGCAGCATGATTGATTTCAACGTGCGCGCCGAGCGGATGGGCTGGTTGCCCTCTGCGCCGCAGCTCAACGTTAACCCGCTGCACATCGCGGCACAGGCGAAAGCCGCCGGTCAGTCTCCGGCTGATTTCACCGTCGCAGCCCTCAAAGATGGCAGCGTGCGTTTTGCCGCGGAACAACCGGACAATCCGCAGAACTTCCCGCGCAACCTGTTCGTCTGGCGCTCCAACCTGCTGGGGTCTTCCGGTAAAGGCCACGAGTACATGCTGAAATATCTGCTGGGCACCGAACACGGTATTCAGGGAGATGATTTGGGCATTCAGGGCGGCGTGATGCCGGAAGAAGTCGAATGGCAGGCGCAGGGCGGTGAAGGCAAACTGGATCTGGTGGTGACACTCGATTTCCGTATGTCCAGCACCTGTCTGTATTCCGACATCGTTCTGCCGACCGCCACCTGGTACGAAAAAGACGACATGAATACCTCGGATATGCATCCGTTTATTCATCCGCTGTCTGCTGCTGTTGATCCGGCGTGGGATTCCAAAAGTGACTGGGAAATCTACAAAGGCATCGCCAAAGAATTCTCACGGGTTTGTGTCGGGCATCTGGGCGTGGAAACCGACGTGGTCACGCTGCCCATCCAGCACGATTCTGCCGCCGAACTGGCGCAGCCGCTGGGCGTGGAAGACTGGAAAAAAGGCGAATGCGACCTGATACCGGGACGCACCGCGCCGCATCTGATGACCGTTGAACGCGATTACCCGAATACGTATGAGCGTTTCACCTCAGTCGGCCCCTTGCTGGAAAAACTCGGAAACGGCGGTAAAGGCATCAGCTGGAACACTGACAGCGAAGTCGAACTGCTGAAAAAACTGAACTACACCAAGGCTGATGGCGCAGCGAAAGGGCGTCCGTGCATCGAAACGGCCATCGACGCCGCCGAAGTGATCCTGACGCTGGCACCGGAAACCAACGGCCAGGTTGCCGTGAAAGCCTGGGCGGCGCTGAGTGCCAACACCGGCCGCGACCACACGCATCTGGCGCTGAATAAAGAAGACGAAAAAATCCGCTTCCGCGATATTCAGGCACAACCGCGCAAAATCATCTCCAGCCCGACCTGGTCGGGTCTGGAAGACGAACACGTTTCTTACAACGCCTGTTACACCAACGTGCATGAGCTGATCCCGTGGCGCACGCTGTCCGGCCGTCAGCAGATTTATCAGGATCACGAATGGATGCGTGCGTTCGGTGAAAGCCTGCTGGTTTACCGTCCGCCTATCGACACCCGCGCGGCGCAGCCGTTGCTGAATGCGAAACCGAACGGTAATCCGGAAATGGCGCTGAACTTCCTGACGCCGCACCAGAAATGGGGCATTCACTCCACTTACAGCGACAACCTGCTGATGCTGACCTTGGGTCGCGGCGGCCCTATTGTCTGGCTCAGTGAAGACGATGCGACAAAACTGGGTATCGAAGACAACGACTGGATTGAAGCCTTCAACGCCAACGGCTCACTGAGCGCCCGTGCGGTGGTCAGCCAGCGCGTACCGGCGGGGATGACCATGATGTATCACGCGCAGGAACGTATCGTGAACATTCCGGGCTCCGAAATCAGCCAGCAGCGCGGCGGTATTCACAACTCCGTGACACGCGTTTGCCCGAAACCGACGCACATGATCGGCGGTTACGCGCAGCTGTCTTACGGTTTCAACTATTACGGCACCGTCGGTTCTAACCGCGATGAGTTCGTGATTGTCCGCAAAATGAACCGCATCGACTGGTTAGACGATGAGGGCAACGATTACGTGCAGGCCGCCGTACTCCCTAAAAAAGGACAGGAGAAAGCCAAATGAAAATTCGTTCACAAGTCGGCATGGTGCTGAACCTCGACAAATGCATTGGCTGCCACACCTGTTCCGTGACCTGTAAAAACGTCTGGACCAGCCGCGAAGGGATGGAATACGCGTGGTTCAATAACGTTGAAACCAAACCGGGCCTGGGTTATCCGCACGACTGGGAAAATCAGGAAAAATGGAAGGGCGGCTGGATCCGCAAAATCAACGGCAAATTGCAGCCGCGTATGGGCAACAAAGCCAACCTGCTGCATAAAATTTTCGCCAACCCGCATATGCCGGAAATTGACGATTACTACGAACCGTTTGATTTCGATTATCAGCATCTGCACACCGCGAAAGACGGTAAACATCAGCCGGTGGCGCGTCCGCGTTCCCTGCTGACCGGCAAACGCATGAAGAAAATCACCGGCGGCCCGAACTGGGAAGACGATTTAGGCACCGAGTTCAGCAAGCGTTCTGCCGACCAGAACTTTGCCAACATGCAGAAAGAAATGTATGGCGAATTCGAAAACACCTTCATGGCGTACCTGCCACGTTTGTGTGAACACTGCCTGAACCCGGCGTGCGTAGCGACCTGTCCGAGCGGCGCGATTTATAAACGCGGCGAAGACGGCATCGTACTGATTGATCAGGACAAATGCCGCGGCTGGCGTATGTGCCTGACCGGCTGCCCGTACAAAAAAATCTACTTCAACTGGAAAAGCGGCAAATCAGAAAAATGTATTTTCTGTTATCCGCGCATCGAAGCCGGTCAGCCCACGGTCTGTTCCGAAACCTGCGTCGGCCGTATCCGCTACCTCGGCGTGGTGTTGTATGACGCCGACCGTATTGCAGAAGCCGCCTCGGTTGAAAACGAGAAAGACCTGTACGAAAGCCAGATAAGCATCTTCCTGGATCCGAACGATCCGGAAGTGATGGCGCAGGCTGAGATCGACGGCATTCCGCTGTCCGTGATGGACGCCGCGCGTCAGTCGCCGGTTTACAAAATGGCGATTGAGTGGAAGCTGGCGCTGCCGCTGCACCCGGAATACCGCACGCTGCCGATGGTCTGGTACGTACCGCCGCTGTCACCGATTCAGTCCGCTGCCGACGCGGGCGCATTGCCGCACAGCGGTGTGTTGCCGGACGTCGAAAGCCTGCGTATTCCGGTGGAATATCTGGCGAACCTGCTGACCGCGGGCGACACCGCGCCGGTGCTGCGCGCCCTGAAACGGATGCTGGCGATGCGCCATTTTAAACGCGCAGAAAGTGTGGACGGTGTGGTGGATACCAGCGCATTGGAGCAGGTCGGGCTGACGGCGGCACAGGCGGAAGAAATGTACCGTTACCTGGCGATTGCTAACTATGAAGACCGTTTCGTTGTGCCATCGAGCCATCGCGAACAGGCGCGCGAAGCGTTCCCGGAAGCGAAAGGCTGTGGTTTCAGCTTTGGCGACGGTTGCCACGGCAGCGATACCAAATTCAACCTGTTTAACAGCAAACGCATCGATGCCATCGACATTGGCGCGAAAACTGAAAGGAAAAGCTAATGAACAGTTTACGACTGATTGGCTTATTGCTGGATTATCCGTCGGAAGATCTCTGGACGCACAAAATGGAACTGCTTGAAGCCGTGACCACGTCTGCGGAACTGAATGCAGAGCAGCGCCTGGATCTGGCGCTGTACATCACGGATTTCTGCCAGAAAGATTTACTCGACGCGCAGTCGGCGTACACCGGTTTGTTTGATCGTGGCCGCGCCACCTCGCTGCTGCTGTTTGAACACGTTCACGGCGAATCCCGTGACCGGGGCCAGGCGATGGTCGATCTGATGGGGCAATACCGTGAAGCCGGTCTGGAAATCGACAGCCGCGAACTGCCGGATTACCTGCCGCTTTATCTGGAATATCTGACCACCCGTGACAGTCAGGAAGCTCGCGACGGCCTGCGTGATATCGCACCGATTCTGGCTTTGCTGAGTGCCCGTTTGCAGGAACGCGACAGCCATTATGCGGAGCTGTTTGATCTGCTGCTGGCGATTTCCGGCAGCGACATCGCCACGGAAAAGGTGCGCGAAGGGATCAAACAGGAAGCGCGCGATGACACGCCTGCTGCGCTGGACGCCGTCTGGGAAGAGGAGCAGATCAAGTTTCTCGGTGAACAAAGCTGTTCGACCGGCGAGGAAGCCGCGCACCAGAAACGTTTTGCCGGGGCGGTCGCGCCGCAGTATCTGAACCTTGATGACACGAATGCGGGGGAACCACGCAAATGACTGACTTCCTCAACAACTTTTTCTTCAACATTTACCCGTACCTGTGCGGCACGGTTTTTCTCGTCGGCAGCTGGTTGCGTTATGACTACGGCCAGTACAGCTGGCGCGCGGGCTCAAGCCAGTTACTGGAGAAAAAAATCTTACGCATTGCTTCCCCGCTGTTCCACGTCGGTATTCTCGGCATTATTGCCGGTCACGCCTTCGGGATGCTGACACCGCACTGGATGTACGAATCCTTCCTGCCGGTGCCGGTGAAACAGCAGATGGCCATGTATGCCGGTGGCGCGTGTGGCGTGATGACGCTGGTCGGTGGCGGCATGTTGCTCTGGCGTCGTCTGAGTAACGCGCGCGTGCGTGCCACGTCAAGCTTCGGCGATATCATGATCATTGCGCTGCTGGTGATTCAGTGCGCGCTCGGCCTTGGCACCATTCCGTTCTCCGCCCAACATATGGACGGCAGCGAAATGATGAAACTGGTCGGCTGGGCGCAGTCTGTGGTGACGTTCCACGGCGGTGCGGCTGAGCATCTGGACGGCGTGGCGTTTATTTTCCGCGTGCATCTGGTGCTCGGGATGACGTTATTCCTGCTGTTCCCGTTCTGCCGTCTGGTGCATGTCTGGAGCGCGCCGGTGGAATATCTCACCCGTCGCTACCAACTGGTGCGCAACCGTCGCTGAGAATTGGCGAACGTTGTGAACAGTCTGTTTTGACATAAAAATCAGGGGCGCTATTATGCGCCCTTATCTTTATTTTTTTGCTCAAGGACGTACTGATGGCCACTCCAAGACAACCTATGACTGTTGCCCGTCGTTTATTACGCAACAGCCTGATTTTACTGGTAATCGGCATTGTCGCCGCACTTCACGGCCTGATCGTCGGCAGCCCTGAGACCCCGCCGGGTGAAATGGCACCCCAGCTGATGCTTGGCATCTGGTTTATTTTTATGGGTGCGGTAATGGCGCTGATCAGCTGGCTGGTCATCCGTAATAAAAAGAAGAAAGGCCAGCTCTGATCGTCTGGCAATTCTCACGAAAAGCGCTCACCGGAGCGCTTCAGATTGCTGACAAAGTCCTGGCCTCATGGCCAGGACTTTGATCTAATAGGGTTAGCCTAATTTATGAGCTAACACCCATGCTTAAAGAATCCGCCCCTCAGCAATATCAAATCGAAATGGTCACCCTCGAAGAGCTGGTGCCCAAAAATCATCTCGTGCGTAAAGTCGACGCCGCCATCGATTTCGAGTTTATCCGCGACGAAGTCGCCCATCTTTATTGTCACGACAACGGCCGTCCCGCCATTGACCCCGTGGTCCTGTTTAAAATGATGCTGCTTGGCTACCTCTTTGGCGTCCCCAGCGAACGCCGCCTCGTGCAGGAAATTCAGGTCAACGTCGCCTACCGCTGGTTCCTGCGCCTCGGCCTGACCGACAAAATTCCCGATGCCTCAACCCTCAGCCAGAACCGCATCCGCCGCTTCAACGGCACGGACGTGTTCCAGCGCGTGTTCGACAATGTCGTTGAGCAGGCCATCGCCAAAGGTATGGTGAACGGCCGCGTGCTCTACACTGACAGCACGCATCTTAAAGCCAACGCCAATCCGCATAAGGCGGTCAACGAACCCCGCCCGGTGAAGGCCAGCGCCTATATTGATACCCTGAATGCGGCCATCGATGAAGACCGGGAGGCCGCCGGAAAAAAGCCGTTAGCGCCGTCGACGACCGTGAAAATGAAGAACACCAAGGTCAGCAAAACTGACCCGGAAAGCGGCTTCATGCACCGGGATAACAAGCCGAAAGGCTTCTTCTGGCTCGACCACCGCACCGTCGACGGCAAGCACGGTATCATCACCGATACACACACCACGCCGGGCAACGTCAACGACGCCCAGCCTTATATCGCGCGCCTGGAGCGCCAGCTGGCGCGGTTCCCGCTGAACCCGGTTGCCGTCGGGCTGGATGCGGGCTACTTCAACGCAGCCGTCTGCCATCTGGTGGAAGAGATGCAAATCATCCCGGTTCTGGGCTATCGCAGGCCGAACAGAGGGCAGAATAAACTGCAGAAAAAAGACTTCGTCTATGACCCTAAAATCGATGCCTATCGCTGCCCCGAAAAGGCACTACTGATTTATAAAACCACGAGCCGCGAGGGGTATCGCCATTATCACAGTTCGCCGGAAGTGTGCGCGAAATGCCCCAGACTAAAGACGTGTACGCAGAGCCAAAACACGCAAAAAGTGGTGACGCGACACGTGTGGGAAGCGAGCAAGGAGCGGGCGAATGAGATGTGGCTGACGGCGTGGGGCAAGAAGGTGTACCAATGGCGAAAAGAGACGGTGGAAAGAAGCTTCGCGGATGCCAAACAGCATCACGGGCACCGTTACGCGCGGTTCCGCGGGCTGATGAAAGTGCAGATGCAGTGCCTGCTGGCAGCAGCGGCGCAGAATATGAAAAAGATAGCGCTGCTGGCGCATTTTTGTCTTTTATTGGGGCTATACAGTGAGTTATCGGCGTTGATGAGAGTGCTTATGCGGGTTCAGGAAGTCATCGATGAAGCAGGTAGAAAAAATATCGCGATCGCGACCTTCGGTCGCTCAAAAAGAAGAACCCCACCGAAAATGTGGGGTTCGTCAGCAATCTGAAGCGCTCACCGGAGCGCTTTTTTATTTGCAGGGAACCAGAAACCTGCGTTACGTCAACATCGCCCGCTCATTTTTCACGCAGTTTATTCCTGTGACTCAGATAAGCTAATAAAAATCCTATTTCAATTTGGCCAGGAAAAATGACATGACCAGAACGGTATACCTCAACGGGGAGTTTGTTGCCGAGCAGGATGCGAAGGTGTCGGTGTTTGACCGCGGTTTCTTATTCGCGGATGCGGTGTATGAAGTGAGTGCCGTTCTGAACGGTCGTTTACTGGATAACGCCGCCCATCTGGCCCGGCTGGCGCGTTCGTGTCAGTCGCTGGATCTGCGGTTGCCTTGTGCGCTGGGGGACATTGAGATCCTGCAAAACCGCCTTATTGCCGAAAACAATTTGCACGAAGGGGCGGTTTATCTGCAAATCAGCCGGGGCAACAGCGGCGACCGTGACTTTGATTTTCCCGGCGAAAACGTCAGCCCGACATTCCTGATGTTCACGCAGGCCCGGCCGCTGATTGATCATCCGAAATCCAAAACCGGCATCCGGATGGTTTCCGTGGATGACATCCGCTGGCAGCGTCGCGATATCAAAACCGTCGGTCTGTTAGCGCCATGCCTCGCCAAAGAGTACGCGCATAAACACGATGCGGATGACGCGCTGCTGGTTGAAAATGGCCTGATCACCGAAGCCAGTTCCAGCAATGCCTGGATCGTCGATGCCGACGGCACGCTGATCACCCGTCCGCTGAGTACGCATATCCTGCACGGGATCACGCGTCAGGCGCTGCTCGAACTGGCGAAACAAAACGACCTGCGTTTTGAGGAACGTCCGTTCACGCTGGAAGAGGCGCAGAATGCACGGGAGATTTTCATCAGTTCCGCCACAACCTTTATCTGGCCGGTGGTGAGCCTGAACGGGAAGCTGATCGGCGATGGGAAATCGGGGGTGATGACCGGGAAATTGCGGGAGATATATGTGGCGATGGCGGTTGAGGCAACCGGGGGAGTTGGGAGTTAACTTCAAGTTCAAGGTCGTGGGCGTCGGCCCACACCGACCAAAGACCCGGTAACGCGCGGGTCTCTGGACTCTGCGCTTTTTTAACTGCGCGCTATCGCTGGGTCGACGGACGTGTTCTGTTACTCCAGCATGTGGCGTAAATCCAGGCACTTCGTGCTGCCTTCACTCGGTCTTCGAGCCATAGGTCTCGAAGCCGCTCTGTTCAGCTGGATTTTGAGCGCGCCAGCCCACTTATCTAAAAAGATTAAAACTCGTCTGCTTTTGAATCTAGATAAGCCTCCAGCCGCTTTCAAAAAGCATGCTGAATTACATAGCCAGTGGCCGCTTTCAGAAAGCTTGCCGCGCGAAGCGTTTCGAGACCTGTGGCTCGAAACCGAGAAAGGGAACCGCGCAGCGGCAAGTTTTCGCGGCAATAGCTGTGGCTGCTGAAACATAGCCTACGAGCGGCAGCGCGCAGTGAAAAAGACGCAGAGAGTCCAGAGAGGGCCCGTCCTGGCCCTCTCTGGTCGGTTTCGGCGCGAAAAGTCATGTGGTCACCGCTCGTGAGAAACCGAAATCTCCTCGATCCTTATTAAGCTCCCACCGCTCGTGAGAAACCGAAATGTTCTCGATCCCGATTAAGCCCCCACGGCGAGTGAGAAACCGAAACGCTCTCGGGCAGTTGGGCCCGTTTGGGCGGCGAGCCCATGAACATCACTCTTCCCCTAACGGCAGTTGATTTTTCTTCATTCCCTCGATCCCGATCAGCATCTGATACAACGGCGCAATCCGCTGAAAATCACGACGTAGAATCCCCACCACTTCACTGCTCAAAACCGGCTCCATATCCCTGTGGGAACTCATCAGCGCGAAGGATTTTTTGTTGTACCAGGCCGCCAGCGCCGGATCCTGATCTTTAATCAGCGGGCGTTTATAGCTGTCGCCCTCGATGGTGAAATTCGGTTCAATGCATTTCGCCATTTTCAGAAACTCTGCGGGCTTTTTCAGCAGTTGCTGGCGGAAAAGATCCATCGTGGTTTTTGACGCGCTGTAATATCCCAACCCGTAACGCCACCAGTCCTGACCGAATTCAAAGAAGTACACCGGCGCATCGGTCCAGTTTTTACGGGAACGTTTGAAGGTCAGCCACAGATTGCAGCGGTAGATCGACTTATCGTGTGAAAACCGCGTATCGCGGTGCATTCTGGAAATGGTTTTGCCAATCGCCGGACGCGTTTCGAACAAATCGTCGATGATCACCATATCCTGACTCAGATCTTCGACCAGCTTGCGCATCGGCTCGAGAAGATGTTCCTGATAAATCTCACGATTTTCGTCGAACCACTCTTTATTGTTGTTCTGACGCAGCGCCTGCAGGAAATTCAGGCCAGACTGCGTGAAACCGGTAAATTCTCCCATGACACCCCCTTATTCTGTCGCTAATATGGCTTACTGTGTATTTAAACAGTATCCCCGATTTTTTTAACCAGATCAAAAGAGAATGCCGGTTTGCGTGGAATGCGTGTCACAGGCAGGCAGATAAAATTC
Source organism: Rahnella sikkimica (assembly GCF_002951615.1). GTDB lineage: Bacteria > Pseudomonadota > Gammaproteobacteria > Enterobacterales > Enterobacteriaceae > Rahnella > Rahnella sikkimica. The sequence continues at coordinate 1,516,327 of NZ_CP019062.1, read as the reverse complement.
TCTGATTGATAACAATTTTCATCTAGACTGATCGCTTCGCCTTTACAGGCCGGTAATCTTAATCAGAGGATGCACGATGCTCCGCCGTTTTTTCGCTTATTACGCGCCTTATAAAAAACTGTTCTTCCTCGACTTCGGATGCGCGATCCTCGCCGGATTGCTGGAACTGGGTTTTCCGATGGCGATCAAAACCTTCATCGACAAGCTTCTGCCTGCCCATGACTGGGTGCTGATCATCGGCGCGACGGTCGGGTTGCTGCTGATCTACCTGTTTAACACCGCGCTGATGGCGATTGTGAACTACTGGGGCCACGCGCTGGGCGTCGGCATTGAAACTGACATGCGTCGTCAGGCTTTCAGCCATTTACAGAAACTCTCTTTCCGTTATTACGACAATACCAAAACCGGCCATATCATTACGCATGTGACCAAAGATCTGGAAGAGGTCGGGGAAGTCGCGCACCACGGGCCGGAAGATGTGTTTATCGCGGTGATGACCTTTATTGGTGCCTTTATTCTGATGGCAACCGTGCATATGCAGCTGGCGCTGATGACCATCATTATTGTGCCGGCCATGACCTGGATGGTGAGCCGCTACGGGGCGCAAATGACCGAAACCTGGCGACGGCTGTTCGGGCAGGTGGGGAATTTCAACGCACGTATAGAAGAAAGCATCGGCGGGATCCGCGTGGTCAAAGCGTTCGCCAACGAAGAGCATGAGCAGAAGCTCTTTGCGTATGACAACGATAAATACCGCACCACCAAACTGAAAGCCTATCAGATCATGACCGCCAGCCTGACGCTGAGCTATCTGAGCACGCGCCTGGTTCAGCTGATCGTGATGGTGGCGGGCACCTGGTATGTGATTAATGACCAGCTGACCTACGGCGGCTTCGTCGGTTTTCTGCTGCTGGTGGAAGTGTTCTTCCGTCCGGTGGCGAAAATCAGCTCGGTGCTGGAAAGTTATCCGAAAGGCATCGCCGGTTTTAAACGTTTCACGCAGCTGATCGACACCGCACCGGATATCGTGGATCGTCCGGGCGCACAGGTCGTCAGCCATCTGCGCGGCGACATTCATTACGACAATGTGGTGTTCGGCTATACGCCTGCCAGCAAAATTCTGAACGGGATCACGCTGTCGATTAATGCCGGTGAAACGCTGGCGTTTGTCGGGCCGTCCGGTGCCGGGAAAACCACGCTGTGCTCGCTGCTGCCCCGTTTCTATGAGATTGACAGCGGCAGTATTTCCATCGATGGCATTGATATCCGTGATATGACGCAAACCTCGCTGCGCCACAACATCGGGATTGTGCAGCAGGACGTCTTCCTGTTTGGCGGCACAATCCGCGAGAACATTGCTTATGGCAAGCTGGATGCCAGCGAAGAGGAAATCCGTCTGGCCGCCAGCCGTGCACGTCTGGATGATGTGATTGACGCGCTGCCGCTGGGAATGGACACGGTCATTGGTGAGCGGGGCGTTAAACTCTCCGGTGGCCAGAAACAGCGGCTTTCCATTGCCCGCATCTTCCTCAAAAATCCGCCGATCCTGATCCTCGATGAAGCGACCTCCGCACTGGATACCGCTACCGAACAGGCCATTCAGCAATCGCTGGCCGAGCTTTCAGAAGGACGAACCACACTGGTTATCGCGCACCGTCTTGCGACGATTCAAAACGCTGACCGCATTATCGTGGTCGACAAAGAAGGCATCGTCGAGCAGGGAACCCACGACTCTCTGCTGGCCCTTCAGGGGCGCTACGCACAACTTCACGCCGCACAGTTTCGTTAATTTTTATCACCCTCCTCAATACTGAGGAGGGTTTTGATGATTCATAAACCTTCCTCGCTGTAAAAATCGGCAAATCTCTCCCCTGCGCTGACCGTTTTTTTTCTTCACTGAAGTACTTTCAAAAACCATAAAGCCCGTTTTGAATAAATAAAAACCAATCAGGAAATATGTGAATATCATTTTTTGTACAATCTAATCACGTGGGAAATTATTTTTGGATTAAATTTGGCTTTATTTTATTGAGGGCTTTTATTAAAAATCCGAATCCGAATGAAATTGCGTAGTACAAAAATCTTATGGTCGCATTTTCTATTTATTTGCTAATGAACTTACCCTCAAAATAATTACCCTGCTATGCACTATTAAAAGGCATTACGCTTTTTCCAGTTGTGAATTCATTAACGATTGTTAACAGATAAAAACCTTTTGAGAAAGGTGATCCCGCTTGCAACTGCTTTACAAAAGTAAACCTCAGTTGCACCAAAATAATGCTAAGCACCATTATGGTGCAAAACGTTATGCGAAAACCGCATATAATCAGGGGGTTAGAGACTTATGATTGAAACATAAAGTTACAACTCTTTACGCAAAAAAGACTTAGCGAGGCGAACTTTTCCATTTTAACTTTTCGTGCTCAGTGTTAAGGTTCAAATCGCTTTACAGACAGACGCATTTAAAAACATATACAAATACTCACAGCCCGATATTCCCGATACCTAAAAGAAAGCGGGCATGAGAAATCCTTTATAAAAAATCAAGGAAACTTAAATAATGATGAAGCGCAGTGTGCTGGCCTTAGCGGTCTCTTTAATTGCAGTGGGTTCTACCGCAAATGCAGCCGAAATTTATAACAAAGATGGCAATAAACTGGACCTTTACGGTCGCGTAACCGCTAAGCATTATTTCTCTGATGACACCAGTTCAGACGGCGACAAAACTTATGCGCGTCTGGGCTTTAAGGGTGAAACTCAAATTAACGACACATTGACGGGTTATGGTCAGTGGGAATACAACATTCAGGCTAACCACACTGAAAGCACCTCAACTGTGCTTAATAAAGATGGTTCAACCAGCAGCTATGGCGGGACTGAAGGGACTAAAACTCGTCTGGGCTTTGCGGGTCTGAAAATCAAAAACTTCGGTTCAATCGACTACGGCCGTAACTACGGTGTGGTATATGACGCACTGGGCTTCACCGATATGCTGCCAGAGTTTGGTGGTGATACCGCTAACTCCGACAACTACATGGTGGGCCGTTCTAATGGTCTGGCCACTTACCGTAACAAAGATTTCTATGGTTTGGTCGAAGGTCTGAACGTTGCCCTCCAATATCAGGGTAAAAACGAAAATGACGGTCGTGCAACGTCTAAAGGCAACGGCGACGGTTACGGTGCGTCACTGGATTATGAAGATATTGCAGGTTCCGGTATCGGTGCTGTTATCGCGGGTTCTTCTTCAGACCGTACTAATGCACAAACCAACGGGACTTACGGTAAAGGCGACAAAGCTTCTGCATGGGCAACCGGTCTGAAATATGATGCACACCAGGTTTACCTGGCTGCTATGTATAATGAAACCCGCAATCAGGCACCAATCAAAGTTTCTGGTACAAGCGGTTTCGCGAACAAAACTCAGGGTTACGAGTTTGTTGCTCAGTACCAGTTCGAAAACGGTCTGCGTCCTTCAGTCGGTTATGTTCAGTCTAAAGCGAAAGACGTTGAAAACGGCATTGGCGATCAGGATCTGGTCAAATACGTTGAAATCGGTGCGACTTACTACTTCAACAAAAACATGTACACCTATGTTGACTACGAGATCAACCTGATCGATGACAACAACAAACTGGGCGTGAGCTCTGATGACGTTGTCGCTGTTGCGCTGACTTACCGCTTCTAAGTTAGTGGACGAAATTATTACCCCATTCTGTGTCTGAAAAAGGTAATCGCAAAGGCAGAGTTCATTGGCTCTGCCTTTTTTTATTGCTGTTTTCCCCCGAGGTTCCCCCGCCTCACGCTATGTCCCGCTACCTTAAATAATCCCTCAAATTCAATACGCTAAACCCTATAGCCTGAGGTTATACCCCAGCGCTAAACAAGTATTCGCCGGGGCGTGTCGCCCGTGGAATAGTGAACTCCGGTCTGACTTAAAACACATTCTAAAATTCATTTCCGGAGAAACTGACATGCAGCAAATACCCAAGCCGTACCTGTTATTCCTGGGCGATGTGATGGATCCGCTGGCGGCCAAAACCGCGCGCGGGATACACGTCTGGCGTCCTGAAGCCTGCGTCGGGCAAATTCGTCTGGCGACGGATTCGGTGTCTCTGGGATTACCGGATCTGGATATCGACACCGCGATTGCGCAGGGCGCAAAAACCATGGTGCTGGGCACGGCGAATTCGGGCGGCAAATTACCCCGTCACTGGCTTGATTCGATCAAAACGGCGATCCGCGCCGGGCTGAACGTGGCGAACGGTTTACATCAGGGGCTGAACGATATTCCTGAGCTGGTGGCGCTGGCCGCTGAACATAACGTGCAGCTGTTCGATGTGCGCCATATGCAGCCGGAGCTGGATACCGGCACTGGCAAGAAGCGCAGCGGCAAACGCATTCTGACCGTCGGCACCGACTGTTCCGTCGGCAAAATGTACACCTCGCTGGCGCTGGAATCTGCCATGCGCGAACTGGATTTGAAAGCTGATTTCCGCGCCACCGGCCAGACCGGCGTGCTGGTGGCCGGTGCCGGTATCGCGATTGATGCTGTGATTGCTGACTTTATTTCCGGCGCAGTTGAGGCGCTGTCACCGGCTAACGACGATGACCACTGGGACATTATCGAAGGGCAGGGTTCGCTTTATCATCCGTCATTTGCAGGCGTCAGCATGGGCCTGATCCACGGCGCGCAGGCGCATTTGCTGGTGATGTGTCATGAACTTGGCCGCCCGCATATGCGCCATCTGCCGCATCAGTTTATGCCGACGCTGCGCCAATGCCTGGATACCAATCTGGCGGCGGCCAGTCTCACCAGCCCGGACGTTAAACTCGCTGGTTTCTCGCTGAACACCTCTGCCGTGAGTGAAGAAGAAGCCAAAATCGCGCTGGCGGAAATCAGTGAAGAATTCGGCGTTCCGGCGACCGATCCGGTGCGTTTCGGCATCAAAAATATCGCGCAATGGATCAGGGATAACGGCTGATGATTCAGATGACTTTCCTGTCAGCCGAACTGCCGCTGGCGAAGCCCTTTGCGATTTCACGCGGAACGCGCACCGCCGTCACCGTGGTGCGAGTGACCCTAACCGACGGTGAATTTACCGCCACCGGCGAATGCACGCCCACCGCGCATTATCAGGAATCGCCGCAAAGCGTTTGCGAGCAGCTGGATGTGATCCGAACGCGGGTCGAAGAGGGGCTGACCCGTGAAGCGTTGCAGGACGTGATGCCGATCGGTTCGGCGCGCAATGCCCTCGACTGTGCACTGTGGCGTCTGGATGCGGCAAAACAGGGCAAAACCTTGTGGCAACTGCTTGATATGCCGAAACCTGTTTCGGTGATTACCGCAGAAACCCTGAGCCTGGATTCCGTGGAAAACATGGCGAAAGCAGCCGGCATTGCCGTGGCCGGTGGCGCGCAGTTGCTGAAAATCAAACTCGACCGCGAGCAGATTATCGAGAAGGTTGCGGCTATCCGCGCAGCGGCACCGCTGGCGACGCTGGTCGTGGATGCCAACGAAGCCTGGCAGGGCCTCGATCTCGGCAGCCTGTTCCAGGCGCTGCATGAATTTAACGTGGCGATGATTGAACAACCGCTTCCGGCAGGTAATGACCACGATCTGGTGCGGTGTTTGCATCCCATTCCTGTCTGCGCCGACGAAAGCTGTCACGAACGTTCGGATATCGCCGGTCTGCGCGACCGTTACGAGATGATCAACATCAAGCTCGATAAGTGCGGCGGGCTGACCGAAGCGCTGGCGATGACCGAAGAAGCCCGCCGTCTGGGGCTGCGGATCATGGTCGGTTGTATGCTCGGTTCTTCCATTGCCATGGAAGCCGCGCTGCCGGTGGCGGTTCAGGCCGAACGTGTCGATCTTGATGGCCCGATCTGGCTGGCGCAGGACGCTGAACCGGCGTTGCGCTACCAGAACGGCGAAGTCTGGCTCTGATTTTTAACTGTTATCTCTAAAGGGGACGTTTTTTTGATAAATGAACAGCCATCGCCAATCTTGCAGATTAACGATTTGTCGGTCACGTTTTCCGGCCGTCAGGGCAAAACTCAGGCGCTGAAGGGCGTTTCCTTTTCTATTAATAAAGGTGAAGTGGTGGCGGTGGTCGGCGAAAGCGGCTCCGGTAAATCCGTCACGTCCCTGAGCGTGATGGGCCTGCTGCCGGATTCCGCCCATATCGACGGTGGCAGCATCAATTTTTTCGGGCGCGATGGCACGCGGCACGCGCTTAATTCGCTTCCGGCAGACGCGCGACGCAAATTGCGTGGCCGCGAAATGTCGATGATCTTCCAGGAACCGATGACGTCGCTGAACCCGGTGTTGCGGGTTGGCGATCAGCTCACGGAAGGGCTGATTGACCACGGCATGGCGAACAAAGCCACCGCGCTCAATATTGCCCGTGATCTGCTCAAACAGGTGCGTATCCCCGACGTTGAACGCATTCTCAAATGTTATCCCCACGAACTTTCCGGCGGTATGCGTCAGCGCGTCATGATTGCGCAGGCGCTGGCCTGTGATCCGGCATTGCTGATTGCCGATGAGCCGACTACCGCGCTGGATGTCACCGTGCAGGCGCGCATTCTGCAAATTCTGCGGGACCTCCAAAAAGGCACAGACATGTCCGTGCTCTTTATTACCCACGATATGGGCGTTGTCGCTGAAATTGCCGACCGCGTGGTGGTGATGTATCAGGGCAACGTGGTGGAACAGGGCAGCGTGACCGACATTTTTGCCCACGCGCAGCACCCTTATACCCGCGCATTGCTGGCCGCCGTACCGAAACTGGGCGACATGCAAGGGCTGAAATGGCCACGCCGTTTTCCGCTGCTCAGTGCGGCTATAAATGGTGCAAATAAGCAATCGGTTGCAGGTGATGAGCCTCACATTTCTGCGGCAGACGGCGATCAGAAAACCGCGAATTACGACGCGCCGCCGCTGCTTGACGTGCGCGGATTACGCGTCTGTTACCCGATCCGCTCCGGTGTTTTGTCACGCGTGACCAAAGAAGTTCACGCCGTTGAGCAAATTGATTTTTCAATCTGGCCGGGCGAAACGCTGGCGCTGGTCGGGGAAAGTGGCTGCGGGAAATCCACCACCGGGCGCGCGATTTTACGTCTGGTCGGCAGTGAATCCGAAAGCATTCATCTGGAAGGCAAAGAAATTACGCTGATGCGCGACACGCCGTTTCAGGCGGTGCGACGTCAGATCCAGATGGTGTTTCAGGATCCGTATGCCTCGCTGAACCCGCGTCTGACCGTCGGTTTTTCAATCGCCGAACCTTTATTACTGCACGGCCTGAAAAAATCACTGGCGGATGCCACGCCGGTGGTGAACCAGTTGCTGAAAAGCGTCGGGCTGGATCCCTCTTTTGCGCGGCGTTATCCCCATGAATTCTCCGGCGGCCAGCGTCAGCGAATCGCGATTGCGCGCGCGATGGCGTTGCAGCCGCAGGTGATTATTGCCGACGAAGCGGTGTCGGCGCTGGATGTTTCTATTCAGGCGCAGGTGGTGAATCTGATGATGGATTTACAGCGCGACACCGGCGTGGCGTGGCTGTTTATCTCGCACGATATGGCGGTGGTGGAACGCATCGCCAACCGCGTCGCGGTGATGTACAGCGGGCAGATTGTGGAAATTGGTCCGCGCGACGCCGTGTTTAGCAATCCTCAACACACTTACACCCGTCGCCTGCTCAGTTCAGTGCCGGTGGCGGATCCAACGCAGCGTGCGTTGCGTAATTTTGATGATGTGGAAGTGAAGTCGCCGGTGCATCCGGCAGGTGTACAGATAGAAAAACTCAAATATTCCCGCGTCAGCGAGCACCACTGGGTCGCGCAGGGATAAATCATATTTCTTTTTTGGAACACACAGGAGAAGTTCATGCACTCGACGTTTCTACGTAAAAGCCTGCTGGCAGCAGGGCTGGCGCTCTGTTTTGCCGCTTCTGCACAGGCGAAAGATCTGCGCATTTCCATGTATGCCGACGTGACCGGTTTTGATCCGCACGACACCACGGACACCCTGAGTTATTCCATCCAGAGCGGGATTTTTGAACGCCTGTTCCAGTTCGACAGCAAAATGGCCGTCGTGCCGGTGCTGGCAACTGATTACACCAGCAACAGCGACGCCACTGAATTTACTATCAACCTGCGCCACGACGTGACCTTCCAGGACGGCACGCCGTTTAACGCCGATGCGGTAAAAGCAAACCTCGGCCGTCTGGCGGATCCGGCCAATCATCTGAAACGTAACTCACTGTTCAGCATGATTAAATCGGTAGACGTGGTCAGCCCGTATCAGGTCAAAATCACGCTGAACAAACCGTTTGGCGCGATGATCAACACGCTGGCGCACCCGTCTGCGGTCATGCACAGCCCGGCGTCGCTGAAACAGTATCCGAATGAACAGGATCTGAGTGTGCATCCTGTCGGCACCGGTCCGTTTAAATTCGTCGAATGGCAGCAGGGCAAGGACGTCAAACTGGTGAAATACGACAACTACTGGCAGAAAGGCTGGCCGAAAGTCGATTCCGTGACGCTGTATCCAACGCCGGAAGATTCCACGCAGGTGGCAAAACTGAAATCCGGCGGCGTGGATGCGGTGTATCCGCTGCCGTCTGATCTGGTGGAAACCGTGAAAAGCGATCCGAAACTCGATATCGCTCAGAACCCGAGCATTTATCTGTATTACATCGCGTTCAACACGCAGAAAAAAGAGTTCTCTGACGTGCGCGTCCGTCAGGCAATCAACTACGCCATTGACCGTAATCTCTGGCTGAAAGTCGGTTTCGGCGGTTTAGGTTCGCCGTCCACGTCGCCGCTGCCGAAAAACGTCCAGTTCTACCAGAAGCAAACCGCGCCGGATTACAGCTACAACATCGCCAAAGCGAAAGAGCTGATGAAAGAAGCCGGGTATGAGAAGGGCTTCGACGTGGAAATGTGGAGTTCCAACAAAACCGACCGTATCCGCAGCGCGCAGTTCCTGAAACAGCAACTCTCACTGATTGGCGTGCGCGTGAAACTGGTACCGATGGACGCCGGAACCCTGACGCAGCGCCTGTGGAGCACGGCGAAACCGGCGGATGCGAAAGTCGAAATGTATTACGGCGCATGGTCGGCTTCAACGGGTGACGCTGACTGGGCGTTGCGCCCGCTGTTCGCCACCGAATCCTGGATCCCGTCGGCCTACAACGTATCGTATTACAGCAATAAACAGGTTGATGCGGCGATCACCGCCGGGCTGCAAACCGCCGACGTTGAAAAACGTAAAGCGGCGTATGCCGATGCGCAGAAAGTGCTGTGGGCCGATGCGCCGATGGCCTATCTGGGCGTCCCGGACAATCTGGTCGGTAAGAGCAAAGCCTTGTCCGGCGTCTACATGCTGGCCGACGGTTCTCTGATTTTCAATCAGGCACAGTTTAAGTAATTGATTGCCAGAACGTGTATGCGGTTTACTCCCTCCCCTGCGAAGGGGAGGGTTGGGGTGGGGTATTAAGGTTAAAAACTCTGGTTGAAGTGTGCTTTGGCAAGGTACATGTCTGCTAAACCCCCTCCCAACCTCCCCCTTCGCAGGGGGAGGAGCAAAGGCCAGAACAAATTATGTTGTGGTTTACTCCCTCCCCTGCGCAGGGGGGGAGCAAAGGCCAGACCTTCGGTCAGCTCTCTCTTCTGCGCCGGGGATGAGTAAACCGTCATCAATATACAGGCTCAGGGAAACACATTTATGCTGACCTATTTAATCCGCCGGTTACTGGAGATGATCCCGGTTTTACTGGTGGTGTCCTTACTGGTATTTGGATTTATCAAGCTGCTGCCGGGTGACCCGGCGCGTATTTACGCCGGTCAGGATGCGACGATTGAGGCGGTTGAGTCAGCGCGGCAACTGCTTGGTCTGAATGATCCGCTTCCGGCGCAGTACGGGCACTGGCTAAACGGCATGGTGCATGGCGATCTGGGCACGACGTACCGCACGCGTCAGCCGGTGTTAAGCGTAATAGAAAGCGGATTTATGCCCACGTTGCTGCTGGCGCTGGCCGGTTTCGCCTGGTCAGTGGTCCTGGGGCTGGTGATTGGCGTGGTCTCAGCGCTTAAACGCGGAAAATGGCAGGACTGGACATTAATGAGCATGGCGGTCGGCGGGATTTCCATGCCGCCGTTCTGGCTCGGGTTGCTCTTGATTCAGTTTGTTGCGATGCCGTTTGGGATATTTGCCGTCAGCGGATTTAACCAGCCGACCGACATCATTCTGCCGGCGATTACGCTCGGTTCTTCGGTGGCGGCGGTGATGGCGCGTTTCACCCGTTCGGCGTTTCTCGACGTGGCGCAGGAAGATTACGTGCGCACCGCTAACGCCAAAGGCTTACGGGCGCGGCTGGTGACCTGGAAACACATCATGCGCAACGCGCTGATCCCGATTATCACCATGCTGGGCTTGCAGTTTGGTTTCCTGCTGGGCGGTTCGATTATCGTCGAAAGCGTCTTCAGCTGGCCGGGACTGGGCTGGTTACTCATCGAATCCATCAAAACGCAGGATCAGCCGGTCATTCAGGCGCTGGTTATGCTGTTTGTGTTTGAATTTATTCTGATTAATTTGCTGGTTGACGTGCTTTACGCCGTGGTCAATCCGGCGATTCGTCTGCGCTAGGAGCTGTATATGACCGATCCTGTTTCTCCACCGGTGGAAACTCAACCGGCAGCGGTTGCCCCGCACAGTGATGATATCCGCTCGCCGTGGTACGACTTTTTCCAGACGTTTATGCGCCATCCGATGGCGCTGGTGTCCGGCGGATTTATTCTGCTGCTGATCCTGGTGGCCATTTTTGCGCCGTGGCTCGCGCCTTATGATCCGATGACACCCGACTGGATGGCGCTGGGCGTTGGCCCGACGCCGGAACACTGGTTTGGTACCGATGATCTGGGCCGCGACGTGCTCAGTCGTATTATTTATGGCGCGCGGATTTCGCTCTACGTCGGCATTTTCTCGGTCACGCTGGGCATGATTGCCGGTGTTTTGCTCGGATTACTGGCGGGCTATTATGGTCGCTGGGCGGACATGCTGATCATGCGCGGATCCGACGTTCTGTTTGCGTTTCCCGGTATGTTGCTGGCGATTGCCGTCGTCGCCATCCTCGGTCCCGGCCTGAATAACGTGATTATCGCCGTGGCAGTGTTCAGCGTGCCGGTTTTCGCCCGCATCGTCCGCGCGGCGACGTTATCCATCAAACAAAGTGCCTACGTGGAAGCGGTGCGCTGCGTCGGTGCGCCTGACCGCGTGGTGATTTTGCGTCACATCCTGCCGGGCACGCTCTCGAACGTGATTGTCTATTTCACCATGCGCATCGGTACCAGCATTCTGACCGCCGCCAGCCTGAGTTTTATCGGTCTTGGCCCGGAACCGGACGTGCCGGAGTGGGGCAATATTCTGGCGATGAGCCGTAACATGATGATGGCGGGCAAATGGAACGTCAGTGTTTTCCCCGGACTGGCGATATTCCTCACGGTTCTGGCGTTTAATTTGCTCGGCGACGCGCTGCGTGACACGCTCGATCCTAAACTGAAAAAGTAATTACGCTCTGAACTCATGACATGAAACGGAAGACTGATGCTCCCGCAAGATAATCAAGACGAATTCACGCAGCAGACGCTGGCGGCCTTGCTGCAACGCTGGCGCAAAACGCGTCAGATTTTTCACCCGCGTTTTCCAAGCGGGCCGTCCAATTCCATCACCGACGTCGCGGGCGTGACCGTCGGCCACAGCACGCTGGCAGCGGGGGATATCCAGACCGGCGTCACCGCGATTGTGCCGCCGGGCGATAACCTTTATGAAACCCCGTTGCCGTGCGGTGCGGCGGTGCTGAATGGTTTTGCCAAACCGATGGGGCTGATCCAGATAATGGAACTGGGCGAACTGCAAACGCCCGTTCTGCTCAGCAATACTTTTGCGACCGGCACGTTATTTAACGCACTGGTGAAACGCAGTTGCCAACAATTTCCGCAAATGGGCAGACCGGACGCGACGATTAATCCGGTGATCCTCGAATGTAATGACTTCTATCTTAACGACATTCAGGCGATGGCGGTCAGTGAAGACGACGCGCTGACCGCACTCGACGGCGCGACAAAAGCGTTTGCCCGTGGCAGCGTGGGAGCCGGGCGGGGCATGAGCAGTTTCGGCCTGAAAGGCGGGATCGGCACGGCGTCGCGCTGGTGTGAAGAACTTAGCGCAACGCTCGGCGTGCTGGTGCTGGCGAATTTCGGCAAGTTGTCCGAACTGACGCTCGACGGCGTGCGCGTCGGCGACGCCATCGCGAAAATCCAGCCACAGCTTGCTCCGCAGGTGGACGCCGGGTCCATCATTATCATCATGGCCTGCGACCGTTATCTCGACAGCCGTCAGCTCGGGCGGATCGCTAAACGCGCCGGTGCAGGGTTAGGGCGTCTGGGCAGCTACTGGGGCCACGGTTCCGGTGATATCGCGCTGGCATTTTCCACAAAGCGTGACAGTGTCACGTTGGCCGAGGCAAAACTGGAACCGCTGCTGGCGCTCGCGGCAGATGCCACAGAACACGCTATTATTGATGCCTTACTGAGTGCAGAAACCGTCTGCGGATTCGACGGGCATTACCGGCTGGGGTTGACTGAAATTCTGGACAACCTCGCAAATTTAAAAGGGAAACCATTATGAAAGTCTTTATCTCTGCTGACATCGAAGGTATTGCGGGCGTGATGCGCCCCGAGCAATGCAGCCCCGGCAATGCGGATTACGACGCCGCGCGGGCGCTGATGGAAGGCGAAGTGAATGCCGCCATTGACGGCGCATTTGCCGGTGGCGCGATGGAAGTGACGGTCGCCGACAGCCACGCGATGATGCAGAACCTGCGTGCGGACAAAATCGACCCGCGCGCCCGTCTGGTGCAGGGCAAACCGCGCGGATTATCGATGGTCGAAGGCCTGCAACAGCAGCAATACGACGGCCTGATGTTTGTCGGTTATCACACCGCCGCCGGAGAAAACGGCGTGCTGGCGCATACCATTAATGGCCGCGCCTTTTACCGCGTCAAACTCAACGGCAACGTGGTCGGCGAAAGCGATTTGTACGCCGCCGCCGGTGCCGAACTGAACGTTCCGCTGTGGCTGGTAACCGGCGACGATCATCTCGAAACCTGGATCCGCCGCCATTACCCGGAATCCCAGTACGTCTGCGTGAAACGCGCGATTTCCGCTAACGCCGCTGAATCCGACAGCCCGTCAATTGCCTGCGCCAAAATCCGCAAACAGGCGACGATTGCCGTCAGCAAACCCGCGCCGCTGACCGCAGGAAGATTCAGTGCGCCATACCACCTTGAACTGATGGCGGCGAAACCGGTTCTGGCCGACTTGTTCAGTCTGATCCCCGGCGTTGAGCGCATCGACGCCGTCACCGTCGGCTATCACAGCCCGAACGTCGCCAATATTATCAGCCTGTTAAGCGCATTTTCTTACCTTGCGACGACGCAGAAATAAATGCGCTTACGCCACATTGAAGTCTTTCAGGCGGTTTTACAGGCGGGCAGCGTCAGCGGCGCGGCGCGATTGCTCAACGTTTCGCAGCCCAACGTCAGCCGCGTATTGAACCACGCGGAACAGCAGCTGGGTTTTACGCTGTTTGACCGCACGCCGCAGGGCTTGATCGTCACGCCCGAAGGCCGCCGTCTGATGCCGGAAGTCGAGGCGCTGTTCAGCCATATTCAGGCGATTGGTGAACTGGCGGAACAACTGCGTCAGGGCGAAGGCCAGCATGTGCGCATCGGCTCGGCGCACGCGCTGGGGCACAGCGTCATGGCTCCGGTGCTGGTGGATTTTCGCCGCCAGACGCCCGGCGGCAGCGTCGAACTGGTGACCGGGCATTTCAACACGCTGAGTCAGGATCTGCTGCAATACAAAATGGATTTCGCGCTGGCCTTCGGCGAGCAGGCCACGCAGGAACTGGTCGCCGAGTCGATTTATCAGGCTAACATGGTGGCGTTATTACCGAAGGATTCCCCGGTCGAAGGCCCGGTGTCGCTGGCGTGGCTGTGTGACAACGATTTGCTGATGCTCCAGCAACAGGATCCGCTCGGGCAGGTGCTCAACCGTGTTTTGCGTGAAAACAGTCTGATGCCGGCTTCGACCTTGTTCATCAAAACCTATTCGGTGATTGCCGACATGGTGCTGGCGGGCGGGGGTGTCGGCGTTGTCGATACGTTTACCGCGAGGCGGTATGTCGATCAGCTTAAGATAGTGCCTGTCGTGGAGGCACTGCCGTTTGAGGTGATCCTGCTGAGCCGGAGGGATCAGCCTGCTTCGCAGGCGGCGTTAAAGCTTAAACAGCTGATTCGGAGGAAACTATGGGAGTTGGGGGAGGAAAAAGGGGGCTTTTTGAATCCTTGATTCGGGACTGCCTTCAAATTCAAATTCAAATTCAAATTCAAATTCAAGGTCGTGGGCGTCGGCCCACACCGACCAAAGACCCGGTAACGCGCGGGTCTCTGGACTCTGCGCTTTTTTAACTGCGCGCTGTCGCTTGCTGGCCATGTTTCAGCCACTCAGGCTAGTGCCGCAAACGCCGCCGCTGCGCGGTCCTTTCGCCTCGGGTTCGAACCCGCTCGAAAAAAGACTCTCGCTGTTTCTCACTCCTCACTCAACGTCGTTTTGAAAGCGGCCAATAGCTATGTAATTCGGAAGATAGATGCAGGCTGATTGTTGAATTGAAAAAGCCTCCGGCCGCTTTCAGAAAGCTTGCCGAGCGAAGTGTTTCGAGACCTGTGGCTCGAAACCGAGTAAGGGAACCGCGCAGCGGCAAGGTTTCGCGGCAATAGCTGTGGCACCTGAAACATAGCCAGCCAGCGACAGCGCGTGTTGTAAAAAGACGCGGAGAGTCCAGAGAGGGCCCGTCCTGGCCCTCTCTGGTCGGTTTCGGCGCCAGCCGCCGAGTGATAGCTGTTATTGAAAAACCGAAATATTCTCGATCCAGCCCTCACGGCAAGTGACAAACCGAAACTTTCGCGGTCCGCCGACAGCGTCTCACTGCAAGTGAAAAACCGAAGCTTGCTTGGTTATTTAAAACCAAAGTCCCGTTTGGGTGGCAACCCAAAATTTATCAGCCCGTTTGGGCGGCGAGCCCTTCGACTCTCTCAATCGCCCCCCTCACATCTGCGAAGCAGACATCCCCCGGCATGTTTGCCATATCCGGCGTACTCAGACTCCGGTCGATAATCACCGCCAGATCCTGCTCCGTCAGGCCTTCCGCGATGTGCGAAAGCTGTGTCGGGATCGCGCTGGCACGCGCAAGGGCTAACGCGATGTGCAGCTCTTCATCGCTGCGGCCTTCGAGCGCCAGCAGGCACAAATTCCCGTAACCGACCAGTAAACCGTGGGCGACGTGGCGGGTTTTAGCGCAGGCGGTGAAACCTTCGTATAACGCATGAGAAGCGCCGGTGTGTGCGCCGTTGCTCATAATTGACGTTAACCCGGCGTAGAGGAAAATCGCATCGAGCACCTGTTCGAGCGCGTTGCTGGCTTTGCCATCCTGCACCGCGAAACAGGCGTCGGCGGCGAAGTGTTCGATCAGCGTATAGCAAAGTTCACTGTTGGTTCTCGCGACACCGGCAAGGCCGGTGAGCTGGTTCAGGTCACTGATGGCGCGGTATTCGTACCACTTTGCCAGCGTGTCGCCGATACCGGCTGAAAGCCACGCCAGCGGGGAGGCCGCCAGTAAATCTGCGTCGATTACCGCTGCCGCCGGGCCGCAGGGGAGCGGAACCATGTCACGGAATTCGCCGTCCTCATGATAACGAAACGCCAGCGAGGTGACGGCGGAGCAGGTGCCCGCAATGCTCGGCAACGTCACGACCGGAATGTTGCAGGCGACGCCCGCCGCTTTGGCGGTGTCCAGCGCCTTACCGCCGCCGGTGGCGATAATCACTTCAACGCCCTGCGTGCGGAAAACGTCCGCCAGCCGGTTGATTTCCTGCTGGCAACATTCGCCGTTGAACACTTCGCTGCCCAGATAACTGACCATCTGTTGTTCGAGCTGTTCGGCGACGTTGGCTTCCACGCTGGCAATCGCGCGTTTGCCGCCGACTAACAGGGCGCGCTGGCCGAGACGTCCGCACATTGCGCCTAAATGTTTAATCGCTCCGCGTCCGCGAAGCACGCTGGCAGGAAAAACCAAACGGTGGGTGAACATGGCTGCCCTCAGATAAACGCATAAAACGAAGTGTTTTATGAAGTATAGAAGGCGCGTTGTGAAGTGCCGGAATATCAGCGACGGCGCTGGCGCACGGCATCATGGGTTTTGCGTAAGGCGTCCCGCGCACCGGGTAAACGCTGCGCGACGCCGATATACAGGCAATCGATAATCAGCAGCTGGCTGGTGCGGCTCGCCATCGCGGCGGCGCGAAAACCCAGTTCACGGCTGCTGGTGGGCAGCACCACGTCAGCCTTGCGCGCCAGCGGTGACCGGCCACTGGCGGTGATGGCGAGCGTCATCGCGCCGGCGTTTTTCGCGTGCAGAAGGGCGTCCAGAACGCCCGCCGTTTCGCCTGAATGGGAAATCGCCAGCGCCACATCCGCCGCCGTTAACTGACAGGCGCTGACCAGACTTTCATCGGTGCTGCCAAACGTCTGGGCGATAAGGCCGATGCGGCGCAGTTTCTGGCAAAAATCCTGTGCCACCAGCGAAGATGCGCCTGCGCCGTAGACGTCAATCCGCCGCGCCTGTGCCAGCGCCGCAACTGCCTGTTCCAGCGATTCGCCTTTCAGCAACTGCGCCGTGGCGGTCGCGCCTTCCACCTCAAACGCCAGCAGTTTATGCAGGATTTGCTTCGGGGAATCGGTTTCATTAATGTCCGCCGCCAGCGGCGATTCGAGAGGCGGCAGCGTATGGGGCAATTCTGCCGCCAGCGCCAGCCGCATCGCGGGATACCCCTCAAACCCTAACCGCTTGCTGGTTCTCACCACCGTGGCAGTGCTGGTTTCGGCGAGCTTTGCCAGCGCTGTCACGCTCAATTTCGCAATATCCGGCGGGCTCAGCATGATGAGGGTAATAATCCGCTGTTCAGCCGGTGAAAAGCTGCCCTGCAAAGCCTGTAAACGCGATTGCAGATTCATCGGTTATTTTTCCAGTTCGCGAAGATGGTCGTCTTTGCGCAGCGTCATCAGCGCAAACAGGCTGACCACGCAGGTCGCCACCACGTAATAGGCCGGAATATCCAGATTGCCGGTTTCTTTAATCAGGCCGGTGATAATCAGCCCTGCGCAGCCGGAGAACACGGCGTTTGACAATGAATACGACAGCCCCAGACCGGTATAGCGCACGCGGGTCGGGAACATTTCCGCCAGCATCGCCGGGCCGGGGCCTGCGATCATGCCGATGGTTGCGCCGGCAATCAGCACGGCGACGCCTTTTGCCAGCAGGCTGCTGTCCGGGTTTTGCAGCAAATGCAGCAGCGGGAAACTGAGAATAATCACCGCTAATACGGCAATCATCATCACTTTTTTACGGCCGATTTTGTCACTCAGCCAGCCCGATGGCAGGATCGCAATCGCAAAACCGATGTTCGCCAGCACCGTCGCCACCAGCGCCTGTAAAAACGTGGCGTGAAGCGAGGTTTGCAGATAAGACGGCATCACCACCAGGAAGGTGTAACCGCCCGCCGACCAGCCCATCATGCGGCCAATGCCCAGCGCGATAGCTTTGGCTGTCGCCAGCGTTGAGGCTTTTTCTTCCGCCGTGCGCGGTGCGTTCTTGTCCGGTTTCTGGCTGGCAATAAAGGTCGGCGTTTCGTCGAGTTTCAGACGCAGATAAAGCGCCACCAGCCCCATCGGCAGGGCCAGCAGGAACGGAATGCGCCAGCCCCAGGCTTTCATTTCGGCTTCAGGTAACCACTGCACCAGAATGGCCACCAGCGCCACGCCAGTCAGTAAACCGAGTGACACGGTAAACGACTGCCACGCGCCGTAAATTCCGCGTTTGCCTTTCGGGGCGAATTCCGTCATCAGCGACACCGCGCCACCGAATTCACCGCCTGCAAATAAGCCCTGGAACATGCGCATCAGCGTGAGCAATAACGGCGCGGCGACGCCAATCTGCGCGTAAGTCGGCAGGATACCGATGATGGCGGTGGCGAGCGTCATCAGTAACACCACGGCGATCAGCGTCGGCTTACGGCCAATGCGGTCGCCGATGCGGCCAAAAATAATCGCGCCAATCGGGCGGCAAAAAAAGGCCAGTGCAAACGACGCATACGTCAGAAGCAAACCGGTCATGCCGGTCTGGCCTTCGAGCGTGAAAAAGTTACCGGCGATCAGGGTCGCCAGATAACCGTAAACGCCAAATTCGTACCATTCGATAAAGTTGCCCACCGAACCGGCGACTAACGCGCGGCGAGACTGGCTGGCAGAGGCTGGGGAAAGCGGTCCGGTGCGGGTCATCATTAACCTCATAAAAGGAAAGAAACGGCGGGAATTAAATGTAAATAATTTTCTAAATTCTGGTGATTATTATGTCAATAATTTTCATGTTTTGAACAAAATAAAAGCGAAATCTGTGGGGTAAGGCAGATTTTCAGGCAGAAAGGGGAGGTTAAGGGCATAAAAAAAGCTGCGCCCGTGAAGGTGCAGCCTGTTTAAAGAAGAGGGCGTTACAGCGTGTGGATATCGATACCGTCGCCGATGTTACTTTTCTGGTAATAAGCCCGCGGGACTTCTACCTGATACTGTTTGTCGGCGTAGGCGACTTCCAGAATAAAACGTTCGTTTTCATAAGATTCCACCGGAATAAACCCGAAGAACCCTTCCGTCACGCTGATGGTGCGGGTAGACGGAATCGCATAACGATGAACAATCCTTGCTCTGAGCGGCTGCTGATTGCCGGTTAACGTGTTCCATACGCGGTTAACGGGTTGCGCCAGAGTATCAATCACCTCTGAGGCCAGCGAGTTAAGAGCGGATGGCCAGCTCTTAGGTTTTTTCATTGTCATGATGAATGCCTCGTTGGTCTATATATAACCTTCATCCTTCGAGCCGCAGATGCGTTGGCTACTCTCACTTACCCGAATCACTTACTCAAGTAAGCTCATCGGGATTCGTTCGTTTGCCGCCTTCCTGCAACTCGAATGATTTTGCTTATAACGTAATTCTTATAATTATATGAGACTAAGATCCAATCATTTTTTACGCTTAACTTATTACCGTTTGGTAAGTGGCTGGCGCATCAGCAAATTACTCCGCTAAGGATTTACGTCTTTTGCCGGATTTACGCTCTGCTAGCAATAACGGGCAGGAAGGGCACATGGCGTGGTCTTCCAGATCGTAGCGCAGGCAGCACTGTTTACGGTATTGCGGGCTGTCGGGGTCGGCAGGGTTTTCCGCGCGCAGCGGCTGAAATAACGGATTTTTGCCACCGCAGCGCAGCTCGCGAGATTCCATCAGCGTCATGCCGTCAGAAATATCAGCATCAACCAGTTCGGCCTGCTTAACGCCCCAGCCGACGCGGATGGCCGCATTGCTCCAGTAAATGCCCGGTTTCAGGCCGGAGAATTCTGCCAGTGCTTCGCAAATCGGGCGCAACTGCTGCTCAATCATCACGTCAAACCGCGCCATCGGTTCCTGCGAAATCAGCGACTCGCCTTCGCCATCCAGATAAATCTGCGCCGGTAAGCCTTCTTCCTGCATGCACAGGTAGACGTTTTCAGCCGCAATCGGCAACTGCCAGCCGTGGCGTAACGACACAATCACCCAGGCCGGAAGCAGGGTGGCGAAATACCACTGCGACCACATCGAAATGCGCGCGCGGCGTTTGTCGCACTGCGCGGCGTCGGCGGCATTTGCATCCAGATAGCGTTTCAGCACGAGACCACAGCCTTCGGCGGTGGTCAGCTGTGACATCGGCACCGCGTTGGTGACCAGCGGCGTCAGCGGCTTAAACGTATCGGCCACCCAGCTCACAGGCGTATCGCGGAAACTGTCGAGAAGTGTTTGCATCATGACGTTATGAAAGAGATTCGGTTCGATAAATCATGCGGATAGAGTAGCGAATATTAAAGCGGAATAGTAATGATTTCGATTTAGATCTGCCAGGAAATATCCTCCCTCGTCGCGCAGGGAGGATGGCGGGGCGTGCAATCAGTTTAAAACGCCTGCCTGCCTGAGGATTTCACGGACGATTTTCTGCTTGTCATTGCTCAGCGGTAACGCCGGTTTCAGCGAATACACAGGCACGTCGACACCGGCCTGCGAGATGGCGTATTTGATGACGTTGTAAATCGGCGTATCCAGAGAATACAGCGGCGGCAGGAACGACAGGCGCTGTTGCAGTTCAACGGCGGTGGCGAAATCGTTCTCCCTGAACGCGCGGTAAATGCCGCAGGTGAGCTGTGGCGCAAAGTTAGCGCTGGCGGGAATGGCGCCGTCACCGCCGAGGATCAGCGTACCGAACAGGTATTCGTCATAGCCGGAAAATACCGCGAAATCCGGGCGCACCGGTTTCACTGCCGCCAGCGTTTCGCGGATATGGTTCAGGCTGTCGACGGTATCTTTCAGGCCGACAATATTCGGGCATTCCAGCGCCAGGCGTTTAATCAGACTCACGGGAATCGACTGGCCGGTCAGCCCCGGATAGTTGTACATCACCACCGGCAATCCGGCGTTTTCGGCAATGGTTTTGTAATGCAGATACAGCGCTTCTTCCGTGATCGGGTTGTAATACGGATTCACCACCACCACGCCGTCCGCGCCGACACGTCTGGCGTGCTGTGCAAACGCCAGCGTTTCCGCCGTGCCGGGATGCGCCGCGCCGATCAGCACCGGCACGCGTCCGGCGACGTGTCTGGTGCAGAATTCGGCGACTTCATGCCGCAGTTCGCGGGACATATGCGCAAATTCCCCCGCGCTGCCGAGGAAAAACAGACCGTTAACGCCGCCTTCAATGGTGAAATCAATCAGACGCGCCATTCCCTGGCGATCAAGCTGCTCATTCTCATTCAGGATGGTAGAAACCGGCGGGATCACGCCATGAAACAGTGGACAGCTCATAGATTTGTTCTCCATATGAAAGTGCAAAAAACGCTACACTCCATTTATAGAACGGCGTTTCAAATATTTAAACGACCTGCATCGAATTACATTTTTTTAGGTGAAATTTGGAAGGGGTGTCACAGAGGAGGTGGGACGAAGGGGGAAATTCAACTTCAACTTCAACTTCAAGGTCGTGGGCATCGGCCCACACCGACCAAAGACCCGGTAACGCGCGGGTCTCTGGACTCTGCGCTTTTTTAACTGCGAGCTGTCGCTGGCTGGCACTGTTTCAGCAACGCCGGTTAGTGCCGCAAACGCCGCCGCTGCGCGGTATTTTCGCTTCGGGTTCGAACCTGCTCGAAAAAAGACTCTCGCTGTTTCTCACCACTCTCTCAACGTCGTTTTGATAGCGGCCAATAACTTTCTAATTCGCAACCTCACCACTAATTGTTATTCAAAATGCCTTTGAATTTAGATAAGCCTCCGGCCGCTTTCAGAAAGCTTGCTGAGTGAGCGTTTCGAGACCCAAGGCTCGAACACCGAAATGAAGGCACCGCGTAGCGGCAAGTTTTCGCGGCAATAGCTGTGGCTGCTGAAACTTAGCCAGCCAGCGATAGCGCGTGTTGTAAAAGACGTGGAGAGCCCAGAGAGGCCCCGTCCTGGGCCTCTCTGGTCGGTTTCGGCGCGGAGAGTTAGGCGATCACAGTTATTGAAAAACCGAAATTTTCTCGATCATCTTTCTGGCGCTTCACTGCAAGTGAAAAACTAAAATCACCAAGCTCGCCTCAAAAGCCGCCTGTTTGCAGCGGCTTCCTGCAAATTACATCACCAATGCTTGTCCATCTTTCCTTGATTCTGTCCCCGCCAGATACCCGCCTGCCGGATTCACCACAATCACCTGCGCGCCGCCGAACGAATGGCCGCCAAGCGGATCTTCGACAATCAGGTCATGCCCCATTGCGCGCAGCGCCGCCAGCGTATTGTGGTCATAAGTGGCTTCCATCGCCACCTGACGGCCACCGTTAATCCGCCAGCGCGGCGCATCAATGGCGGCCTGCGGATTCTGTTTGTACAACATAATGCGCAGCGCCAGTTGCAAATGCCCCTGCGCCTGCATCGGGCCGCCCATCAGGCCGAAGGACATCAGCGGTTTGCCTTCGCCGTCCTGCGCAAACGCCGGAATAATAGTGTGCAGCGTGCGTTTATTGGGCGCGACGCAGTTGGCATGCTGCGGATCGAGCGTGAAGCCGCAACCCCGGTTTTGCATACTGATACCGGTTCCCGGTACGACAACGCCGGAACCGAACCCCATGTAATTAGACTGAATAAACGACACCATCATGCCGCTGGAATCGGCGGTGGTGAGGTAGACCGTGCCGCCCGGACGCGGTGCGCCGTAGGTGACGTCGCTGGCTTTGGTGCGGTCAATCAGGTGCGCACGTTCTTCCAGATACGCATCATTGAGGAACAGTTGCGGGTCGAACAGCATATGGTCGTTGTCGGTGACGTGCTGATCCAAATCGGCCAGCGCCAGTTTCATTGCTTCGATGCACAGATGCGTGGTTTCAACCGAATCCACCGGTTTATCGCCGATGTTTAGCTTATCGAGAATGCCCAGCGCAATCAGCGTGGCAATGCCCTGACCATTTGGCGGCAGTTCGTGAACGGAACCGCCCGCGAAGGATTGTTGCAGGGTTTCTACCCAGTCGGCTTTGTGATTCGCCAGGTCATCGTGCGTCATCGCACCGCCAAATTCCCGGCTGTGGGCGATCATTTTATCGGCCAGTTCGCCCCGGTAAAACGCTTCGCCTTCGGTTTTGGCAATCAGCTCCAGCGTATCGGCCAGCTGCGTATTACGGAAGATTTCGCCGATTTTTGGCGCGCGGCCTTCAGGCGCGAAACACTCGCTGAAACCCGGCTGGTTGCTCAATTTTTTCACCGCGATTTCCCACAGACGGCCAATCAGCGGCGACACCGGGAAACCGTTGCGGGCGTAATCGATGGCCGGTTGCGCCAGCGTGGTCAGCGGCAGGGTGCCAAAACGTTTTGCCACCGCTACCCAGCCGGAAACCGCGCCGGGTACGGTAACGGCGTCCCAGCCATAGGTCGGCACGGCGTCATGGCCTTTGGAGGCGAAATATTCTGGCGTCCACGCCGCGGGTGAGCGGCCCGATGCGTTCAGACCGTGGGCTTTTTTGCCGTCCCAGATTATCGCAAAAGCGTCACTGCCCACGCCGTTACCACTGGGTTCCAGCACGGTCAGCGCGATGGCGGTGGCGATGGCCGCATCGGCCGCATTTCCGCCGAGCATCAGCATTTTCATCCCGGCCTGTGCGGCCAGCGGCTGGGAAGCGCAGACCGCATTCGCGCCCATCATCGTCGGGCGCAGGGTAGGATAAGCGACGTTAAAATCGTAATTCTCAGACATCTCTGTTCCTTAAGAAGCGGTGAATGCAGTACGCCCTCGAAACCTCTGGCGTTTTTGAACGAATTTAGACATTTGGAACATTTGGGAATGTCTTTGTCAAATTCAAAAAATGGGATGCGTTTGCCAGCACGGGGAGTTGAATACGTATGCCAAATAAAAAGAAAGATGTTAGGGAGAATCGTGCAGGCTAATTTGGTTTGCTCCTTCCCCTTTCACGAGGGGAAGGCCGGGATGGGGTGTTGGTTTTAGCGGCATAGTGGCTTGCAAAACCCCCTCCCAACCTCCCCCTTCGCAGGGGGAGGAGCAAAACAGCCGCTGAGCGATCACTGCAACTGAGAAACCGAAATATTCTCGGTCAGATGTCAGCCCTCACGGCAAGTGAAAAACCCATCGCCAGAATTAGCCCAATAATGAAACCCTTATCCCCCGATGACTCCCCGCACGGTTAGTGTCTAATACCTATCATCAGACAGGTGTAAACCCAGTCAAACGGGATTCTGAGGGCTGAGGCCGTCCAAAATAATATCCCTGGAACAAACTACAACCTTCTTCTTTCAGACGTTTGAACTGCTCGGGGGTTTCGACGCCTTCTGCGGTGGTCTGAATATCCAGACTGCGGCTCATGCCGGTGATGGCGCGGATGATCGCCAGCGCTTCGCGGCTGTCCTGCATATCGTTGATGAATGACCGGTCGATTTTGATTTTGTCGAACGGGAACGATCGCAGATAACTCAGGGACGAATAACCGGTGCCGAAATCATCCAGCGCAATACGTACGCCCAGCGCTTTCAGTTTCCGCAAAGTATCGATATTGCCCAGCGTATTGTCGAGCAGCACGGACTCGGTAATTTCCACTTCCAGACGCGACGGATCCAACCCGGACGCTTCCAGTGCGGATTCCACCACAGAAACCAGCCCGCTGTTTTTAAACTGAATCGGTGACAGATTCACGGCGACCGTCTGCGAACCGTTCCAGGTCGTGGCTTCGCGGCAGGCTTCGTGCAGCGCAAACGAACCCAGGCTGTGAATCAGACCCGTTTCTTCGGCGATGGGGATGAAATCCACCGGCATAATCAGCCCGTTTTGCGGGTGATGCCAGCGCATCAGCGCCTCATAGCCGATCACCGAATCATGTTTGGCGTCGGTAATCGGCTGGTAATAAAGGCGTAACTGATTGCAGGTAATGGCGTCGCGCAAATCCATCTCGACCACGCGGCGTTTACGGGCGGCGGCGTCCATTTCAATCCGGAAATCTTCATACCGGTTGCGGCCATTGCGTTTGGCTTCGTACAGCGCCATATCCGCACAACGCAGTAACTGATCCGGCGTATTTTCGACAGAGTCCGCCAGCGCAATCCCGATACTCAACCCCACCGACAGCGAGTGACCGTCGATAATGACCGGCGGACGCACGGCTTCGATCAGACGTTTTGAAATCTGATGCGCGGCAGACATGTCTTTCAGACCCGGCAGCACCACGGCAAATTCATCGCCACCAATGCGCGCCAGCGTGTCGTCGTCCCGCAACGTCATGCGCAGACGCTTGGAAATCGCCCGCAGCAGCTCATCGCCGACCTGATGACCGAGTGCGTCGTTCACGTTTTTGAAATTATCCAGATCCAGACACAATGTGGCGGTGTGGCTGTGCGTATAGCTGTCGCGCTGCAACGCTTCGTTAAGCCGCTGGCTGAAAAGAATGCGGTTAGGCAGGCTGGTCAGATTATCGTGGTGCGCCATGTGGTGAATGCGGGCATGCGCTGCCTGCTGATCGGTGACGTCGTCAGCAATCATCATCACATAACTGGTCTGCGGATCGTGTCCGCGGATCACCGAACTGGTGGTTTGCAGCGTCCGGTCGCCGAGTGCCGTGAGCAACTGTTGCTCGCTTTTGTGCACACCTTCAGCGCGCAGACATTCGTCTGACTGCTTATTAATAAAGTTGCTCAACCCGAGCCCCATACAATCCTGCGGGCGCATGCCGAGCATTTTCTCACGTGAAATCCCCAGCAGACGTTCTGCCTGACGGTTAACCAGCAGAATTTCCCGTGAAACGGCATTTTCGACAATAACGGAAGAGGGAATATTCGCGATCACCGTATTCAGAAATTGCGACAAAGAAGAAAGCTGTTCGCTGTTGGTTTCGGCCAGTTCTTTGGCTTTCAGCAACTCCCTTTCAGTTTCACGTCTTTCGGTGACGTCACGGGTAATCTTGGCAAAACCAATGATTTCACCCGCTTCGCGCAGGGCTTCAATAATGATGTGTGCCCAGAAACGCGAACCGTCCTTGCGCTGACGCCACCCCTCAGATTCATAGCGGCCCGTTGAGCGCGCGGTCTCCAGACCGTGCTGCGGCCAGCCACTTTTTTTGTCTTCTTCGGTGTAAAAACATGAAAAATGCTTACCCACCACTTCTTCAGGCGTATAGCCTTTCGCCCGCTGCGCCCCGGCGTTCCAGTTCGCAATCGTGCCGTCCGGAGTCAGCATATAGATCGCGTAGTCTTCTACGCGTTGGACCAGCAACCGATACAGTACATCAGAATCTTCGCTCATTTTATTTTGCCTGGTAGCCTGCCGCCTCTGCGCGGGGTCCGTCCAAATCAGAGTCCGGCGAAATAGTGCGCCTGTCCCGGCGCATTTTTGCTGTGATGTGCTCGCGAAACGTTAGCATAAGATAATTCTTAGTTCGCCAAATTTTGCGTCTAACATGCTTAAAATTAAGCATTTTTAGCAAAAAGATCGGACTTAAGTGAAATTGTACATTTGGGTTTTAGTGAGCAAATACGTTATCGGCATAATGGGAAAAAGCTTGAGTGGAATGACATGAAAAGCTAAGGCAAATGTGAAGGGATCTAACGTGTTCAATCTGTTCAGGTAAATAAAAAAGCCGCAAATTAATGCGGCCTGTAAAGTTTTGGTTCCGGGGCAACCGCGTGCCGGTGTATTACCGGGAATTATTGGCGAGTTTTATAAGGGCCGTCGATGACAGAATCACGAAGAATAAGGTCAGAAGAGAAGTGATTCTGTTCGGACAAATAACCGCCATCGAGCATGGCGATAATCTGATTAATCACTTCACTGATCATATCGCTGACCGGATCTTTCACGCTCGACAGCGCCGGAATAAGAAACGGCGCTGTCGGAATATTATCAAACCCGATCACCGAAACCTGCGCAGGCACGCCAATTCCGGCGGTGTTGAGCTGTTTCATCGCGCCGATCGCCATTTCATCGTTACTGGCAAGCAGGGCGCTGAACGGTTGACCGGACGC
Organism: Rahnella sikkimica; assembly: GCF_002951615.1. Lineage (GTDB taxonomy): Bacteria > Pseudomonadota > Gammaproteobacteria > Enterobacterales > Enterobacteriaceae > Rahnella > Rahnella sikkimica. Next base: position 1,489,588 of record NZ_CP019062.1, on the reverse strand, counting down.
CAGCAGCGTTTCAACGGCCGCGGCACCACTGGCCGGTGACCATTTTCCCGGCACGATCAGCGATTCTTTCACCGGTATTCCTGAGGCCGTCAGCGCGTCGCGGTAACCGGAAAGGCGCTCAATCGCAGTCGGGGAATCCATAGAACCGGTAATAAACGCAATATCCCGATGCCCGCGTTCAATAAGCGCCTGCGTGGCGTTAAAACTCGACCCTTTGTGGTCACAATAAATACAGTGACTCTGGTGTTTGCGTAATTTGCGGTTCACGACCATCACCGGCTTTTTATATTTGTCGATCAGCAAATCCATTTCATCGACCGATAAAAAACGCGGGTAAATAATAATGCCGTCACAGCGTAAATCGTGCAGAAACTGAATGGCGTCCTGTTCTTCTTCGGCGCTGTGTTTGCCATCGACCAGAATCAGCTGGCGTCCGTTAGCGTCGAGTTTTTTCGCGGCCTGTGAAATCAGCTCGCTGAAATAATGCCCGTTATATAACGTATTCGTCACCACCAGCCCGATGCACATCGACTTGCTGGTCGCCAGATTTCTCGCCAGCAAATTGGGCCGGTATCCCGCTTCCTCAATGGCTTTGAAGACCTGATCTTTGGTTTCCTGGCTCACATAACCTTTGCCGGAAAGCACACGGGAAACCGTGGCTTTCGAGACGCCCGCTTTGGCTGCCACTTCCTGCATTGTCGACATCAGGCACCTTCCGGATGAGAAAAATTATTCGTCATTCTACACATTCCACGCGAGTTGAGAGGATTTCACTGCGCAGGGAGATCGTCATCACAAAAATGAAACAGCGTTATCAATTTCTGTTGAAGTCAGAAAGAGAACTGCACATTCTCGTGTGAAACCGGTTACCTACTGTTTCGGAAAAAGCCCGTTACGTTTCATAAAAATGGCTTCCCGGAAAAATATTATTCATAACCCTATGAATCCGAGAGAGTTATCACTCATGGCTAAGAATTTTGCAGCAATTTCCAGGTCAATTGTCGACGCCATCGGCGGCGCGGGCAACGTGGTGGCAGTCACGCATTGCATGACGCGCCTGCGCTTCGTGCTGAACGACGAATCCGTCGTGGACGCCGCGACGCTGAAATCCATCACCGGCGTGATGGGCGTGGTGCGCAATGAAAAACAGTGTCAGGTGATCATCGGCAATAACGTGTCGCAGGCTTACGCCGAAGTGCTGAAACTGCTGCCGGAAGGCTTTGCGGCGGCCAGCGGTGATACCCCCGCTAAAAACAAAATTACGCTCAAACGGATTGGCGCAGGCATTCTGGATGCGCTGATTGGCACCATGTCGCCGCTGATCCCGGCGATTATTGGCGGTTCGATGGTCAAACTGCTGGCGATGATCCTGGATATGACCGGCGTGTTTGAAAAGGGTGCATCGACGCTGGTGATCCTCAACACCATCGGCGACGGCGCATTCTTCTTCCTGCCGGTGATGGTGGCCGCGTCGGCAGCGGTGAAATTCAAAACCAACATGTCGCTGGCGATTGCGATTGCCGGGATCCTGGTGCATCCGGCGTTTATCGACCTGATGGCGAAAGCCGCGCAGGGGCAAAAAGTCGAGTTCATCGGCATTTCCGTCACGGCGGTGAAATACACCTACACCGTGATCCCCGCGCTGTGCATGACGTGGCTGCTGTCCTACATCGAAAAATGGGTGGATCGCATTACGCCGGTCGTCACCAAAAACTTCCTGAAGCCGATGCTGATCATGCTGATTGCCGCACCGATCGCCATCGTGCTGATCGGGCCGCTGGGTATCTGGATTGGCACCGGGATTTCCGCCGTGGTGTACACCGTTCACAGCTATCTCGGCTGGCTGTCGGTGGCAATTATGGGCGCGGCCTGGCCGCTGCTGGTGATGACCGGGATGCACCGCGTGTTCACCCCAACCATCATTCAGACCATCGCGGAAACCGGAAAAGAAGGCATGGTGATGCCGTCAGAAATCGGCGCAAACCTGTCGCTGGGCGGTTCATCGCTGGCGGTGGCGTGGCGGACGAAAAACCCGGAACTGCGCCAGACCGCGCTGGCGGCGGCGGCTTCCGCGATTGTGGCCGGGATTTCAGAACCTGCGCTTTACGGCGTGGCGCTGCGCCTTAAACGTCCGCTCATCGCCTGCCTGATCAGTGGTTTTATCTGCGGCGGCGTGGCCGGTTTAGGCGGCCTCGCCAGCCACTCGATGGCGTCGCCGGGGTTGTTTACCAGCGTCCAGTTCTTCGACCCGTCCAACCCGATGACCATAGTCTGGGTGGCGGGCGTCATGATCCTCGCGGTGGTGCTCTCGTTTGTCATCACCCTGTTACTCGGATTTGAAGATATTCCCGTGGAAACCGTCGCGCCGGAAGAGGGCAAAACGGCAGAGATCACAACGCCTGCGCCGTTGCCGGTGGCACCCAACGCAGCGCGTTCACATTAAAGGAGAAGTAACTCATGGCAGCATCATTATTTCCTGACGGCTTTTTATGGGGCGGCGCGATTGCCGCAAACCAGGCGGAAGGTGCCAGTTTTGAAGGCGGAAAAGGCCTGACGACGGTCGACATGATCCCGCACGGCGCGCACCGTCTGGCGGTAAAAACCGGTCAGGAAAAACGCTTCACCCTGCGGGAAGACGAATTTTACCCGAGCCATCAGGCGATTGATTTTTATCATCGTTATAAAGAAGACATCGCACTGATGGCTGAAATGGGATTCACCGTTTTCCGCACCTCAATCGCCTGGAGCCGCCTGTATCCCAACGGCGATGAACTGACGCCGAATGCGGAAGGCATCGCTTTCTACCGTGACGTGTTTGCCGAGTGCAAGAAATACGGCATCGAGCCGCTGGTCACGCTGTGCCATTTCGATGTGCCGATGCATCTGGTGATTGAGTACGGTTCGTGGCGTAACCGTAAAATGGTCGAGTTCTTCGCCCGTTATGCGCGCACCTGTTTTGAGGCATTCGACGGGCTGGTGAAATACTGGCTGACGTTTAATGAGATCAATATCCTGCTGCACAGCCCGTTCTCCGGCGCGGGTTTAGCCTTCGAAGAGGGCGAAAATCAGGAACAGGTTAAATATCAGGCCGCGCACCATGAGCTGATTGCCAGCGCGCTGGCGACGAAAATCGCCCATGAAGTGAACCCGGAAAATCAGGTCGGTTGTATGCTGGCGGGTGGGAATTTTTATCCGCGCACCTGCAAGCCGGAAGATGTCTGGGCGGCGCTGCAAAAAGACCGCGAAAACCTGTTCTTCATCGACGTTCAGGCGCGCGGCGCTTATCCGTCTTACACCCGCCGCGTCTTCGCTGAAAAAGGCATCGTCATCGATAAACAACCGGGCGATGACGACATTCTCAAAAACACCGTCGATTTTGTCTCCTTCAGCTATTACGCCTCGCGCTGTGCGTCCGCTGACATGAACGACAACAACAGCAGCGCGGCCAACATCGTAAAATCACTGAAAAACCCGCACATCGAAACCAGCGAATGGGGCTGGGGCATTGACCCGCTCGGCCTGCGCATCACCATGAACATGATGTACGACCGCTACCAGAAACCGTTATTCCTGGTGGAAAACGGTCTCGGCGCGAAAGACGCATTCAACGCGCAGGGCGAAATCGTGGATGATTACCGCATCAGCTATTTGCGCGAACATATCAAAGCAATGGGCGAAGCCATCGCCGACGGCATTCCGGTTATCGGCTACACCTCGTGGGGCTGCATCGACCTGGTGTCCGCCTCCACCGGCGAAATGAGCAAACGCTACGGTTTCGTCTACGTCGACCGCGATGACAGCGGCAACGGCACGCTGGAAAGAACCCGTAAGAAATCGTTTTACTGGTACAAGAAAGTGATTGCGAGCAACGGGGCGGATTTGGAGTGATGTGCAAAGGCCGGGATGTCCTGTCACACCGTACCCGCCAGATTCATTGCCTTCCGGCAGGGCATTACGGGCTGTTTCGGTGCAAAAAATCACCAGTATAAAAACCTCTTCTGGCTAACGTGTTGAATTTATTGAGACAGTAAAACTGGCATACAAGCTGCATTAATTTTCATGACATGAATGAAATACGTCAGTACAAAGAGATTACGGATGAAGGCGTCCGTTAGCGTTCAGGTTGCTGAGCGCTAACAGGACGCTTTTTTTTTGGTTTGTGGCCAACCAAACTGGCCTTCGCTCCACACTCACTCAGCAAGCTTTTGCAAGCGGCTGTTGTGCTCCTCCCCCTGCGAAGGGGGAGGCCGGGAGGGGGTTTAGCAGACAACTCACCTTCAAAGTCGCCATTTCGAACCCCATCCCAGCCTTCCCCTTGCCAAGGGGAAGGAGCAAAAACCCCAGCCTTCCGAATGACATAGCCTCTGGGCCAGTTTGGGCGGCAAGCCCAGGCTTTGAACAGAAATGCGTCCCCGCATCTTGCCATCCAGATCCAACCCTTATGCATAAATCATCCATCGATATCCTTTTTTGTTAGTGGCAGCCGCCCGTTCCTATATGCAATTCTCTGACCTACAAAACAAAAATGTTATTTACCTGCCAGATTAAAAATTTAGGGCGCGAGCCCTCTTAAGATGACTTATAAGGAAAAACTATGGCTGCTACATCAGTAATCAAAAATAAATTCAATAAAAGCGTTGTTTCCGCCGGTCTGTTTCTGGCGCTCAGCGCAGTCTCAACGTTTGCAGCCCATGCGGATCAGCTGGCTGATATCAAGAAAGCCGGCGTGGTGAAAGTAGCCACGTTTGATTCCAATCCCCCGTTCGGTTCTGTGGATGCCAAAACGCACGATATCGTCGGTTATGACGTTGATTTTGCGAAAGCGCTGGCGAAAACGCTGGGCGTGAAGCTGCAACTGGTGCCGACGAATCCGGCGAACCGTATTCCGTTATTGCAGTCTGGCAAAGCCGATCTGATTGTGGCGGATATCACCATCACGCCGGAACGCGCGAAAGTGGTCGATTTCTCCCTCCCTTATTTCGTGACCGGTCAGCAGTTCCTGGTGCCGGCCAGTTCACCGGATAAACTCGACGCCTACGCCACGGCGCGTATCGGCGCGGTGAAAGGCACCACCGGCGAGCAGGAATTGCATAACCGCTTCCCGCAATCGCGCGTGTTGTCTTACGACGATATTCCGCTGGCGCTTTCTGCGCTGCGTAACGGCAACGTGCAGGCGATTACGCAGGACAGCACCATTCTGGCCGGTTTGCTGGATGGCGCGCCGGACAAGGCAAAATACAAAGTCTTGCCTGAATTGCTGAGCAAAGAAGAGATTGGCGTTGGCGTCAAAAAAGGCGAAACCAGCCTGCTGAAAGTGGTGAATGACGAACTGCTGAATCTGGAGAAAAACGGTCAGGCGGTGAGCATTTATAACGTCTGGTTTGGCCCGCAGACAAAATCTCCGCAGCCACGTCTGTTCAAGATTGAAGCCAAATAATCCGCTTTATGCAAGGTAATGCACATGCAGCAAGACACCTTATCAACCGCAGCGACGTCTGCGGTTTTTTCACATTCAAACGCCGCTAAAACCACGGCGGTTGAGTTTCGTCAGGTCAGTAAATCTTTCGGTCATCACCTGGTGATCCGTAATGTCGATCTGAGCGTCGCCAGCGGCGATGTGGTGGCGGTCTGCGGGCCGTCCGGCTCGGGGAAATCCACGCTCATCCGCCTGATTAATCAGCTGGAAACCGTCACTGATGGCGAAATTCTCATTCACAACAAACCGACGCGCGGCCTGAACGGATCGGCGCTACGCGAGTTACGTACGCACATCGGTTTTGTGTTTCAGCAATTCAACCTGTACGCCCATCTGACCGCGCAGGACAACGTCAGCCTCGCGCTGATTAAAGTCCACGGCTGGAAGAAAAGTGATGCACGCGGGAAGGCGCTGGCGCTCCTGACCCGCGTTGGTTTGCAGGATAAAGCGCAGCATTATCCCGAGCAACTTTCCGGCGGCCAGCAGCAGCGCGTGGCGATCGCCCGGGCGCTGGTGACGGATCCGGACATCATTTTGTTCGATGAACCGACGTCGGCGCTGGATCCGGAAATGATCGGCGAAGTGCTTCTTGTCATGCAGGAACTGGCGAAAAGCGGCATCACGATGATTGTTGTGACCCATGAAATGAGTTTCGCCCGTGAAATTGCCGACCGGGTGATCTTTATGGACGGCGGCGAGATTCTGGAACAGGCGGAACCGGAGGATTTCTTCCTGCGGCCGCAGCATCCGCGTGCGCAGCGTTTTCTGCAAAAAGTGTTGTTCCCGCTGCATCCTGAAACAGGAGCGGGGCAATGATCTGGCATCCCGACTGGGCTGGCGTGCTTACCGGCCAGCCTTTGCAGTGGATTATCTCCGGCTTTCTCACCACGCTTTACGTCAGTATTGCGGGCAGTGTGCTGGCGACGCTTCTGGTGGTGTTACTGATCGCGCTGCGCCTGAGTCAATCGCATCTGGCGCACGGCGCGGTAGCGGCGTTTGTGTCGGTTTTCCGCAACACGCCGCTGCTGGTTCAGCTGCTTTTCTGGTATTTCGCCGCGTACGGCGCGCTGCCGCAAAGCTGGCGTTTTTACATCGGCGATACCCACGCGTGGGCGGTTTTTCCCGGCAATATCGCGTGGCTTACACCGGAGTTTTTATGCGCCGCGTGGGGGCTGGGATTATTCACCGCCGCATTTTTGGTGGAAGAAGTGCAGGCGGGGCTGAATTCGGTGCCGAAAGGCCAGACCGAAGCCGCGATTTCGCAGGGTTTCAGCCGCAAAACGCTGCTGCTTTCGATCCTGTTACCGCAGGCGCTGACCAACGCGTGGCAGCCGATCACCGGGCAGTATCTCAACCTGATGAAGCTTTCCTCGCTGGCGACCGGCATCGGATTTTCCGAGCTGACGTATCAGGTCAGTCAGATTGAAAGTTACAACGCGCACGCCTTTGAAGGTTTTGCGGTCGGCACGTTGCTGTATCTGGCGCTGGGGATGATCCTTGGCGGGCTGATGACGGTATTGGGCCCGAAACGTCCGCAACAAAGGCCGCAGGTGGCGCAGAAGGCGGAGGTGAATGATGGAGTTTGACTGGTCGGTTTTACAGGATAATTTCACCTATATGCTGTGGGGCAGGCTGGCCGACGGCGAACCGGGCGGCGTTTTGCTCACGCTGATCATGGCCGTTTCTGCTGGCGTGCTGGCGTTAGTGCTGGGCGTGGCGATGGCGGCGTTAGCGTGGCGTTTCGGTGGCTGGACGCGAAAATTACTGTTTCTGTGGGCCTCGTTTATCCGCGGCATCCCGCTGATTTTTGTGATTTTCTGGCTCTATTTCCTGTTGCCGGTGGTGTTTGGCGGCTCGATCCCCGGCCCGCTGACGGTGATTATCGCACTCGCCTGGTTTACCTCGGCGGCGGTGATGCACTCCACGCTGGCCGGGCTGGAGTCACTGCCGCGCGGGCAAACCGAAGCGGGGATTGCATCTGGCATGAGTTACAGACAGGTTTTGCTCAATGTCCTGCTGCCGCAGGCGTGGCCAAATCTTTTGCCGTCGTATCTCGGGTTGCTGATCTCGCTGGTGAAAGACACCTCGCTGGCGTTTATCGTCAACGTGCCGGAACTGACCACCGTCGCGGGGCAGGTGAATAACCGGGTGCAAATCTACCCGGCGGAAATCTTCCTGTTTGTCGGCCTGATGTATTACCTGCTGTGTGCGTCGCTGGCGTATGTGGCGGGGAAATCCTTAAAACGCCGCCGTTTGATCAGGGCGTGATGCCACCACCGGCAGCGCATTAATCAGTTGTTGGGTCCACGGATGGGCGGGGCGGTGGAAGATGTCATCGACCTGTCCGTGCTCGACCACGCTGCCGTCTTTCATCACCATCACCCTGTCCGCCAGATGATGGACTACGCCGAGATCATGCGAAATAAACAGCAGCGCGGTGCGGTGTTCGGCCTGCATGTCGGCCAGTAAATCCAGCACCTGCGCCTGAACGGAAACGTCCAGCGCGCTCACCGGCTCGTCGGCCACGAGTAATGCAGGATTCGGGGCAAACGCGCGGGCGATGGCAATACGCTGGCGTTGACCGCCGGAAAGTTCGCGCGGATAACGCCGCAAAAATCCTTCACCGAGCTGCACTTCATCGAGCAATTGCAGGATGCGGCGGCGTCGTTCATCGCCAAAAATCCCCACACTGTCGAGGCTTTCTCCGATGATTTTTTCCACGTTATAACGCGGATCAAAAGAGCTGAGCGGATCTTGTGCGATCAGCTGAATCCCGCGGCGTTGCAGCCTGCGGACGGATTCGGGGATCTGACTCCAGCGCTGACCCTGAATAGTGATCGTGCCGGAACCGGGTTCAGTCAGGCCGAGCACCATTCTGGCCAGCGTGGTTTTCCCCGAGCCGGATTCACCCACAATCCCCAACGTTTCGCCCGCCGCCAGCGTCAGACTGACGTGGTTTACCACGGCTTTGTCCGCGTAATGTTTGCTCAGATTGCGTACGTCCAGCACCGGTTCGCCGGTGGCGATATTTTTGGCGGGCAGCGGCCTGCCGCTCTGGCCGGAGAGTTTCAACCCGCGCGTGGCAGGGCCGGGAATGGCAGCGAGCAGCTGGCGCGTATACGGGTGATCCGGCGTGCTCAGCAGTTTTTCGCCCGTGCCTTCTTCCACCACCTTGCCCTGATGCATGACCAGGATCCGGTCGGCGAGTTGCCCGACCACAGAAAGGTCGTGGCTGATCAGCAACAGACTTTCGCCCCGGTCGCGGCGCTGTTGCAGCAGATCCAGAATCTGTTTCTGCACCGTCATATCCAGCGCGGTGGTCGGTTCATCGGCAATCAGCAAACCGGGTTTCCCGGCCAGCGCGGTGGCGATCAGCACACGCTGACGAAGCCCGCCGGAAAGCTGATGCGGATACGCCGTCAGCCGGTTTTCAGCATCAGGAATGCCAACCGATTTGAGCAGAGAAATGCTTTGCAGATGCAGCTCCTGCGGCTTAGCGGCGCGGTTCGCCTGTAACGCATCGCGCAGTTGCTGACTGATGCGGCGCAACGGGTCGAGCGACACCAGCGCGTCCTGCAACACATAGCCAATTTTGCTGCCACGAATTTTCCGCCAGCGGCGCTGGCTGGCACCGAGCATATCCTGCCCGTCGATCACAAAACGGTCGGCGGTGATACGCGCTTTGGCATCCTGTAACCCCAGCAGGCTGCGGGCTGTGACGGTTTTCCCCGAGCCGGACTCCCCGACGAACGCGAGTGATTCCCCGCGTCTGAGCTGCAAATTCAGGCCACTGACCGCCGGTTTTTCGCCGTCCGCCGAGGGAAAAGTGATCGAAAGATTGCGGATATCAATAAACAGTTCGTCGCTCATGGCTGTTTCCCTTCAAAAGTGGCCTGCCAGTAGCGGCCCAGCGTGTTCACAGAAATCACGGTCAGGGTGATCGCCACGCCCGGCCAGACGCCAATCCACCACGCATTGCGCAGATAATTGCGGCCTTCGGCCAGCATCAGCCCCCATTCTGCCGTCGGCGGTTGCGGCCCCATGCCGAGAAAACTCAGACCCGCCGTGCCGATAATCGCGGTGCCCAGCCCGAGCGTAGCCAGCGCCGGAACGTGCGCGATAGCGTGCGGCAGCACATGCCGCCAGACCAGAATGTGGCGTTTGAGACCCAGCGTGCGCGCCTGTTCCACGTAACCGGAGGACATCACCACAAAGGTTTGCGCCCGCACCACGCGGGTGAAACGCGGCACGGAAGCGACGCCGAGTGCGAAGATCAGATTGGTGGTGCCGGGGCCTGTGAACGCAATCAGCATCAGTGCGAGCAGTAAATCCGGGAACGCGGAAACCACGTCCACGGCGCGGCTGATCAGCTCATCAAGCGGACCTTTGAATAATCCGGCGAGTAAGCCAAGCAGGCTGCCGATGCTGACCGCCACGACCATCGCCGCGAGGCTGATCAGCAGGGAATACCGGCTGCCGTAAATGATACGCGCCAGCACGTCGCGCCCGAGCTGGTCGGTGCCCAGCCAGTGTTCAGCGGAAGATGGAAGTTGCGCGTTAACCGGATCGGCGTTCAGCGGGTCGAAATGCGTCAGCCAGGCGGGGAAAATCACCGCCAGAACGACCAGTAGTAAATACCCTGCCGCGAGAAGGTAACCGGCAGAAAAACGGCGCTTCACGCCGCCTGAAATCAGTAACTGGCTCATGCGTTTTCCTCACCGTTCTGGCCGTTATCCCGCAGTCGCGGGTCGATAAACAGATACAAAATATCCACCAGCGTACTCAGCACGACGTACACCAGCGCGGAGAAAATCGCCACCGCCAGCACCACCGGCAGGTCTTTACCCAGAACGGCATCGACGGTGATTTTGCCCAAACCGGGGCGGCCAAAAACCTGTTCGGTGATTACCGCGCCGCTGAGCAAACCGCCAATCAGCCAGCCGGTCAGGGTGACAGCGGGCAGGGCGGCGTGGCGCAGCGCGTGGCGTAAACGGATAACGCGGTTGCCCAGCCCCCACGCGCGCAACGTCAGCACAAAGGGTTCGTCGAGCGCATCTTCCAGCCCGCGCCGCAAGACCTGAGAAACCACCGCACCCTGCGCCAGTCCGAGGGATAATGCCGGTAATACCAGTGAGGAAAAACTGCGGTCGCCCGCCACCGGAAACCAGCGCAGCGTAAAGCTGAAGATAAACAGCAGCACAATGCCGAGCCAGAAAGAGGGCGTCGAGGCCAGAACCAGCTCGATACCGCCCGCAATGCGTTGCCCCCAGCGACGGTGCGCGGTTACGACGGCCATCACCACGGCAAACACCAGGCTGATGACCAGCGCCAGACCGGTGAGTTTAAGCGTTGGCCACAGCTGCGATAACACCAGCGAACTGACGTCGGTATTGAGCATATAAGAGCGGCCAAAATCACCGTGTAAAACGCGCCAGAGATAGTGCAGATATTGCAGATACAGGGGCTGATCCAGCCCCCATTCCGCGCGGATCGCCGCTTCAATCGCCGGTGTTTGTACCTGTTCGCCCATCAGCAAACTGACGATATCGCCCGGCGCGAGATACACGCTGATAAAAGACAGCGTGACCGCGGCCCACAGCACCAGCGCACCGCTCAGCAACCGCCGGACAACGCGCCCGTGCCATGACGGCGCTGACTTAGGCCGCTGCGGGGGAATAAAGGTACTTTCAGCCGACATAATAAAGCTCCTTACTGCTGATTAATGCTTGCTCAGCCAGACGTCGTAGGCGTTTTCCGGCATCTGTTTGAACGGACGGAAACCGACGCCATGAACGTAAGACGCCGCCGCAATCTGGTCTTCCGGCTCATAAAGCGGGATCGCCAGCGCCTGCTGCAACACGGCAAAATTCTGCAACTGGCCGTAGAATTTTTTGCGTTCAGCGTTATCCAGCGTCTGCGACGCACCTTTCAGCAGCGGAATGATTTCCGGTGCATCGGTGCGGCTGTAGTTGATCGCGCCGCCGGCGTTGACCGGCAGGTAATGGTTTTCGATATCGATGCCGTCGGTGTCGGTATTGGAGTTGGCAATCGAGCCAAACTGACCGGTTTTTCTGACTTCGGTATAGGTACCGGAATCGACGTAACGGATTTTCAGATCCACGCCCAGCCGCTGCCGTGCCTGTGCCTGCAATGCCTGCAACAGGACATCACGCTGATCGCGCACGGTGGCCTGTGCCTGAATAATTTCGATGCTCAGCGGCTGGCCGTCTTTTGTGCGAATGCCGTCAGCGCCTTTGGTTTTCCAGCCGGCTTCGTCCAGAAGCTGGTTCGCAAGCTTTGGATTATTGCCGTATTTGCCGGTCAGGCTGGCGTCATACAGCGGGTCAACCGGCGACGTAATGCCCCAGACGCGCGTGCGTTCGCCGCGATAAATCGATTGCAGAATCGGAGAAATATCCAGCCCCTGTAAAATCGCCTGCCGTACTTTCACTTCCTGCGTCGGGCCATATTTCACATTCAGGAACAGCGAATACGGCGTGCCGGTGTTCAGGGCGTGCTGATAGCTGAAATCCGCGTTGTCCTTGAATTCGCCCGCATCGTTGCCGGACACGCCTTCAATCACATCCACCTGACCGGAAAGCAGTGCGCCGGTGCGCACGGAAGATTCCGGCAGGAAACGGTACGTTACGCTTTCGAGATACGCCGGGCCCTGATGTTTGGCATTCGCCGACGCCCAGTGATAATCCGGGTTGCGCACATATTCAATCTGCTGGCCTTTCTCATAGCGCCTGAGAATAAACGGGCCGGTTCCCGCGATATCCGTGCCACCGGCTTTCAGCTGCGGCGACGTCCACGACGACGGCGAAATCAGTTTCAGGCCGGAGGCAAACGAGAGGAACGGGCTGTAAACCTGCTTCAGCGTGAGGGTAACCGTGTGCTCGTCCGGCGTGGCGATGGTGTCGATTCTCCCGGCCAGCGCACAAATACTCGAACCCGCGCAATACGCCGGATCCTGTGCATGACGGAAGTTTTCTGCCACGGCGGCAGACGTCAGTTTTTCCCCGTTCGAAAACTTCACGTCATCGCGCAGGGTAAAGGTGTAAGTTTTGCCGTCATCGGAAACGTGATAACCGGTCGCCAGCCACGGGATATACGCGCCGTCGGGCGTGCGCGCCAGCAGTGATTCATAGGCAACGCGCAGGATAAGCTCGGCTTTGGATTGCCCGTTTAACTGCGGATTCAGCGTATTGGGCTCGGTTTCGACGCCCCACGTCAGGCTTCCGCCTGGCTGAGGTTGTTCAGCGGCAAACAGCGACTGCCCGGAAGAAAGCACCAGCAGTGTTAAAGCAGAAAGAGAACGCGCACCAGCAAAAGATTTCATACATTTCCCGTCAGGTTATTAATCATCAATGATTCGAATAAACGCATAAATAATAAGGATGCCGCACTATTAACCGGCGGCTGAAAGGAATTATTAAGGGCAGGTTACTAAGTTGTAAAATCACAATATTTGCTTATCAGCGATAATAAATGACTTAGCGGAAAATTATTTTTTTGATCAGTCAGTGAATAATCAGGAAAACCCGGCTTATCCATATTCAGGGTTATAAAATGCTTTTTTCTTCGTGGCGTAATCACCTCTGTTCTCTATTTTTAACGCAGGTTTATCTTTCCCGTTAAAGGAGATCAGTTTGACCAGTTCATCCCGCAGACGTTTAAAAACCCTGGCCGGGGCAGGGAGCGCAATTTACGCCTCTGATGATCCGCGCCCGGATACCGGTATTTCCCGCGCCGTGGCGCTGGCCAAAAAAGCGGAGAAAGAGAAATTCACCGCGCTTTTCACTGCCGATTTATTGCAGGCCGATCCCGACGGGCTTTCCGGCTCAACCGGCAGCCAGGATCCGATTGTCACACTCGCCGCGCTTAGCCAGGTGACGTCACACATAGGGCTGATCGCCACCGTTTCAACCACCTACCAGCACCCGTACAATCTGGCGCGACTGATTGGCACGCTCGATCACGTCAGCGGTGGCCGCGCGGGCTGGAACGCCGTGACGTCCTCGGTGGGTGAGGAAAACTTCGGTGACATTCAGCTTCCCGCGCCGGAAGTGCGTTACGCCCGCGCGACGGAATTTATTCAGGTCATCAATGCCTTATTTGACGCCAATCAGCCGGACGCGGTGACGCGCAGTAAAAACGGTTCGGTGAAAATTGACCCGCGCAAACTGCACCCGATTAACCATCACGGGGATTTCTTCCGCGTGCAGGGCCCGCTGAACGTCCCGCCACCGCCACAGCGCAGGCCGGTACAGTTTCAGGCCGGGCAATCCGAAGAAGGCCTGAAACTCGGCGCGAAATACGCCGAAGTGATTTACACCTCGCAGCCGACGCTGGAAGATGCCAAAGCCTTTGTGGAGCGCGTGCATCATCACGCCGATGCGTCTGGCCGCCGCGAAAACCGGCCACTGATCATGAATTCGTTTCATTCTGTCATCGGCGAAAGCCCGTCAGACGTGGCGCGCCGTCTGTTTGAAAAGCACGAGCGGATCGATTATCAGCAAGGGCGGCTCAAAGTCGCTGACATGCTCGGCGGTGAAATAGACCTGCGCGATTCCCCGCTGGATCAGCCGATCCCGCTGCGGTTACTGCCGGACGTTGAGCAGGTCAACCGCCGTCGCGGGCGTGCGGAAATCTTCAAACGTTTCGCCCTACAGGGGCTGACGCTGCGCGAACTGATCATTCAGGCACAGGAAACCGGCCACTGGTTTGTCGCCGGAACGGCGGAATCGCTGGCGGACGCCATAGAAGAGCGCTATCGCGCGGGTGTGCTGGATGTGATTTCATTACATGGACTGGGGCAGGCGGATCAGGAGGATTTACTTTTGAACGGGTTATTACCGGAGTTACGGAAACGCGGGCTGGTGGATACGGATTATACCGGGGGGGATTTTCGGGCAAATCTTGGTTTGCCCGTGCCGCTTTAAATTCGGTTTTCACTTGCAGTGTGACGCTGTCGAAAGATCGAGAAGATTTCGGTTTTTCACTTGCAGTGTGACGCTGACGAAGGATCGAGAAGATTTCGGTTTTTCAATAACTGTGATCACTTAACTCACTGCGCCGAAACCGACCAAAGAGGGCTATGACGAGCCCTCTTTGGAATCTCCGCGTCTTTTTTACTGCGCGCTCCGCTCGCTGGCTATGTTCCAGGTGCCGCAGCTATTGCCGCAAACGCCGCCGCTGCACGGTTCTCTCGCCTCGGGTTCGAACCTGCTCGAAAACAGACTCTCGCCGTTTCTCACTCCTCACTCGCCGTCGTTTTGAAAGCGGCCACAGGCTATATAATTCGGAAGTTAGATGCAGGCTGATTGTTGGTTTTCTCCTTCCCCTCTCACGAGGGGAAGGCCGGGATGGGGTGTTGGTTTTAGCGACTCAGTGGCCTGCTAAACCCCCTCCCAACCTCCCCCTTCGCAGGGGGAGGAGCAAACCAACAGTTTGCAAATGTTTGCACATTCAGAAAGCCTCCAGCCGCTTTCAGAAAGCTTGCCGAACGAAGTGTTTCGAGACCTGTGGCTCGAAACCGAGAAAGGGAACCGCGCAGCGGCAAGTTTTCGCGGCAATAGCTGCGGCACCTGAAACATAGCCAGCGAGCGATAGCACGTGTTGAAAAAGCGGGGAGAGATCCAAGAGAGGGAAAGCACTTCCCTCTCTTGGGCGGTTTCGGCGCAGTGAGTTAAGCGATCACTGTAAGTGAGAAACCGAAATTTTCTCGGTCAACACCGGCCCTCACGGCAAGTGAAAAACCGCCTTTTGCTGCGGTCTCAGCAAAGTTTCAAACGGTCAGTGCATCGGAATGCACAACCTCGACGAACTGATTCTCCGGCTCCCGTAACCCCAGATTCCCGCGAAGCGTCCCGTCTTCGTACTCGGTACGATACAACCCGCGTGCCTGTAAAATCGGAATGACGAAGTCGATAAAATCATCAAATGCCGTCGGCGTGCCACCCCGAACGATAAAACCGTCCGTTGCACCAGACGTAAACCAGTGCTCCAGCCCGTCGGCGACGTGTTCGGCGGTGCCGGAGAATGTCGGGCGGGGCGTGGCGGCTTCCAGCGCGGCTTGCCGTAATGTCAGCCCGCGTTCTTTAGCATTGCGTTTGATTTCATCGGTCGTGCTGCGGAAGCTGTTCTGGCCTAAATCGCCGATGTCCGGGAACGGCGCATCCGGGTCGTATTGCGCGAAATCATGATGCTCAAAGTAGCGCCCCAGATAATCCAGCGCGCTTTCCAGCGTCACCAGTTGCGCGGTTTCCTGATATTTACGCTCGGCATCCGTGACAGTGTCACCGATAATCACGCTGATGCCCTGGAAGACGCGAATGCCGTCGGCGTCGCGGCCATTTTCGACCAACTGACGGCGGACGTCTTCGCGGAATTCGCGTGCCAGCTCCGGCGTTTCCTGACGGGTGTAAATCGCGTCGGCGGCTTGGGCTGCAAAGGCTTTTCCCTGCTCGGAAGCACCGGCCTGGAAGACGACCGGACGCCCCTGCGGAGAGCGGCCGACGTTCAGCGGGCCCTGTACCGAGAAATATTTGCCGTGGTGATTGAGCGTGTGCAGCTTATCCGACGCAAAGAACTGGCCGGTGGCTTTGTTGCGCACAAACGCGTCTTTTTCCCAGGAATCCCATAAGCCTTTGACGACGCTGACGTATTCGCTGGCAATGCGGTAACGCTCGTCGTGTTCCGGGTGTTTGTCACGTGAGAAGTTTTTGGCCGAACCTTCCAGCGGCGAGGTCACAACGTTCCAGCCTGCGCGGCCGCCGCTGAGATGATCGAGGCTGGCGAACTGGCGCGCGACGGTGAAAGGCTCGCTGTACGAGGTGGAAAGCGTGGCGACCAGTCCGATTTTTTGTGTCACCAGCGACAGCGCGGAAAGCAGCGTAATCGGTTCAAAACGGTTAAGAAAATGCGGGATAGATTTCTCAGTAATAAACAAGCCATCGGCCACAAATAAGAAATCAAATTTAGCCTGTTCGGCTCTTTGCGCTAATTGCTGGCAGAACTGAATATTAATACTGGCGTCGGCAATGGCATCCGGGTGTCGCCATGCGGACATATTTCCCGATGCGCCCTGAATAATAGCGCCGAGACGTATTTTTTGTTTTTGAGTCATTTTCTTTCCCTTAAATGGACGGCTCTCAGAAATAAAACATTCGTGAATTAAATAGCGCTGATGCGCGATCAAACCAGCGTGCGTAATTGCGCGATGGAACGTACCAGCGGGGCCTGTTCCTGTGCGTCGAAAGCCTGCTGAATCAGCACTTTTCGCAGATAAACCAGCTCGACGCCCAGCGGATTCGTCGCGGTAAGAAACGGCTCGTAACCCCGGCGCTGATACAACTCCGTCAGCCACGGATGTTTGATGGCGGTCGCCAGATACACGGCGGGGGATTTCAGCGTGTCGCGCAAAAACGTCTCTTCGACATAACGGATAATCTCGCTGCCAAAACCTTGCCCTTTGGCGTGTTCCGCCACGGCAAACCAGTGGACGAAAGGCCAGGGCGCGAGATGATTTTTCGCCGGAGTCCACAGAAAACGGGTCGTCAGCGTGGCCGTCAGCTCGCCGTCTTTTTCCAGCACATAAGTGGTTTCATTGCGGATCACATCCCGCACATCCTCCACGCTGGCGCGGGTGATGGTGAAATGGATGCCGTGTTCGAGCAGCGGCGCATAGGCTTTTTGCAGCAGGGAATGCAGCGCCGGGGCTTCAGATTCCTGGGCAAGGCGGATCTTATGGCTCATGTTCGGTTCCTTATGCCAGCGCGACGCTGGACGCGGCTAACAGTTCGAGTGAACGCAGGCGCGCCTGAGGCTGTGCGACCGGTGTGTCGATGATGAATTCTTCCACGCCGTAACGGGCCTGCAACGCTTCCAGCTGGCGGTGAACGTCCTCGCCGGTGCCATGCAGCACGTCCGACTGGCGTTCTTCAATCTGATGCGACGCCGCGCCGGATTGCCGGATATAGGTTTCTGCCTGTTCGAGGCTGCCGACGTTCACGCTCTGGCCGTCGCTGCCGGTCACGCGGTAACGCTGGGTCCTATCCACCAGCCGTGCGGCCTGCGCGGCGGTGTCGGCGACAATCACCGGCACGGCAAGCAGTGCACGTCTGCCGTTGCTTTCGTAGGAATAGGCGGAAAGGGCGTTAGAAATATCACGCTCGTCGGCATTCAGATGCGCGGCAAAAACAAATTCCCAGCCGAGACTGGCCGCCAGCCGGGCGCTCTGTTCGCTCGCGCCAAGCAGAAAGCGCGATGCCGACTGCGGCGGTTGTGGTGTGGCAGAAAGGGAATCCACGCCGCGCCCGCGAACCGGCACTGAAAGCCAGTCATCGAGCTGACGCAGCTGATCCGCAAACTCGCCTTTGCGCGCCGGATCGACAGCGTATTGCAGCGCGTGGGTAGAAAGCGGCAATCCGCCCGGCGCTTTGCCGATACCAATATCGACACGACCGGGCGCGAGTGACGCCAGCTGATTAAAATTCTCGGCGACCTTATACGGGCTGTAATGTTGCAGCATCACGCCCCCCGATCCGACCCGCAGTTTTTGCGTATGCGCGAGGATCCAGGCGATGACAATTTCCGGCGAAGAGATCGCGAGTTTGTCGGTGTTGTGATGTTCCGCCAGCCAGAACCGGTGATAACCCCAGCGCTCCGCCAGCTTCGCCAGTTCCAGCGTCCGGCGCAGCGCCCCGGCGGCATCTTCATGTTCATCCAGCGGACTTTTTTCCAGCAAACTTATGCGGTATCCCATCGTTTTCCCTTGTCATCGCAACACATCATTAACAACGATTATTAAAGTCAGGGGGAGGGATGTAAAAGAACAATAGTAGCTATGGAGTTGCGGAAATTGGGAAACCTATGGGTTGGCCGCCCAAACGGGGTTTACGTCAAGGTCAAGGTCGTGGGCGTCGGCCCACACCGACCAGAGACCCGGTAACGCGCGGGCCTCTGGACTCCGCGCTTTTTAACTGCGCGCTGCCGCTGGGTCGACGGACGTGTTCTGACATATCGGCGTGTGGCGCGAAATCTTGCCGCTACGCGGTGCCTTCCCTACGAGCTTCGAGCCTTGCGGTCTCGAACTCTCGGTCAGCAAAATTTCTGAGTGCGCCAGATTGCCTTTGTAAAAGATTAAAACCAGCTAGATTTTGAATTTAGAAAAGCCTCTGGCCGCTTTCAAAAAGCATGCTGAATTACATAGCCAGTGGCCGCTTTCAGAAAGCTTGCCGAGCGAAGTGTTTCGAGACCTATGGCTCGAAACCGAGTAAGGGAACCGCGCAGCGGCAAGTTTTCGCGCCAAACGCAGATGTGCCAGAACATGTCCGTCGGCCTGATGTGGTCTAGCAATATTGGACACTCGTTAAGGTTTTTTACGCTGCATGCTTTTCTTTAGCATGCGGCGTCTGACCATTATTGAAGCTGTGCGGCCTGCGTTGGTTGTAGTAATACGTCATGTAACTCAGGATATCTGTCTTGGCATCATCCACATTTTCGTAGCCGCATTCCGGTATCCATTCCGATTTCAGGCTCCTGAAGAACCGCTCCATTGGCGCATTGTCCCAGCAGTTTCCGCGACGACTCATGCTCCGTTTAATCCGGTACTGACACAGCTTTTGCCTATATGCACGGCTGCTGTAGTGGCTACCCTGATCCGAGTGGAACATCACGCCCTTAGGGCATCCCCTTGATTCATAAGCTATCCGCAGCGCATCACCCGTCAGCACGCTGTCAGGCGATGACGATAAAGACCAGCCAATGACCCTGCGGGCATACAGATCCAACACGACGGCCAGATAGACCCAACGTTTTCCTGCCCAGATATACGTGACATCGCCGCACCAGACGATATTAGGCCGTTCAACGGTGAAGCCTCGTTCCAGGTGGTTACGTGCATATTTGGCTTCATCTTTCGCTAAACGATAGCGATGCTTACGACGTTGTGTACTTTCAAGACCGGCCTCTTTCATTATGCGACGGGCTTTGTCTCTGCCAACCTCATGGCCTTCGGTTTTTAACGCGACCGATAGCGACCGTGACCCTGCCGACCCGCGACTTTCCTGATGCAACTCATACAGACGTTCTCTTTGCTCCGCTCTGGCAGGTTGTTCAGGCACGCGCCGGTAGTAATAACGGCTGCGTGGAACGCCAAAAAGCAGGCACAGTTCGACGACAGGATAACGCTCGCTCAATATCCGGATCACTTCGAGCGAGTGAACGACTCTGACATTAAGAGAGCGGTTGTACATTCAATCTGTCAACGCAACACCCCTTTCAATTATCTCTTTCGGTGTTTTGAACTTCAGTGTCTTTCTTGGTCTGTTGTTTAGCTGAGCTGCAACCTGATCCAGCTCATGTTGAGTATATTGGGCAAGGCATGTCTTTTTGGGAAAGTACTGTCTAATTAGCCCATTAGTGTTCTCGTTTGTTCCCCGCTGCCAGGGACTCTGAGGATCGCAGAAGTAAACTTTAACTCCGGTGCTGCCAGTAAATTCCAGATGCCTGGCCAGCTCCATTCCTCTGTCCCATGTCAGTGATTGCCGGAGTTCAGGCGGCAAGCTCAGGAATTTGTCGGTAAGAGCCTGATTCACTGAGAAAGAATCTTTGCCCCTGAGTCTAAGGATGATCGTATAACGTGATTTTCGGTCTACAAGTGTGGCTATATGCGAGTTTTTTGTGCCTGATACTAAATCGCCTTCCCAGTGCCCCAGAGAGCGTCTGTTATCGATATGCCGGGAGCGTTCGTGAATTGGCGTTCCGTTCACTATGTTGATCGTACCTCTTTCACCTTTGCGGGTATGGCGTCTGCCATGACGAAGGCTATGCGACCGGCGCAGATGCTGTACATTCAGGTGGTGTAGCGCTTCACGGCTACGAAAGTACAGCGTTTTATAAATTGTCTCAGGTGATATTCGCAGTGTTTTTTGACGCGGCTTCGTTCGCCTTAACCATCCTGATATTTGCTCAGGAGACCACTTCATCTCCAGCTTTTCCAGAACAAGCTCTCGCAACGGTAAATTCTGATCCAGTAAGCACGGTTTTGGTCTTTTCGCCATCCTGTTGGCCCGGTTATTAGCATCAACAGCTTTGTAATAGCGCCTGCCTCGATTACGCTGAACTTCACGTGAGATCGTCGAAGGACTACGATTTAGCGCAGTAGCTATCGCACGAATGCTCATTTTGGCTGACAAACCGGCTCGTATTTCCTCGCGCTCAGACAGCGTCAGGTGAGCTACAGCCCGCTTGCGCTCATTGGGTTTTATGCCGCCAGTATCTCTTAACATAGTGAAGATTGTTCCTGGTTTCGAACCCAGGATATTAGCTATTTCACTGAAGCCTGTTCCGTTCTTCCACAGTTCAAAAACAGATGCTTTTTCCTTTGCTGTAAATGTCCGTCTCATTCAAAAATCCTCCGCAACCCCATGTTTTCACATGACTGTTGCGTTGACCAATTGAATCTACAGTAGCCTCCTTTAAGATATTTTTCTCGCGTTCAATTTTACGGATCTGGGCTTCGAGCGCCTGAATACGCTGCTGGTCAGGCGTCAGGGCTTTACCCACGTCCGGTGTTACGCCACCGCGTTCACTATTGAGTTGATGAACCCAGCGCTGCATCGCCGTTTTACCCACGCCCATAGCCTCGCAGGCCTGCGCAATAGAATAGCCACGATCAACCACAAGGCTTGCAGCTTCGCACTTAAACTCAGGAGAAAAAGCTTTTCGACCTTTCATTATGAAATAAACATTTCAAATCAAACTCAGCGCCGTCAGGCACCAGCTTAAAGGCCCTGATGGCATCAAAATTAGTATTCCACTTCAAAGCCCGAAAACATCTTTAGCCCAAGAATAACAATCAGACAGCACCATTCTAAAACCTAGTGAGGGGTATACAAAGAAGATCAACTGATGAGAAAAAGTTCAAAAAAAATCCCCAACATTCATGCCGAGGATTTGTGTATAAGAGACAGCCCATCGCAGGGGAGCGCGTTGAACTGAATTGTCATTAATTTCAGTAAAATAACGCTTAAATCACGTTACTCTGCAATACCCAAACTGCGGCTTCGACGCGGGATTTCAGCTTCATCTTTTTCAGTAAATGCTTCACGTGAACTTTCACCGTGCTTTCGGTGATGTTCAGGCGGCGGGCAATCATCTTATTTGGCAAACCTTCGGCAATCAGCTTGATGATGTCGCGTTCGCGTGGCGTCAGGGACTGAATGTCGCGGTCACCGCTCGGACGGCTTTCACGCAAACTTGCGGCCAGTACCGGCGTCAGCGCTTCGCTCAGCACCATTTTGCCCGCGGCGGCGTTGTGCAGGGCGGCCAGCAAATCTTCCGGCTCCATGTCTTTGAGCAGATAACCGTCCGCGCCACGTTTTAACGCCGTCACCACATCGTCTTCATGATTGGACACGCTGAACACCACCACGCGGCCAGACAGCGAGGTTTCACGCATTTTATCCAGCGTATCCAGCCCGTTCATGCCGGGCATGTTCAGATCCAGCAGGATCAGATCCGGGTCGAGCTGTTTCGCCAGTTCGACACCTTGTTCGCCGTTGCTGGCTTCGCCAATCACCTGCAGGCTGGCATCAAGCGCGATCAGCTGTTTCACGCCGTTGCGCAGCATAGGATGATCGTCAATCAGCAAAATGGTGGAAGGGGTGATGTCGTTCATACTTGCTCCTGGGGATTAATGGGTAACGCTTCCGGACGGAAACGGACAGTGACTTCTGTGCCGCCGTCAGGACGTCGGGCAACCCGACACGTGCCGTGTAATGTGCTGGCGCGATCCTGCATGATGATCAGGCCGTAATGATTTTGCCGCTCTGCATCAGGGGAAATACCTTCGCCGTTGTCGCAGATACTCATGGTGATTTCGCCTTCATCAGCGTGCAGCGCAAGGGAAACCTGCGTCGCTTTCGCGTGTTTATACGCATTGTTCAGCGCCTCGCGGGCGATGTGTAACAGATGAATGCCCTGATTCGCCGGAACTGATCGCGGCGGGATCTGATAATCAAAATCTATCGCCAGCCCCATGCGGCGCGAGAATTCGTCCACCGTATGTTGCAGCGCTGCCCGCAGGCCGGGTGTGTTGATCGTCAGGCGGAACGTGGTCAGCAGTTCGCGCAACTGGCGGTAAGCGGTGCTCAGTTCCTCGCGCATCTGCTGTAACAATGCGCTGTCTTCTTCGCACAGTCTTTCCGGGTGCATCTGCAAGCAGGCAACCTGAATTTTCAGGCACGACAGCGACTGCGCCAGCGAATCGTGCAGCTCGCGGGCGATGGCCGAACGTTCTTCCATCAGCATCAGCTGCTGCTGATCTTCAGCCTGCCGCGCCAGCATCAGCGTACTGGTCAGTTGCTCGAGCAGCGTATTCACCAGTTGCTGCTGGTCGTCATTCAGATGTCGCCCCGGCGGCAATTGCGCCAGCAGAACGCCGTAGTTTTCGCGCTCATCGCGCAGGCTCCAGCTCAGTGACTCACCGGTGTCGCCCGCATGTTCGCCGACCTTCGGGCTGACCGGCTGGCGAGGGGATGCCTGACTGAATTCATTAAACACTTCCGCGCCGTTATTTTCGTATTGCCGCACCTGCACGCCGCTGAGCGGTGTCAGCGATTGCAGCTCTTTCAGTACCGGCTGCATCCGCGTTTCCAGCGGCGCACTGGTGTGCAACTGGCGGCTGACGCGGTAGAGATAATCCAGCATCCGGTTTTTCTGTTGCAGATCGGCGGTTTTCTCCGCCACGCGCTGCGCCAGATTATCGACCATTTCACCCAGCGCCACCGACATGCTGTTGAGCGAATCGCCGAGGATATCCATTTCGTTATGCGCATTGCCGGTCGCCACGCGCTTGCGTTCATAACGGCGGGTAAAATCACCGGCGGTAATCGCGCTGGCCTGAGCAAGCAGGCTGCGCCACGGCGTCAGCAGATGGCGGCGGAGGAACCAGATGGTCAGCGCCAGCAGGATCAGCGTGAAGGTCACCAGACCGCGCTGGATCAGCGCGATCTGCTGCAAATGGTATTCGGTTTTATGTTCCAGCTCGGCGACCAGCGTATCGAGCTGGCTGACAAACACTGCCATATTCGCGGAGACGTCCTGCGGATGTTTCGCCGCCAGAACCTGATCGCGCAGCGTCGTTTGCCAGTAATGGCGCAGGGCGAAAAATTGCGGCTGGAGGTGTTCACGCTCGACCGCCTGCAATAAATCGGTGCTGTTCTGGTCAACTTCCATCTGGCGGATATACGCGGCGCTTTTGCCGTTCAGCGGCACTTCGGACAACAACCGGTAACTCTGCATACGCAGCGAACCGGCTTTGTTAATCGCGTGGGCGTTGCCTTCTATACTTCCCGCCATCCACGCCGCCATGCTCATTCCGCCAATGCCCAGCAGGCCGAGCAGCAGCATCAGCATGGTGATCTGACTGACGAGCGACAGAGAAGGCAAAGCGCGTTTAAACATAACTGGGTTCCTGGATCTGTGTCGGGAGCGGTAAATACCGTAAAAAGCTGAAACGATATAATTACGGAGTGGCATTTTTTATGATCAGGGGGAGTTTCCCTATACCTCTTTGTGATTACTCCTTTATTTCCATAAGAGTGATGCCCCTGATAATTTCAGGGGAATAAACTGACCAACTCAATGAATTTTAGCACTTTATCCGAAATCCGCCGGATACTCACAAAGGATTTGTGGGCTTTTTTACGCCTTTTTACACCCGCCGTTGCGTTGATTTGCATCAACATGCGGAGGCGGTGCTCTACCTAGTGTGTGCGACATAACTCAGTCATTACAACAATAACGCGCTGCTACACGAGGTACTTATGTCACAAACATCTGCTCCATCAACGGAAAAACCGTCACGCCTGTTGCAGGACTGGCGACCGGAAGATCCGGCATTCTGGGAAAAAACCGGGCATAAAGTGGCGAGCCGAAATCTCTGGATCTCCGTACCTTGCCTGCTACTGGGTTTCTGCGTCTGGATGCTGTTTAGTCTGGTTTCCGTCAACCTGAACAAAGTCGGCTTTAACTTCACCACCGATCAGCTGTTCATGCTGACCGCCATTCCTTCCGTGTCCGGCGCTTTGCTGCGCGTCCCTTACTCGTTCATGATCCCGCTGTTTGGCGGCCGTCGCTGGACAGCACTCAGCACCATTTTCCTGGTACTGCCCTGCATATGGCTGGGCTTTGCGGTGCAGGACGTCAGCACGTCTTACAATACTTTCCTGGTTATCGCATTGCTGTGTGGTTTCGGTGGCGCAAACTTTGCGTCGAGCATGTCGAATATCAGCTTCTTCTTCCCGAAATCCAAACAGGGTGGCGCGCTGGGCATTAACGGCGGTCTGGGCAATCTGGGCGTGAGCGTGATGCAGCTGGTTGCACCGCTGGTAATTTCACTCGGCGTATTTGCCGCATTCAGCGACAAACAAACGCTGGCGAATGGTGCAGATATGTGGCTGCAAAACGCCGCGTGGGTGTGGGTGCCGTTCCTGGTTATTGGCACGATTGCCGCCTGGTTTGGCATGAACGATCTGGCGACGTCTAAAGCGTCTATCCGCCAGCAACTGCCGGTACTCAAACGCGGTCACCTGTGGATCATGAGTGTGCTCTATCTGGCGACGTTCGGCTCATTTATCGGTTTCTCCGCCGGTTTTGCGATGCTGACCAAAACCCAGTTCCCTGACGTGAATATCATTCAGTATGCGTTTTTCGGTCCGTTCATTGGCGCGCTGGCGCGTTCCGGCGGCGGTATGTTGTCTGACCGTCTGGGCGGCATTCGCGTGACACTGGTCAACTATATCGTGATGGCCGTCTTTGCCGGTTTGCTGTTCCTGACGCTGCCGGTCGGCGGTGTGGGTGGCAATTTCCCGGCCTTCTTCGCCGTCTTCATGGTGCTGTTCCTGACGGCCGGGCTGGGGAGTGGTTCCACGTACCAGATGATTGCGGTGATCTTCCGTAAGCTGACCACCGATCAGGCGAAAGCGCGCGGAGCAACTGACGACGAAGCGCTGCGTGAAGCGGTCACAGATACGGCGGCGGCACTGGGCTTTATCTCTTCAATCGGTGCGATCGGCGGCTTCTTCATTCCGAAAGCCTTCGGTACCTCTCTGGCGCTGACCGGTTCACCGGCGGGTGCGATGAAAGTCTTCCTGGTGTTCTACGTGGTGTGTGCGCTGATCACCTGGCTGGTCTACTGGCGCAAGCTGAACAAAGGCTTTGCGACCAAACAGGCCAGAAAATAAAGTCTGACAGACAGTAACGAAAGGGGCTTCGGCCCCTTTTTTCATGGGCGCAAATCACTTCACGTAAGCATTCAGCACGTTCAGCACGACATCCAGATCGGCCTCTCGCTTCGCCACATCCTCTTCATGCACCAGATGATCGGTCAGATGGCCTTTGATCACTTCCCGCATCAGCC
Source organism: Rahnella sikkimica (assembly GCF_002951615.1). Taxonomy (GTDB): domain Bacteria; phylum Pseudomonadota; class Gammaproteobacteria; order Enterobacterales; family Enterobacteriaceae; genus Rahnella; species Rahnella sikkimica. Next base: position 1,463,681 of record NZ_CP019062.1, on the reverse strand, counting down.
CGTTTACCGCACCGCGGATTGCCGCAATCTGTTGCAACACCGCCGAACATTCGTGCGGCTCATCCAGCATTTTATGTAATGCCACAACCTGTCCCTGAATTTTACGGGTACGCGCTTTCAGTTTCTGTTTGTCGCGGATTGTATGTGACATGTTAACTCCCTGATGACGGTAAAGACGCTGGCAGCATATCATCCGCAATATACTGGGGGGTAGTATTTGATACTGGGGGGAGTAGAATCGTCCGCGCCACTTTCATTGAGAATGATAACCATGAACGACTTTGCCACGTTATTGCAGCAGGGAAATGCCTGGGTGTTTATCCCCAGCGCCATATTGTTAGGGGCTTTGCACGGGCTGGAACCGGGCCATTCGAAAACGATGATGGCGGCTTTTATCATCGCCATCAAAGGCACCGTCCGGCAGGCTGTGATGCTCGGGCTGGCGGCTACGGTTTCCCATACCGCGATCGTCTGGCTGATTGCGTTTGGCGGGATGGTCATCAGTAACCGTTTCACCGCTGAATCGGCTGAACCCTGGCTCCAGCTGGTCTCGGCCGTGATTATCACGGGCACTGCAACGTGGATGTTCTGGCGGACCTTTCGCGGAGAAAGCGCGTGGAAACAGCAGCAAAGCGGCGCGGGGCATACGCACGGTCATGGTGCTCATGAACATCATCACGATCACCGGCACGACCATGATCACGGACTTCTTCAGCCTGCCAGCGTGCCTCACGCCATTCACGCCAAACCGGCGAGCCTGACAGGTTTTCGCGTCAACGTTGCTGCGCAGGAATATCAGGATGCACACGAAAGGGCTCATGCGGGAGATATCGCCCGGCGGTTCGCGACCAAAGACGTCACCAACGGGCAGATATTGGTTTTCGGCCTGACCGGCGGCCTGATCCCCTGCCCGGCGGCGATTACCGTATTGCTGATTTGCATCCAGCTGAAAGCACTGGCGCTGGGTGCCGCGCTGGTGGTGTGTTTCAGCCTCGGGCTGGCGTTAACGCTGGTGACCGTGGGTGTCGCGGCGGCGCTGAGCGTCCGGCAGGTTGCAAAACGCTGGAGTGGATTCAATACAGTCGCGCGCCGCGCACCGTATTTTTCCAGTGCACTGATTGGCGCTGTGGGAATCTATATGGGCGTGCACGCCTTTCTCGGGCTGACGGCGTAATACGAATTACGGGATGTTGAAAACAAAGAAAGCCCAACCGGGCTTTCTTTAGCTGAAGCTTTTATCTTGCTGAAGAGCAGGCTTATTTGCGGCCCAACAGCAAACCGAGCACGACGCCGATAGCGCCCGCAGCGATCAATCCTGACAGCGGATTTTCTTTGATCTTATCGGCAACATCTGAAACCACTTCACTCGCCTGCGCGGAGTATTTGCGCGCTGCGCCTTTCAGCTGGTGCTTTGGTGAATCCACAAAGTCGCCAAATTGCTTTTGCGCTTCGCCAGCGAACTCGTTCGCTTTGTTTTCGACCTTATCAGCCAGACGATCTGCATCATTTTCGAATTCTTGAGATGACATTTTAGTGCTCCTTTGTTTGTGACAGCTTTTAAGCGTAGTCGGAAAACGTGATGTTTGCCGGATTCTTGTCTGAAAAAACGGAACCGGCGTGCTGATGACGCGCATCCCGCTATCCGCTATGCTTCTTTGATTATCTCGCACGGATTTCTGGGCATTCTTTGTGTACGCACGGCGGTACTGCATTGAATCAATGCGCTTTCAGCGTTTTAGCAACATATTGAATTTTTATAAAATGGACATCAAACAGCTTATTTATCTCTGTAATCTTGAACGGGAACGTCATTTCGGGCGGGCGGCGGAAGCCAGTTTTGTCAGCCAGCCGACGCTGTCGATGCGGCTCAAAAACCTTGAAAAAGAACTCGGGCTGAACCTGATCAACCGGGGCAATAACTTCGAAGGATTCACCGCTGAAGGCCTGCGGGTGCTGAGCTGGGCGCGTGAAATTGTGGCGGTTTACGAAGGCCTCAAGCTGGAAGTGGAATCCCTCAAACAGGGCATGAGCGGAACGCTACGAATTGGCGTGATGCCGCAGTGCAGCGTTTCGCTGGCGCAGCTGATCAAAGCGGTAAGCCAGGCGCATCCGGGGCTGGATTATCGCGTCTCGGAAGTCAGCGCCGATCAGCTGATTGAAGCGCTGAGCAGCCATTCCGTGGATGTCGGCATCGGCTTTTTCGAGTTCTCGACCCTCAACGAACTGCGTTTCCAGCTGGTGTCGCTTGATGACGGCGGCGTGGACGTGGTGTATCACCCGGACCATTTCCCTGAGCTGGACAATATCGGGCTGATGACCGCCGAACAGGCCGCGGCGTTGCCGTTGTGTCTTTCCGAGCCGAGCCGTTATTTCCGCCGGTATCTGGATAATTTTTTCCGTCAGGCCGGGCTGGAACTGCATCCGCGTCTGGAAAGCACCTCGATATTTCAGCTGATGCAGGGCGTGTTTGTCGGCATTGGCTGTGCGCTGGTGCCGAGTGGTCATCTGATTGATGAGATGCATCCGGCGCTGAAACGCAGTCCGCTGGACATTACGCCAATGACCCGCCACGCGGCGCTGGTGGTGGCCGAACCGGGCAGGGCAACGGCGCTGGCGCAGCATTTCTTCACTGCCGCCGGGCTGTGGCTGACGCAACAACAACCGCTTAAACCTCCGGCGACAATCAAATAAAACCGGTATTGCCGGTTTATCTCCCATTTTCCTATTGATGAATTCATCATTTAAGACCAAGATTTCCCGCAATATATCAGTGTAATGAATGGAGCAGCACATGAAAGCATTAAAGACCGGCGTTCTGGCCCTGGTCGCGGGCAGCCTGTTACTGGCAGCCTCCGCACAGGCATCAAATAACCTGCTGGGACAACTGCAACAGGCCGCCACCGACGGGCTGAGCAGTGCCGGAACAACCTCAGGGACGGGAACCACATCATCACTGACTTCACTGCTTAGCGGCGGCGATAAAGCGCTGACCTCCACCAGCGCGACCAACGTCGCCGGTGTATTGCAGTATTGTGTGAAAAACAACGTACTTTCCAAAGCCAGCACCGAGAACGTGAAAGAACAGCTGCTGAACAAACTGGGGATCCAGAGCGCGTCCGGCGCTGAAAGCACGGACTACCAGCAGGGGTTGGGTGGCTTGCTTAAAACGGGTAAAGATCAGAGCGTTGACCTGAATAATCTGGGCAGCGGGTTATCGCAAGTGAAAGAGAAAGTGAAAACCAAAGCGTGTGATGTGGTGCTGAAGCAGGCGAAATCATTCATCTGATGATTGCAGAGGCCGCTGCAATGGCGGCTTTTTACTTCAGATTCAGATTCAGATTCAGATTTAGATTCAGATTCAGATTCAAATTCAAATTCAAATTCAAATTCAAAATCAAGACCTTGGGCTCGCCGCCCAAACTGGCCCAAAGGGCGCGTAAGCGCGCGCCCTCTGGACACCCGCGCTTTTTTAACTGCACGCTGTCGCTTGCTGGCTATGTTTCAGCCACTCCGGCTATTGCCGCGAAAACTTGCCGCTGCGCGGTACCTTCATTTCGGTCTTCGAGCCTAAGGTCTCGAAACACTCATTCAGCAAGCTTTCTGAATGCGGCCACTGGCTTTTTAGTTCGCAACCTTGCCATGCCATTCATTATTTTGAAAAACGAAGAAGCATCAGAATCGATTCTTTTGAATGGTGAGATGGCGCGCTCAGAAATTTTGCTGACCGAGGGTTCGAGACCGCAAGGCTCGAAGCCCGTAGGGAAGGGACCGCGCAGCGGCAAGATTTCGCGCCACACGCTGATGTGGCAGAACATGTCCATCGGCCCAGCGACAGCGCGGAGTAAAAAAAGCGTGGGAGATCAAAGAGGGAGGCGCTTTCCTCCCTCTTTGGCGGTTTCGGCGCAGTGAGTTAAGTGATCACCGCAATTGAGAAACCGAAACTTTCTCGGTCGGAGAATTCAGCCCACTTACGGCAATTGAGAAACCGAAACTTTCTCGGTCGGAGAATTCAGCCCACTTACGGCAAGTGAGAAACCGAAATATTCTCGATCCCGTTAAAATCCCGTTTGGGACGCAACCCAAGGTCTTGATTTCGAATTTGAATTTGAATTTAAGATTGAAGTTGAAATTGAAAATAAAACGGGGTCAAAGGGCACTCCCTTTCACTCCGCATACACCTTCTCTTTACTCTCACACAAATCTTCAATCAAACACGACCCGCACCGCGGCTTCCTCGCAATGCACGTATAGCGCCCGTGCAGGATAAACCAGTGATGGCAATCGAGCTTAAACTCGGCGGGGACGACTTTGAGGAGTTTTTCTTCCACGTCATCGACGGTCTTACCCGGCGCGAATTTCGTCCGGTTACAGACGCGGAAAATGTGCGTATCGACGGCAATGGTGGGCCAGCCGAAGGCAGTATTGAGCACCACGTTGGCGGTTTTACGCCCGACGCCCGGCAGGGCTTCCAGCGCGGCGCGGTCTTCCGGCACTTCGCCGTTGTGCTTTTCCAGCAAAATGCGGCAGGTTTTAATGACGTTTTCGGCTTTCGAATTAAACAGGCCGATGGTTTTGATGTATTCCTTCACACCGTCCACGCCGAGCGCCAGAACGGACTCCGGCGTGTTGGCGACCGGATACAGTTTCGCGGTCGCTTTATTCACGCTGACGTCCGTGGCCTGCGCGGAAAGTAACACTGAAATCAGCAGCTCGAACGGCGTGGTGTACACCAGTTCAGTCGTGGGATGCGGGTTGTTGTCCCGCAAACGGCTGAGGATCTCAATGCGCTTTTCCTTATTCATGAACACTTCCCTTTGGCAAACTGTCTTCGGCGGCAATGTGTTGCACCGCTTTACGCGCTTTCATACGCTGATCAATCAGGTATTTAGCCGCCAGCAGCAGGCCCAGACCGATAAACGCGCCGGGTGGCAACATTGCCAGCAGGAACGGGTTATCCAGATGAATCACTTCAACGCGCAGCACTTTTGCCCAGCCGCCGAGCAGCAAATCCGCGCCGTTAAACAACACGCCGCTGCCGAGAATTTCACGCATCGAACCGAGGACGAACATCGCGCACGTCGCCCCGAGACCGGTCATGGCACCGTCCAGCGCCGCCAGATGCACCGGACTGGTCGCGGCGCAGGCTTCCGCGCGACCGACCACCACACAGTTGGTCACAATCAGCGGGATGAATATCCCCAGCGCCTGATACAAACCAAAGGCATAGGCGTTAATCAGCATTTCAACGGTACTGACCACCGACGCGATGATCAGCACGTAAATCGGGATACGGATTTCATCCGGTATCCACTTACGGAACGCGGAAATCATGCCGTTGGTACAGGTCAGCACCAGCGTGGTGGCCAGCCCCAAACCTAAGGCGTTAGTGGCGGTGGACGTCACGGCCAGCAGCGGGCAAAGCCCCAGCAGCTGGACCAGCGAGGAGTTGTTGGTCCACAGACCCTGAACGATTATCTTTCTGGCTTCACTCATCACGGGCTCCACAAGGGGTGAGGTGGGAAAGCTGAGACGGCACCGTCCCGATAAATAAGGCCGTGCGTTTTACCGAGCGCACGACAGCGCGCGGGGTAATGGTCGCGCCGGTAAACTGATCAAACACACCGCCGTCTTTCTTCACAGCCCAGCGCGGGTCGCTGGCGCCGTTTACGGTGACGTTGGCGAAATGCTTGATCCAGTCGGAAATACGCACTTCAATTTTGTCACCCAGCCCCGGCGTTTCATGCTGTTCGAGCACGCGGGAACCGTAGACTTTGCCATGAAAATCAGCGGCGACCAGCAGCTGGATTGCGCCGGAGTAACCGTCTGGCGCGGTGGTTTCCACCACGGCAGCCACCGGTTCACCGCCTTTGCGCGCCAGATACATACGGTGGGGCGTGGCGGTGCCGAGCGATTCATCCGTGACGTTGTAACATTCGTCCTGCATGTTGTTATCGTAAACGCTGGCCGGGATCACCTGATCAAACAACGTTTTTTGCTGTAGCAGCGCCTGATGTTCAATCGTCGGCTTGGTCAGCAGGTTTACGATGGCGGTCATGCCGGTCATCAGTGCGCCAAAGAAAGCCAGAATCAGGCCGTGGCGTCGCATTGTAGCTAACATAATTCTTCCTCAGCGATGCCCGTAAACACGTGGTTGAGTGTAGTGGTCAATCAGCGGCACGGTAATGTTGGCCAGCAGAACCGCAAAGGCCACGCCGTCGGGATACCCGCCGTACGTGCGGATAAGCCACACCAGCAAACCAATTAATGCACCGAAAACCAGACGGCCTTTGGGTGTGGTTGACGCCGTCACCGGGTCGGTGGCGATAAAGAAGGCACCGAGCATGGTCGCACCGGAGAACAAGCCGACCAGCGGTGAAGAATAGCTTTCCGGCGCCAGACCCCACGCGATGGCGGCGCAGAACGCCAGCATACCGAGCATGGCCACCGGAATGTGCCAGCTGATGATTTTACGCCACATCAGGAACAGACCGCCGGCCAGAAAACCGAGGTTAATCCACTGCCAGCCCAGCCCCGCCAGCGTGCCGCTAAACAGCGGCGTTGCCAGAATCTGATCCGCCGTATGGCCGGAGCGTAAACCGGTTTTGAAGGCATCCAGCGGCGTCGCCTGCGTTACACCATCCACGTTCATCTGCAACTGATAGGCCGTCAGATCCTGCCCGCTGTGGCCGGTGAAAATGGTCAGCAACGTATCCGTAAAACTGACGTGATGATGCTGCAGTGCGTCCGGCGGCAGCCAGGTGGTCATCTGCACCGGGAACGAAATCAGCAGGACCACGTAACCGACCATCGCTGGATTAAACGGGTTTTGCCCCAGCCCGCCATACAGTTGTTTGGCGATGATGATGGCGAAAAACGTGCCAAGCACCACCATCCACCACGGGCCGAGCGGCGGCAGGCTGATGCCGATTAAAATGGCCGTCAGCAGGGCGCTGTTATCGCCCAGACGTTTTTTTACCGGCTGTTTGCGAAGTTGCAGAACGGCACTTTCTGCCAGCAGAGCAACCACGATAGCCAGTGCAAGCTGAACCAGCGTTCCGAAGCCGAAAAACCAAATCTGAGCGATCAGACCCGGAATACACGCCAGAATCACCATCATCATGATGGTGCTGGTATTTTGGCGGTTATGTGTAAAAGGTGAACTTGCGATCCTGAAGGCCATCTATTCCTCGTTCGACATTGTCTGAGCGGCTTTACGGGCCTTAACTCGGGCGATCGCAGCAGCCACGGCGGCTTTGCGTGGATCGCTTTCTTGTTGTGTGGTGTCTTGTTCTGAAGATGCGTCGTTGTCCGTAGCAGATTCTTCAGCGTCACTCTGCGCCGCCGCTTTTTTAGCTTTTGCACGGGCTATGGCAGCGGCAACAGCGGCTTTACGCTTATCATCAGAGGAAGGGTCAGACGGTGACGTTGTCACGCTTTCGTCAATATTGACCTGCGCGGCGGCGGTTTTTTTGGCTTTTACACGGGCGATAGCGGCAGCCACGGCGGCCTTGCGATCGTCTTCTGCGGCCGGCGGCGTTTCAGGCAGCGGTTCAGACGCGACCGGAATTTCCTGTGCGGCAGCCGCTTTTTTGGCTTTGGCACGGGCAATGGCGGCGGCCAGTGCGGCCTGACGCGGATCCACTTCCGCCGTTTCAGCCGCGACTTCGGCGACCGGCGCGTCGTCCACTGGCGTTTCGCTCAGCTTCACGGCGGCTTTCTGGTGTTTCTCTTCGCGGGCGATTTTGTCGCGTTCCATACGCGCCTGTTTGGCTTCGAAACGCGCTTTAGCTTCAGTCGCACGGGCGGTTTCGCTGTCGATGGCACGGATTTCGGCCTTTTCCTGACGGTAATACTGGACCAGCGGAATGTTGCTCGGGCAGACGTACGCGCAGGCACCGCATTCAATGCAATCGAACAGGTTATGGTTGCGCGCTTTTTCGTGTTCTTCACCGCGGCTGAACCAGTAAAGCTGCTGAGGAAGCAAACCGGCCGGGCAGGATTCAGCGCACAGGCTGCACCGGATACAGGCTTCTTCCGGCTCAGGCTGGCCGAGTTCCGATTCCGACGGAGCCAGCAGGCAGTTGGAAATCTTAACGACCGGCACATCGAGCGACGGCAGGGTGAAGCCCATCAGCGGCCCGCCCATGATCACCATCTTCTTGTCGCCCTGCGGCTGCAACGCGCCTTCCTGCATCAGATGCGAAACCGGCGTGCCCAGACGCGCCCAGACGTTGCCGGGTTTTGCCATCGCTTCACCGGTCAGCGTCACGACACGTTCGATCAGCGGTTCGCCGTCGAGGATCGCGCGCTTGATCGCGTAAACCGTGCCGACGTTTTGCATCAGCACACCGATTGACGACGAGTGATGACCTTTCGGCACTTCAAGGCCGGTCAGAATTTTGGTCAGCTGTTTGGCACCGCCGGACGGATATTTGGTCGGCACCACGCGCAGTTCAAAGCGGATACCGTTAGCCAGATCCTGCTGCGCCGTGGCTTTAATCGCGGTTTTAAACGCCGCAATGGCTTCCGGTTTATTGTCTTCGATGCCGATCAGCACGCGTTCCGGGCTGAGCATATGGCAGAGAATGCGCGTGCCCTCGAGGATCTGATCCGCGTGTTCCTGCATCAGCCGGTCATCGGCGGTGATGTAGGGTTCGCATTCGGCGGCGTTGAGGATAAGCGTGCGCGTGGACGTCAGGCCACCTGCGAGTTTGCTGGCGGTCGGGAAACCTGCGCCGCCCAATCCGGCGATACCGGCCTGGCTGATGCGCTGGTTCAGTTCACTGGCGGAAAGCTGGCGGTAATCGGCCACAAAGTCGCGTTCGCACCAGCTGTCTTGCCCGTCGGCTTCAATCAGAACGCAGAGTTCTTTCAGGCCGGAAGGGTGCGCGGTGATGTGCGGTTCGATGGCGGTAATCACGCCCGACGTCGGTGCGTGAACCGGCACGGTGCGGCCACGGCCTGTTGTCAGCGGCTGGCCTTTTAAAACGCGGTCACCGGCTTTTACACACAGCTCGCCCTCAGGGCCGAGATGTTGCTGAAGAGGGATGATAAAGCGCTCAGGCAACGGCACGTTGCGCAGCGGAACGTGGCTCGACTGGGTCTTCATTTCCGGCGGATGAATACCGCCGTCGAAGTCCCAGACTTTGTCTTTTTTGAGCGCGGCAAACAGATTAAACATGTTACTCCGCATGGATGATCTGAACCGGAATGGATTGCAAATCCCACTTCCAGTTTGCGGTGGTGGTTTTGATCGGCAGCATTTCGATGCAGTCCGTCGGGCACGGCGCGACGCATAGGTCACAGCCGGTACATAAATCGGTAATCACGGTGTGCACGGCGCGGGTCGCGCCCACAATCGCATCGACCGGGCAGGCCTGAATGCATTTGGTGCAGCCGATGCAGTTGCTTTCGTCGATGTACGCCACTTTACGCACCGGCACGGCGGCGGCGACGTCTTCGCCCATCGGCTGTGGCTCGACGTTGAGCAGGGTGGCCAGCTTGAGCATGACCGCTTCGCCGCCCGGCACACATTTGTTGATGTTGTCGCCATTGGCCACGGCTTCGGCGTAAGGTTTACAGCCGGGATACCCGCATTGCGCACACTGGCTTTGCGGCAGGATATCGTCAATCTGATCGACAACCGGGTTGCCTTCGACGGCAAAACGACGCGAGGCGTAACCCAGCAGCAGGCCAAAAACCAGCGCCAGTGCGGTCAGCGCGCCAATCGCTACCCATAATTCAGACATTAGAATTTCACCAGACCCGTGAAGCCCATAAAGGCCAGTGACATCAGGCCCGCCGTGACCAGCGCAATCGAAGAACCTTTGAACGGCGCGGGCACGTCAGCGACCACCAGACGCTCACGAATGGCGGCGAACAGCACCATCACCAGCGAGAAGCCGAGTGAGGCGGCAAAACCGTAAAGCGCGGACTGCATGAAATTCAGCTGCTGGTTGATGTTAAGCAGCGCCACGCCGAGCACGGCGCAGTTGGTGGTAATCAGCGGCAGGAAAATACCCAGCAGGCGGTACAGCGACGGGCTGGTTTTGCGCACGACCATTTCGGTGAACTGCACGACGACGGCGATCACCAGAATGAACGCCATGGTGCGCAGATACACCAGGCCCAGCGGCATCAGAATGAAGGTGTTGACCATCCACGAACAGATATTCGACAAGGTGATCACGAACGTGGTCGCCAGGCCCATGCCGATGGCGGATTCCAGTTTTTTGGACACGCCCATAAACGGGCAAAGTCCGAGGAACTTCACCAGAACAAAGTTATTCACCAGCATGGTGCCGACAAACAGTAATAAGTAAGAGGTCATGACAATTGCCCGGACATAATAAACATTAAAACTTCAGGGTTATTCCGTGAAGGTTTCTTTCACCCGCAGTGAGCGCTTGAAATAAGGCACAAACACGGCGGCGGCCAATAAAGGTAACAGCAAGTTACGCACGGCCAGATCATCGGTAATTGGCGAGAATGCAAAGGCTTTTACCGCCAGCAATACCGTACACAGCAACCAGATAATATACATTTTCGGTAACGCTCTGGCACGCTTACAAAATTGCCAGAGCACCGCAACGGTAAATAACCCCATCGCCAATGTGGTCACCACGGAGAAATACCATTGCAACGTAAAGGCCTGCGAATTGGTGATTAAATATTCGCGTGATTCCGGCATAAACAGGGCCATTGAAAACAGGAACAGCATTAATACGACGCTCAGCAGCGTGACAATCAGATACGCCATCGGGGCCAGTAACCACCCGCCGATTCGTTTGTAGCCCGGATTATTCAACATAAAAAGCCTATATTACGCGGATTTCGCCATCACTCAGACGGGGCGTTTTCCCCGACCTTCAAGGCGCAGTAGCTTAACCTGAGTTGGTATTAGCCCATATCGTATTTATGTGATCAATACTTTCATCCTTCACGCTGTCTCGGCGTTGGCTTCCTTCGCGCACCCCGGTCACATACTTTTGTATGCTCCCGGGGATTTGCTCAGTTGCCGCCTTGATACAGCGCGAATGATTTCAGTATTAGAAAAGGAGGGGAATTAGTGAACCGGAACTAGGATTTCTGTGGCGACAATAACCACAATCAGCCCGACGAGGACCGGCACGGAGGTGCGTTTTACCACTTCGAACGGGGAGATTTTTGCCATACCCGCCACGGCGACCACGACGCCGGAGACCGGTGAAATGGTGCGTCCGAGGTTGGACGCCTGAAGCATCGGGATCACCAGATATTCCGGGTTGATGCCCATTTTCGCCGCCAGTTTCGGGATTAGCTCCACGAACGCATAAAACGACGCATTGCCCGAGCCGGTCGTCATCGCGGCCAGAACGGTAATCGTCACCAGCACCAGCATCATAATAATGCTGCCGGAACCAAAGTTTTGCGCCAGCCCGATCAGGCTGCTGATAAAGCCGACGGTGCTCAGGCCCTGTGCGAAAACGCCTGCCGCCACCAGCAGCATCACGACGTTGGCAAACGCATCCGCCATGCCGCGATACGCCACGTCCAGCCCGGCAAACACGATTTTCCCGCTACGGTTACGCACCGTTTCAATCAGCGCAGTCAGCAACATGCAGATCACCAGAATGGTGATGATATGCAGGTTCGGGCCCCATTTTCCGTCAAAAATCAGCACCCCGATAATCGGCGTGAAAGGCAAAATGGCGTAGAAAGCGGGCGCATTGGTTTCAATAACATCTGCTTTGTTGGAATCAACGGCCTCCACCACGGCGGTATCGCGTTTATCCAGATAACGCTGCCAGAAGAAATGCGCAACAGACATTGCCACGATGGCGGCAATTGAAATCGGCAGGGTGACTTTGAAGGCAAAATCGACCAGCGGCATGTTGGCCGCCTGCGCCGCCAGCACCACATCGCCGGACGTCGGGGAAAGAATAATGGCCGCCGGAGACGCACAAATTGCCGCCGCCGCGCCACGGCTGATCCCGACGTTGACCATAATCGGGAACAGCGTCGCCATCAGCAGCACGCCGAGACCGGTCGCGGAAGACACTGCCAGCGACATCAGACACGCCAGAATATAGGCCGCGACCATCAGAATGTACGGCGAGTTAATCATCTGTAGCGGACGTGACGCGAGTTTTACGACTACGTCGTTAGCGCCGATATGCGTCATGTACGCCGCGAAACCGCACAGCATCATGATCATCATCCCGAGATCGCCACCGCGACTCATCAGCAGGATTTTGACGTATTCCACGATATCCGTGGCGTTCCAGCCGGTGCTCTTCGTGCCTTCCGGCAGCACGCTGTGGCCCATTAACGCACTGATAATCAGCAGTAATAACCCGCCCACCATCAGCACGCCGGTTGGCGAATATCCCTTGATGATGTACCGCCCGACAAACACGGCCACCACCAGACCTATCAATAACTCTGTCATCTCTGTATTCCCCGAGATTAAATTTGGATCCAAGTGAAAGGCGGGCACTTTGAACAATTAACCGGCTCGGCGTAATGACGCTTATCAAGTAACGGTGATGAAATAGCGGGGAGGATTGATATTTGTGATGTATGACCGACATCACCAGACGGTTTTTGCGGTGCTCGCTCGGGTCAGGAGCTTGGGTTGCCACCCAAACCCATAAGACCTTGGGTTGCCACCCAAACTGGCTTCAGGTCAAAATCAAAACCTTGGGTTGCCACCCAAACTGGCCTCAAGGAGCGCCTGTCGCCGCGCCCCTTGAGAATCCCCGGCTCTTTCACTGCGCGCTATCGCTCGCTGGCACTGTTTCAGCAACGCCGGTTAGTGCCGCAAACGCCGCCGCTACGCGGTTCTTTCGCTTCGGGTTCGAACCTGCTCGAAAAAAGACTCTCGCTGTTTCTCACCACTCTCTCAACGTCGTTTTGAAAGCGGCCACTGACTTTCTAATTCACAACCTCACTGCTGATGGTTATTGAAAAGATGCCGTTGAATTCAGATAAGCCTCCAGCCGCTTTCAGAAAGCTTGCTGAGTGAGAGTTTCGAGACCCAAGGCTCGAACACCGAAACGAAGGAACCGCGCAGCGGCAAGTTTTCGCGGCAATAGCTGTGGCTGCTGAAACATAGCCTACGAGCGGCAGCGCGCAGTGAAAAAGACGCAGAGAGTCCAGAGAGGGCCCGTCCTGGGCCTCTCTGGTCGGTTTCGGCGCCAGCCGCTGAGCGATCACCGCAATTGAAAAACCGAAATCGACTCAGTCTGTCTTTAACCAGCCTGTGCGTCTCACGCTCACAGTTTCGGGATCTCCCGATAAAACCCGACTCCGATCAGGCGTCCAAACAAGAAGGGAATAAACTTCCTCCCCCGTAGCCAGCTTTCCAGCCGCGAAGGGGCACGCTTCCGGGGCTTTTGGCCCACCTTACTGATCATGATCTGTAAGGATTGTGTCGCCCAGGTCGCAAACGCCCGTCGCCGCTGGATGCGTTTCAGGTGCCGGAGCGTCAGACGTCCGGATTTCAGCGGTTGCGTAACAATATTTGCAGTCGCGACGGCATCCTGAATCGCCAGATTCACGCCGACGCCGCCAATCGGCGACATCGCGTGGGCGGCGTCCCCGATGCACAGCAGCCCCGGTTTGGCCCATTGTTTCAGGCGGTCGATGCGGATCACCAGCAGACGCACGTCGTCCCAGCGTTGAATGTCTTCGCCCAGACGCTCTCGCTCAAACGGTGAGACTTCAGTCAGCAAATCCAGAAAAGGCGGGATGCCGCGTGCTTTGAGCGCGTCGAGGCTGTCTTTCGGAATCGAATAACCGCACTGCCAGTAATCGCCGCGGTCGATCATGATGAAGTTTTTCTTCGGGCCGCGATGGCCCATCGACCACTGCGGGTCGTCCGGGCATTTGTTGATTTTCAGCCACAATACGTCACGGGGTGTGCCGTAACGGCGGATTTCCATGCCGGCCTGCTCGCGCACAATCGAATTTCTGCCGTCACAACCGACCACCAGATCAGCGTCGAAATGCTGCGTTTCGCCGTTAACCTCCGCCAGAACGCCGGACACCTGACATTTATCCTCCCGCAGCGAAAGCACCTGCGCATTGTGGATCAGCCGGAAATTCGGCAGCAGCGCGGCTTTGCTGGCGATGAAATTCAGGAAATCCCATTGCGGCATAAAGGCGATGAATTTGCACTGCGTCGGCAGATGGGTGAAATCCGCCAGCGTGGTTTCTTTGCCGTTGATTTCGCCGTACAGCTTCTCGGCGCGCTGATGCGGCAGGGCGAGAAACTCATCGAGAAAACCCAGTTGCCAGATGATGTCCAGCGTCGAGGGGTGAATGGTGTCGCCGCGAAAATCACGCAGAAAATCCCGGTGTTTTTCCAGCACCGTCACGTCAATTCCCTGACGGGCCAGCAGGTAGCCCAGCATTAATCCGGCAGGGCCGCCGCCAACAATACACACGGAGGCAACGGACGCGCGGTCAGTGTTCGTGGTCATACAAACCTGCCTGATGAAATGAATTTACATGATAACAATTATCATTTGCGCTACCGAGCGTCAATCCATTGCGTGCTACATGTCTGAACAAATCCTGCACAGCGGCGTAACAAAACCGGTGATTTTTGCACCACGGCGATCGCGGTTTTGTTGCCCGGATTGGTGCGTAAATACACTATTTTTCAGGAAATCATTGGGTTAGCGCGTTATCTAAAAACTGGCAAACAAATTGCAAAGTGGTCCTCAGGTTGAGTTGTTGGGCCAATTCTGGCCGATGCGCGGAGAACAATATGCACGGTATGCACGGTGAACTGAATTTGTTGCACCCGATTGCGCCTCAGCAAAGTGACACGCTGGTGCTTGATGCGCTGACCCGCTATGTGGCGCAGTCCGGCACCCGCGTGGGCGAAAAATTGCCGCCCGAGCGCGTGCTGGCGGAAGGGCTGGCGGTGAGCCGCAATACCGTCCGCGAGGCGCTGAAACGCTGGGAAGCGCTGGGCATTATCGTGCGCAAAAAAGGCAGCGGCACTTTCCTGCAATCTGAAGTCACCGCCAACGACAGCTTTCTGTCCCTGCGCTTTAAAAACGACTCCGCCACCATGCTTCACGCGCTGGAAGTCCGCCGGATTATTGAATGCGAAGCCTCGGCGCTGGCGGCGGTCAGGGCGACAGAAAGCGATTTGCTGTTCATCGAACAAAAGCTCGATGTGATGGAAAAAGTGCATCTGAGCGTCGGTTCCGCCGGAGCCGAAGACTGGCAGTTTCACGCTGCGATTTACACCGCCGCGCACAACCCGCTGCTGCTGCAAATGGTCGGCGGGATCTACGACTTACTCCACGCCTTTTTTGAATCGCCGCCGGAACAGGCGCTGTTCAGCGACTCTTTTCCGCTGCACCGGACCTTATTTGAAGCCATCGCGCGGCGCGAGCCGGAAACCGCACGCAGGCTGAGCAACGACATTCTGAACATAACTGAACGTGACATGAAGGAAGTGATCAATGCAGCAAGATGATAAAAGCCAGCACGATGAGTTGCACGAATACACCCGTTTAGTCCACGACGGTCGCCATGACCGCGGCGCGATTTCGCCGCCGATTTACCAGTCGTCGTTATTCAGTTTCACCGATTATGACAGCATGATCGCCCGTTTTCGCGGCGACAGCGATCACGCGCTGTATTCCCGCGTCGATAACCCGACGGTGGTGGAATTGCAGAAAAAGGTCGCGGAACTGGAGGGCGGCGAAGCCTGTCTGGCCTTCGGCAGCGGCATGGCGGCGATCAGTAATTCCATTCTGAGCGTGGCCGGGCCGGGCGACAAAGTGGTGTGCGTGAATCACGTTTACCCCGATACCTACCGCTTCCTGCGCGGGTTCTGCACCCGTTTTCAGATAGAGGCTCAGTTCGTGGATGGCTGTTCACTTCCCGCACTCGAAGAGGCGATTCAGGGCGCGAAACTGCTGTATCTGGAAAGCCCGAACAGCTGGGTGATGGGCGAGCAGAATCTGAAAGCGATTGCCACACTGGCTAAAAAATACGGCGTGATCACGATGATCGACAACAGCTGGGCATCGCCAATTTTCCAGAAACCGCTGGCAGCCGGTATTGATCTGGTGATCCATTCCGCATCCAAATACATCAGCGGGCACAGCGACGTGGTGGCCGGGCTGGTCATCTCCAGTCAGGAACGCATCAGCGCCATTACCCGTCACATCAGTCCGTTTTTAGGCGGAAAACTGTCGGCCAACGAAGCCTGGCTTTTGCTGCGCGGCCTGCGGACTTTGCCGCTGCGTATGCGTCAGCATCACGAAAGTGCGCTGGAACTGGCGCGCCGCTTACAGGGCTATTCGCGCATTACGCAGGTGAATCATCCCGGTTTAGACCCGCTGCCGACGTCCACGCTGACCGGCTACAGCGGCCTCTTTTCATTCGAACTCAGCGAGGGCATCGACATTCCGACATTCTGTAACGCGCTGAAATTGTTCCGGATGGGCGTGAGCTGGGGCGGATTTGAAAGCCTGGTGATGCCCGCCATTTCCGTTCTGAATCAGGCGGGCGAATTTAACTCGGCGATTGATTTTGGCGTATCGCCACGGGTGATCCGCATTTCTATCGGCCTCGAAGATACCGGCGATCTGTGGCGCGACCTGAAAAACGCCATCGAAAGCGCCTGTTCCTGAATCCGGTTTAAAACATCAACGACTGTTCCTGTGATCCGACCCTTAGCGCCGTGGAGAACCAAGATTATGCGATACCCGAAACGTCATGCTTTGCTCAGCGCGCTGGCCCTCAGCGTCAGCCTGTTTTCCTGTGCCGGCTTTGCCGCCACCAAACTGACGCTGGTGGAAGTGATCACCAGCCCGGCGCGTACCGAAATGTTGCAAAAAATGTTGACCGCGTACAAGGCGCAACATCCGGATGTCGAGATTGAAGTGGTGTCACTGCCGTGGGGGCAGGCGTTTGAAAAGCTCGGTACGATGATTCAGAGCGGGCAATATCCGGACGTCGTGGAAATGCCTGACACCTGGCAGGGGTTGTACGCCAGCAACGGGATGCTGGCCGATCTCGAACCGCGCCTGAAAAGCTGGAGCGGCACACCGGATCTGACCGATAAAACGCTGACGATGGCGCGTTCTTCCGGCGGCACGGCGACCATGATCCCTTACGGTTTCTATCTGCGGGCGATGTTCTGGAACAAAAAAATCTTCCAGCAGGCCGGGCTGACTGACGCGCCGAAAACCATGGACGAATTCATGGCCGATGCGAAGAAAATCAGCGGTCTGGGCAACGGCATCAGCGGATATTGCCTGCGCGGCGGCGTCGGGGGCACCAACGCCTGGATGATGTTTATGGCCGCGATGAACGGCTCGCCGGACTTCTTCGATAAAGACGGCAACAGCACGCTGACGCATCCGGGCGCAATGAAAGGGGCGCAGTTCCTGGTGGACATGTACCAGAAAGGTTACGCGCCGAAAGACAGCGTGAACTGGGGCTTTAACGAAATTGTCTCCGGCTTCTATTCCGGGAAATGCGCGATGCTCGATCAGGATCCGGACGCGCTGATCGCCATCAAAAACAGCATGAACCCGGACGATTTCTCTGTCGCGCCGATGCCGCTCGGGCCGAACGGCAAAGCCTATCCGACCATCGGTTACACCGGCTGGTCGATGTTCAAACAGGGCAAAAATCAGGATCAAAGCTGGGATCTGATTTCCTTCCTCAGTAACAAAGAAAACAACCTGACGTGGTCGAAATTCGTCGGCACGCTGCCGATTTACAAAGGCGCGGAGCAGGACGCGTATTACCACGCGCCGCAGTTCGCCGGCTGGTTTGCCGAGCTTAACAGTCCGGATTACATCCCGCTGACCATGCCGACGCACCTCAAAGGCTGGGGCTATTTCAACTCGGTAATTGTGAAAGACAGCTCGCAGGAAACGCTGCTCGGCCAGAACGATACCGAAAGCATGGTGAAAGACTGGGCGAAATACCTGACCAAAGAGCAAAAGGCGTGGCTGGCTACGCAGAAGTAAGCATCCGGCTCCGGCACGCGGTGCCGGAGTTAACATCTTACACAACTGGAGACGCGTCATGATGTTGGAAGTTTCACCGCCAGACACCGCTGCCGCGCCGCGCTTTCCCCGTTTGCGGGCGCTGCTTGAACCCTGGGTTTATCTCAGCCCGACGATGGTGCTGATTGGCCTGTTTATTTTTGTACCGATGGCGATCGGCATTTCTTATGCTTTCCAGAATATTCAGCTGCTTAACCCGTTTGATACCGGCTGGGTCGGGCTGGATAACTTCCGCACAATGTTTGATGACCGGCATTTTTACGCCGCGCTGCGCCACACCTTCAACTGGACTGCCACGTCGCTAATTTTACAGTTCGCGCTGGGGCTCGGTCTGGCGTTGCTGCTCAACCGTGAATTTCCCGGCCGCCGCTGGGTTCAGGCGCTGGTATTCCTGCCGTGGGCGGTGCCTGCGTTTCTTTCCGGCCTGACCTGGGCGTGGTTGTTCAATCCGGTGATCGGCGTGCTGCCTTACTGGCTGACGGATTTGCACATTATTTCTGAGCCTTACAACATTTTGTCGGACCCGACGCTGGCGCTCTACGGCCCGGTGCTGGCGAATGTCTGGTTCGGCATCCCGTTTTTTGCCATCACGCTGCTGGCGGCATTGCAGTCGATTCCGAAGGATTTGTATGAGGCGGCGGCGATGGATGGCGCATCCGGCTGGCAGCAGTTCTGCAAAGTCACGCTGCCGTTTCTGGCACCGATGATCGCGATTACCGTCATGCTGCGCACCATCTGGATTGCCAATTTTGCCGACCTGATTGTGGTCATGACCGACGGCGGCCCGGCGAATTCGACGTCGATTCTGTCGAGTTTCATTTTCACCACGGCCTACCGGAAACTCGACTTTGGCTATGCCTCGGCGATGGCGGTATTCCTGCTGGTTCTGATGACGCTGTATGCGCTGGTTTTACTGCGTATCCGCCACCAGCTGTTGAAATAAGGAGAACCCGATGAACGCACTGTCATTAAATTTGTGGCTCCGCAAAGGTGGACACCGGCTGGGTATCCTCTTTTACCTGCTGTTCGCGCTGTTTCCGATTTACTGGTTGATCAAGATTTCGTTCACGCCGGACACACTGCTCTACAGCGAAGGCGTGCGTATGTGGCCGAGCGAACTGACGCTGGTGCATTTCCAGCGCGTGTTTACGCAAAGCCAGTTTCCGCTGTATTTCTTTAACAGCCTGATTGTGTCATTCGGCACGGCATTTCTGACGACCGTGATCGCCGCCGGTGCAGGTTTTGCGTTTTCGCGCTTCAGCTTTCGCGGCAAAACCGTGATGGCGGCGCTGCTGCTGTTCACGCAGATGTTCCCGCTGGTGATGATCCTCGCGCCGATTTACAAAGTGATGGCACCGCTCGGCCTGACCAACAGCCTGCTGGGGCTGATCCTGATTTACACCGCGTTCAACGTGCCGTTCGCCACGTTTCTCATGCAGTCTTTTTTCGACAGCATTCCGAAAGATCTGGAGGAGTCGGCGATGCTCGAAGGGTGCAGCCGTTTTATGGCGCTGCGCAAAGTCATTATACCGCTGACGTTGCCGGGCATGGCCGCCACGCTGGGGTTTGTGTTTACCGCCGCGTGGAGCGAACTGCTGTTCTCGCTGATGCTCATCAATAAAAACGACGTGATGACCTTTCCGGTCGGGCTGCTCAGTTTTGTGTCGAAATTCGCGGTTTCCTGGGGCGACATGATGGCGGCGGCAGTTCTGGCGCTTATTCCTGCCTGTCTTTTCTTTGCATTCATTCAGCGTTACCTGGTTCAGGGGCTGACGGCTGGCGCGGTTAAAGGATAATTTTATGGCTCAGATTACGATTTCCGATCTCCAAAAACGTTACGAAAATGTCGAAGTGTTGCGTCATATCAACCTGACGATTCAGGACGGCGAATTTGTGGTGTTAGTCGGGCCTTCGGGCTGTGGAAAATCCACGTTGCTGCGCACCATCGCCGGGCTGGAACTGGCGACGGCGGGGGACATCCACATCGGCACGCGCCTGATGAATCAGGTCGCGCCGAAAGACCGCGATATCTCGATGGTATTTCAGAGCTACGCGCTGTACCCGCACATGACCGTCGCGCGGAATATGGGTTTCAGCCTGGAAGTGCAGAAACGTCCGAAAGCCGAAATCGAAGCCGCCGTGAAAAAAGCGGCGGATATTCTCGGGCTGACGGCGCTGTTGCACCGTCGTCCGAAAGAGCTTTCCGGCGGCCAGCGTCAGCGCGTCGCAATGGGCAGGGCGATCGTGCGTGAACCGCAGGTTTTCCTGTTCGATGAACCGCTGTCCAACCTCGACGCCCAGCTGCGCGGGCAGATGCGCATTGAAATCAAAAGCCTGCACCAGCGTATGCGCAACACCATTGTTTACGTCACCCACGATCAGGTCGAAGCCATGACGCTTGCCGACCGCATCGTGGTGCTCAACCACGGCGTCATCCAGCAGGTTGGCACACCGCTGGAACTCTACGACACACCTGCCAATAAATTCGTCGCCAGCTTCATCGGTTCGCCCTCAATGAATTTCATCAGCGGCACGCTGGAACTGGGTGATTCCGCGCCACAGCTGCGCATCAACGCCAGCCAGACGCTGCCGGTTGACCCGCAGATTACGAACCTGAAAAGTGGCGCAGAAGTCACCTACGGCGTGCGCCCCGAAGCCATTGTCTTGTGCGAACAGGGCGCGCCGGGCGCGGTTCCTCTCGACGTCACGCTCATCGAACCCACCGGCCTGAGTGAGCTTATCCACGGAAACTTCGGCGGCGAACTGCTGAGTGTTTACAGCATGGTGAGATCCGGTGCCGCACCGGGGGACAGAGTTTGGGTGCAGATTGATACGGGGCGGGTGCAGTTGTTTGAGGCGGACAGCCAGAGGCGGCTTTCTAAACTCGGTGAGTGATTCGGGCTGGCAGCCCTGAACCCGCTGCGGATTAGCTAAATTTGGTTTTTCACTTGCAGTGAGGGCTGAGACCTAAAGGCAAACCGAGAAAATTTCGGTTTTTCAATTGCGGTGATCGCTCAGCTCAGGTCAAGACCTTGGGTTGCCACCCAGGTCAAAACCTTGGGCTCGCCGCCCAAACTGGCCCAAAGGGCGCGTTAACGCGCGCGCCCTCTGGACACCCGCGCTTTTTAACTGCGCGCTATCGCTGGCTGGCTACGTTTCAGGCGCTACCGCTATTGCCGCGAAAACTTGCCGCTGCGCGGTTCCTTCGTTTCGGTCTTCGAGCCCACGGTCTCGAAACTCTCACTCAGCAAGCTTTCTGAAAGCGGCCACTGGCTTATCTGAATTCAACGGCATCTTTTCAATAACCATCAGCAGTGAGGTTGTGAATTAGAAAGTCACTGGCCGCTTTCAAAACGACGTTGAGAGAGTGGTAAGAAACAGCGAGAGTCTTTTTTCGAGCAGGTTCGAACCCGAAGCGAAAGAACCGCGCAGCGGCGGCGTTTGCGGCACTAGCCGGAACTGCTGAAACACTGCCAGCAAGCGGTAGCGCGCAGTGAAGGAGCCGGAGATTTTTAAGAGGCGCGGCGATAGGCGCCTCTTAAAGCCGGTTTGGGTGGCAACCCAAGGTTTTGACCTTAAAGCCGGTTTGGGTGGCAACCCAAGGTTTTGATTTTGACCTGAAGCCAGTTTGGGTGGCAACCCAAGTTCTTAAAATGGCATTAAGCGGCTTTTGCCTCAGAAAGCCGCATCAACCGGATCCCCACCCCGACCCCGACAATTAACATCAAACTGATAAACCCCGTAATTCCGATCCACCCGTAGGCGTGCCAGAAGAATCCCCCCAAAGTCCCGGCAACGCTTGATCCCGCGTAGTAGCTGAACAGATAAAGTGACGAGGCCTGTCCTTTGGCGCGACGGGCGCGGCGGCCGATCCAGCCGCTGGCGACGGAGTGGGCGGCGAAGAATCCGCCGGTGACCAGGATCATCCCGATGAAAATCATCCAGACGGGCGAGAAGGCGGTGATCAAAATCCCCACCAGCATGATGGCCGTTGAACCAATCAGCACCGGGCCGCGGCCATAAACACCGGTCATTACACCGGCTTTCGGCGAGCTGTAGGTGCCCATCAGATACACAATCGACAAGATACCGACGATGGCCTGACTCAGGTTGTACGGCGTGGCGAGCAGGCGGTAACCGATGTAGTTGAACAGGGTCACAAAGCTGCCCATCAGCAGGAAACCTTCTGCAAATAGCAGCGGCAGCCCCTGGTCGCGCCAGTGCAGTTTGAAGTTAATCAGTAATTTGCGCGGTTTGAGCGAACTGGCGCGGAAATGCTTCGATGGCGGGAGAATGCGCCAGAACATGATCGCTGCGGCGAGCGCGAAGAAACCGACGACCGCCATGGCGATACGCCACGAGAAGAAATCCGTCAGAACGCCGCTGACCAGACGTCCGCTCATCCCGCCAATGGAATTCCCGCTGATGTATAACCCCATCGAAAACGCCACGACGCTGGGGTGAATCTCTTCACTCAGATACGTCATTGCCACCGCCGCCACGCCGCTCAGCGACAAACCAATCAGTGCGCGCATGATGAGAATGGCGTCCCAGCTTTGCATAAAGGAACAGACCAGCGTGCACCCCGCGGCCAGTAACAGCGCCACCACCATGACCGATTTACGCCCCACAGCGTCAGAGACCGGGCCGGTAAAGAGCAGGCCAATCGCCATCAGGCCCGTCGATAACGACAGCGATAAACTGCTGGTCGCCGGCGATACGCCGAAATCATGCGACAACACCGGAAGTATTGGCTGAACGCAATAGAGCAGGGCAAACGTCGCCAGACCCGCTGAAAATAAAGCCAGCGTGACGCGGATAAACTGCGGTGTCCCGCGTTTGATAAAAGGGGTTTTCAGGCCGGAACGGGCGACGGGGGTTTCAGGATTTAATTCGTCGTCATTAACAGAGTCGTTGGCTGGTGCAGCGGGGATCCGCTGGGAGGTTTTCACTGTAATTCCTTAACGCGATGAGCTGTAAAACTAAATTTTAAAATGTATGAAAATTTTAACAGTGGCCGTTATATTGTCTAATATATTAATTTCACGAAATCGATACATTAAACATATCAATGAGGAATAATTCTCCAAAACCATGAGCCACATTGAACTGCGTCATTTACGCTATTTCATCGCCGTTGCGGAAGAGCTGCATTTTGGTCGCGCCGCCGTGCGGTTACATATCTCTCAGCCACCGCTTAGCCAGCAAATTCAGGCGCTGGAAGCCCACGTCGGTGCGGCGCTGTTTTACCGCAATAACCGCAGCGTGCGGCTGACACAGGCCGGACAGGCATTCTTGCAGGAAGCCCGGCAGATCTTGCTGCGTGTTGATGAAGCGGCGGCACAGGCGGCGCGTATTCATCGCGGTGAAGCCGGGAACCTGACGCTCGGGCTGACGTCTTCCGCGCCCTTTATGCGCCGGGTTTCGCGCACGCTGCATCATTTCCGGCTGACCTATCCGGGCGTCAATATCCGCATCGAGCAACTCAACAGCAAACAGCAAATCGAACCGCTGCTGGAAGGAAAGCTGGATCTGGGGATTATGCGCAACGGCGATCTGCCGGATGAGCTGGAACATCATCTGATTCTGTCGGAACCGCTGATTGCCGTGGTTCACAAGGATAATCCGCTGAACGCGCTGCCCGACGGAGAACTGACGTTTCAGCATCTGGCCGATCAGCCTTTTGTTTTCTTCTCGAAAGACGTCGGCACGTCGCTGTATGACGATATTCTCGGACAACTTAAAGCGCAGGGCATTACGCCTTATATCACGCAGGAAGTGGGCGAGCCGCTGACCATTATCGGGCTGGTGGCGGCGGGTTTAGGTGTGTCGATCCTACCGGCGTCGTATCTGAGAATTCAGGTCGACGGTGTGCGTTATTTGCGTTTCGGAAAGACGGAAGGGACCACGCAACTCTGGCTGGTGAATCATGCGCGTCGTCCGATGACGGCAGCCACGCGGGCGTTTATGGATTTACTGTTGCAGGAACACTGACCGTGCAACGGAACGAACTTGCTGTATTTCCAGCCAATTCTGAGAGGCTTTTCCCGCAATTTGTGCACCAAATCACATAACGAATCAAATAGTTGACGACATATGACAAAAACCCCAACATAGCCCTAATCTTTATTTTGAAGCGCGAAAATAACAGGAGTTCCTTGAGTGATCCCCGACGGGCAGCCCGGCCATATTGATCAGATTAAACAAACCAATGTCGGTGCTGTGTACCGCCTGATAGATCAGTTTGGTCCCATTTCGCGCATAGAACTTTCCAAAAAAGCCCAACTGGCTCCGGCCAGTATTACGAAGATTGTCCGCGAACTTATTCAGGCTCATCTGGTGCTGGAAACCGAGTTTCAGGATCCGGGCAGCCGCGGGCGTCCCGCCATTGGTTTAGCCCTCGATACGCAGGCCTGGCACTACCTTTCCGCACGCATCAGCCTGGGGTCAATCACCTTAGGCCTGCGGGATCTGAGCAGCAAACTGGTGGTGGAAGAAGTGCTCCCGCTGCCGGAACAGGCGCATGAGCCGCTGCTAAAACGTATCATTTCTGAAATCGATCAGTTCTTTATCCGCCATCAGCGCAAACTTGAGCGCCTGACCGCCATCGCAATTACCCTGCCGGGCATGATTGATGCGCGCCGGGGCATTGTTCACCGTATGCCGTTTTATCATGACGTTTTCGATATGCCGCTGGGCGATACGCTTTCAGAGCACACGGGGCTTCCGGTGTACGTTCAGCACGATATCGGCGCGTGGACGCTGGCGGAATCGTTATACGGTGCGTCGCGCGGCTGCAAAAATGTGGTGCAGATTGTGATTGACCACAACGTGGGCGCAGGGGTGATTACCAGCGGACGCGTATTGCACGCGGGCAGCAGCAGCGTGGCCGAAATCGGGCATACGCAGGTTGACCCTTACGGTAAGCGTTGTTATTGCGGCAATCATGGTTGTCTGGAAACCGTTGCCAGTACCGACAGCATTTTGGATCTGGTGCGTCAGCGCCTGACGGTGCCGGTGCCAGCCAGTTTACTGCACGGTGTTTCGCTGACGATTGAAGCAGTGTGTGACGCCGCAAACCGGGGCGATCAGCTGGCGCGTGATGTGATTATCAGCGTGGGACAGAGTGTGGGGCGCATTCTGGCGATCATGGTCAATCTGTTTAATCCGGAAAAAGTGCTGATCGGCTCACCGCTTAATTTATCTCAGGATATTCTTCATCCCGCGATAATGTCCTGTATTCAGCAGCAATCGCTTCCCGCATATAGCGAAAATATCAAACTGGAATCCACGCAATTTTATAATCAGGGAACGATGCCCGGCGCGGCATTAGTTAAAGACGCGCTTTATAGCGGTTCCTTACTGATTAAGTTATTACAGGGATAATATACTTAGCGGGCTATATTTTTCGGTGTGGCGGCTTTTATTGATCTGTATCAGCAAGAAGAATCGCCCGCTGAACGTCGTGACGTCACAATTTGTCAGTGGATTTCATTAATTTCAGTTGTTCCATCGGGTTATGTCATTAATAAATTCGTCTAACCTTATGCGTATTCCTTTCAGTCCACCCAACAAAACATTGCGCTAACGCAAACCGCTCTCATCTCTCATCGCCTAGACTTTCTGCTGTTACTTTGTCTCTGG
Source organism: Rahnella sikkimica (assembly GCF_002951615.1). Classification (GTDB taxonomy): domain Bacteria; phylum Pseudomonadota; class Gammaproteobacteria; order Enterobacterales; family Enterobacteriaceae; genus Rahnella; species Rahnella sikkimica. Next base: position 1,438,005 of record NZ_CP019062.1, on the reverse strand, counting down.
CGGCTTTTTCTTACCGGAGGCTATCTTTCAATAAGACGGAGAGATCCCGGAGCCTGAATTTCATGTTAACGCACTTTTTCGTCACGGGTACCGACGCCCGTGTAGGTAAAACCATTGTCACACGTGCCTTGCTTCAGGCCTTAGCCGCGCAGGATCGCTGCGTTTTAGGCTATAAACCTATTGCAACTGGCAGCCAGGAGCTGGCCGACGGGGTTCGAAATAAAGATGCGGTAACTCTCCAGCAGTCATCTTCTATTGCTTATCCTTTTAATAAAATAACCCCTCTGGCCTTAGCTGACGAAGATATTTATGCCAGCCAGGTTCCTGAGAATATTTTTGAAATAATGACCAGTGGCCTCAACTTCATGCGTGAAGAGGCAGATTCAGTGGTCGTAGAAGGGTGCGATGGCTGGAGAACATTGATTACTCCGCATCTTTTATATTCAGACTGGGTTCGCCAGCAAAATATGCCGGTGGTATTAGTGGTCGGTATTCAGGAAGGCTGTGTCAGCCACGCGTTATTAACGGCGCAGGCGATTATCGCCGATGGTTTACCGCTGCTGGGTTGGGTCGCAAACCGAATTAACCCGTGCCTTGCCCACTATCAGGAAACTATTGATGCGATCAGTGCCAATATTTCCGCGCCGCTGCTGGGGGAAATTCCTTATTTACCTCGCGCAGAAACCCGCGATATGGCCAAATATATTGACCTGTCCAGCCTGAAGCTGAAAACGTTAACCAAAGCCTGAACAGTGACGTTGTCACGCATAAATCAAACAAAGCGGCTCAGAGTGCCAAACCCTGAGCCGCTTTTTTGTCTATAGTTTGTGTGTCTGTAGTTTGTGTATAGTTCGCCTATCTGCCTGAGCGCATAATCTAACGAAAACAGAGAACATGGCCGTCACGACTCCCGTTGTAAAATCATCGCACCGCCCGTTAATTCTCACTGCCTGCATGTTATCGATGTTTATGGCGGCCGTGGAAGTCACGATTGTGGCGACCGCGATGCCGACCATCATCGGCGATCTCGGCGGTTTCTCGCTGCTCGGCTGGGTCTTTGCCGTCTATCTGCTGACGCAGGCGATTACCGTGCCCATTTACGGGCGGCTGGCGGATTTGTACGGTTGCCGGAAGATGTTTTTCATCGGCACGACGCTGTTTCTTATTGGTTCCGTATTGTGCGGATTCGCGCCCTCGCTGGCCTGGATGATCGCTTTCCGCGCCTTGCAGGGGCTGGGCGCAGGGGCGATCACGCCGATTGCGACCACGCTGATTGCCAATGTTTATGGCCCGCAGGAACGCGCGAAAGCGCAGGGATATTTGTCCAGCGTGTGGGGCGTTTCGGCGATTGTCGGCCCGCTGATGGGCGCGTTTATCGTTTCGCATTTCCCGTGGGCGGTGGTGTTTTGGGTCAATGTGCCGATTGGTCTGGTGGCGATGGCGATTCTGCTCAAATACCTGCCGCCGGATGGAGAGCGAAAACAACATAAGCTGGATCTGGCCGGAACCGGTTATCTAACGCTTTCCGTTGCAGCGCTGCTTCTGGCGTTGCTTCAGGCCGAAGTGCTGGGCTACTGGGCGCTGGCGCTGATTGTTCTGTCGGTGATCAGCGAATATTTGCTGATCCGTCAGGAGCGTAAAACGCCTGAACCGCTGTTTCCGCTGGCACTGTGGGAAAGCAAAGTGATTATTGCCGGTAACATTGGCGGCCTGATTATCGGCGCGACAATGATGGGGATCAGCGCGTTTCTGCCGACCTACGTGCAGGGCGTTCTCGGTGGCACGCCGCTGGAGGCGGGCACCACGCTGGCGCTGATGTCCATCGGCTGGCCGCTGGCAAGTATGATCAGCAGCCGGCTGATGCAGGCCTCGTCGTACCGCGCGACGGCGGTCCTGGGCGGCGTTTTGCTGTTGGGCGGAAGTGTGGCGCTTCTGTTTCTTTCGCCTGATTCCGGGTTGTGGATGGCGCGTCTGGCAGCCTTCTCAATCGGCGCTGGAATGGGGCTTTCCAACACCACGTTTCTCGTGTCGGTGCAGAATAATGCGGAACCGGCGATCCGCGGGATTGCGACCGCATCCACGCTATTTACCCGCATGTTAGGTTCGGCAATTGGCACCGCCGTGCTGGGCGCAACGCTGAATCTGAATCTGCAATATCGCCTGCCGCAGGTGAATGATCCGGTTCAGCAACTGATGGAAAAAACCACGCGCAATGCGATGGAAAGCCATCATCTGGCGGCGATGATCGAAAGCGTGGCGGCGTCCCTGCACTGGGTCTTTATGGTTTCCGCCATTATTTCCGTACTGGCGGTTGCCGCCGGGTTGTTAATTCCGGCTGGCGACCGCCCGCACACAGAACCGCAGCAGGAAAGTTAAGCCAGCGGTTTTCGTTGAAGCCTGACGGCGGCCAGCATCAGCGTCAGGCTCAGTAACACCGCAACCGACGCCATCGCCATGCCATCTCCCACCGATCCCTGTTCAAACTGCCGCCACACATAGACCGAAACGGTCTGCACGCCCGCCGGAGAAAGCAGCAGCGACGTCACCAGTTCACGCGACGCGACGGCAAACACCATCATCATTGATGCCAGCAGGCTGGGAAACACCAGCGGCAGCAGGATCAGGCGCAGCGTTTGCGCCGCTGTCGCACCATGCACCCGCGCCGCCGCATCCAGATTTCCGCCGATCTGCTTTAACGCCGCACTGACGTAACGCACCGGATAAGGCAACAACAGGCAACAATAAGCGAGCAGCAAAATCGCCCAGGTGTTGTAAGGCGTGACCGGCCAGAAGCTGCGGTTCCACGCCAGAATCAGCCCTACGCCGACCACAATGCCCGGCAACGCCGCCGGTAATAAAGACAATCCGTCAATCAGCGCCGAACCGCGGATTTTTCTGACCACCACCAGCCACGACGCCAGCAAGCCCGTCGCGCCCGCGATTAATGCCGTGCCGAGCGCCAGACTGAGGCTGGTTGACAGGGCGCTGAGCGCGTCGCCGTGGGCGGCAAATAACGCGCCGAAATGACGTAACGTCAGGTTCGACAGCGAAAGCCCGCCGGAAAGCGTGCCGGAAAACGCGGTAGCCATCATGGACAAAATCGGCAGCGCTACGGCAATCAGCGTGACCAGCGTGAATAATGCCAGCACCGGGATCGTCCAGCCTTTCAGCCGTTTCTGTGTGATATCGGCGGGTTTGCCGGTCATGCTTTCCACATTTTTACCCGCCACAACCGCGCGCTGAACGCTGTAAGCGCACAACGCGATCGCCACCAGCATCAGCGAAAGCACCGCCGCGCCGGGTAAATCAATCGGCCAGTCGGCCAGACGCGCTTCGATGCCGGTGGTCAGCAACATCACGCCGCTGCGCGAACCGAGCGCGCCGGGCACGCCGTATTCTTCAATGGATAACGTAAACGCCAGCAGCAAACTCGACGCCATCGCGGGCAGCGCCATCGGTAACGTCACGCGGGAAAAGGCGCGCCACGGGCCCGCGCCGTGAATACGGGCCACATCAGCCAGACGGCTGCCGCTGGCGGCCATGCTGCGTGACACCGCGAAATACACCACCGGAAAAACGTTCAGCGTCATCACAATAACCATGCCTGTTACGGAAAACAGGAAATCGTTGAGATGCAGCCACGGCACCAGTTGCTGCACATAACCGTGGGTTTGCAGCGCCAGCATCCACGACAGGGCTGCAATGTAAGGCGGCAGCAAAAAGGGCACCAGAAACAGGACGTCCCACAGCGCCGCGCCCGGCAGGGCAAACAGGCCACGCAGTGCGCCGAGCGGAATACCGATTAATCCGCTGCACAGCGCGACGCCCAGCCCGACTTTGATCGTGGTGGAAAACAGTTCACGTAGCTGAGGTTCGGCGAAAACGCGGGTAAATGCTCTGAACGGTGCGGAATAAACCCCGGTATCGAGATGCGGGAAAACCGCCTGTAAAATCACAAAACTGACCGGCACGGCGACCAGCAATAACAACGCGATGCCCGTTACGCCGGGCAATAAAGCATTTCTGTTCATGGGTTTTGTCGTTGTTGTCCGGAGAGGGGAAACGGGCTGCTTTCACAGCCCGTGACAGGATTACTGCTGACCGAACAGTTTCGCAAAACGCTCGAGCACGTCTTTGCGCGACGCCGAGGCCTGGGAGGCTTCCGGCAACAGTTTCAGCGATTTAAACAACGGACGTTTGGCGTCGATATCGGTGCGGGCTGGCATCAGCCACGCATCGGCCACCAGTTTCTGGCCTTCAGGCGACAGCGCGTAATCGATAAACGCTTTGGCTTCTTTTTGCTGCTGGCTGGATTTGAGGATCATCATCGGGCGCGGGGCGATCGCCGTGCCGCTGCTCGGGAAAATCACTTTGACGGATTCGCCGTCCTGCACGCTGGCGTAAGAGACATAATCCACCGCGCCAAACACGGCGGCTTTCGCGCCCTGTAACACTGGCGTCAGCGCCTGTGCGTTGGGTCCGGCGATAATCATGCCGTTGGCTTTCAGATCTTCAAACAGCTTCCACGCCTGCTGCGCGTGGGCATTTTGTAACCCGATCAGCAAATCCAGCGACGCACCGGAAAGCGACGGATCCGGCGTTGTCACTTTGTCTTTGAATTCCGGTTTGGCTAAATCGCCCCAGTCTTTTGGCTCAGTCGTGCCGCTTTTGGTATTCCACACGATGCCCAGCGCGGAAATTCCCTGCGCGACGTAATAAGGCGTTTTGAATTGCGCCGGAACCGGCTCCGCGTTCGGGCTCTGATATTCCAGCAGCCAGCCGCGTTTTTCGAGATCGGTTGCGGTATCCCACGATGCCGAAATCAGCACATCAGCGCGCGGATTGGCCTGCTCGGCGTCCAGACGTGCCATCACTTTGCCGGTGGTGGCCTGGAAAACGTCCACTTTCACGCCGGTTTGTTTTTCATAGCCTGCTGCCAGTTTTTTTGCCAGAGAACCCGGCCCGGCGGTGTAGAGCGTCAGCGCCTGTGCACTGCCTGCGGCCATTGCGAGAGAAAGAGTCATTGCGGTCATTACGCCTGTTTGAGTCCGGGAAAACGTTGTGCTGTTCTTACGAAAAGTGCTGAGTGTGCGGTTCATCATTTTTATCCCATCAGAGGTTAAGCAACAAAAGGTGAAACTGCGGAAGGATCAATCGTGTCAATACGGGCGATAGCACCCTTGTCCATGCGGGCAATACGATGGGCGAGCGCGCGGGCTTCGTGCTGATCGTGCGTGACGTAAACGGCTGTGGTGCCGAGCTGGCGCAACAACACCGCCATTTCTTCACACAGGCTTTCGCGTAAATCGCGGTCGAGATTCGACAGGGGTTCGTCAAACAGCAGGATGCGGGGTTCGGCGACGATGGCGCGGGCGAGGGCAACGCGCTGTTGCTGCCCGCCGGAAAGCTCAGAAGGGCGGCGCGAGACGAAATCCGCCAGTCCGACGCGTTCCAGCGCTGCCATCACTTTTTCTGCCTGCGCCTGACCTTTGATGCCACGCATTTGCAGCGGAAACGCGACGTTTTGCCTGACGCTCATGTGCGGCCATAGCGCGTAATCCTGAAAGGCCATGCCGAGATTGCGTTTTTCTGGCGGCAGACTGAACGAACCGCTGGCGACGATTTCACCGTCGAAGCGGATCTCCCCGGATGCCGGATTGAGCAGTCCGGCGAGCATTTTCAGCAACGTGCTTTTGCCGCAGCCCGAAGGCCCCAGCAACGCGAGGATCGTACCTTTGGGCACCGTCAGATTGACGTGATTGAGTACCGGGTTGCTCCCGAAGAAATGGGAAACCTGATGGATAGCGATAGCGGGACAGGTGCGCGACAGCGCATTCCCGCTGGATTTAGCTGGAATGATCATGTTTGTACTATCCTCTTTGGGACTTATTAGTGGAGGTGAGGGTAAAGGGGGAATGTGACCGGGATGTGACACCTTTTAGAAAGGTGACGCAAATTGCCTTTGCAGGCGGCTTAACGGATTAACCGGGTGAGTTTTGGTTTTTCGCTTGCCGTTGAGGCGCTGATAGCAGATTGAGGATGTTTCGGTTTTTCACGTTCAGTGACCGCTCAGCGGCTGGTGTCGAAACCGACCAAAGAGGGCTATGACGAGCCCTCTTTGGAATCTCCGCGTCTTTTTACAACACGCGCTGTCGCTTGCTGGCTAAGTTTCAGCAGCCACAGCTATTGCCGCGAAAACTTGCCGCTGCGCGGTTCCTTCGTTTCGGTCTTCGAGCCCACGGTCTCGAAACACTTACTCAGCAAGCTTTCTGAAAGCGGCCACTGGCTTTTTCACCCTATTACAGTGGTTTGGTTTGCACCTCCCCCTGCGAAGGGGGAGGCTGGGAGTAATGCCGCTCGCTTAAGAACGAGCGGCTTTCTTTTTAGTTGGATACTTTGCAGGGCGAGCCAGTACTTCTCTTGGATAAGCTGGCCTTTTGCGTTTTTCAGGTAAGATTAATCGCTTACCTGACTCTCGTAAGTCTCTTAGTTTTCTAGGTATTGTTCCCGGCGTTCGCCCTGAACACCACAAAAATTCCTCTTGTATCAGCCGCAATGCATTTATGAAGCTTATGCGCAAAGGGTGGACATTGAAGTCATCAGCCATTCGCCTCATTTCCAATCGAACGAGATTGTAACTAATTAATATTCCCCAAATTTCCTGGTAGATCCCCGCCGGTTTTTGGCTTCTTAAGATATTTGTATTTCCCAACTGACTGCATTTTAGCTCGCTGTAACCTTGTTCTATTTCCCATCTTTCCCAGTACACTTGAATGATGTCTTCGAAAGGATATTTTTCAGGGTCTTTCATTGATGTAATGAATTCTTTTATCTCTCCAGAAGGTTTTATTATCAATACCTTACGAGCCAACCATGTGTGGGGAAGATGCGGGAACTGTTTTCTGGCCTGCGGAGAAACCGGCATTTCAATAAGCTGATCGTATTCAGAATACTGCTCGATAACTTTGTGCCTCATTTTACTTTTCACCGGTGTTAGCCAGTGTGTATTCGCTCCTGCGCCTTCCCAGGAAAGTAAAAGTTCTGCGGAAAAGTAAGCCCGGTCAAAGAGGGTCAGTGAGTTTTCCTGAACGGAGCTAACCAACTGTTGTGCATAATATATTTCGCTGTTCTTTACCGGCCCAAATGCAACATCAGTGATCAAATGACTGCGCGCAGACATAAGCGCAACGAGTAAAACCGAAGGGAATGAGTTACTACCGGAAGCAAAACCAAAGGATTTATTCTCAGGAGTATCCGGGGCTCTGAATTGGGTTCCGTCGACGCTGAATACTTTGAGGCCACATACAAATTTTTCCGTATCTTCTTTGTCCCACTGCTCAGAGGTGGAATAGAAAAGATGTCGAAGGGGCTCGAACCCCAGGCGCTGCCTGGCTTTGACCAGACTACTCGTTGCCATGGGCGAGAAATTACCGTGGCTGTCAGGAAAGGCTAAATCGAGTTTATCGCAGACATCAGAAATAGAACGGTTACGCATCAAAGCAATTCCAAGGACAAGCCAGACGACCTGTTCAGCGGGAAATCTTCGTCTGCGAACAGTCGCTCTGCCGGTTTGACTGAGAGCTTGTTCAATCCATTCGAGAGGAATATTTTTTTGAAAAGAATCAATAGATTCAGGGTAGTTAAATGCGGCGGCAACCTGAAGTTGTTCGGAAAGTAGGCTCATAAGGTGTCTGGCTCAAACGATGTTTGAGCCAGATTGTCGCCTAACTGCAGGATCGTTCAAGTTCTCTTAAACGATCAGCATTAGAGGCTGGGAGGGGGTTTAGCAAGCCACTGAGTCGCTAAAACCAACACCCCATCCCGGCCTTCCCCTCGTGAGAGGAGAAGGAGCAAATCAAGACCATCCAGCATCCATCTTTCGAATTACATAGCCAGTGGCCGCTTTCAAAAATCACGCTGGAAGGAGAGGTGGAAAACCGCGTATTTTTTCGCGCGGTTTGTAATCCGACGGGAAGGAACCGCGCAGCGGCGGGATTTTGCGGCACTAGCAGAAATTACTGAAACATGGCCAGCAAGCGGTAGCGCGCAGTGAAAGAGCCCGGGGTTCTTAGGGGTGGCGGCGATAAGCCACCCCTGAGGCCGGTTTGGGTGGCAACCCAAGGTTTTGACTTGGGCTGCGTGATCACCGCACTTAAGAAAATTAAAAAAACTCGTTTTTAAAACAGCCCATTAGCGGCTGCAGAGCTTGTAATAAACTTCATTCCACCGGATCTGATTCTTGAAGTCCGCCAGCGTCGTGTCGTTATCAATCACCAGCAACTCAATCCCGGACAGTTCCGCGTACAACCGCATTGCGTCGATGTCCAGCGCCTGCGAGAACACCGTGTGGTGCGCGCCGCCGCCGAGGATCCAGGCTTCTGCCGCCGTTGCCAGAGAAGGCTGGGCTTTCCAGATTGCACGGGCAACCGGCAGTTTTGGTAGCGGATGAGGTTGCTCGATGGTATCCACCTGATTCACCAGCAGACGGAAACGGTCGCCCATGTCGATGACGCTGGCGTTGACCGCCGGGCCTGCCGGGGTGGAGAAAATCAGACGCGCCGGATCCGCTTTGCCGCCTATGCCCAGATATTGCGCATCGAGCAGCGGTTTTTCTTCTTTGGCAATCGACGGGCACACTTCCAGCATGTGCGAACCGACGACCAGATCGTTGCCCGGCTTGAAGTTGTACGTGTAATCTTCCATGAACGACGTGCCGCCTTTCAGGCCGCTGGCCATCACTTTCATGATGCGCAGCAGGGCCGCGGTTTTCCAGTCGCCTTCGCCGCCAAAGCCGTAGCCTTTTTGCATCAGACGCTGTACCGCCAGCCCCGGCAGTTGTTTCATGCCGTGCAGATCTTCAAAGTTGGTGGTGAATGCGCCGAATTTCCCCTGTTCCAGGAAACGGGTCATGCCCAGTTCGATTTTTGCTGCGTCCAGCAGGTTTTCGCGACGTTCGCCGTTGAGTTTCACGGCATCCGTCAGGCGGTAAGTGGATTCGTACTCTTCCACCAGATGGTCGATGTCGCCTTTGCTGACTTCGTTAATCACGCTGACCAGATCGCCGATGCCGTAGGCATTGATGCTGTAGCCGAACTGAATTTGCGCAGCCACTTTATCGCCTTCGGTCACCGCCACTTCACGCATGTTATCGCCGAAGCGGGCGACTTTCAGATGCTGGCTTTCATTTTTCGCCGCGGCAACGCGCATCCACTGAGCAATGCGGCGGTGCGATTCGCCATCCTGCCAGTGACCGGCGACCACAGAATGTTGCTGACGCATACGCGCGCCGATGAAACCGAATTCACGGCCGCCGTGGGCGGTCTGGTTCAGGTTCATAAAGTCCATGTCCATAGAATCCCACGGAATTTCAGCGTTGAACTGCGTATGGAATTGGAGCAGCGGTTTATGCAGGATGCTCAGACCGGCAATCCACATTTTGGCCGGCGAGAAGGTGTGCAGCCAGGTAATCAGCCCGATGCAGGAATTCGCATAGTTGGCTTCGCGGCACAGTGCCGTGATTTCATCCGGCGTGGTCACCAGCGGTTTGAGCACCAGTTTGACCGGCAATCCGGCTTCTGAGTTCAGGCCATTGACCACCTTCTCGGCGTTTTCCTTTACCTGACGTAACGTTTCCGGCCCGTACAGATGCTGACTGCCAATAGCGAACCACACTTCGAGATGTTTAAACGCGTCCATTAATCACTCCTGAATTTCAGATGTTTGAAAAAGCCGTTTTCGAAAAAATAGTCAGTGTGCTGTTTTCGCTGCAAACAGCGGTTCAGTGGTGGCACACCATTGCTGATAACGTTCGTACAGGCGCTGGTATTGTTCGACGCGCTGCGGATCCGGCAACAACGTGCGTTCGATGCTGCACGCCATTTTTTCCTGAGCGGCAGGGACGTCTTTGAACTCTCCGGCCGCGACGGCGGCAAAGATGGCGGCACCCAGCGCACAGCACTGATCGGAGGCGACAATCTGTAACGGGCGGTTCATGGCGTCGGCGCAAACCTGCATGATGACCGGCGATTTACGGGCAATACCGCCGAGGGTGAGAACGTTTTCAACCGGAATATCCTGTTGTTCGAAACATTCCATAATCGCGCGCGCACCAAAGGCGGTGGCCGCAATGAAACCGCCGAACAGTTCCGGCGCTTCGGTGCCGAGATTGATGTCAGTAATGACGCCTTTCAGGCGCTGATTGGCAAACGGCGTCCGGCGTCCGTTAAACCAGTCGAGCACCAGCGGCAGATGATCCAGCTTTGGATTCGCGGCCCACGCGGCGGTCAGGTCGGGCAGCAGATTTTTTTGTAAGGCGGTGAGCTGTTCTTTCAGTTCCGGATGGGCCTTCGCGGCCTGAATCAGCGGCCAGCTCAGCAGGCGGCTGAACCACGCGTACATGTCGCCAAACGCAGATTGCCCGGCTTCCATCCCGATCATGTCCGGCACAACGCTGCCTTCTACCTGACCACAAATCCCGGCAATCGCGCGGTCGTTCACGCGTTCTTTATCGGCAATCAGGATGTCGCAGGTGGAGGTACCGATGACTTTGACCAGCGTGTAAGGCTGCGCACCGGCACCGACCGCGCCCATGTGGCAGTCAAACGCACCGCCGGAAAGCACCACGCTCGCCGGTAAACCCAGGCGCTGTGCCCATTCAGGGGTAAGCTTGCCCACGGCCTGTTCGGCAGTGACGGTTTCGGTAAACAGCGGATACGGCAGGTCTTCCACTAATAACGGGTCGAGTGCTGCGAAAAACTCTTTCGGCGGCAGGCCACCCCACGACGGATGCCAGAGCATTTTGTGCCCGGCGCTGCAACGGCCACGCACGACTTTGTCCGGCGCAGTGGTGCCGGAAAGCAGGGCAGGCACCCAGTCGCACAATTCCACCCAGGAAGCGGCGGCTTTAGTGACAGCGTTGTCGGCGCGGGAAACATGGAGAATTTTGGCCCAGAACCATTCGGAGGAGTAAACGCCGCCGATATAGCGGGAATAGTCGGGGAAATCCCCGCTGCGGCACAGACGGTTAATCTCTTCGGCTTCTTCTATTGCCGTGTGATCTTTCCATAACACGAACATGGCGTTCGGGTTTTCGGCGAATTCAGGATTCAGTGCCAGAATGTTGCCGTCTTTGTCCACCGGCGCGGGCGTGGAACCGGTGGAATCGACGCCGATACCGATCACGCGTGCAGCGCGTTCATGGCCCAGACGTTGTACGACGTTTTTAATCGCCTGTTCCATCGCTTCAATATAATCAAGCGGATGGTGGCGGAACTGATTTATTGCCGCATCACAGTAGCGCCCCTCATTCCAGCGCGGGTAGTAAACCACGTCGGTTTCCATCTCGGCACCGGTCTGACAATCAACGGCCAGTGCCCGGACGGAATCGCTGCCAAAATCAAGACCAAGAGCAATCGCACCTTGCGTCATTCTTTCTCACTCCTTCAGGTTTGCCGTAGTCATTACGGCGGCGAATCGAATTGCTCTAACAGTAGGAGGATGGCAAAAAGTGAGTGAGGAGGCGTTAGCTGGAAGTATGCACAAATCTGCTCCTCATGATGTTTCTGTGAGGTTGGTCAAATGTTAGCGTTTGGCTAAAATCGCTATATCTATGTACAAACCTGCTGTTTTCCCGCCGTGTGATAGCGCTCTACATTTCGCTGCAAAATTACCGCTAAAACTGACTGCGTCTTACAAGAGAGTGTGACGTAAATCCGCTATATACCGGACTTCGCCGCACTCCGAATTTGTTTCCTTACGCTACTGATAACGTTTTCACGACGATGGCAAACCTTCCCATTCAGGGCCGGGATCGTGAAAAACAACAATAAAAGTCGGAGAACATCATGCATAAATTCACTAAGGCGTTAGCGGCGGTTGGTTTAGCTGCCGTTATGTCACATTCAGCTATGGCAGCCGAAAATCCGAAGCTGGGTTTCCTGGTTAAACAGCCGGAAGAGCCGTGGTTCCAGACTGAATGGCGCTTCGCTGATAAAGCCGGTAAGGATCTGAACTTTGAGGTCATTAAAATTGCCGTACCGGATGGCGAAAAAACGCTGAATGCCATTGACAGCCTCGCGGCAAACGGCGCGAAAGGCTTTGTTATCTGCACACCAGACCCGCGTCTTGGCCCGGCCATTATGGCCAAGGCCCGCAGCTATGACATGAAAGTGATCCAGGTCGATGACCAGTTTGTGAATGCCAAAGGCAAACCGATGGATGATGTGCCATTAGTCATGATGGCCGCGACCAAAATCGGCGAACGTCAGGGCCAGGAACTGTATAAAGAAATGCAAAAACGCGGCTGGAAAGTCGCCGACACCGGCGTTATGGCCATCACGGCTGATGAGCTGGACACTGCGCGCCGCCGCACTTCCGGTTCTATGGACGCGCTGAAAGCCGCCGGTTTCCCGGTAAAACAAATCTATAAAGTCCCGACAAAATCTAACGACATCCCCGGCGCACTGGATGCCGGTAACTCCCTGCTGGTGCAACATCCTGACGTAAAAAACTGGCTGATCATCGGCATGAACGACAACACCGTTCTGGGTGGCGTGCGTGCAACGGAAGGTCAGGGCTTTAAGGCTGCGAACGTGATCGGCATCGGCATCAACGGTGTGGATGCGGTGAATGAGCTGTCAAAAAGCGCACAAACCGGCTTCTACGGCTCCCTGTTACCAAGCCCGGATATCCACGGTTACAAAAGTATCCAGATGCTGAACGAATGGGTGACCAAAGGCGTTGAACCCCCGAAATTCACCGAAGTGACGGATGTTGTATTGATTACCCGCGACAACTTCAAAGAAGAACTGAAGAAGAAAGGCCTGATGTAATTTTTGCCTGACCTGAATTGAGTTACTGCACCCCGGACGACGGTTAAGAAATGCGACTGTTTTCTGTGGTGCAGTAATCGGTTTGAAATCTTTCACATATTTTCCAGGTAGCCACTATGACTCAGCAATCTTCAAATAAGACGCCTTTGCTGACACCGTCACTGACGGAGTTTGATGCGGCCAGGCCGTATCTGGAATTCCATGACATTGGCAAAACTTTTCCGGGCGTGAAAGCGCTGGACGGTATTTCATTCAATTGTTACGCCGGACAAATTCATGCGCTGATGGGCGAAAACGGCGCGGGCAAATCCACGCTGCTGAAAATCCTCAGCGGAAATTATCAGCCGTCGCAGGGCAATATTCACATCAAAGGCCAGCCGGTGGCGTTTAACAACACCACCGATGCGCTCGATGCCGGTGTGGCGATCATTTATCAGGAACTGCATCTGGTGCCGGAAATGACGGTGGCAGAAAACATTTATCTCGGGCAGTTGCCGAGTAAACACGGGTTCGTGAACCGTAAATTGCTGCGCTATGAAACCAAAATCCAGCTGGAGCATCTCGGGCTGGATATCGACCCCGACACGCCGCTGAAATATCTCTCCATCGGCCAGTGGCAGATGGTGGAAATCGCCAAAGCGCTGGCGCGTAACGCCAAAATCATTGCGTTTGACGAACCGACCAGCTCGCTGTCTGCCCGTGAAATCGAACAATTATTCCGCGTTATCCGCGAGTTACGTGCCGAAGGGCGCGTCATTTTGTATGTTTCACACAGAATGGAAGAAATTTTTGCATTAAGTGACGCTGTCACTGTTTTCAAAGATGGTCGTTACGTGCGGACTTTCGACGACATGACGCAGGTCGATAACAGCAAGCTGGTGCAGGCGATGGTGGGTCGTAATCTGGATGACATCTACGGTTACGCGCCGCGCCCGCACGGCGAAATCCGTCTGGAGCTGGATGACGTCAAAGCGCCGGGCGTGAGAACGCCGGTCAGCCTGACCGTGCGTCAGGGGGAAATCGTCGGTCTGTTCGGGCTGGTGGGTGCCGGGCGCAGTGAGCTGATGAAAGGTCTGTTCGGCGGCACGCGCATTACCGGCGGCACCGTCCGGCTGGACGGCGAAGCGCTGAATATCCGCAAACCGGCTGACGCCATCCGCCTCGGCATCATGCTGTGCCCGGAAGACCGCAAGGCCGACGGCATCATTCCGGTGCATTCTGTGCGCGACAACATCAACATCAGCGCCCGCCGCAAAACGGTGAAAGCGGGGTGCCTGATTAACAACGCCTGGGAAGTCAAAAATGCGCGCAAACATATTGAAGCGCTGAACATCAAAACCCCGTCCGACCAGCAGCTGATCATGAACCTGTCCGGCGGCAACCAGCAGAAAGCCATTCTTGGCCGCTGGCTGTCGGAAGACATGAAAGTCATTTTGCTCGACGAACCGACGCGCGGAATTGACGTCGGTGCCAAGCATGAAATCTACAACGTGATTTACTCACTGGCGAAACAGGGCATTGCCGTGCTGTTTGCCTCCAGTGATTTACCGGAAGTGCTGGGTCTGGCCGACAGAATTGTGGTGATGCGCGAAGGCGCCATCTCCGGACAACTGATGCACGACGACGCAACCGAAGAAAAAGCGCTGGGGCTCGCCATGCTGCGAACGCCAGATCTTGACTCTGCCCCTGACGCTGCCTGACTGAGGAGCAAAAAAATTATGTCGAGTATGACAACCAATTCAGCCAAACCGGATCAACCTTCAGCTGCGTCGCGCAGCGGGCAAGGGCTGATGCGTATCTGGGACAGCTACGGCATGTTAGTCGTGTTCGCCGTGCTGTTTATCGCCTGTTCTGTTTTCGTGCCGAACTTCAGCTCTTTCATCAACATGAAAGGCCTGGGGCTGGCGATTTCAATGTCGGGCATGGTGGCCTGCGGGATGCTGTTCTGCCTGGCGTCCGGTGACTTCGACCTGTCCGTTGCCTCGGTGATTGCCTGCGCCGGTGTCACCACGGCGGTGGTCATCAACATGACTGAAAGCCTGTGGATTGGCGTCGCTGCCGGTTTACTGCTGGGGATGCTGACCGGTTTGCTCAACGGTTTCGTTATCGCCCGCCTGAAAATCAATGCGCTGATCACCACACTTGCCACCATGCAGATTGTGCGCGGTCTGGCGTACATCATTTCTGACGGTAAAGCAGTCGGTATCGAAGACGAACGTTTCTTCGCGCTCGGCTATGCTAACTGGTTCGGCCTGCCTGCGCCGATCTGGCTGACTGTCGGCTGCCTGATTATCTTCGGTCTGCTGCTGAACAAAACCACTTTCGGGCGTAACACGCTGGCGATTGGCGGTAATGAAGATGCGGCGCGCCTGGCCGGTGTGCCGGTGGTTCGCACGAAAATCATCATCTTTGTGCTCTCCGGGCTGGTATCGGCGGCGGCGGGGATCATTCTGGCGTCGCGTATGACCAGCGGCCAGCCAATGACCTCTCTGGGCTTTGAGCTGATCGTCATCTCCGCCTGCGTGCTGGGCGGCGTTTCACTGAAAGGCGGGATCGGCAAAATTTCCTACGTGGTTTCCGGCATCCTGATCCTGGGCACCGTAGAAAATGCGATGAATCTGCTGAACATTTCTCCGTTCTCACAATACGTGGTACGTGGTCTGATCCTGCTGGCGGCGGTGATCTTCGACCGTTATAAACAGAAAGCGAAAAAGACCGTTTAATTCGGTTTTGTGATAACGCTTTCACCGCGTAATACCGACGGCATTTAACGCTTACAGGGGTTAAATGCCGTAAAAACGCGTTGTTGTTCACAAATTAGTAACGTTTGCTGGCAGCGTTTTCACCGCCGATTAGAATAGATAAAAAGTCCATAGCCACGATAAGTTTCAGGAGGTTCGATGTATCACCGTATGATTCAGGATCAGCAGCAAAACCCGCTGTTGCCGGGTTACAGTTTCAATGCCTATCTGGTCGCCGGTATGACACCGATCCTTGCTGACGGGCCGCTGGATTTCGCGATTGACCGCCCCGGCGGCATGAAAGGGTACATTCTTAATCTGACGGTCAAAGGGCAGGGGAAAGTCTTTGACGGTGAAGACACGTTTTACTGCAATCCCGGCGACCTTTTGCTGTTTCCGCCGAAAGCGCGTCATTTATACGCCCGTTCGGCCAATGCCGATTCGTGGTATCACCGCTGGGTGTATTTCCGTCCGCGCGCCTACTGGGCGGACTGGCTGGAATGGCACACTAAAACCCGCGACGTCGGGCGTCTTTCCCTGCCAAATAACACCTTGCTGCTGGAATTCGACCGGTTATTTGCCAACATTGAACAAACCCAAAAATCGGGCCGTCGTTTCTGTGAAGAATTAGGAATGAATCTGCTGGAGCGCCTATTGCTGCGCGCAATGGAAGAAGACCCGCAGAGTCCGCAAAAGATTATGGATCCGCGCGTCATCGAAGCCTGCCAGTTTATTACCGGCAATCTGGCCGGTGAGTTGCGCATCGATGAAGTCGCACGCCACGTTTGCCTGTCGCCATCGCGTCTGGCGCATTTATTCCGCGAACAGGTCGGGATCAACATTCTGCGCTGGCGTGAAGATCAGCGTGTGATCCGCGCCAAACTGCTGTTACAGACTACCCAGGAATCGATTGCGACCATTGGCCGCGTGGTGGGTTATGACGATCAGTTGTATTTCTCGCGTGTTTTCCGCAAGCGGGTAGGGGTGAGCCCGAGTGATTTCCGCCGCCGCAGCGTGGAGATTAATTACCCGGCCAAACCGTACAAATCGCAGCCGTGGCCGGAGCAGGAGAATCAGGTTTCATATCATTTCTGATTTGCAGAGGCCGCTGCAACTGGCGGCTTTTCACTTGCAGTGAGGGGCTGAATTCTCTGACCGAGAAAGTTTCGGTTTCCCAATTGCGGTGATCGCTTATTTCGTTGCGCCGAAATTTACGCTAAAGCTGAGAATAGAGAAAGTTTCGGTTTCTCAATTGCGGTGATCGCTTAACGCGCTGTGCCTAAACCGACAAAAGAGGGGCAAGACGGCCCCTCTTTTGAATCTCCACGTCTTTATTACTGCGCGCTACCGCTGGCTGGCTATGTTTCAGCAGCTACGGCTATTGCCGCAAAATCCCGCCGCTGCGCGGTTCCCGCCAGTCGGGTTACAAACCGCGCGAAAAGATTCGCGGTTTTCCACCTCTCCCTACGGCGCGATTTTTGAAAGCGGCCAATGGCTTTTTAGTTCACAACCTCGCCATGCTATTCATTATTTTAAATAAACTAAGAAGTCTGAAAATCGATTATTTTGAACGGTGAGATGGCGCACTCAGAAATTTTGCTGAATGAGCGTTTCGAGACCTAAGGCTCGAAGACCGAAATGAAGGAACCGCGCAGCGGCAAGATTTCGCGCCACACGCAGGTGTTGCAGAACATGTCCGTCGACCCAGCGACAGCGCGTGTTGAAAAAAGCGAGGAGGGATGCAAGGGAGGAAAAGCACTTTCCTCCCTTGCTCGGTTTCGGCACCAGCCGCTGAGCGATCACCGCAATTGAGAAACCGAAATTTCCTCCATCCGCTATGAGCACCTTCACTGCAATTGAGAAACCGAAATTTCCTCGGTCAGAGAATTCAGCCCCTTCACTGCAAGTGAAAAACCAAAACCTCTGCGGTCAGCAATCCCCCCGCGAGGTTACTCGCTGAAGAAACTTTGCTTCAGTGCCCGCTCAACGCCGCGCAATTCCGCCAAGCCGCGTAAGCGCCCGATCGCCGAGTACCCCGGATTCGTCTTCTTATGCAGATCATCGAGCATCTGATGCCCGTGATCCGGACGCATCGGGATTGCGCGCAGGTTACCGGCTTTGCGGCGGGTTTGTTCTTCGGTCAGGATGGCTTTGATGACTGCCACCATATCCACATCACCGTCTAAATGATCCGCTTCGTGGAAACTGCCCGGGATCTCTTCACGCTGGGTGGCGCGCAGATGGATGAAGTGAACGCGGTCTGCGTAGGTGGTCATCATCTTCACCAAATCATTGTCTTCGCGAACGCCGTAAGAACCGGTGCAGAAACAGAAACCGTTGTGGATGCTGTCGACCGTTTCTTTCAGCCATTGCATATCTTCGATGGTGGAGATAATGCGCGGCAGGCCGAGGATAGGGCGCGGAGGATCATCCGGGTGAACCGCCAGGCTCAGACCGCATTGCTCAGCAACCGGCACGATACTGCGCAGGAAATGCGCCATGTTTTCGCGCAGTTTAGCTTTATCAATGCCGTCGTAAGTGGCCAGACGCGCACGGAACTGATCCAGCGTATAGCCTTCTTCCGCGCCCGGTAAACCGGCAATAATGTTGGAAACCAGCTGGTCTTTCTCTGCCTGCGTCATTGCAGCAAAGTAATCCGCAGCCTGTTTTTGTTCTTCCGCGCTGTAATAAGATTTCGCGCCTTCGCGTTTCAGAAGATGCAATTCGAAAGCGGCAAACGCGATGTGGTCAAAACGCAGAGCGCGGGAACCGTCCGGCAATAAATAACCCAGATCGGTACGCGTCCAGTCCAGAACCGGCATGAAGTTGTAGCAGACCGTGTCGATGCCACATTCCGCCAGGTTACGGATGGATTGCTGATAATTGGCGATGTGCTGATCGACGTTTCCGCTGCGGGTTTTGATTTCTTCATGCACCGGAATACTTTCTACCACGGACCACACCAGACCTTTAGCTTCCAGCTGCGCCTGACGTTTTTTGATTTCATCCACCGGCCAGACTTCACCGTTCGGGATATGGTGCAGGGCGGTCACCACGCCGGTCGCGCCAGCCTGACGCACATCATCCAGTGAAACCGGGTCATTCGGGCCGTACCAACGCCAAGTCTGTTCCATGTTTTTTCCTTAAAATTGTTATCTGACATCTGAATGTAGTTGACGCATGGCCGGTGATAAGTTCAATCTTAATGCGCGGTCTGGTCAGGTGGTCTGCTGGTCAGGCCATCAGACCGACATATGATTCAGCATCGAACCGATCATTAATGTGATCGGGATAACAGATTTAGGATCCAGCACCTGCACGGAGAAAATAATGGATTTGCCCACCCTGAAAGTCGAAAGGCTCTATCGCCAGATTTCTAATGTATTGATTAATTGCATTAATACCGGCCAGTTCGCGCCGGGGGCGATGATCCCTTCTGAGCGCGATTTGGCCAAACAGCTGGGCGTCAGCCGCTCATCGATACGTGAAGCGCTGATTGCGCTGGAGATCACCGGCTGGGTGGAAATCCGCACAGGCAACGGCGTTTACGTCAACGACCCGCTCCCGCAGGCCACACCTGCCGCGCCGGTGATGACGTCAGAAGAAGAGTTCAGCCTGCAATCGCTGGTCAGGGCGCGGCAGATTTACGAATCAATGACCGCCGAACTGGCCGCGCTGAACGGCACGGACGACCAGAGAGCCAAACTGAAAGAAATCGCCGATGAGTTAAGCGGCCTGAATGCCAACAATGATGCTTTTCTGGAAGCCGACCGCCGTTTCCATCTGATGATCAGTGAAATGACCGGCAACGAAGTCCTGCACGACATGATGGGATACCTGTGGGACAAACGTCGTTCCCGCCGGTTTATGCGGCTTGAAAGTCATTACACCGAAGTCGATTTCGCCCGCGAGATGAACGCCGATCATCAGGGGATTTTGGATGCCATTCTGGCGGGTGATGGTGCCGGCGCGAAAGCGCGGATGAGCCGGCATTTACAACATGTGTACGATCAGCTTTTTGCCGAGTGATTGATGCCTGAGCGGGCATCGGGGGCGCTTTTTAATTCCAAATTCAAAACCTTGGGTTGCCACCCAAACTGGCTTCAAGGTCAAGTTCAAAACCTTGGGTTGCCACCCAAACTGGCCTCAAGGAGCGCCTGTCGCCGCGCCCCTTGAGAATCCCGGGCTCTTTAACTGCGCGCTGTCGCTTGCTGGCACTGTTCCAGCCACTCCGGCTAGTGCCGCAAACGCCGCCGCTGCGCGGTACTTTCGCTTCGGGTTTGAACCAGCTCGAAAACAGACTCTCGCCGTTTCTCACCGCTCGCTCAACGTCGTTTTGAAAGCGGCAAGAGGCTCATAGTTCGCAACCTTGCCCTGGCATTTATTTTTCAAAAACCAAAGAAACACTCGGTATTTTTTATGGTGAGATGGCGCGCTCAGAAATTTTGCTGACCGAGGGTTCGAGACCGCAAGGCTCGAAGCCCGTAGAGAAGGCACCGCGCAGCGGCAAGATTTCGCGCCACACGCAGATGTCACAGAACACGTCCATCGGCCCAGCGATAGCGCGTAGTAAAAAAGACGTGGAGATTCCAAAGAGGCCCCGTCCTGGGCCTCTTTGGTCGGTTTCGGCGCGAGCCGCTGAGCGATCGCTGCAAGTGTAAAACCGAAACTTTCTCGATCAATTTACGGCCCCTCACTGCAAGTGAAAAACCGCCCCGAAGCCCGGTCTGGCTTCCCCTCAACTCGGGTAAGGCACCCAGCTTCCGCCATTTAACCGGATATAAATTTTCCCCTGATATTCCATCACCACCGAGTTTTCATTTTCTGAAACCAGCGGAGTCTGCGGCAGGTTGGAAGCGAAGGTTTTCCAGTCCATCGTCGGGCTGGTGAAGACTTTGCCATCAACGGCGCGGGAAACCATTTCGGAAATCGCCATGTAGCTGCTCGGGCCGTCGATTTTCATCGGCGTTGACGCGTGCGGTGCCTGCATACCGAAGAATTTCACGCCGACAGGAATGTGCGTAATGCCAGGGCTCGGGATATCGCGCAAACCGGAAATCTGCATCTTATCGCCGACCAGCGCTGCGCCGTGTTCCGGCACAACCACCAGCATCACTTTACGGCCCGATTTCTCCAGCTGATCCATAAAGGTATTCAGCTGATTAAGCAGGGTCTGCGCACGGTTATGATAATCCGCGCCTTTATTGCTGCCCACGTAACGGTTGCCATCGTGCAGCGGGATCAGGTTGAAGAAGGTGGCTGTACGTGCCGTGCCTGCTTTTTCCTGATTTTCCAGCCAGCGGGTGAACAGCTGCCCGTCGTTGAAAATCGGTGAACCGTCGAACGACGTCAGTTCATAACCCAGACCCGCCTGTGACATCAGCGGGGCTTTCATGTCCGCATCGTCACGCAGGTTGCCGATGTAATTACCAAACACGCCCGTGTGATCCATCGCAAGCTGGTTGGTGAAGCCCAGACGCGCCAGATCGTCAAACAAATAACATTGCTCACCGGCAGGCTGGTACAGATTGTGGTGCGAGGTCTGACCGCAGCTTGCGCGCAACAGGCGAATTGACGCCGGGCCGCTGTAAGCGGTCGCCGAGTTGAAATTGCTGAACACGAAATCAAAACGCGACCACAGCGGTGAACTGGCAAGATTTACCGCGTCCAGATCTGACCAGGCCAGCGAACAGATGTTGATCACCAGCAGGTCGAAAGGCTGGGCATCGGCAGGCAGTGCGTCCGGGAACTTCGTCGCCTTGCGGCTTTCGTTCTGGTAGAACTGCTCCAGATAAGCGCTCAGATTGGCATTGGTTGGCGGGCCGTTAACTGTGTTGGCTCCGGCAGCCTGCGCCGTGCTGGCAGCAGGCGCGACGGCGGTGTTTTGCGCCACCGTGGCCGCCGGGGAATGCGCAAAAAACGGCGTAATCATGCCACTGAAATTCACCCACAGCAGTGCGAGCACGGTGAATGTGGTCAGACGCACCCACTGGGAAACAAACAGGTAACCCACCAGCAATGCAAAACCGACGGCAATCCACTGCCAGTTAATGAAACGGTCAGCCAGTTCGAGCAGATAACTCATGCTGAATCCGGCGACGTCCGCGCCCTGATTTACAATCGAGCGCCAGCCCGGCAGCCAGGTGTCGTGATACAGCAGCGCCAGACCAAACGGCAGGGCGAGCCACTGACGCCAGCGGTGCAGACGCAGTGAAGGCAACGGGAAGAGTAACGCGGCGGCAAACACCAGATTGCTCAGCGCATCAAAATTCAGGTAACCCTGTGAGAGCAGAACGAATTTAAGTAAAAAATAGTAGTTCCAGGCGCCAAGTCCGCGCCAGGATTGCCAGATCCGCAAACGCGGTGAAGGTGAATTCGGTTCGTTCATAGTGGAGTCTTGGATTTCCCAGTAACCGCAGAAGCGTCAGTCAGCGTATCGGAACGTTTACGGTTCTTACTGATCATGCTGACTGTCATCGGGGTTAGATAACGAGGTGAAAGAAAACGTGTCGCCAGACGGTTTTTCCAGCCGGGAAGGCGGCTGCGCAAGGCGTATCCCAGCGGAATGAAAATCACCGCGGCCAGAATAAAAATCTCAATAATGTCCTGGATATCCATTTCGCTTACTCCGGCTGCTGCTGAACTGGCGCGTCGTTCAACGCGAGCGTCACCGGCACAGGGGCGTGGACCTGCGCGCGTTTCAGCGGTTCTGCTTTTTGTGGCACATAGGCTTCAGGGCCGGTCACGGCTTTTGCCATCGGCGGTTTAGCCGCAAGACGACGAACCTCGGTCTGAATATCCAGCTCCTGACTCCAGAATGTCTGGCTGGTGAAAACGTCTTTCACCGGCAGGTTGAACAGGAAGGCCAGCACGTTTTCGACATCACTGACCTGACAGTTCGACAGGAACAGATAGAGATGCCGTTCGGTCACGGTAAGAATATCGCCATCGCGGCGCAGGGAACACAGCGACATCGCCTGCTGCGGGCTGATCCCGGCGGCAGGGCGCAGTGAAATCAGCAAACCGCGCGATTCGGTGGCGAGCGAAGCGTGGTTCCAGATATCGTTCATGACGCTGCAAAAAACAGGCAGCGGCAGATAGCCTTTATGGTGCGTCGGCAAACGACTGTCGAGCAGCGTTTCAATATCATCCTGTACATGGCGGGAGAATGTGAGGTTTTGCAGATCGTCGAGCAGCGTCAGGAAATTAGACAGACGCGCGGCCTGCGGAACCACCAGATTTGCGCCACAGGCTTGCAGCAAACGCTGATCCACGTAGCGCAGCGAGGAGTTCATTTCACGCACCACAATTTTCAAACCCGTGCCGCGTTGCATACGCAAACGGTGGATCTGGCGCGCCATCACTTCCACTGCGTCATTACCGCTCAGGGCAAAAATGACTGTCGCCGAACGGGCGTGTGAGGCTCTTTCGACCAGATCTTCATTGCTGTCAAACAGGAACCAGCGCTCAGACAGTGCCGGTGCGCCTTCCAGCACGGAACGTTCGGCCAGCAACATCCACTGGTCGTCACCCGCCTGTTCGGCCACGGATGCCGGTGTATTCTTCAGAATTTCCCAGCCTGTCTGCCGCGGAACCAGCGGATAGAGCGTATTGGCCTCAGCACCTGTTGCGTCGTGCCACCAGGAAATGCCCCACTGATTAGGATCAACATCAGTTTTTAAATCGGCCAGACCGTATATATTGCGATGATATAAATGAAGCTGAGTTTTAACCACATTAATACCTGCGCCGTAGCAGATAATAAGGAGCGTGGCATCTTTATTATTTGCGCTTGCTCTCATTTCGCTCACCCAGCGGGCGAATTGTTTATCATTTAGCATCTGCCAGGTGGTGGCGGGAAGTAATAGAATCATTAAAGACGCGGCATGATGAGGCAACCGGTTAATATCGCCGGGCAACCCAAGAAACGCTTTCTTCCCGCTGGCTAACTGGTAATAAAACGTTTGCCTGGGGTGCTGCTTCAAATGAGAGAGGAGAATGTGATCATCGGTTAGTCTATTTTCTTCTTCAGCGCAAATTAAATTGTGCTGTGGGAACAATACGGTGACAGGAGTTTCGCCCTGCTGAGCCTCAAGAGCCTGTCCGCACAGATGATACGCGGCTTCCTGTTTGTCAGCGTTGACCCAGTAAAGTCCCCGGCCCTGCATTTGGGCTAATCCATTCCAGTATTGCTTCATGCCCAATGAAAAGGAGAGTGCCATATAGTTAATCTGCTTGTATTCGGGTTTGATAAAAAGTCTGCTTGGGACACACTGATAAATGTGAGTATAATAAATTCTATCATTGCTACATTAAATAATCATAATTCTTCACAATAATGTTTGATACTAAAATGCCTAATGGCTGCGGTAATTTTGTACGTGCCGGAGCGTTGGCGTTTTGATTGAAGCAGGGAGGGCAAGCAGTGGGACCCAATATTGTAGACTCGGAAGAATCCGAACCCACAAAAGATGACGATTTCTTTGCACTGAGTCACCTTTTTTCTTTGTCTGAATTAAATTATGTGGACGTTGCCCGTAAAGAAAAAATTCCGCAACTAATGTCCCGCTGGCCATTACTGGCTGAGCTGGCGCAATACGATAAACACGGCGCGGAGAAGAAATAAGATGGCTGTCATTGCGTTACAGGGCTTTCGTGGCGGAACGGGAACAACGTCAGTCACCGCAGCACTGGCCTGGGGGCTCGCGCAACTTAATGAAAAGGTTCTGGTGATAGATTTTTCACCGGAAAATTTGTTGCGTCTGCACTTCGGAATGCCTTTCACACAAACGCGTGGCTGGTGTTCTGCTGTTAATGCCGGTGAGCCCTGGCAAAAATCCGCCATGCGCTATCACGCGCATCTGGACTTTTTACCTTACGGTTTTGTGGGCGCTGACAGTGCCGGTGCGCCGGAATTTGACTGGCAAAAAGCCATCACACAGCTCAGGAACAGCGGCGTTTATGACTGGATCCTGATTGATTCTCCCGCCGCCGATCCGCTGCCCGCTCAGGCTATCGCCGACAGCACACTCGTCTTGCTCCACACTGACACGCAATCTCACATCCGTCTTCATCAGCGCGCTTTACCGGCAAATGGTCGTTATCTGGTGAATCAGTTCGTTCCGTCCAGCCAGTTACAGCAAGACATTTTGCTGCTATGGCAGGAAACCTTGCCGACGATGATCCCGGTAATTTTACACCGCGACGAAGCGATGGCGGAATCTCTGGCGGCCAAACAGCCGGTCGGTGAGTGGAAAGCCAACAGTAAAATCAGCCGTGAAATTAACACGCTGGCGAACTGGTTCCTGCTGAATTTGCGCGGGGCCCGATAAAATGAACCGCCTGCTCAACCTGTTTCTGGTGCCACCGGTGGTGTCTGAATTACAAGACCGCTACCGGTTGTATCGCGCTAACCGGGCCTCACGGCTGGCCTCGGGAACAATGGTTTTTTGCCTTGCTTTGTGCTGGCTATTCCTGCGCTTTGAATCGCCTGCCTGGCGAAACCTGCAAGCGCAGCGCAGTCGCTGGTATCCTCAGTTGTCGCTGTCCAAACCCCGTCTGGCCGACCCTTTGCGTTATGTGGTTCAGAGCCTGTGGTTGCTGGTGATTATCCCTTCAAACGGCCTGCGCGAACGCGTGGTTTATGCCCGCTGGCCACAACGTTTACGCGAGAAATTCATTCTGTGGCTCGAATCACTGCCAAAGCAGGTCAAACTGAATCCGCTTGAAATTCGTGTCACACGCCGCATTGGTAAGATGAATCGCCTTGGCAAACGCGTGCTGATCATACTGACCAGCCTTGTGGCGATTACGCTGGCAATGTTCTGTATTTCGCAGCCTTTCGGCTATATCGCTCAGTTTGTTTTCGTGGTGCTGCTCTGGAGCATTGCGATGATCATCCGGCGGATACCGGGCCGTTTCCCCGCGCTGATGCTGATTGTTCTCTCGCTGACCATTTCCTGCCGCTACTTATGGTGGCGTTATACCTCGACGTTAAACTGGGATGATCCGCTTAGCCTGATTTGCGGCTTGCTGCTGCTGGGCGCGGAAACCTATTCCTGGACCGTGCTGGTACTCGGGTATATCCAGACCATCTGGCCGTTAAACCGCAAACCGGTGCCGATGCCTGCGGATGTATCGACGTGGCCGACAGTGGATCTGATGATCCCGACCTATAACGAAGATCTGAGTGTGGTGAAACCGACGCTGTATGCCGCACTCGGGCTGGACTGGCCGCGCGAGAAACTCACTATTTATCTGCTTGATGACGGCAACCGGCAGGAGTTCGCCGATTTTGCCCATGAAATTGGCGTCCGGTATATTGCCCGCGAAACGCATGAACATGCGAAAGCGGGGAACATCAACCACGCGCTGAAATATGCCAAAAGTGAGCTGGTGGCAATTTTTGACTGCGACCACGTACCGACCCGTTCTTTCCTGCAACTGACCGTCGGCTGGTTCTTCAAAGACAAAAAACTCAGCATGTTGCAGACGCCGCATCACTTCTTCTCGCCGGATCCTTTCGAACGCAACCTGGGCCGTATGCGCCGCACGCCAAATGAAGGCGAGCTGTTCTACGGGCTGGTGCAGGACGGGAACGACCTGTGGGATGCCAGTTTCTTCTGCGGTTCGTGTGCGGTTTTACGTCGTGACGTGCTTGATGAAATCGGCGGTATAGCGGTTGAAACCGTCACGGAAGATGCGCACACCTCACTGCGTATGCACCGTCACGGCTACAGCTCGGCGTATATCCGCATTCCGCAGGCCGCCGGTCTGGCAACAGAAAGCCTGTCGGCGCACGTCAGCCAGCGTATCCGCTGGGCGCGCGGGATGGTGCAGATTTTCCGCCTGGATAACCCGCTGTTTGGCAAAGGGCTGAAACTGGCACAACGGTTGTGTTATGCCAACGCCATGATGCACTTTCTGGCCGGTATTCCACGCCTCATATTCCTGACCGCGCCGCTGGCATTTTTGCTGCTGCACGCTTACGTCATTTATGCGCCTGCGCTGGCGATCGCGCTGTACGTGCTGCCGCACATGATCCACGCCAGCCTGACCAACTCGCGGGTGCAGGGCAAATACCGCCATTCCTTCTGGAACGAAATCTACGAAACCGTGCTGGCGTGGTATATCGCCAGGCCGACGACCGTCGCGCTGTTTAATCCGCACGCCGGGACCTTTAACGTCACGGCAAAAGGTGGCCTGAACAAACACGCGTATGTCGACTGGAAAATCAGCCGCCCGTACCAGATTCTGATGCTGCTCAATCTGGCCGGTCTGTTTTTCGGTATTTATCGCGTGATCTATGGCCGCCCGGACGAAATTCTGACCGTACTGGTGAGTATGGCGTGGGTGATTTACAACATGATCATTTTGGGCGGGGCGATTGCGGTGGCATTTGAATCCAAACAGGTGCGTCAGGCTCACCGCGTGGAAGCCAAAATGCCCGCGTCTTTAATGCGCCCGGACGGACACATTTATGTGTGTACCGTGCAGGACTACTCCGACAACGGTGTCGGGCTGGAAACCGAGAGTGCAAGCCAGTTTCAGGCGGGTGACAACGTCACGTTACTGCTTCACCGGGGACAGCAGGAATATACTTTCCCGATGCAAATCAGCCGTGTCTTTGGCAAAAGCATCGGTATGCAGCTTCTGCCTTTAACCACACAACAGCATATCGATTTCATTCAATGTACCTTTGCCCGTGCTGACAGCTGGGTGTTGCGGGAAGACGCTTTCCCGGAAGACAAACCGATGGAAAGCCTGCGCGAAGTGCTGGGGCTGGGGATCCGCGGTTATCTGCGGATGCTGGACATTGCCCCGAAACAATATCGCCCGCTGGCCTCCAGAACACAGGCGTTTGGCTGCTGGTTGCTGTCGTTTGCGCCACGCAATCCTCCGCTGACCGTTCAGCCTGATGAATCCAACCTGATGATGACAAAACAATGAAAAGACTTCCTTTGACGACTTTAATGGCATCCGCATTGATGACATTGGCTTTGGGTTCAGCGGCTCCGGCCTTTAGCGAACAGGCTCCGGCGCGCACAGGCAATGTTCCGGCTCCCGACGTCGCGCAAAATACACCGGCATCGCAAGTCGTATTGCCGATGGTTGCGCCAGCGGTAAATCCGATGATTATTCCGGGTGCGCCGGTACGCAACGTGACGCTGCCGTTTGCCGATGTCGCGCCTACGCCGGGGGCGATTACCCTGCGCGGTATTCAGCCTAACGGGCAAATCGAATTTGGTGTGCGCAGTGACGAAGTGGTGACGCAGTCCACGCTGAATCTGGAGTTCACGCCGTCGCCGTCGCTGATCCCGGTGCAATCGCACCTTAAGGTGTATCTTAACGACCAGCTGATGGGCGTTGAAGTGATTGATAAAGATCAGTTGGGCAAGAAAAATCACTTACAGATGGTCATCGATCCGCGCTACATCACCGACTTCAACCGCATCCGGCTGGAGTTCATTGGCCATTATCAGAACGTCTGTGAAAACCCGGCCAACACCACGCTGTGGCTGGAAATCGGCAAAGGCAGTTCGCTCAGCCTGCAATACCAGAAACTGCCGCTCAGCAACGATCTGGCGCATTTCCCGGTGCCGTTCTTTGATGCGCGTGACAGCCGTCCGCTGGATTTACCGATGGTGTTTGCCGCGTCTCCGGACGCCAGCCAGCAACAGGCGGCTGCCATTCTGGCCTCGTGGTTTGGTGCCAAAGCGCAATGGCGCGGGCAGTCTTTCCCGACGTTGTATAACCAGTTGCCGGACAGTCACGCGGTGGTGTTTGCCACCAACGACAAACGTCCTGATTTCCTAAAAGACATGCCGCCGGTGAAAGGGCCGGTCGTGCAGATGATCAGCCGCGCGGACAATCCTTACGTCAAAATGCTGCTGATCCTGGGGCGTGATGACAACGATCTGCTGACGGCCGTAAAAGGCATTGCGCAGGGCAATATTCTGTTCCGTGGCGAAACCGTGGGCGTGGATAACGTTGATCCTATCCAGCCACGTCAACCTTACGACGCGCCAAACTGGGTGCGGACAGACCGTCCGATGAACTTCGGTGAGCTTAAACAGTACGCGGAACAGTTGCAGTCGGACGGCATTCAGCCGAACCCGATCACCGTGAACATCAATCTGCCGCCAGATCTGTTCCTGATTAACAGCACCGGTATCGATATGCGTTTGAAATATCGCTATACCTCGCCGCAGCTGAAAAACACCTCCCGTCTGAGCATCAGCCTGAATAACCAGTTTGTGCAGGATTTAACCCTGAAAACCGGTCACGACGAAGATTCGCAGCTCCTGCATTTGTCGCTCTTGCAGGGCCTGCTGGATGGCAGCAAAGACCTGAACATACCGGCGCTCAAACTCGGCGCAGTCAACCAGATGCGCTTTGACTTCGATTACACCTCGCTGCTGGCGAGCGGAATTGAAGGGCGCTGTGAGACGTACACCACCGTGCCAAACCACGTCGTGATCGACGACAGTTCCACCATCGATTTCTCCGGTTACCGCCACTTTATGGCGATGCCGGATCTGCGGGCGTTTGCTAATGCCGGTTTCCCGTTCAGCCGCATGGCCGATTTGTCACAGACGCTGGTACTGGTTCAGCCGCAGCCTCAGCCTGTTCAGCTCACCACGTTACTTGACGCGATGGGCAATATCGGTGCCCTGACAGGCTATCCGTCTCTCGGCGTCAGCCTGACGGAAGACGCGGCGAAGGCGAAAACCACCGACGCGGATTTACTGGTGATCGGCAACCTGCCCGAGGGAATGCGCGACGACACTCTGCGTGATGACAAAAAAGCCAACCTGCTGCTGGATGCGGCGCGCGATGCGGTCAATACGCCAATCCGTCAGGCTGCATTACCGGATAATACCGCACCTGCCAGCGATGCGCGCGTCGATACCCGTACGCAGATCAGCGCACAGGGGCCGATAGCGGCCATTGTCGGTTTGCAGTCGCCTTATTATGACCAGCGCAGCGTTGTGGCGCTGATGGCGAATGGGCAGAAAGGCTTTGAAATGCTCAACACCTCAATGCAGGACGCGAAACAACGGGCACAGGTCTTTGGCTCGGTGACCGTGGTGCGCGACTCCGGCGTGAACAGCCTGAAAGTCGGCGATACCTACTATGTCGGCCATCTGCCGTGGTGGGAACGTGTGTGGAATGCGATGGCAAACCATCCGGCACTTCTGGCGCTGATGGCGGTGATTGTGGTGATTCTGGCGGCTATCTTGCTGTGGACCGGCCTGCGTTCTCTGGCGCGTCGTCGCTTGTCTGATGATGACCAGGAATAAGCCTGTGAACGCGCGTCGCAGAGTACCGTTTATTGTCAACCGGCTGGCCCTGACGCTAGGGCTGGCCCTGCTTGCCACGCCGTCGATTTCGGCACCGGTGGTTTCACCCGAACAGTGGTTGCTGGAACAGGTCCGCGTTGGCGAAGCCAGCCATCAGGACGACCTTGTGCGTCAGTCACTGTTTCGTCTGGAATTAATGGATCCGCAAAATCCAAAAGTGTTGTCCGCACGTCTGCGCCTTTCCCTGCGGGAGGGCGATCAGGGTAAAGCGCAGCAGCAACTTGAAAGAATTAAAGAAGTGGCACCCGGTTCTGATGAATACCGACAGGCACAGTTAAGCCTGAAAATCGCTTCACCGGAGATGCAGCAGAAACTTCAGCAGACGCGTTTGCTGGCGATAGCAGGGCGTCTGGATGAAGCTAAAGCGCAGTACGATCAGCTTTTCAATGGTCAGCCGCCGACCTTAGATCTGGCCGTAGAATACTGGCAACTGGTTGCCCGTCTTCCGGGGCAAAAGGCGCGCGCGCAGGCGCAGTTACAGGCGCTGAATAACCAGTATCCGGGCGATGTGCAGTTGCGTTTGCAACTGGCGCAGATGGCCTTTGATGAAGGCGATAATGCCAAAGCGGTCGGGCTGGTGAAACAGATTGCTACCACCAACGAAGGCCGTTCGCCTGCCGCTGATCTCTGGCTGGCGAAAATCAAAGACCAGCCGGTAAGCAATGCCAGCGTTGATGCGCTGCAACAGTTTATTGCGACCTTTGATACCGGCCCGCAGGTGATTGCGGCGCAGCAGGAACTTCAGCGTCAGCAGGCGTTGCTGGCCGATCCTCATTATCAGGCGCGCGTTCGCGGGCTGGCGCAGGTCAGTAAGGGCGGTTCAACGGGCGCAATCGCACCGCTTAAACAGGCGTTACAGGCCAAACCGAATGACGCCGAAGTGCTGGGCGCAATGGGGCTGGCGTATTCCCGCGCCGGTAACCGCCAGCAGGCGCTGAATCTTTTCGAACGGGCCAAAGCCGTGGAAACCGACGGTTATAATTCCGGTAAATGGACCAGCCTTATCCAGACCAACAGCTACTGGCTGAAAATCAGTCAGGGCGATAACGCGCTGAAAGCCAACCAGCTCAGTCAGGCCGAAGCCGCCTACAAACAGGCGCAGCGTATTGACTCGCGCGATCCGTGGGCGCTGATTGGCCTGGGCGATGTGGCCGTAGCACGCAAAAATGACCCGCAGGCGGAGCAGGCTTATCTTCACGCGCTGCGCCTGGAACGTGATAACAGCAGCGCCCAGCGCGGGCTGGTGAATATTTATCAGCGTCAGTCGTCACAAAAAGCGCTTGATTACCTCAATTCATTACCGGCTGCGTCTCAGGCCAAACTGATTGATAAACAACGCGGATTGAGAAGTGACATTGTCACAGCGCAGGCCGAAAAGTATGTCGCTAACCGCCAGTGGAATCAGGCGGCGAACCGTTATGCCGAAGCCCTGAAGCTCAATCCGGATGATGTCTGGACGACTTACCACTACGCCAACGCCCTGCGTGAAGCCGGAGAACCGGCGCAGGCTGACGCTGCTTTCGCGCATCTTGCGGCAAAACGCCCGGCAGATCCTGAACAGGTTTACGCCTATTCGTTGTACCTTTCCGGCTCCGATCGTGACGAAGCGGCTTTGCGCCATCTGCATACGCTGCCGCAAGCGAAGTGGAACGACAACATGCGCGAAATGGCGCAGCGCATTCAGCTCGATAAAACCCTCACCAATATTGATACCGCGTTAGCGGCGGGCCAAAAATCACAGGCGAAACATCTGCTGCAAACGGCCGATCTGAAAGGCATGAGCCTGAATCAGCAGCGCCGCGTCGCGATGGCGTGGCTTGACGTGGGCGAAACCTCACGTGCCGCCGCACTGTTACAGCCGCTGAAAACCGCAGCACGAACTCAACCTGCCGGGCAGGACAAAGCGCTGATTTACCGCAATGCCGCTAATGTCGAACAACAGCTCGGTCAGCCGCAACTGGCGCGTCAGGATTACGAACAGGCGATGATCGCCAGCGGGATCACCGACAAGCAACCGCAGGACAACGACAGTTACACCCGCCTGACCCGCAACAACGCCAGCGATGATTGGTTAAAACGCGGTATCCGCACGGACGCGCATGACCTTTACCGCCAGCAGGATGTGAATTTCACGGTGGACACTGACTCCTGGAGCTCCAGCGGAACGCCGGGTAAATCCGATCTCACGGCCAACACCACTATGTTCCAGGCTGATATGCCGGTTTATCAGGGACGTGGATTCCTGCGCGCCGACTGGGTGCGTATGGACGCGGGAACGTTCGACAACGAAAACGGCAACTACGAGGCCAGTTTCGGGACCTGTAGTGATCAGAATTGCCGGAGCTACCGCAGCCAGACGGCCAACGGCGTCAGCCTTGGCGCGGGCTGGGAAAATGACAAATGGAAAGGGGATCTGGGCACCACGCCGCTGGGCTTCCCGGTCGTTGACTGGGTCGGCGGGCTGGCCTACAGCGGAGACTGGGGCGATATCGGCTGGACAACCACGGTTTCACGCCGTCCCGTTTCAAGCTCACTGCTTTCCTTTGCCGGTGCAAAAGATCCGGGAACCGGCACCACCTGGGGCGGCGTTCGCGCTACCGGTGCCAGCCTCGGCCTGAGCTACGATCAGGGGCTGGCAAACGGCGTTTGGGCAGACGTCAGCGCGCATCAGCTGACGGGTGAAAACGTCGAAGACAACACCCGCGAACGCCTGATGGGCGGCTATTACTACAAAGTCATCAACGAAGACAACCGCCGCGCGACCGTCGGCCTCAGTTCGATGTTGTGGCATTACCAGAAAGATCTCAGCGGCTACACGCTGGGACAGGGCGGTTACTACAGCCCGCAGCAGTATTTCTCATTATCAGTGCCGGTGAATTACCGTCAGCGTACCGAAAACTGGTCATGGCAGCTGGGCGGTTCGGTTTCGTGGTCACGTTCATCGACCAGCGACGAAAAGCGGTATCCGATCCAGAGTCTCATTCCGGATTCTCTGCCGGACAAAGGCGCTATTGAAACCGGCAGCAGCGGTTCCGGGTTTGGTTACACGGTGCAGGCGCTGGTCGAACGCCGCGTCAGTTCCCACTGGACAGTGGGTGCGGGGATCGACATCCAGCAGGCGAAGGATTACACACCGAGTCATTATCTGCTGTACGCGAGATATTCCTTAAGCGGATGGCAGGGGGATTTGGATATGCCGCCGCAGCCGTTAGTCCCGTATGCGGACTTTAAGTAATGCCTGAGCGGGCATTGGGCGCTAAGATCTTGGGTTGCCCCCCAAGCTGGCCTTAGGTCAAGGTCAAAACCTTGGGTTGCCGCCCAAACTGGCCTTAGGTCAAGGTCAAAACCTTGGGTTGCCGCCCAAACTGGCCTGAGGTCAAGTTCAAAACCTTGGGTTGCCGCCCAAACTGGCCTCAAGGAGCGCCTATCGCCACGCCCCTTGAGAATCCCGGGCTCTTAAACTGCGTGCTGCCGCTCGCTGGCTATGTTTCAGCGGCTACCGTTAGTGCCGCAAACGCCGCCGCTGCGCGGTTCTCTCGCCTCGGGTTCGAACCTGCTCGAAAAAAGACTCTCGCTGTTTCTCACTCCTCACTCGACGTCGTTTTGAAAGCGGCCAGAGGCTATATAATTCGGAAGATAGATGCAGGCCGATTGTTGGTTTTCTCCTTCCCCTCTCACGAGGGGAAGGCCGGGATGGGGTGTTGGTTTTAGCGGCTTAGTGGCCTGCTAAACCCCCTCCCGACCTCCCCCTTCGCAGGGGGAGGAGCAAACCAGCCGTTCGTGAAAGCTTGCAGAATTACATAGCTGTTAGCCGCTTTCAGAAAGCTTGCCGAGCGAAGTGTTTCGAGACCTGTGGCTCGAAACCGAGCAAGGGAACCGCGCAGCGGCAAGTTTTCGCGGCAGTAGCTGCGGCTGCTGAAACATAGCCAGCGAGCGATAGCGCTTGTTGAAAAAGCGGGGAGAGATCCAAGAGAGGGAAAGCACTTTCCCCTTTTGGTCGGTTTCGGCACCCGGCGCTGAGTGATAGCTGCAATTGAGAAACCGAAATTTTCTCGGTCCTTTGAAATCGCCTCACTGCAAGTGAAAAACCGAAACTTACACAGTCCTAATCTACCAAACGTCAGCGATAAAAAGCGTGATTAAACAGCGCCCTGTTTATACCTCTCCGATCCCCACGCCAGCATCCCCGCCAGCAACGGCTTCAGCAATGCCTGGAGCTCAGCCGCTTTGTCCTCTGAATAGCTGAACGGCTCAATCTCCTCCATATAATTCACCTGCGCCAGTTCCAGCTGAACAGCATGAATATCGTTTTCTGGCTGGCCGTAAGCCCGCGTGATGTAACCGCCTTTAAAACGGCCGTTCAGAACATGGGTGAAACGCGTCTGCTGCTGGCAGGTTTTTTCGAGGATTTCACTCAGTTCTGGCGCGCAGCTTTCACCGCTGTTGGTGCCGAGATTCAGATCCGGCAACTGGCCGTCGAAAAGACGGGGGATCATAGAGGCAATTGAGTGGGCGTCAAACAGCAGCGCATAGCCGAAGTCCTGTTTCATCCGCGCCAGTTCTGACTGAATTTTCTGGTGATAGGGCTGCCAGATTTCATCGAGATATTGCTGGCGCTGGGCGTCAGTCGGCGTCATTTCCGGTTTAAACGTGGCGCGCCCGTCAAACAACAAATCCGGGTACAAACCGGTGGTGGCCGTGGTGTAGAGCGGTTTATCGTCGGACGGACGGTTCAGGTCAATCACGAAACGTGAATACTGGCCGACCAGAATGCTGGCACCCAGCGCGCGGGCGAAGTCGTACAGCCGTGGAATGTGCCAGTCAGTATCCGAAAGCGGCAGGGCGGCATCACTCAGCCCGCTGGCGACTTCCGGCGTCAGGTGCGTGCCTGCGTGGGGTATGCTGATCAGTATCGGCGAGGTGCCGGGAATGAAATGGTAAGGATCGGCGATGACGTTTGCTGCTGAAAGACTCATGAACGAAATTCTCCCCGGATTTCTCCGCGATAAACGATAGTGCAGGGCAACTGCCCGCCCAGCCAGTAAACCAGTTCCGCCGGTCGCGACAGCGGCCAGTGAATGAAATCAGCGACTTTGCCCGTTTCCAGCGTGCCGTGCGTGTCCTGTAAACCCAGCGCCCGTGCGCCGTGACAGGTGATCCCGGCCAGCGCTTCTTCCGGTGTGAGACGAAACAGCGTGCAACCCATATTGAGCATCAGACGCAACGAAAGCGCCGGGGAGGTTCCCGGATTGGCGTCGCTTGCCAGCGCCATCGGCACGTTGTGCTGGCGGAAATGCGCCACCGGCGGGCATTGCGTTTCGCGCAGCAAATAGTAGGCACCCGGCAGTAAAACAGCGACGGTGCCGGTGGCAGCCATCGCTTTGGCGTCGTCTTCCGTGGCGTATTCCAGATGATCCGCGGAGAGCGCGTGATGTCGTGCCGCCAGCGCGCTGCCGTGCAGCGAAGAAAGCTGTTCCGCGTGCAGTTTGACCGGCAAACCCAGCGCCGCAGCCACAGTAAATACCCGTTCAACCTGATCCGGCGAAAACGCCAGATGTTCACAGAACGCATCCACCGCATCGGCCAGATTTTCGCTGGCGACCACCGGCAGTAACGTGTCACAAATCAGATCAATATACTCATCGGCACGGCCCTTAAATTCAGGCGGCAGGGCGTGCGCGGCAAGGCAGGTGGATTTCACCTCAACCGGCAACATCACGCCCAGTCTGCGGATCACGCGCAGCATTTTCAGCTCGCTTTCCACACTCAGGCCATAGCCGGATTTAATCTCAACGCAGGTAACGCCTTCGGCCAGCAGCGGTTTGAGGCGGAATAACGCCTGTGCCAGCAGTTCATCTTCCGTGGCTTCACGCGTGGCGTTTACGGTCGAGAGAATGCCGCCGCCTGCCGCCGCGATTTCGGCATAACTCACGCCGTTTAAACGCTGTTCAAATTCAGCGCTGCGATCGCCCCCGAACACCAGATGCGTATGGCAGTCGACAAAACCCGGCGTGATGATGCCGCCGTCAAAATCGTGCTGCCGGGCGTAAGAAAAGGCCGGGCAATCCGCCGCGCTACCCGTCCAGACAATCTTGCCGCCGGTGACGGCAATCGCGCCGTTTTCGATCAGGTTGTAATGCCCGTCTTTCATGGTTACCAGCGTGGCACCGCGCCATACGCTGTCACAGTGAGAGGGCGGTTCGGAAGACAAACAGGGGGAAAGTGCTACCGGCATGACAGGCTCCAGGCTGAATTCATCTTGTATAGACAACTAAAGTCAACCTAACGCATAACCGCTGAACCGGCAAGGCAGCCAGCGATAGTTTTTTCTTATTACGAGACGTCTTCCAAAATTTAAACGAAACGATAGCGGCCCGGAACGGCCGCGATTAGGGTATGGCGGAATGAAAAGGCATCAGCCGTGGCTGGTGAAACGCCCGAACAGCTGGTAGCGGGAACCCGGATAAATCAGGCGCGCAGAGGTCACCACGCGGCTGCCGCTCCAGGTACGGCGATGAATTAAGAGGCAGGGCTCATGCTCACTGAGTTGCAAAAGTTCGCGCTGTTCGTCGCTGGCACTCACCGCTTCAACGCGGTGTTCACCGGCGGTCAGGGGCGCGATTTCCATCAGATAGATGTACGGCGTTTGCTTATTGAGTACTTGCTGAAGGTAATCCGGCGCAGTTTCCGGGTTAACAAAACGGTCTTCAATCTGCACCGGCACATTGTTTTCGTAATGCACAATCTGCGAGTAAAACAGCATCGCGCCCGGCGCAATACCAAGCTGAAGCGCCTGTTCGGCGTCAGCCAGACGGGCTTCACAGACCAGAATCTTGCTGTCGTGGCGGTGCCCGCGCTGGGCAATTTCATCGGCGATATTATGCACTTCGAGCATCGGCGTGTAGGCCTTGGCTTCGGCGACGAACGTCCCGACGCCCTGCATGCGAATCAGAAAACCTTCGCTGGTCAGTTCGCGCAGCGCACGGTTGATGGTCATGCGGCTGACGCCCAGCTCGTTGACCAGCTCACTTTCAGAAGGGACGCGCTGATGCGGTTTCCAGACACCGGCGCGGATCTGTCCGATGATTGCCTGCTTCACGCGCTGATAAATCGGCGCGGGCGTGTCGCTCATGGCCGCAGCCAGTTCGGACAATGTCTGCTGAGACACTCCCTGTTGCGCTGCACTTTGCGAAGAAAGTGGTGTGGGCTCCGACATGTCTCTGACCTCTCAAAAAAATACACAGGTATTTGGAAAGTTTCTCCGAACGCTCATCAGTTTCCACTCGTGGCAAGTAACGGAAAGGGCGTGACGGAAAACTAAATTTTTAAAAAAAGGATTGTTGCAAGTTTACAGCGCAATCAGGCATATGTATATGTATAGACAAGTCGCTTAAAAGTTTTGCAATTGTTTCTATAAAATTGCGTTTATGTTTCTCTTTGCTGATCAGGAACGCTGTCATGCCTGCTTATTTTGCTTCACGCGCCTTACTTGCCAACGGCTGGGCGCACAATGTGCGTCTGGACGTTGATGTCGCCGGAATACTGAGCGCCGTGACGCCCGGTGGTGATCCGCAAGGCTGTATCCGCCTTTCCGGCCCGGTCGTGCCGGGTATGCCCAACCTGCACTCTCACGCTTTTCAGCGGGTGATGGCGGGGCTGGCGGAAGTCGCCGGTGATCCGCAGGACAGCTTCTGGACATGGCGCGACCTGATGTATCGCATGGTACAGCGCCTGACGCCGGAACAGGTTGGCGTTATCGCCCGTCAGTTGTACATCGAAATGCTTAAAGGTGGCTATACGCAGGTCGCCGAATTCCACTATCTCCACAACGATATCAGCGGAAATCCTTATGCCAGTCGCGGAGAAATGGCCGCACACCTGAGCCATGCAGCCGCGCAAACCGGTATCGGCCTGACCCTGCTGCCGGTGCTTTATACCTACGCCGGATTCGGCGCTCAGCCCGCGCAGGCCGGGCAAAAACGGTTTATTCAGGATGCCGACGGTTACCTGCAACAGCAGGACATTATCCGTGCGCAGATTAAAAACCAGCCGCTGCAAAATCAGGGGTTGTGCTTCCATTCGCTGCGCGCCGTTTCGCTCGAACAAATGCAGCAGGTATTGGCGGCGGGTGACAAACAGTCGCCGGTGCATATCCATATCGCCGAACAGCAAAAAGAAGTGAACGATTGTCTGGGCTGGAGCGGGCAGCGCCCGATCGCCTGGTTGTATGACAATATCGACATCGATGTCCGCTGGTGCCTGATCCACGCCACACACGCCGACCGGTTTGAACTGGCAAGCATGGCGAACAGCGGGGTGGTGGCCGGTCTTTGTCCGACCACAGAGGCCAACCTCGGTGACGGCATCTTCCACGGTGTGGATTATCTCGCGCAATCTGGCCGCTGGGGAATTGGCTCCGACAGCCACGTTTCCCTCAACGTGGTGGAAGAACTTCGCTGGTTTGAATACGGCCAGCGCCTGCGTGACCAGCGCCGCAACCGTCTGACCACGGCCTCGCAAAATTCCGTCGGCGATGTGCTCTATACGCAGGCGTTACAGGGCGGCGCGCAGGCGTGCGGTGCGGCAATCGGGCAGTTATCCGCGGGTTATCGCGCCGACTGGCTGGTGCTCGACGGGCAGGATCCTTATCTGTCAGCCGCCAGAGACAGCGAGTTGCTTAACCGCTGGCTGTTTGCCGGAAATGCCGGGCAAATCCGTGATGTGTTCGTTGGCGGCGTTGCGCGCATCACCGGCGGGCAACATGAACAGCAACAGGAAGCGGCAGAAGATTTCCTGCACCTGCTGAATCAGCTGGCAGAGGATGTCGTATGACGAACTGGCAGCATTTCTCCTTCGACAGCTTACCGGTCAGCCCGTGGCGAAACGGCGGCGGCGAAACCCGTGAAATCCTCAGCTGGCCGCCGGGTAAAACCGATTTCGACTGGCGCGCCAGTATCGCCACCATCGCACAGGACGGCCCGTTTTCCGCATTTCCCGGCATTGACCGCTCCATCACGTTGCTGAGCGGCGGGGGTGTTCATCTGCTTGCTGAACCGGAAATTGATCATCATCTCAGCGAGGCAGGCAAACCTTTCGCATTCAGCGGAGACATCGCGCTGAATGCAACTCTGACGGGCGGAACAACCACAGATTTCAATATCATGACCCGCCGCAACGGGTGTTCTGCGCAGGTGATTTCCACCGCTAAAAGCCTCTGTGTTTCTCTTAACGATGGCGGCGTGCTGTATGCCATTCGAGGAACATGGCAATGGCCGGATGGTTGCCAGTTTGGTGGCGGAGAAGGGTTCTTCCACGCCGCTCTTGCTGATGCGAACCACGACGGGGAAAGCGTAGAAATCACGGCGATTTCGGACAACGGCCTTCTGCTCTGGGCAAAAATCACGCGTTAATCGTGCGCTAAAAAAGAGCGTGCGGCGCACCGAATTGATTCATCCGCTGCAGGGCCACCGGGCAGTGTGAGACAGAAAACGACGTAAATCGGCCTCTGCCGGAACTGGCACAAAGCTTGCTTGACTACAGTCGACTGACTTGTATAGACAAGAATATACAGTAGCGCAATTTGCCTGAGGTTTTTCACCGCTTCAGGCGTTCCCCCGACAGGTACTTTGGCAGGAGTGGCAGATGAGCAACATGATTTCCAGGGCTGTACTGAAACGTTCGTTGTCTTTGTTAGGGCTGGCTGTAGCGATGGGCAGCGTGACTGTCAGCGCGGCACAGGCGGCAGATACACCGGTAGCGATTGGTATCTCAGGGTGGACAGGTTTTGCACCGCTCACGCTGGCGGACAAAGCCGGGATCTTCAAAAAGAACGGCCTTGAAGTCACGCTGAAAATGGTGCCGCAGCAGTCCCGTCATCTGGCGATTGCTTCCGGTTCATTGCAGTGCGCGGCGACCACGGTGGAAACCTATTTAACCTGGAACGCCAGCGGCGTGCCGATTAAACAAATTGTGCAGCTCGATAAATCCTACGGTGCGGACGGTATCGCCGTGCGCAGCGGTATCAACAAAATTACCGACCTGAAAGGCAAAACCATCAGCGTCGATGCGCCGGGCACCTCTTCTTACTTCCTGCTGGCGTGGATCCTCGATAAAAACGGCATGACGATGAAAGACGTCAAACTCGCGACGCTGGGGCCGGACGCCGCGGCACATGCGTTCATCGCCGGTCAGAACGATGCGGCAGTCTCTTACGAACCGTATCTCTCGAATATCCGGCAGAGCCCGGACAAAGGCAAAATCCTCGCCACGACGCTCGATTATCCGATGGTGATGGATACGCTGGGTTGCACACCGGCATGGCTGGATAAAAACCCGAAAGCCGCGCAGGCGCTGGTGAACAGCTACTTTGAAGCGCTGGATATGATCAAGAAAGACCCTGAAAAATCCAACGAAATCATGGGCGCTGCGGTGAAAGAAACCGGCAAACAGTTTGCGGAAGAATCCAGTTATCTGCGCTGGCAGGATCGCGATGCCAACAAGAAATTCTTCAGCGGTGAAATCGTCACCTTCACCAACGAAGCGGCGCGCCTGCTGACTGAGATGAAAATCCTGCGCAAAACGCCGGACATCAACACCTTATATGACGCGAAGTACGTGAAATAGCCATGAAGGACAAAGACATGAACCGTTCTGTCACTCAGGCAGCAGTACATTCCGTTAATGCGCAGTCAGATTTACGTGAGCCGGCACCGCTGCCGGCAAGTAAAAAAATCTGGCATAACCCGATGATGGTGCCTTTGCGTCCGGTCGCAGCCAGGCGACGCGGTTTCCTCGGGTTCTGTTTTTTTGTCCTGTTTTTCGCTTTGTGGTCGCTGGTGACGTTTACCGGATTTGTGTCACCGACGTTCCTGGCCAGCCCGGCCAGCATGTTGCAGGAAGGCGTCTTACTGTTTACCGATTTCGATTTCACCACCGATATCGGCATGACGGTAATGCGCGTGCTGGGCGGTTTTGTTCTGGCCTGCGCCATTGCCGTGCCGCTGGGCATTCTGATGGGGTCATACAAACTGATTGAAGCGTTCTTTGAGCCGTTCGTATCGTTTTGCCGTTATCTGCCCGCGTCAGCGTTTGTTCCGTTGCTGATCCTGTGGGCGGGTATCGGTGAAATGCAGAAAATCCTGGTGATTTTCATCGGCTCCTTCTTCCAGATCACCCTGATGGTGGCTGTGACGGTGGGTGCTGCGCGACGTGATCTGGTCGAAGCCGCGTACACGCTGGGCGCGACCAATCAGAGTGTGGTTCGCCGGGTGATTATTCCGGGTGCCGCGCCTGAAATTGCCGAACTGCTACGGCTGGTGCTGGGCTGGGCGTGGACGTACGTCATCGTGGCGGAGCTGATCGGTTCATCGAGCGGCATCGGCCATATGATTGTTAACAGTCAGGCGCTGCTCAATACCGGGCAGATGATCTTCGGCATTATCGTGATCGGCTGCATTGGTTTGCTTTCTGACCTGTTATTTAAAGCGGTAAACCGCCGCCTGTTTGTCTGGAGTTCACTGTGATGAGCTATCCGAAACTGAGTGTCCGGCAGGTGGAACGTATTTTCACCGGCCCGAAAGGCGAGAAAACCCAGGCGCTGTTGCCGGTGGATTATCAGGTTAACGAAAATGACTTCATCACCATTCTCGGGCCTTCGGGCTGCGGCAAGTCCACGCTTTTGCGCATTGTGGCCGGGCTGGATCAGCCGACACGCGGGGAAGTCTGGCTTGATGGTGAACGGGTGGACGGGCCGGGCGCGGACCGGGGCATGGTGTTTCAAAGCTACACCCTGTTTCCGTGGCTGACGGTGGAACAAAACATCCGTTTCGGTTTGCAGGAGCGTGGTGTCAGCAAAGCGGCGCAAAAAGAGCGCAGCGACTACTTTATTAATAAGGTGGGGCTGCGCGGATTTGAGCAGCATTTTCCCCGTCAGTTGTCCGGCGGCATGCAGCAGCGCACCGCGATTGCCCGTGCGCTGGCGAATGACCCGAAAATTTTGCTGATGGACGAACCTTTTGGCGCGCTCGATAACCAGACCCGCGTGATGATGCAGGAACTGCTGCTGTCGATTTGGGAATCCTCGCGTAAAACCGTGCTGTTCGTGACGCACGATATCGACGAAGCGATTTTCATGGCGAATAAAGTGGCCATTTTCAGTGCACGGCCGGGGCGGATTAAGACAGAAATTGCCGTTGATTTTCCGCACCCACGTGATTACACCCTGAAAACGTCACCGGAATTTATGGCGCTGAAAGCGCGGGTGACGGAAGAAATCCGTACCGAAACACTGCAGACGATGGATCACTGATCTCTCCCTGCGGGTAAGCATTGAACGTTGTTGTATCAGGTATTGCATAAACACCCGGCGTGCTGAGGCCTTAGCCGGGTTTACTTCCCGTTTCACTTGTCTATACAGGAATAGATTATGGCTTCTTCATCCACCGATTTAACCCTTTGCCGCCTGCAACCGGGCCACGTTGATCTGCCGATGCTGCGCAAAATTTATCAGGGCAACGTCCGCCTTGAACTGGCTGAGGAGGCACGCGCTGGCGTACTGGCTTCGCAGGAAACGGTCACCCGCATCGTCGAGTCGGGCAAAGTGGTTTACGGGATCAACACCGGTTTCGGCAAACTGGCGCAGACGCGCATTCCTGCGGAACGGCTGGCTGAGCTGCAACGTAATCTGGTGCTGTCACACAGCGTCGGTATCGGCAAGGATCTGGCGGATAACGTGGTGCGTCTGGTCATGGCGACCAAAGTCCTGAGCCTGTCGCGCGGCCATTCCGGTATTCGTATTGAAGTGATTGATGCGCTGATTACCTTGTTCAACGCGGGCGTGTATCCGTGTATCCCTGAGAAAGGTTCGGTCGGTGCGTCCGGCGATCTGGCCCCGCTGGCGCATCTTTCCCTGATGCTGATTGGTGAAGCTCAGGTCACGGTGAAAGGCGAAAAAATGTCGGCCATCGCAGGGCTGGCGACCGTGGGTCTGGTGCCGTTTGAACTCGGCCCGAAAGAAGGGCTGGCGCTGCTCAACGGCACGCAGGTTTCAACCTCTCTGGCATTGTCCGGTTTGTTCGAAGCGGAACGCGTATTCTCTGCCGGGCTGGTGGCGGGTGCGCTGTCGCTGGAAGCTATTAAAGGTTCGGTGAAACCGCTCGATTCACGCATTCACGAAGCGCGCGGGCAGCAGGGGCAGATCAGCGTGGCGGCGGCGCTGACTCAAATTCTGACCGGCAGTGACATTGTCACGTCTCACGCCGATTGCGGGCGTGTACAGGATCCGTATTCCATCCGCTGCGTACCTCAGGTGATGGGCGCTTGCCTGGACAACCTGCATCACGCGGCGCGAATTCTTCGCATCGAAGCGAATGCCGCGTCAGACAATCCGCTGGTCTTTTCCGAAAATGGTGATGTGATTTCCGGCGGTAACTTCCATGCTGAACCGGTGGCATTTGCTGCGGACATCATCGCGCTGGCGGTGGCGGAAATTGGTGCGATTTCAGAACGCCGCATGGCGCTGCTGCTTGATACCGGCCTTTCCGGTTTGCCCCCGTTCCTGGTGAACGACGGCGGTGTGAACTCCGGTTTCATGATTGCGCAGGTGACGGCGGCGGCGCTGGCGTCAGAAAACAAATCGCTGGCACATCCGGGCAGCGTTGACAGCCTGCCGACTTCCGCAAATCAGGAAGACCACGTTTCAATGGCGACCTACGCTGCACGCCGTCTGGGCGACATGTGCTTTAACACCAGCGTCGTCGTGGGCATCGAAGCCATGGCGGCCGCACAGGGGATTGATTTCCACCGTCCGCTGCAAAGCTCCGTGACGCTGGAAAACGAAATGAAGGCCATCCGTGAAAACGTCGCGTTCC
This sequence comes from Rahnella sikkimica, assembly GCF_002951615.1. Classification (GTDB taxonomy): domain Bacteria; phylum Pseudomonadota; class Gammaproteobacteria; order Enterobacterales; family Enterobacteriaceae; genus Rahnella; species Rahnella sikkimica. The sequence goes on along the minus strand of NZ_CP019062.1, from coordinate 1,394,203 downwards.
TTGAAAAGGATCGCCTGATGGCACCGGACGTAGAGATGATGCGTCTCTGGGCGTCCCGTGAACACTGGCCAGCGGCGATTGAAGCGCTGCTGCCAAGCTTTGTTTGAACACAAGCTTTGCCTGATTATTTTTGAACTAAAACACCCTATTTGAGAGAAGGAACCGACGATGAACGCTCCACAAAAAACGGCTGTTGCCCGCGTTGTTCGTGCGCCGCACGGGACTGAACTGAGCTGCCAGAACTGGCTGATTGAAGCCGCGTACCGCATGATCCAAAACAACCTTGATCCGGATGTCGCTGAGCGCCCGGAAGATCTGGTGGTTTACGGCGGGATTGGTAAAGCGGCGCGTAACTGGCCCGCGTTTGAAGGCATTCTGGAAAGCCTGCGCCAGCTGCGTGAAGACGAAACGCTGCTCGTTCAGTCCGGCAAACCGGTCGGCGTATTCCGCACCCATACCGATGCGCCGCGCGTGCTGATTGCCAACTCCAATATCGTGCCGCACTGGGCAAACTGGGAGCATTTCCATGAGCTGGATAAAGCCGGGCTGATGATGTATGGCCAGATGACCGCCGGTTCGTGGATTTACATCGGCGCACAGGGCATCGTTCAGGGCACTTATGAAACCTTCGCAGAAGCAGGACGTCAGCACTACAACAGCGACCTGCGCGGCAAGTGGATTTTAACCGCCGGTCTGGGCGGCATGGGCGGCGCACAACCGCTGGCGGGCGTTCTGGCCGGTGCGTGCGTGCTGGCGATTGAATGCCAGGAATCGCGTATCGATTTCCGTCTGCGTACCCGTTATGTCGATTACAAGGCGCACAGCATTGATGAAGCGCTGGCGATGATTGAAAAAGCCTGCGCCGAGAAGAAAGCCATTTCCGTCGGTCTGCTGGGCAACGCGGCTGAACTGATGCCGCAGCTGGTGGCGCGTGCGAAAGAAGGCGGTTTGCGTCCGGATATCGTCACCGACCAGACGTCTGCGCATGACCCGCTGAACGGTTATTTGCCGGAAGGCTGGAGCCTGGAAAAATGGCAGGAAGCCCGTAAATCGGATCCGCAATCGGTGGTGAAAGCGGCAAAAGCCTCGATGGCGAAACACGTTCAGGCGATGCTGGATTTCCACGCGATGGGCATTCCTACCGTGGATTACGGCAACAACATCCGTCAGGTGGCGAAAGACGAAGGCGTCACCAATGCCTTTGATTTCCCAGGCTTTGTGCCTGCCTATATCCGTCCGTTGTTCTGCGAAGGCAAAGGCCCGTTCCGCTGGGTGGCGCTTTCCGGTGACCCGGAAGATATCTATAAAACCGACGCCAAACTCAAAGAGCTGTTCCCGGATAACGCCAACCTGATCAACTGGCTGGACATGGCGCGCGAGCGCATTGCCTTCCAGGGTTTACCGGCGCGTATCTGCTGGCTCGGTCTGGGCGAGCGTCATATTGCCGGGCTGGCGTTCAACGAAATGGTGCGCAACGGCGAGCTGAAAGCGCCGGTTGTCATTGGCCGCGACCATCTGGATACCGGTTCTGTGGCCTCGCCAAACCGTGAAACCGAAGCCATGAAAGATGGCTCCGATGCGGTTTCCGACTGGCCGCTGCTCAATGCGTTGCTCAACACCGCGGGCGGCGCGACCTGGGTCAGCCTGCACCACGGCGGCGGCGTCGGCATGGGCTTCTCGCAACATGCGGGTATGGTCATTGTGGCGGACGGCACTAAAGAGGCCGATGCACGCCTTTCGCGCGTTCTGTGGAATGACCCGGCAACAGGCGTTATGCGCCATGCCGATGCCGGTTATGAACAGGCCAAAGCCTGTGCGGAACGCAATGACCTGAACCTGCCGATGTTATGAAACTCGTTTGGGTAAATAATTAATACAGCAGTAAGTAAATTGAACAAAATCAGCGGGCAGTGGCGCAGGTCGCTGCCCGTTTTGTTTCTAAAAACATCTGAAAATGCGTAAAAAAGTGGCGTAAAACCGCGCAGACTTCCTGCATACTCGGGAACAGAATCTTTACAGCACGAGGTAAAAGATGGCTTCAGATTCGATCGTTTTTGATGCAGCAAAAGAGTGCCTGAAAAATCTGGCAAGGCCCGCATCACGGGCGCTGGGCGTATATAACGCCGGGCTTTCAGCCGACGCTGTACAGCAAAAATATGGCGTAGCCCGTATCGCCAAACTGGCGAGCAATGAAAACCCGCTGGGTGCCAGCCCGAAAGTCATCGCAGCACTTGAAGCCGATGCCCGTTTCAGCGCGATATATCCTGATGCCTCGAGCGCGGTATTGCGTGCGGCGCTGGCGGAAGAAACCGGCGTCAGCGCGGAAAATATTGTGGCCGGTAACGGTTCTGAAGACATTTTGCACATGCTGGCGCTGGCCTTTCTCAACCCCGGAGACCGCGTCGTCACGCTGATCCCGTCTTTTGGTTTACATGAAATTTTCCCGCGCATGATGGGAGCAGACGTCACGCTGGTGGGCGTCAGTGCGCAGCAGCAGTTTGACATTGAGGCCTGGGAACAGGCGCTTTCCACACCCGCCAAAATGGTCATTTTCAGCAATCCGTCTAACCCGGTGGGCTGCATGCTGGGGCGCGAAGGATTTGCCCGCATTATCGATGCCGCACCGCAGGATTGCGTGCTGGTGATTGACGAAGCGTATTTCGAATATTGCGAAAACGAGCCGGATTATCCGGACAGCCTGCGCGTGCTGGCGGAGCAATCGCGCCCGTGGATTGTGTTACGCACCTTCTCGAAAGCCTACGGTCTGGCCGGTTTGCGAATTGGCTACGGCTTAGCCAGCCATCCTGAACTGGTGAATCTGCTCGACCGCGTCCGCACGCCGTTCAACATCAACCGCTCGGCGCAAACCGCCGCCGTTGCGGCGTTGCAGGACAAACAGCACGTACGTGACAGCATTGCGCTGGTCACCGCACAGCGTGAAAAAATGGCCGCTGAGCTGACGGATCTGGGCTTTACCGTTGCGCCGTCGCACGCTAATTTCCTGTTCTTTGACTGCGGTCAGCCGAGCGCGGAACTGGCACAGCGATTGCTGACTTATGGCGTCATTATCAAACCGTGGCGCGAAACCGGTTATGAAAACTGGATCCGCGTTTCAGTCGGCAATGAGCAGGATAACCGGCAGTTTATGCAAAGCCTGAAATACATTCTGGCGGAGGAAGCCGCGTGAAGCGTGCTGCGTTAAACATTGAGGAATTGCGCCGTCAGGCCCGGTGCGCGTTGCCGCGTTTCGCTTTCAGCTATCTGGAAGGCGGGGCGGATGATGAACAAACGCTGAAAGATAACCGTGAGGTTTTTGCCCGCTGGCGCTTTATTCCGCCGGTGCTGACGGATTCCAGCCAGCGCGATTTATCCGTCACGCTCTGCGGGCAGACGCTTTCTGCGCCGCTGCTGATTGCACCGACCGGTTACAACGGTATGCTGCGTTTTGGCGCAGACGCCATGCTGGCGCGCACGGCTAAACGCGCCGGGATCGGGTATATCCAGAGCACGGTATCCACGGCGTCGATTGAAGAAATCGCGGCGGAAAACCTGCCGCAGCACTGGTTTCAGCTGTACGTATTAAAAGATCGCACGGTGACGACCGGCCTGCTGGATCGTGCCAAAGCCGCCGGATGTACCACGCTGGTGGTGTCCGTCGATGCCGTCCATTTCGGTAATCGCGAAAAAGATAAACGTAACTACCGTCGGCCAATGAAGCTTTCGTTGTCGAGCCTGGTGGATGTTGCGCTTCATCCCGGCTGGGTGTGGCGGACGCTGAAACCGGCAGGTATGCCCGGTTTTGGTAATTTAAAACCTTACGTGCCTGCGGATAAACAGCGCGGCGCGGGCGGGGCGAGCTACTTTTCGGAGCAGATGGATACCCGCCTGAACTGGGAAACGCTTGCGTGGATCCGCAGCCAGTGGCAGGGCGCACTGCTGATTAAAGGCATTCTGGCTCCGGCCGATGCGCAACGTGCGCTGGACGCGGGCGCGGACGGCATTGTGCTGTCCAATCACGGCGGACGACAGCTTGACGGTTCGGTCAGTGCGATGGAAGTTCTGCCGGAAATCCGCCAGTTATGTGGCGCAGATGCCACTCTTCTTATCGACAGCGGTTTCCGTCGCGGTACGGATGTGGTGAAAGCGCTGGCGCTGGGTGCGAATGCCGTCTTGCTGGGGCGACCGATGCTCTACGGCGTGGCGGCGGCGGGCGAAGCGGGCGCGCAACGTGCGCTGGAGATTATCTTGCAGGAAGTTGACCGCACGCTGGCACAGCTGGGTTGTACGTCGGTGAATCAGCTGGGGCCGCATTTGCTGCGTTCTCAGTGTTAAAGCGCACAAAATAAAAACACTAAACATCCTCAGAATTTTTAACCTGAATCAGTCAAACACACGCATCACGGAGAGGCAGTTATGCAGGCACAGAACATCATCTTCCCGGCGCAAATTCTGCGCGGCCCCGGTGTTATTTCTCAGCTTGGCGATATTTGTGCGTTGCTGGGCAAACGCGCGCTGGTGATTGGCGGGCATCAGGCCCTGATGGCGGTGGGCGATAAAATTCGTCATCAGCTGGAAGGCTGTGCGGTGGAACTGGTGGGCAGCGAATGGTTTGGCGGTGAAAGCAGCGAAAGCAATATCACGCGTCTGGCGAAAGCGGTGAAAGACAAAAAGGCCGATATCGTGATTGGCGTGGGTGGCGGGAAATCTCTCGACACCTGCAAGGCCGTCGGGGTGGAAACCAATGTGCCGGTGGTGACGATTCCCACCATTGCGGCGACCTGCGCCGCCGTGACGCCGCTGACTATCCGTTATCACGATGACGGGCATTTCCGTGATTTATTCCCGCTGCCGCAGGCACCGGCGGCAGTGATTATCGACAGTGACATTCTGGCTGCCGCGCCGTTGCGCTGGCTGGCTGCGGGGCTGGGCGACACGCTGGCAAAATGGTACGAATTCCGCGCCATCAGCAGCCATCACGGCCCGTTAAGCGGCGTGGCACGATCGTCGAGCGCTAACAGCCGGATTTGTTATGACCTGATCGAATCTTACGGCCCGGCCGCCTGTGACGCGGTGCGCGCCGGTAAACCGAACGCCGAACTGGATCAGGTACTGGACGCCATTTTCATGTTTGCCGGTCTGACCTCGCTGATGAGCAGCGGGGCCCATGCCGCCGCATCCCACGCGATATATGAAGGCTTCACCGTTTGCGATAAAACGCGTGAATTCGGCCACGGTTTGCTGGTCGGTTTCGGTAATCTCTGCCTGCTGGCGCTGGAAAACCGCAGCGACGAAGAGCTGATGGAAGCCATCAGACTCGCCCACGCCTGCGCCGTGCCGCTGCGTCTGAGTGAAATCGCCGATCTGAACGCCGAAGAACTCGACAGCATCGTGGAGGCCTCGCTGCACGCACCGGATATGGCGAATATGCCGGGGCCTGTGACGGCAGGGGGATTGTATGAGGCGATTTCGCGGGTAGAGGCAATGGCGGATCTGATTTGATCTTTTTGGGGTAGCGGCCTGAACGGGTTTTAAATTTAATTTCAAATTCAAAATCAAGACCTTGGGCTCGCCGCCCAAACTGGCCCAAAGGGCGCGTTAACGCGCGCGCCCTCTGGACACCCGCGCTTTTTAACTGCGCGCTGCCGCTCGCTGGCTATGTTTCAGCAACTCCGGCTAGTGCCGCAAACGCCGCCGCTGCGCGGTACTCTCGCCTCGGGTTCGAACCGGCTCGAAAAAAGACTCTCGCTGTTTCTCACCACTCACTCGACGTCGTTTTGAAAACGGCTACTGGCTATGTAATTCGTAAGATACATGCAGGCTGGATTTTGATTTGCTCCTTCCCCTTGGCAAGGGGAAGGTCGGGATGGGGTTCGAAATGGCAACTTTAAAGGTGAGTTGTTTGCAAAACCCCCTCCCAACCTCCCCCTTAGCAGGGGGAGGAGCAGAGCAGCAACTCGCAAAAGCTTGCAGATTTACTTAGCCAGTAGACGCTTTCAGAAAGCTTGCTGAGTGAGAGTTTCGAGACCGTGGGCTCGAAGACCGAAACGAAGGAACCGCGCAGCGGCAAGTTTTCGCGGCAATAATTGTGGCCGCTGAAACAGTGCCAGCGAGCGATAGCGCGCAGTGAAAGAGCCCGGGATTTTCAAGGGGTGCGGCGATAGGCGCCCCTTGAAGCCGGTTTGGGTGGCAACCCAAGGTTTTGACCTGAGCGAGCACCGCCATTAATAAACCGAAATTTTCTCGATCATTTGTCAGCGCAAAAGCTGCAAGCGTTCAGATCCCCGCTAAATACCCCCATCCACGTATAACACCTGTCCGGTGATATACCGCGCCGCTTCGCTGCTTAAAAACACTGCCGCGCCTGTCAGGTCGTCGAGTTCTCCGAAACGCCCGAGCGGGATTTTCCCCTGCATTTGCTGGCACCAGTCGGCGTTTTCGTAAAACTCGGCCGTCAGGTCGGTTTTAAAATATCCCGGGCCGATGCCGTTAACGCGAATGTTTTTTGCGGCCCATTCCGTGGCCAGTGTGCGGGTCAGACCGGCCATGGCGGATTTCGACGCGCCGTAAGCGGCGGCACCCGGTACGCCGACCTGGCTGGTGAGCGAGCAGAGGTTGAGGATGCTGCCGCCGCCGTTTTCGGCCATCAGCCGTGCCGCGGCCTGTGCGCAGAAAAATGCGCCTTTAAGGTTGGTGGTGAGAATGGTGTCCCAGAGCGCTTCGTCAACGTCCATCGACGGGCAAAGGTGTTCGGTTCCGGCGTTGTTGACCAGCACGTCCGGCGGTGCGGGCAGTGAGGCAAACGCGGCGGCGAAGGTGGCGGGTTGCGTGACGTCGAGCACCAGCGGAAAAGCCTCCGCGCCAGACTGACGGATTTCCCCGCAGACGGCATTTATCGTGACGTTGTCACGCCCGCTGACAATCACGCTGGCACCGGCTTTTGCCATGCCGAGCGCCAGCGCTTTACCGATGCCGCGCGAGCTGCCGGTGATCAGCACCCGTTTGCCTTGCAGAGAGAACTGTTGCAGGGAAAAGGCCGTGCTCATTGCGCTTTCTCCGCCGGGCTGATGCCGGCCAGCCAGTCGCTGAATTCATCCGTATCTTCCACCGGCTGGCTGCCCAGCATGACGGCCATCGCCAGGCCGAGGGCGGAACTGGTTGGCGTATGCCCGCTGAAACCGCCTGCGCGGAGATCCAGAACCAGCGTCGGGCAGCAGAACATGGCGAGGCGGAAAATCCGCTGCCAGTGCGGCGGTAGCCAGCCACGGCGGGCGAGCTGACCGAGCAATGGCTGCCAGTATTCCTCGCCTTTGTCGTGCAGGAAGGCGGCGCGCAGCGGCGTCAGTTGCCAGTTGTGATCCACATACAGCGTATCGCCACGGCGCATGACCGTGACTTTGTACAGTTCGCCGCAGCGTGCGGGTTCATACAGCCACAGCGGATGCGCAAAAATGTTGTGGAAGGTGGCTTTGATTTCCGCCAGCAGCGCCGGAATGTTGCGCCCGGCGAACGCGGGGTCGAAACTCACCAGTTGCGGAATTTCTTCCGACGTGTCGTACCAGACGTTGGCGTTGTGCGCGTCGCCGTGGGCGGTGATGACGCCGTGATCGGCCAGTGCCGCGGGCGCGAGGCGCGTTCCCGCTTCGGCGAATAATTGCCGCAGGCTGTGTTCATACGCCACGCCGTTGATGACCCAGCGCAGGTTGCTCAGCGTTTGCCATTCCAGCTCTTCGTCTTCGAGCCGGAAGGTTTTGCCGACATAAAAACGCGCAACGCGGCCACCGAAACCGGCGGGAATTTGCGGGTTGTCCGGGGAAACCAGCCGGTGATGGAACAACTGGTGAATCGGCTCTGCGGAAACGGCGTCTACCGAACCGGCTTTCAACGTCGGTAGCGTTTGGGTCAGAATGTCGCGGTCGGCGCGGCGCTGGGCTTCTTCGATTTCGGCTTCCTGATCCCACGCCTGTTGCTGTTCGATATCCCGGCAGACATCCGCCATGCGCCGGTCGTGGCGCAGGGTATACATCAGAATCTGCCGCCCCGGTTCGCCGCAGGCATACACCGGCACATCGACCCGAAAGCCGGTTTCACGCAGCAATTCAGCGTTGTAATACTCTTCGATGGTTTTATCTTCGCCTTCTTCATTGTGATATTTGAAGAACAGGGCGCGGCCATCGTCGAGCGTCACCGTACCGTTGAGGGAATTCAGGCTGTACTGGTCGCGGTTGATGGTAAGCTGACCGGCCGCCACGCCGGTGACTTCGCCAATCAGCTGTCGCAGCGCATCCGCCGCTTTTTGCCATTCTCCTGCGTGGACTAACTGACGCGCCTGCGCGGCCAGCGGTTCACTGCCCGTCAAATTGCTCATCGTTATTGGCCTTTTTTGTTGAGGATCTCAGTGCGTACTGCCGATACCGCCAGCGCGTGGCCGGGGAAGCCTTCGTACAGCGCGAACGCGTGGGCTTTTTCAGCCAGCGGCGCGTAGCCTTCGCGGGTCACGTAGCCGATAGAAATGCGTTTCATGTAATCGAAAACGGACAGCGGGCCGACGGTTTTCGCCGCACCGTTGGTCGGCAGGACGGCGTTCGGGCCGAGTACAAAATTCCCCAATGTGATCGGCGTGTAGTTGCCGAGCAGGATTTCTCCGGCATTGCGGATTTTGCCCATCACTGCCATCGGTTCTTCGGCAAGGATTTCCAGATGTTCCGGCGCGTACTGGTTGACAAACTCAACGGCAGTGTCGAAATCGGGCGTCAGCACCACGCCGCCGTGCGTACCGCATAAAACGGCCTGCGAGAAACCGGCGCGCTTTTCGCCGATTTGCGCCCAGTAGCCGGGCAAGGCGGCAATGGCTTCTTCGGCCACGCGGCGGCTGTTTGTCACCAGATACGCCGAGGAGTCCGGCCCGTGTTCGGATTCGATGATCAGGTCTAAGGCCGCCAGCGCGCCGTCCACGCTGTCATCGGCCAGAATTAAGCTTTCGCTGGGTCCGGCGGGAATGCCCGGATCGATAAGGTTTGATAACTGGCGTTTTGCCGCCACAACCCAGGGGCTGCCCGGCCCGACGATTTTCAGGCATTTCGGCACGGTTTCGGTGCCGAATGCCACGGCCGCCACGCCCTGTGCGCCGCCGCATTTATAGACTTCGGTGATGCCCACCAGCCTTGCAGCGACCAGCGTGGCGTCGTCCACTTTGCCGTCCGGCCCCGGCGGAGTGATGACAATGGCGCGTTTGACGCCAGCCACCACCGCCGGGATCGTGGTCATCAGAAAGACGCTGGGGAACGAGCCTTTGCCGCGCGGCACGTAGCAGGCGACGGAGTCGATCGGCACGTGGCGGTCACCGGCAAATGCGCCGGGGCGGATTTCTTTCATCCACATGTCTTCGGGTTTCTGCGCTTCGTGGAATGCGCGGATGTTTTCCACCGAGAAACGGATGGCTTCGATCACCTGCGGGTCAAGGCGTTCAAACGCCGTGGCGAACTCGGAATCTTCCGCCATGATGCTCATTTCCGGCGCAGTGACCGCGTCGAAATCGCGGGCAAAGCGTTGCAGGGCGGCGTCGCCTTCGGTGCGCACGGCCTCGATAATCGGTGCCACACGCTCGATGAAAAAGGATAAATCCGCTTCGGTGCGCTGGAATAACGCCGGTGGCAGGTCGGTCGAATCGCTCAGGTCATGAAACGTCACAGCGTGAAAAGGTGCAGACATGGTAAATCTCCGGTGATCAGGCCAGCGCGGCGCGGGTATGGCCGCTGCGGATAGTGTGGAGAACCTGACGTTGCAGGTCAGTGAATTCAGGGCTGGCGGTCAGCTCTTCGCGGCGCGGACGCGGCAACGGCACATCAAACGTTGCCTGAATCGTGCCCGGTCCCATCACCACGATGCGGTCGGAAAGATACACCGCTTCTTCAATGTCGTGGGTGACGAACATCACCGTCAGCCGGTGTTGCTCCCAGATACCGGTCAGCAGTTCCTGCATCTGGTGACGCGTCATGGCGTCGAGCGCGCCGAAAGGTTCGTCCATCAGCAATATTTTCGGGCGATAGGACAATGCGCGCGCAATCGCCACGCGTTGTTTCATGCCACCGGAAAGCTCGGACGGCCAGGCGTCGGCAAACGCCGTCAGCTGAACCAGTTCGAGATGCTGATCGGCTTTTTCGCGGCATTCCGCCCGGCTGAACCCGGCGGCTTTGAGCGCAAATTCGATGTTCTGCCGCGCCGTCAGCCAGGGTAATAACGTATAGGACTGAAACACCACGCCACGGTCGATGCCCGCACCGCGGATGGTTTGCCCGTCAACCTGCACGTCGCCGCTGTCGTAATCCTCAAGCCCGGCAGCAATCGACAGCAGGGTGCTTTTGCCGCAGCCCGACATGCCGACGATCGAAACAAATTCGTTGTCCGCCAGCGTCAGGCTGATGTCGTGCAGAACTTCGCGCGTCTGTTTACCGACCTGAAAACTTTTGTGTAAATGAGAAATGGTTAAAACCGACATCACGCACGCCTCTTGTTGTAGCGGAACAGTACGCGCTCGGCGGCACGCATAATCTGGTCGCTGATTAACCCCAAAATCCCCAGCAGCAGGATGTAACCGATGATTGTGTCGGTCTGGAAGAAGCGCTGGGACACGACGATGCGGTAACCCAGCCCGGAGGTGGAGGCCACCAGTTCGGCCAGCACCAGCCACGTCCACGCCCAGCCGAGGCTGATGCGCAGTGCGTCCCAGATGCCCGGCAGCGCGCCCGGTAAAACGATGCGGAAGAGGATTTTGCGATCCGGCATACCCAGCGTGCGGCCTAAACCGACGAAATCCACCGGTACGCGTTTCACGGCGTCGATCACCATTAACACCTGCTGGAAGAAGGTGCCGATCCAGATGATCAGGAATTTCTGCACGTCGTCGGTACCGGTCCACAAAATGGTCAGCGGCACGAACGCCACCACCGGCATATAGCGAATGAAATCCACCAGCGGTTCGGTCAGGGCTTTGAATAAACCGTAACAGCCTGCCAGCACGCCAATCACAATCGACATCACCGAGGAAATGGCGAAGGCAATACTGATGCGGTAGAGGCTGCTTTTGACGTCACTCCACAGCGTGCCGTCCTGCGCCAGTGACACCATTTTCAGCCACACATCGGTGAGTTTTGGCAGGAAAATCGGCGGAATGGCGCCGCTGCGGGTCGCCAGACCCCACGCCAGAAACAGGACAACGAACAGCGCCACGGCGATGCCGACGAACAATTTGCGCGACGGCAGGCGACCAATCACCATCAGATTGAGCGGTTTACGGCGCGAACTCATGGCAGGTTGTTCACAAAGCTGGCGTCAATCACCTGCGCGGCGGTGACCGGTTTTGGGATTAGCCCGGCGGCGGTGGCGGCTTTCAGCACATGCGCAAACGTCTGGTCGGAGAACGAATGGCTGATCACCTGTTTGTTTTCGGCCAGTGAATAATATTTCACGCCGTCAAACGCCGATTCTAAATCCGCGGGTGTGGCACCCACGGCTTTGGCGATCAGGGCGCGGTCGGCGGCGGTGTTGGCCTGATAATGGGTCAGGGCGGCGTCCCAGCTTTTAATCAGCGCGGCAATCTGGCCCGGTTTTTCTTTCAATACGGAATCGCGAACCACCAGAACGTCGCCGATCAGGCCCGGATCGGAAGAACCGCTGTAGAGCATTTTCAGCGACGGATCCTGTTTTCTGGCGGCAGAAATGTACGGCTCGTAAGTCACGGCGGCGGTGACGCGTTTGGCAATCAGCGCGCTGCCTGCGGAATCGGCAGGCATCGGCACCGGCGTGATATCACTCCATTTCAGCCCGGCCGAATTGACGGCGCTGTGCAACAGAATGTCGCTGGTGGTGCCTTCTTCAAACGCCACCTGTTTGCCTTTCAGGTCTTTCAGCGTGGCGATATCCTTGCCGACCAGCAGGGCGTCGGCGGTTTCGCTCTGATCGAGCAACAAGACGACTTTCACCGGCAATCCGGCGGAAACCATCGCCATCGCGGTGTGCGTGGCGATGTTCGCGCCGTCAATCTGTCCGCTGGCTAACGCGGCGTTGATGTCTTTATCTTCGGCGAAGTTAATGATGTCGACCTTTTCCAGCCCCTGCTGTTTAAAAATGCCCTGACTTTGTGCGACGTGCCACTGACCGTAGCCCAGCCAGGGTTCGATACCCATTTTGAAGGTCCCGGCTTCCGGCGCTGTCGTTGCCGCGCCAGCACTCAGGCTGAACGTGGTAAGTGCGCCAAGGCAACAGGCCAGCGCGACTTTGTTTTTTAAGGTATTTAAGGTCTGAGAAGGTGACATGGTGATCCTCGCATGGTGTTGAAAGAGAGAAAGACGGCTAATAGAAATCCTAATGTGCAACCCTGTATAGACAAGTGAGTAAAGCAATTACTGCGCCACAGTTGAATTCACGGAAGGAATTCAGGCAGGGCATTGATGTTATACATTTTGGTATAATTAATGAGAAGAAGGTAAACGGATTTATAATTAAAAGTGATAACCCGCACCATAATATGACTTTGATTGCTCCGTGGGAGAGCAAGGTTTTGGTTTTTTGATTTCAAAACTAAAACTAAAACCTTGGGTTGCCACCCAAACCGGCCTCAAGAGGCGCCTATCGCCGCGCCTCTTGAGAATCTCCGGCTCTTTAACTGCGCGCTACCGCTGGCTGGCACTGTTTCAGCAACGCCAGCGAGTGCCCCAAACGCCGCCGCTGCGCGGTACTTTCGCTTCGGGTTCTAACCAGCTCGAAAACAGACTCTCGCCGTTTCTCACTCCTCACTCAACGTCGTTTTGAAAGCGGCTACTGGCTATGTAATTCGGAAGATACATGCAGGCTGGTTTTGATTTGCTCCTTCCCCTTGGTAAGGGGAAGGACGGGATGGGGTTCGAAATGGCAACTTTAAAGCTGAGTTGTTTGCAAACCCCCTCCCGACCTCCCCCTTCGCAGGGGGAGGAGCAAACCAACCAAATTTTTACTTGTCCCGCTCTGTAAGCTGGTGTCAAATCAGATGATTAGCATCCTGACGGGCAAAACCGTTAAACAGAGGAAATCCCATGTCACAGACTCTCCGCGTTGGCCTGATCGGTTATGGCTTCGCCAGCAAAACGTTCCACTCACCTTTGATTGATGGTACGCCGGGCCTTGAGCTGGCGGTGGTGTCGAGCAGTGACGCCGCAAAAGTCCATGCCGACTGGCCAAATGTCACCGTGGTTGATTCCCCTGAGAAACTGCTCGCCGATCCGTCCATCGATCTGGTGGTGATCCCGACGCCAAACACCACGCATTTCCCGCTGGCGAAGCTGGCTCTGGAAGCCGGTAAACACGTTGTTGTCGATAAACCGTTCACCGTGACGCTCGAAGAAGCCCGCGAGCTGGACGCGCTGGCGCGTGAAAAAGGCAAAGTGCTTTCTGTGTTCCACAACCGTCGCTGGGATTCTGATTTCCAGACCGTGAAGGCGCTGATCGAAGAAGGTTCACTGGGCGAGATCGTGTATTTCGAATCCCATTACGATCGCTACAAACCGCAGGTGCTCCAGCGCTGGCGTGAAAGCGATGCGCAGGGCAGCGGCATCTGGTACGACTTAGGTTCACATCTGCTGGATCAGGCGCTGCAATTGTTTGGTACGCCGGATTCGTTGCAGGCTGACCTGGCCGTGCTGCGTCCGGGCGGTAAAGCGGTGGATTATTTCAATGCCGTGATGACCTATCCGCGCCGCCGCGTGGTGTTGCACAGCACTGTGTACGCCGTGGCCGAAACGGCCCGCTTTATCGTGCAGGGCGAAACCGGCAGCTATGTGAAATTTGGTCTGGATCCGCAGGAAGATCGTCTGAAAGCGGGCGAACGTCTGCCGCAGGAAGACTGGGGATACGACAAACGTGACGGCGTGATCACGCTGAGCCACGACGGTATGCTGGCTGAGAAATCGCTGCAGACCCTTCCGGGGAACTATCCTGCCTATTACGCCGGTGTGCGCGATGCGATTAATGGCGACGGCGAAAATCCGGTTCCGGCATCAGACGCTATCCGCGTAATGGAAATGATTGAGCTGGGCATGCAATCTTCAGAACAACAGGCGACGCTGAAAGTAAAAAAATAAGCCGCCGTTAACCGATTCACTTTTACTCGTTCAACTGGCAAGGAAGGTTCATGTCCTGGTTAAAAATCGATAAATTTTTGCTGATTCTCATTTGTGTGGTTGTCGTGGCGTCGTTTTTCCCTTGTGAAGGGATCTATAAAACGATTTTCCAACATCTGACCACCGCTGCCATCGCGCTGCTGTTCTTTATGCACGGCGCGAAGCTCTCGCGTGAGGCGATTATGGCGGGGATCGGCCACTGGCGTTTGCATGTTGTGGTTTTCCTCAGCACGTTTGCGCTGTTTCCGCTGCTGGGGCTGGGCATGAAATGGCTGGTGCCGGTCGGCATTCTGACACCGACGCTGTATTACGGTTTTCTGTATCTGTGCGCGCTGCCAGCCACTGTGCAGTCGGCGATTGCCTATACGTCGGTGGCGGGCGGGAATATCCCGGCGGCGATTTGCAGTGCTTCGGCGTCCAGTATTCTCGGCGTGTTTTTATCGCCGGTGCTGGTTGGTTTGCTGATGCATACGCAGGGCGGCACCAGCGATACGCTGCACGCGATTGGCTCGATTGTTTTACAGCTGATGGTGCCGTTTATTATCGGGCATTTGTGCCGTCCGCTGATTGGTGGCTGGGTGCAGCGTCACAAGAAAATCGTGAATATCACTGACCGTTCGTCGATTCTTCTGGTGGTATACGTGGCATTCAGCGCAGCGGTCGTGGAAGGCATCTGGCATCAGATTGACGGCTGGTCACTGCTGGCGGTGCTGGGGTGTTCGATTGTGCTGCTGACCATTGTGCTGATCATCAATACGTTTGTGGCGCGGCTGTTTGGCTTCAATACCAAAGACGAAATCACCATTGTTTTCTGTGGCTCGAAGAAGAGTCTGGCGAACGGTATTCCGATGGCGAACGTGCTGTTCCCGGCGGCGGCGGTGGGCGCGATGGTGCTGCCACTGATGATTTTCCATCAGATCCAGCTGATGGTGTGCGCGGTTCTGGCGTCGCGTTACGCGAAACGTGTTGCACGTGAAGAGGCCGCTAAACTGGCGGTGAAAGAAGAAATCAAATCGGCATAACGGATTGATTGAAAAGAAAAGGGCGGGAATTCATCCCGCCCTTTTTTATGCTCTGAATTCTGGTGTTCTTAAAACGTTACGCAGACACTTTGTCGCGAATCGCCTGTTTTTCTGCGCTGGTCAGGAAGGCCATCGTCAGGCCATTTTCCTGCGCTTTGCGGATTTCATTCTGAGTCAGACCGGCGGCTGGTGCGGCAACGTTGTATTCGTTGGCGATTTCGATGCCCTGAACGGCCGGATCGTCGGTATTGATCGACGCCAGAACGCCGTGGCGCAGGAAGGTCGCCAGCGGATGTTGCTCAAACGAGGACACGGTACTGGTCTGAATATTCGACGTCAGGCACGATTCAATCCCAATCTGGTGCTTCGCCAGGAAATCCATCAGCGCCGGGTCTTGCGCGGCTTTCACGCCGTGGCCGATACGCTCTGCGCCCAGTTCACGAATTGCCTGCCAGATGCTTTCCGGGCCTGCGGCTTCTCCGGCGTGAACGGTAATACGCCAGCCTGCGTCGCGCGCACGGTTAAAGTGGCTGAGGAACAGACTGCCGGGGAAACCGAGTTCATCACCCGCCAGATCCAGCGCGGTAATGCCGTCGCGGTGCGCCAGCAAACCTTCCAGCTCTTGCAGACATGCATCTTCACCGAAAGTACGGCTCAGAATACCAATCAGACGCACGTCGATATCGTGATTTTTCTGGCCTTCACGGATGCCTTCAATCACGGCTTCCACCACGCCTGCGACCGGCAGTTTGTGGTTCATCGCCATGTAGTACGGGGAGAAACGCAGCTCGGTGTAATGCAGACCGGCTTTGGCCGCGTCTTCGACGTTTTCTTTCGCAATACGGCGGCAGGCGTCGAGATCGCCCAGCACTTTGACGCCCCAGTCCAGTTTTTGCAAAAAGCTCACCAGATCGGGTTCCGCATGCATGACCTGCACATGCGGGCGCAGGGCTTCAAGTTCACTGGCGGGCAGCGTCAGGTTAAACTGGCGGCCTAAATCGAGAATGGTTTGAGCGCGGATGTTGCCATCAAGGTGGCGGTGAATGTCGGTCAGGGGAAGGCGTGTGTCGATCATGGGGTGCACTCGTTATTATTGAAATGTGCGGGGCATTATAACTCTATTTCGTTGCGCAACAAGAATGGTTTTATTTTTGCTCCCTCCCCTGCGAAGGGGAGGGTTGGGGTGGGGTATTAATGCAAAATCAAGAAGTTGAAGAGTATTTAGATCTGATTTTTATGCTAAACCCCCTCCCTGCCTCCCCCTTCGCAGGGGGAGGAGCTTACAGCAGGGTATTAATCGCGCGAATTAACGCCTGAACGCCGGCTTCTACTTTTGAACGCGGGCATCCGACGTTCAGACGCAGGAAACCTTCGCCTTCCGTGCCGTAGGTGTAGCCCGGCATGATCGCGACTTTTTGCTGTTCGATCAGCGTTTTTTGCAGCAGTTTGTCGTCGATGTTTAGCGCTCGCAAATCAATCCAGGCAAGATACGTTGACTGCGGCGGTTGCCAGTTCAGCTGCGGGAACGCAGCGTTGAGCTGTTCCGCCACATAATGCAGATTCGCCTGCAAGTAGTCGCGCAATGCATCCAGCCATGGTTCGCCTGCGTGATACGCCGCAACGTGCGCATGTACTGCCAGCACCGCCGGAGAAGATAAACCGTCGCAGGCCTTCAGCTGATGCAGATACGCGTCACGCGGCGTTTTATGGCTGATAAAGCCGTACGCGCCGGTCAGCGCAGGAATGTTGAAGCTTTTCGAGCCGGACGTCAGCAGCGCCCATTCACCGCGCGCCACCTCGTTCCACGGCGTATGCGGGTTCACGCCCCAGACCATATCCATGTGGATCTCATCGCTGATCACCCGCACGCTGTGGCGCTCGCAAAGTGCTGCAATCAGCGTCAGTTCTTCGCGCGTCCAGACCTTGCCGGTCGGATTGTGCGGGCTGCACAGCAACAGCAGTGAACAGTCCGGTTGCGCCAGCAGGCTTTCCAGATTTTCGGCATCCAGCGACCAGTCGTTGCCCTGTTTAATCAGCGGGCAGGCCAGCAGGTTGCGCTGATTGCCATCAACCACTTTAAAGAACGCGTCGTAGGCCGGCGTAAACGTCACCACGCCGTCACCCGGCTGGCTCCACTGGCGGATAAGCTGCGCGACCATGTAAATCACCGACGGGCCATACACCACCCAGTCGCGGTCGATCGGGCTGTTAAATCGCTGCTGATACCAGTGTTCAACGGCACCGAGAAAATCGTCATGATGCCAGCGGCTGTAACCGAGCACGCCGTGTTGCAGGCGTTTTTGCAGCGCGTCCAGAATGCACGGTGCGGTGGCGAAATCCATATCCGAAATGGTAAACGGCAGTAAATCATCGCGGCCAAAACGGTCGGCGACGTAATCCCACTGCGTACACCAGGTTCCGTGACGGTCAACGACGGTGGAGAAATCAAAAGAAGCTGAGGACATTTTTTCACTCCCTGAAGAAAGCAGAAAAGGGCGACACGACGTCGCCCTGTGGATTCAGTGTTTACACTATCGCCGGTTCGGGCGTGGGCTGATTAGCGGCTTCACGGATAAGGTAATCCAGCTCATCTTTCACCGACTGCACCTGCGGGCCGATGACCACTTGCAGGTTGTGTTCGTTGAGATGAACCACGCCAATTGCCCGGTTGGCTTTCAGCGTCGCATCGTCAACCAGCGACATATCCGCCACGGAAAGACGCAGACGGGTGATGCAGTTATCGAGTGAAACGATGTTACCGGCACCGCCCAGTGCGCTTAAGATCACCGGCACGTTGTAACCGGATTTGCTGGAAGACGGCACGGCGGCGGCGGCTGGCATACTTTCTGATTCACGACCCGGCGTTTTGATATTAAAGCGCGTGATGGAGAAGCGGAAGATGGCGTAATAAGCCGCGAACCAGATTGCTGCCACCACAGGCACCAGATACCACTTGGTGGCGGTGCCGTGCAGAATACCGAAGACCACGAAATCGATGATGTTACCGTCGGTATTCCCGATGGTCACGCCCAGTACCGACATAATGGTGAAGCCCAGACCGGTCAGAATTGCGTGGATCACATACAGAACCGGCGCAACGAACAGGAACAGGAATTCGATTGGTTCAGTGGTTCCGCCGACCACACAAGCGACCACGCCGGAGATCAGCAGACCTTTAATTTTATGACGGTTTTCAGGTTTCGCGCAGTGGTACATCGCCAGTGCGGCACCCGGTAAACCCCCGAGGAAAGCCGGCATTTTGCCCTGAGACAGGAACTGCGTGGCGCTTTCAGAGAAACCGTGTGTTGTCGGGCAGGAAAGTTGCGCCTGGAAGATGGTCAGCGCACCGCTGACTTCGCGTCCACACACGTCCATTGTGCCACCGGCTTCGGTGAAGCGGATCAGCGCAACCAGAATGTGGTGCAGACCGAACGGTAACAGCAGACGTTCGCCGGAACCGAAAATCATTGGCCCGAACACGCCTGCGCCCTGAATCAGACGGCCCAAACCGTTAATCCCGGCGGCGAAGAATGGCCAGATTAACGGGATCAGCAGACCGACTAAACCGAGCACCACGGTGGTCACGATTGGCACAAAACGCGTACCGCCGAAGAACGCCAGCGCATCCGGCAGGCGAATGGTGTTGTAACGCTCGTGCAGCATGTACACGATGATACCCACGATCACCGCGCCCAGAATACCGGTGTCGATAGACTGGATACCGAGGATCATCTGGATGTTGTTGGCTTTCAGCACCAGCGGATCAACCGTTGGCAGCGTGCCGTTGGCGGTCAGGTAGAAGTTGATGGCCAGGTTCAGTACGGCAAAACCGACAAAACCGGAGAAGGCAGCAACGCCTTTGTTCTCACGCGCCATACCCAGCGGGATCGCGATAGCGAACATGACCGGCAGGAAGCTGAAGGCAAATGAGCCGACTTTGCTCATCCACACGAATATCAGTTGAAGTATCGGATTGCCCAGTACAGGCAACAGCGTAACGACATCGTGGCTGCTTAATGAGCTGCCGATACCTAGCATGATGCCGCAAAATGACAGCAACGCGACGGGCAACATGAAGGTTTTACCCAAGCTTTGGAAGAATTCCCAAAGTGTGACTTTTTGTTTTTTATTGGCAGGCATGACGGCTCCCTGAGTGGTTTGGTGTTGGCTGTGTGGTAATGGCGGCTAAGATAAAACGTTTTACCAAAACAATACGTGTTGAAACTCACAATATTGGAAGATGCCTGCACTATAAGGGTGAAATGGAGGTTTAACGTTTTACTCACTCTGATGAGTCGGGTATAACTGTTTGACCGCACTACTGATTTAACCGCTTAATTCCGCTTCATGGAGTCTGGAATGAACGACATAGCCTGATGAATCATAAAAAAATTACGATTATCGATGTTGCGCAGCACGCCGGCGTTTCTGTCACCACAGTTTCGCTGGTGCTCAGCGGCAAAGGGCGCATTTCCCTGAGCACTGCAGAACGGGTAAACCGTGCGGTGGATGAACTGGGTTTCGTGCGCAACCGGCAAGCCAGCACGCTGCGCGGCGGTGAGTCCGGCGTGGTCGGGCTGATTGTGCGTGACATCTGCGAGCCGTTTTATGCGGAAATGACCGCCGGTCTCAGTGAGATGTTTGAAGCGCAGGGCAAAGTATTATTTCTGCTGCAAAGCGGCCCGTCAGGCAAAGGTCTGATGCGCTGTTTCGACACATTGCTGACCCACGGCGTTGATGGCATTGTCATCGCCGGTGGCACCAGTTCTATTTCCGGCCTGAAAGAAAAGGCGGAAGAACAGGGCGTCCCGCTGATTTGCGCGGCGCGTTCCGGCGGTATCGAAGGCGTCGACGTTGTCCGCCCGGACAATATGCTCGCCGCTAAAATGGCCACTGAATATCTTATCCGCCACGGTCACAAACAAATCGCTTACCTCGGCGGCCTCAGTAATTCATTAACCCGCGCCGAACGTCTCGGCGGTTTTTGCTCAACCCTTATACAGTACGGCCTGCCGTTTCGCAGCGAGTGGATTATCGAGTGCGATTACCAGCAAAAATGCGCCGCCGACGCCGCCGAAACGTTGCTGACCCATTACCCGAAAATCAGCGCCATCGTTTGCCATAAATCGTCCGTCGCGCTCGGCGCGTATTTCGGCGTTTTGCGCACTGGCGCGGAAGTCGGCGGCGGGGCGGTCGACAGTTTCTTCCAGCAGAAAGTGGCGCTCATAGGCATGGAAGATGCACCGGAATCTGAGCTGACCGAGCCGCCGCTGACGTCTATCGCGAACTCCGCGCGGGAGATTGGTCATGCAACGGCGAGACGGTTATTGCTGAGGATCGGGGGGCAGAATCTGGAAGCGCAGAATATTATTGTGCCGCCGGGGCTGATAGAGAGGGCGTCGGCCTGAAAGGTGCCAGGCTGGTGAGCACCTTTAAGCACCTTTTAGAAAGGTGACAAATTCAAGTTCAAATTCAAAGCCGTGGGCGTCGGCCCACACCGACCAAAGACCCGGTAACGCGCGGGTCTCTGGACTCTGCGCTTTTTTAACTCCGTGCTGCCGCTCGCTGGCTATGTTTCAGCAACGCCTGCTAGTGCCGCAAACGCCGCCGCTGCGCGGTCCTCTCATTTCGGATTCGAACCAGCGAGAAAAAAGACTCTCGCCGTTTCTCACCACTCACTCGACGTCGTTTTGAAAGCGGCCAGCGGCTTTTCTAAATTCAACGGCATTTTGCTTTTTCACTTAACCTTTTTTAAAATCAGCCAAAATAGATCTTTTGACTTACATAGCCAGTGGCCGCTTTCAGAAATCTTGCCGAGCGAAGTGTTTCGAGACCTATGGCTCGAAACCGAGTAAGGGAACCGCGCAGCGGCAAGTTTTCGCGGCAATAATTATGGCTGCTGGAACATAGCCAGCGAGCGATAGCGCGCAGTTAAGAGCCCGGGATTTTCAAGGGGTGCGGCGATAGGCGCCCCTTGAAGCCGGTTTGGGTGGCAACCCAAGGTCTTGATTTTGGCTTAAGGCCGGTTTGGGTGGCAACCCAAGGTCTTGACCTGGGTTGCGCGTTCACTGCAAGTGAAACCTACTCGATCAATTTAACCGTACCGTGATATCCGGTCTGATATCACTGAGAATCCTGGCTTGTCCCCGTCTTAGGACTCGCTGCTGTCGCATCATCCGCGCCAGCGGTCTTCGTGTAGATAATCTTCTGCGTATCATTCCCGCAATGACCCACAACCTGACCACCGGCCTGATCCGCCTGATCGTTCGGGACGATATCGAGCTTAAAGCCGGATTCCGGCAAACCGTTGGCGACGATTTTCTGGGTGATATCCGCTTTCACGCTTTCACAGGTGGCAGCCTGAACGGCCAGCGGCGCTAACATCATGATCGCAAGGCCAGCTAAGAGTGTCTTTTTCATCATTCATTCCTTTTATGAGAAACAGTGTATTAATGATTTTAGCAGAGAGAGACAGCGGCAGAATTAGCCGCTGCCGGGCAGGAAAAGGGTGGAAAGAATTTATTACGGCATTACGGTACGGCCAGTGCGGCGGTCGAGGCAGCGCTGGGTGTTATCTTCCCAGTACGCGTTGATATTCTGGCTGGCATTGCATTTATCACGCTGGTCCATAGCATTATCGTACTTGGAATATTCTTTTTCTGCGCGCTGGTTTTTCAACGCCCGCAGACGCTGAGTTTCGTTCCATTGCTCTTTGCTCTGGCGCGCTTCTTCATTGGACATGGCGTCATTGCCGCTGCCGCCAAAGACACAGGTTCCGCCCGCACAGTTGGTGGATGCCAGCGCAGGTGCCTGCCAGCTAGCTGTCATCACCAGAAGCGCAACAGGCAGTAAACGGCGTAAAAACGTTGTATTCATTAGCTAATCCTTTTAATTTACACATCGCTCAGGCGAATACTTTCAATTATAACATCACTCAGAGTCACGTCACCCAAAGCCTGCTAACGGGTTGAATTCATGTTTAACTTACGACTGTAAACCTGGCGATTCCTATGCTCAAAACGACTTTACTGTTCTTTGCGACCGCGCTGGCGGAAATTATCGGCTGTTTTCTGCCGTATCTCTGGCTGCGTAAAGGTGGCAACGTATTACTGCTTTTCCCGGCGGCGCTGAGTCTGGCGGCGTTTGTCTGGTTGCTGACGCTGCATCCGGCGGCCAGCGGCAGGGTGTATGCGGCTTACGGCGGGGTATATGTGATGACGGCGATGTTGTGGCTGCGGTTTGTCGATGGCGTGAAACTCAGCACCACCGACTGGCTCGGCGCTTGTGTGGCGCTGGCCGGGATGCTGATTATCATTTCTGGCTGGAAAACGGCGTAAAATTACTGCGACAGTTGTTCCATCATTACGATCACTTTCTGAATCACAATCTGCGCGGCGCGGGAAAGCTGACGGCGCGGCGCAACGCACAGCGCGAGCGTCAGCGGTTTGGCGCTGCGTCCCTGCAAGGGCACAAACGCCAGCCGGTTTTCCTGCAAGTCAGGCAATACGTCAAGCAAACTCAGCACCCCCACACCGGCCCCTTTGCGGATAAGTTCACGCATCATGCGCACGTCATTACAGACAATCGACGGCGTATCCAGCAACTGATAACGGTTGTACAGCAGCTTCGCGCGGGCGTTCACCATCAGCGGTTCCGACGGAATTATCTGCCGGTAAGCCGCGATATCGCTGAACGAAAGCGATTCCTGACGCGAAAGTTCATGCCCGACCGGCATCGCGATGCCAATCGGCAACTCCGCAAACGCCTGCACTTCCAGCCCGGTATGCTCGATAGGGTCGAGCAGCAGGCCAAAATCCACTTCCGCCGCACTGACCTGTTCGCTGATATTCCGGCTGTCTTCAATGCGGATATCAAACGTAAGGTAAGGATGTTCCGCGCCGACTTCGGCAATCAGCTGCGCCATAATTCCTTCACTGAGCGCCGCGATAATGGAAATCGTGACATGTCCGCGCCGCAACCCCTGAATTTCATCAAAGCGTTCGCGGGTGCGGGAAAATTCTTTTCGCCAGCGGCGGATATCATCGAACAAAATCTCACCGGCGGACGTCAGTTTCAGGCCGGTCGGCAGGCGCTCAAACAGCGGCGTTTCCAGAGTCTGTTCGGCCTGTAAAATCTGCCGGTTAATGGCTGAAGCAGAGACGTGCAGCGCTTCCGCCGCTTTGCGCAAACTTCCTGTTCGGGCGACTTCGGTAAAATATTGCGAAAAACGGGAGAAGGGAGACATAGGTGTACTAATTTATGCAGTGAATAAGTGAGATATCTATTATGGACTGCATCACTCATTTTTCCTAGATTGTGCGATGGCCTTTGTAAACAATCACCTCAGATTGTTTATGCGCAAATCTCTGCGCAAAGAAGGTCAAAAAGGGTAATGACAGGGTTCGTCAAAACACGTTTAGCACGTGAGCCGCTTTTCTTTGGACAGAAGGGGTGCGAATTGTGGCATTCGACCTGCTGGCGTGCGTGCGTGTTTTGAAAAACAACACTAATAACAAGCGTGCGCTTTTGATCACCCGGTTGAAGTGATCACGCGACCAAGAGATGCCTTCTCATGTTAGAAAAACTATTCAAGTTAAAAGCTCACCGTACTAACGTGCGGACTGAGATTGTGGCAGGACTGACGACATTTTTAGCAATGGCCTATATTCTGTTCGTTAACCCGTCCATTTTGGGCGCGACGGGGATGGATAAAGGCTCGGTTTTCGTGGCAACGTGTCTTGCTGCCGCAATCGGTTCCGCACTGATGGGCTTTATCGCCAACTACCCGATTGCACTGGCGCCGGGCATGGGGTTAAACGCTTTCTTCACCTACACCGTCGTGCTGCATATGGGTTACACCTGGCAGATCGCGCTGGGTGCCGTTTTCCTTTCCGCGTGTATTTTCTTCGCGTTGTCGATTTTCAAAATCCGTGAATGGATCATCCGCAGCATTCCACTGCCATTGCGTTCGGCGATTGCGGCCGGTATCGGGTTATTCCTGGCGCTGATTGCGCTGGAAAACGCCGGTATTGTGATTGCTAACCCGGCCACGCTGGTGGGTCTGGGCGACCTGACCAAGCCGGGTCCGCTGTTTGCGATGCTCGGTTTCATTCTGATTGTAGTACTGGAAGCGCGTAAAGTGACTGGCGCGGTGCTGATTGGCGTGCTGGCTGTGACGGTTCTGGCGATTGCGCTGGGTTACTCACCGTTTGGCGGCGTGATGTCCATGCCACCTTCCATCGCACCAACCTTTATGCAGCTGGACATCAAAGGCGCATTCAACGTTTCGCTGATCAGCGTCGTGTTCGCATTCCTGTTTGTTGACGTGTTTGATAACTCCGGCACCCTGATCGGCGTCACCAAACGCGCAGGTCTGGCGGACGAAGATGGCAATATCCCTAAAATGGGCCGTGCGCTGGTCGCGGACAGTGCGGCTGCGTTGTTCGGTTCATTGCTGGGGACATCAACCACCACCAGTTATATCGAATCTGCGGCGGGCGTGAGCGCCGGTGGACGTACCGGTCTGACGGCTATCGTGGTCGCGATCCTGTTCCTGCTGAGCCTGTTCTTCGCACCGCTGGCAGGAAGCGTTCCGGCATTCGCCACCGCACCTGCTCTGCTGTTCATCGCAGTTCTGATGACCTCTGGTCTGGCTGAAATCGACTGGAAAGACATTACTGTTGCCGCACCGGTCACCGTGACTGCGCTGACCATGCCGTTCACGTATTCCATTGCGAACGGTATCGCGTTTGGTTTCATCACCTGGACGCTGGCAAAACTGCTGACCGGCCGCTGGCGTGAACTGAATTCAGCGCTAATCGTGCTGTCGATTCTGTTCGTGATCAAACTGGGCTGGCTGAGCGCGTAACCGCTCTGCGGGTCGGAAAAGGCGCGGGTTTGACTACCGCGCCTTTTTTTATTTCTGGCAGAAAGCGCGCAATAAAAAAAGCAGCCGGAGCTGCTTTTCATGTGAATCACAATGTCTGATCAGTCTTCGCGGTGAACCTGCAAACCGGCCAGAGACTGGCTGACAGGCATCATCTCGATGCTGTTGATGTTCACGTGCTCAGGCAATGTGGAAACCCAGAACACGGATTCGGCGACGTCTTTTGCCGTCAGCGGGTTGGTCTTGTCGTAGGTTTTGCTGGCTTTCTCGTCATCACCTTTAAAGCGGATGTTGGAGAATTCCGTTCCGCCACACAGGCCCGGCTCGATATTGGTCACGCGAACGTGAGTGCCATGCAGGTCGGTACGCAGGTTCAGGCTGAACTGACGGACGAAGGCTTTGGTCGCGCCATACACGTTGCCACCGGCATACGGCCAGTTGCCCGCCGTTGAACCGATGTTAATCACATGGCCGGTGTTGCGTTCAACCATGCCCGGCAGGACGGCGCGGGTCATGTACACCAGACCTTTGGTGTTGGTGTCGATCATTTTGTCCCAGTCTTCCAGCGACGCTTTGTCGGCTTTTTCCAGACCGAGCGCCAGACCGGCGTTATTGACCAGCACGTCAATGTTGCTCCACTCAGCAGGCAGGCTGTCGATGGCATCTTTGATGGAAGCCCGGTTGGTGACATCCAGTTCAACGGTATACAGCGCGTCACCCAGCTCCGCTTTCAGGTCGTCCAGACGCTCTTTACGGCGGCCAGAGGCAATCACTTTATGGCCTTCTTTGACAAAGCGGCGCGCGATTTCAGCGCCAAATCCGGCGGTCGCGCCGGTCACAAAAATAATCATCCCGGTATTCCTTAGTATTTAAATAAATAGAATGAAATAAAATCGAATCAAAAATGAACGCGTCTGCACGCGCACGGCGTGCAGAAAAAGAAACGCTATAAGTATTAACACAAAAATAACCAGACCGGCAGCCGATGCCGGTCTGACTTGGTATCATTTTATTGCGATGACCTTTTATGACGATGGTTTTTTCAAATAAGGCGCAATCAGTGACAAATCGGCTGCAGAAAGCCGGTCCGGCGCGGTCTGCGCCTGATGCCAGTAAGGGTAAAGAAGCGGCAACTGGCTGACTTTATTAAGCCTTTCAATTTCCTCGCTATTCAGGATTAAATCTGCGGCGAGCAGGTTGTCCTGCAACTGGGTGTCGTTACGCGCGCCGACAATCACCGACGTCACCTGCGGGCGCGCAATCAGCCACGCCAGCGCGATTTGCGCCGCAGAAACACCGCGTTGCCCGGCGATATCTACCAGAACATCCACCACGTCATACAGCGCATTTTCATCACGCACCGGCGGTTCGCCCCAGTCAGCCAGATGGCGTGTACCTTCGGGCGCGGCCTGATTACGGCGGTATTTACCGGAAAGCAGGCCACCGGCCAGCGGGCTCCAGACAAGAACGCCCAGCCCCTGATCGTGTGCCGCCGGCAGGAGTTCGTATTCGGCTTCACGCGCCTGCAAGGTGTAATGGATTTGCTGACTGACCGGACGGATATAGTGATTTGCCGCCGCCACGCCCAGCGTTTTCATCACATGCCACGCGGAAAAGTTGGAGACACCGACATAACGCACTTTGCCGCTGCTGACCAGATCGTCGAGCGCGCGCAGCGTTTCTTCCAGCGGCGTCTGACCGTCCCATTCATGTAACTGATATAAATCCAGATAATCCGTATTCAGACGCTTCAGGCTGGCTTCGCAGGCGCGCAGAATATGGTGCCGTGAAGAACCGCGATTGTTCGGGCCATCGCCCATCGGGAAGCGGGCTTTGCTGGCAACCAGCACGTCATGACGCTGACTGCCCAGCGCTTTGCCCAGAATCACTTCCGATTCACCGCCTGAATAAACGTCGGCGGTATCGAATAAGTTAATACCGGCATCCAGACACAGGCCAATCTGGCGCTGTGCGGCACTGACGTCGGTCTGGCCGGTTTTTGCGAATTTCCCCTGACCACCAAACGTCATGGTGCCCAGGCTGAGAACTGAAACTTTCAGGCCGGAATGGCCTAACAGACGGTATTCCATGGGTTTTTCTCCATTTATCGGATACTAAATTTCAGTTTGGCAACGCCATTATTTTCCTGACGAAGCCGGTTGGGGTACAGATTCTTTTTTGCGGCGTAATTCATCGCCCGCTGTAGGGTCGAGCGTCAGGCTGTCGAGGGTTCCTGCCAGAGAAAACACCCCGATAATAATAAAAGCGATGTGGAAAGTGCCGGTTTGCAGCCCGGCGCTGGCCGGTAAAAAATGTTCCGCGATGCGCAGGGAAAGCGCGCCGATGGCAATGCCCAGCCCGGTTGAAAGCTGCTGTGCGGTGTTAAATAACGTATTCGCGCCGCCCATTTGTTCTGGCGGAACCTGCGAAAAGGCCAGGGTATTGAGCGCGGTGAACTGCATCGAACGGGTCATGCCGCTGGCGAACAGCAACAGCAACGTGATGGCGGTTGGCACCTCCGGCGTCAGCAACGCGCAGGCAAATATCGTCGCAGAATTGAGCAGACCGTTAACCAGCATAATCGACTTAAACCGGAAGCGGTGCAAAATCGGCGAGGTAAATGGCTTCATCGCCAGATTACCGGCGAAGACGGCGAGCACCAAAAGCCCGGCATCAAACGCGTTCATGCCGTAACCCAGCTGGAACATCAGCGGCAGTAAAAACGGCAGGGCGCCGATAGCCACGCGAAACAGTGAACCGCCGTAAATCGTGACCGCGTAACTTTTAATTTTCAGCGCCCCCAGCGGCAGGAGCGGGTGTGCCGCCCGTTTTGAATGCCAGACTGCCAGCGCCCCGACGATCACCGCGCCGCCCACCATCGTCACCGGTTTCCAGCTAATGGCGTCCTGATTAAACATATCCAGCCCGAAGATTAACCCCAGACACGCTGCGCCGGTCAGCACAAAACCGGTGATATCAAACGGTACGCCTTTCTGCCCCGCAACCTGCGGGATCAGCTTACGGCTGAACATCAGTGCGATAATCCCGAGCGGCAGATTGAGCAGAAATATCCAGTGCCAGGAGGCATACGTCGTAATAAACCCGCCCAGCGGCGGCCCGAGGATCGGCGCGACCAGACCAGGCCAGGTAATCGTTGCGATAGCGCGGATCAGATCGGATTTTTGGGTATTTTTCAGTACCACCAGTCGTCCGACCGGCACCATCAGCGCGCCGGCAAACCCCTGCAACATACGGGCGGCGGTAAACGTGCCGAGACTGACGCTGGCTGAACATAACAGTGACGCGAGGGTGAACAGGATCAGCGCCAGCGAAAAGACGTTACGCGTGCCAAACCGGTTAGCGATCCAGCCGCTGGCGGGAATAAATACCGTCAGCGTCAGAATGTACGCCGACACGCCGATATTCATATCGACCGGATGCACACCGAAATCTTTCGCCATCTGTGGCAGCGCGGTGACAATCACCGTGGCATCCAGATTTTCCATAAAGAACGCGCCCGCCACCAGTAACGGCAGTGCGGAACCTGGCGGCAGCGAGAGTTTTTTGTTTGCGAAGAAGCTCATAGAAGGTAAGCGCGCTAATGAAATAAGCAAGGTTTGAGCATAGCGCATCGGGAGGAGGCGTCAACGGCGGGTTTGGTTCTGTGAGACATTTTACCGCTGAAGCCTCTAAAACCTCGGGCTGCCACTGACCAGGCAATCAGATTACTGGCTGGCTGAGAAGTAAGCTTTCGAGTCTTTTGAAAACATAAAGCGGAGCACTATGACTAAATACCCTAACACTTCAATAACGGCTCCCAAAACTGCACCCAGTTCCTGTGCTTCATTGTCATAGGAGAGAAGTGGGGGGGCGCTGACAGAAAAATGACTGTAAGCAAAGAAGGCCAGCATTAACATTAATGCGGTAACAGCTGATTTACGTGCATGTTTTTTTCTTTTTAAGACAGCGATGAATGACCAAATTATTAAAGTGGTCACCATTACTCTCAGTAGAAAGGATAGTCTGAAAAACAAAGTAAATTTAAAATACGGATATTTAACAAGTAAGATCAGATTAGACACAAACCAATATAAATTAACAGAAAGTGTGAATAGTGTCAGGACTGAAAGAATCAGTAACACACACCAAACGCATAAAGGTTTTTTCATTAAATATCTCTGGTGAATTAAAAATCATTTTTTGTGGGTTGTTATTATAATCACTCGCGAATTAAAATGCATTGAGTTTATATCTTTCTTATTTATTCATATTTGTTATGAGAACCCAATCGCCTATCATCCAGCTTGTATATGAATTTGTTTTAATAGGGTGGGGTTAACTATTTAAGAAAGGAGGTTTCTATAAATAAGAATATTGGGAAATAAAGACGGTTCTGTTTTTAATTACACTTACAGGAGTTAATGAATATTATGAATTACAATGGAATGGTATGTGCGGCGATCATTTCCTCACTGGCCTTTGCTATTACAGGCTGTGACGATAAGAAAACGGAGATTAGCGTTTCTGAAAATGCGCCGAAAACGGCACAGACTCCGCAAACAGCAACTACAGAGAAGAAAGCTGATGCCCCCCTGAGCGAAGCGAAAGTCGCTGAGCAAAGTATCACGCCGGAAGAAATAATTGCCCAAAAAATGGAGACTTACATCCGGTGCTTTAATGTGGTGGACAGTAGTGTTTACCGTAGCGTCGAACGTTATGCATCCTGGTTAGAAGACGTGAAACAAGGCCCGACAGGCAAGGAAAATATTGTTTATGGAATATATCCCCTCATCGCACAAAATATTATCCCCTGTAATACTGAGATAGAAGTTGTTGCGAAATTGCAGCCGCCCCTCGAACCTATAGACAGTGCTGCTGTTTCTTATATTCATTCCGTTGTCAGCATTGCCAAAGTCATTAACCCATTAAGTAAATATTACGAGCAGCAAGATTACAAAGACGATGCTTTTCAGAAAGGAAAGACTGAACATATAAAATTGCTTAGCGAATGGGAGGTGTTCTCTGCCGCGTCTGTAGCATACCGGGCTGCCATTGAAGATGTGAATGATGCCGCTCAGTTAACCAGGCTTAAGGAAATGGAAAAAACGGCAGGGCAGTCTTTTGAATACCACGCGCTGTCAATAATGGTGAATGCGAAGAAGCTGAATAAGCTCATTCAGAAAGATGAATTCTCGGTTGAAGATGCCATGAAGATGGTTGCTGTTATTCAAACGTCCATTGATTCAACTAAGAAACAGGTTGTCGCCGGGATTGACACGAGCCAGTTCATTAGTGCTGCTGAAAATTACCAGTTGGCGGCGAAACAGCTCATCCGCCGGATCAGAGATCATGAAGACTTTGATGAAGGCGATAAGATGATGCTGCAAAGTGCCTTATCTGCCTTCACGGTCGAGGGTTCTTTCAGTAAAGTGATGAAAAGCTACAATGATATGGTGGCTGATTACAATCGGCTCAATTGAGAAATAAGCACTAACTAAAGCAATCCCCGGCAGCGATGACGGGGATTTTTCATTACATCTTCCCCTCCGCCAGCCGTTCGCCCTGGTCGTGCATCGGGCAGACGAATGGCGTCGCTGTTCGCTTCAAATTCCCTTCACTTTTTCTGCTTTCCTCACACCTGTGAACCTCCTCACAACGCACATCCTCTTTAAAGCTTAACTTCTCGCATATGATTGATTTGTTTGTATTTATTCCGTGAATAAAACGATAAATACCTCGCCTTCAAATCAATCATTCCACGGACGCCTGACCTAAAAGGATTTGCTCATGACCGGATTTCCCGCTGACCGAAAACCGCGACACGCAGCTGCATACGATTTATCACCCGAACAGCTTCGTCCCGCTGCTGCGCGCCGAACACGCGCGCATGGAAGACAGCCACCGTTCGCTGGCGGAGAAACTCGAAGAGGAAAACGGCAGCGTGTTGCCGACTGAACTGCATCTGCGCCTGAATGAAATCGAAAAGGACATCCGCAAAAATCGTCTCAGCGACGACAATCAGCAGCGGCTGGACGCCATCGGCCTGAAAGCCGAAAACCTGGCGCTGTGGCTCGACCCGATGCCGCAGGGCGACGCGCTGAAAATTCACCTCTATCACTGCGACCATCTCGGCACGCCGATTGCGCTCATCAACCACAAAACCAGCAAAGTTGAATGGAGCGCGGTCATGGATGTCTGGGGCAACGCGGTGGATATCTTTAACCCGTACAAACTGCGTCAGCCCATCAGAATGCAGGGCCAGCATTACGACGAAGAATCGGGGCTGCATTACAACCGTCACCGTTATTATGATCCGATGCAGGGACGCTATATTACGCAGGATCCGATTGGGTTGAGAGGGGGATGGAATTTATATGGTTATCCATTGGATCCGGTTCTTGGGATGGATCCATTGGGACTGGCTGCGTGTACCGTTTTATTTCCAGACTATCCAATAGAGTATGCTGAAGGGAAAACGAGCACATGGCTTGGTGGACATGCTGGCTCTCTCGGATATGATAAAAAAGGTACAACTCAATATTATGAATATGGAAGGTATAACCCTAGTGCGGCGGGAGTTATAGGCTCTAAACTTCCATCGGAAGATGGAAATATTCGTAAAATCTCCGTCCCTAATCTGGAAATTGGACCTGATGGTTCCCCAACGGAAGCCTCTATGGATAAATTGCTAACTTCATTAGCCACTAAAGCAGGTAAAGGAACATCTGCGCAATTAACCTGTAATGCAAATGCCGACCAAAACAAGGTTTACAAATATGCCGAAAATGTTGCAAAAAACAAAGATAGAGATAAATACAATTGGAATCCGTTTAGTTCAAATCAATGTAGAACTTTTGCTGAAAAAGCATTAGAAGCAGGAGAGTGAAAATCATGAAAAAAACAACTGCAATTCTTTCTTTTTTACTTCTTTTATCACTAATTTCTTGTGTTTGCTTTGCTTATTTATGGATCGATCGCTCGATTACACTTTCTTATAGTGAATAATGCGTTAATAACAGTACTCAAACGACTAATGCATTGGAAATACTGCTTGAAAATGAGTGGCTCGGGGAATCGACGAAAAGTGTCCTGGGGAAAATTAAAACTGAATTGAAACCCACTCAGTATGAAAATGAAATAATTAAAAAAGATGATGAGAATGTTATCTGGGTCGGCAATATTAAACTATCATTTAGTAATGACAAATTAATTAAAGTTGGTGAGTAGGTGATGTTTATTGGCGGAGTGTTTAATGAGCAAGCTTGATAATTAAAGAATCTGTCATGATTGAGAGAATTTGTTTAGACGACAGAGCTGTCAAAGGGATTGAGGCACAAAAGATAAAGTGGAATGAATACTTCCCTGACTTTAATTATGCTGCATATTTTAGCCAGGCCCCTTAGAAATATCAGGGGACCTGGCTAAGCGCTTACCCCTCTGCCAGCCGTTCCCCTGTCTGGGCATCGAACAGATGAATGGCGTCGCTGTTAGCTTCGAGGTACAGCGGTTGATCGGTGCTCACGCGGGCGCGGCCGGCGAACTGGACGTGCAGCGGGAAGCCGCTCCAGTCGATGTGCAGCAGGCTGCTTTCGCCGGTGACTTCCAGCAGACGCAGCGTGGCGGCGGGTTGTGCGCTGTGCTGAACCGGTTTGAGGTCATGCGGACGCAGGCCGAGCGTCACCGGGTCGCCTTCGGAATGTCGCGCCTGTAACGCCCATTTCTCCGGCAGTTCGAACCACAGCTGATTACAGGTCACGCTCGGTTTTCCACCGATGCTCTGGAACACGCCGCTGAGTAAATTCATCGGCGGTGAACCGATAAAGCGCGCCACAAAGGTGTTCACCGGTTTGTCGTAAATCGACAGCGGATCGCCTTGCTGCACGATAAAACCGTCTTTCATCACCACAATGTTATCCGCCAGCGTCATGGCCTCAATCTGATCGTGCGTGACGTAAACCGTGGTGGTGCGGAACTGCTGGTGCAGCGATTTGATTTCCGCCCGCAGCTCCATGCGCAGTTGCGCATCCAGGTTAGACAGCGGTTCGTCGAACAGGAAAACTTTCGGATTACGCACCAGCGCGCGGCCCATCGCAACACGCTGGCGCTGCCCGCCGGACAAATCTTTCGGCAGGCGTTTCAGCAGATGATCGATGCCTAACACTTTTGCCGCCTGCTGTACTTTGGCCTGCTGTTCGGCTTTCGGCACCTTTTTCACCTGCATGTGAAACGCCATGTTTTCGGCCACGGTCAGGTGCGGATAGAGCGCGTAACTCTGGAAGACCATGGCGATATCACGATCCGCCGGGTCAAGATTATTGATTTGTTGTTTATCGAGCAGGATGTCGCCGTCGGATAAGGATTCCAGCCCGGCCAGCAGTCGCAGAAGGGTGGATTTACCGCAGCCGGACGGCCCGACCAGCACGGTAAAGCTGCCATCGGGGATGGTCAGATCCAGCGGTTTGAGCACCTGTACTTTGCCATAATGTTTGGCGACTTTTACCAGTTCTACCAGAGCCATTCAGAGTTTCTCCACAAGGCCAAAAAGCGATTGCCAGTCAGGATAACGGCGCGGGGAACTGCTGATCGCACAACCGGCGACGCGGACACCCCATTGCAACGCCGTGGCAGGCGGCAGGCCATAAATCAGCGCGGATAAGAATCCGGCGTTAAAACTGTCTCCGGCGCCGATGGTATCGACCACCTCAACCGGTTCGGCGTGCTGATGCAACGTCTGATCCGCAGCCCACAGGCGCGCGCCGTCCGGGCCGCATTTCGCAACACAAAAAGCATTGTCAGCCATCTGCGTCAGCAGTTTTTGCGCGGCGGCGTCCAGCGTTTCGGCACCGGCGAGCCCGAGGGTTTCGACTTCATTGAGCAGCAGCGCATCGCAGAACGGCAGCCATTGCGCGGCCTGTTTACGCAGCGTGTCGCTCCAGTCTTCCGGCGGCCAGCCGCTGTCGATGGCGACGCGATAGCCCCGGCTTCTGAGTGCAGAAAGAAGTTGCGGATACTCCGCATACAGCGCCGTACACAGCCAGGTTCCGCACAGCAAAACCCAGTCGCCCGGCTGCGCGCGTTCCGGCAGCTGCGGCAGAACATCCTGCATGGAAAGGCGGACGATATGCCCCTGATTACTGAAAAACGTCCGTTCGTGATCCGGATGCGTGACGCCAAACGTCAGCGACGTTTCGCAGTCGCAGGTCGGCCAGTGCGGCGCGCTTTCCGGGAACAAACTCGCCAGCCAGCCGGTGAACTGGTCGTTGCCCTGATTGGCCACCAGCCGGTGCGGAACATCCAGCGCCGACAGCGCCAGCGCGCAGTTTCCGGCAGAACCGCCGGGGCGCAGAGAGCTGCTTTCGAGCATCGCTTCGGTGCCTTTTTTCGGCCACGCGTGCAAAGTGCTCATGATTAAATCCACGTTAATATTGCCCACCACATACAGCGTGGCGCGGGTGTCAGGTCTTGTAATCATTGATGAGATTCCCTGATGTTCATAATCAGCCTTTGCTGCCGCCGGCGGTTAACCCGCTGACCAGCGTTTTTTGCAGCCAGAGCGCAATAAAGAGCGGCGGAATGGCCGCAAGAATGCCGACAGCGGCAATCAGCCCGTCATCGGTGGCGCGTCCGGCGGTGAATCCGGCAATCGTCACCGGCAACGTCTGGGCGTCGATATTGTTGGTAAACAGCAGGGCGTAGAAAAATTCATCCCAGGCCAGCAGCCAGCCGAACATCGCCGAAGCGCCGAGCGCCGGTTTCGCCAGAGGCAGGGTGATACGCAACAACACCTGCCAGTAACGCAAACCATCAAGCCGCGACGCCTGTTCGATATCCACCGGTAAGGAATCGAACTGGTTTTTCAGCATCCAGGTCAGGAACGGCAGGATCATCGAGCAATACACCAGGATCAGCCCGAGATGGGTGTTGAGCAGAGTCAGCTTTTCAAGGATGAAATACAGGGGCAGAACGAACGCCACCGGCGGCACCATATAAATAGCCAGACTGCCAAACAGCCAGCCGTCGCGGCCCGGATAGCGTGAGAAGCTGTACGCCGCCGGAATTGCCAGCAGCAGGGAAATAAGTGTCGCCCCGCAGGCCACCAGCAAACTGTTGCCCAGCGCATGCAGGAACAGCGCGCCCGG
Source organism: Rahnella sikkimica (assembly GCF_002951615.1). Taxonomy (GTDB): domain Bacteria; phylum Pseudomonadota; class Gammaproteobacteria; order Enterobacterales; family Enterobacteriaceae; genus Rahnella; species Rahnella sikkimica. Next base: position 1,359,006 of record NZ_CP019062.1, on the reverse strand, counting down.
TTGCCCGGCCTGAAGCGTCAGCAGGCTGGCGTAACGGCTGAAATCCCAGTGGCGCGGCAGCCATTCCAGCGGAATGCGGGTCAGATCTTCCGCTGAACTGACGCTCATCAGGAACATCCACACCAGCGGCGCGAGAATGGATACGGCCAGAATCAGCGCGGCGAGATAACGTAATACGAGTCGGATTTTCTGTTTCATTCTGCGTTCCCCGAACGGCGCTGGCGCAGCAGCATGACCATATAAACCAGAATTAACAGGGCGCAAATCAGCGTCATGAGAATGGCGTAAGCGGCACCGCTGCCTGCGCGCAGATAGCTGAAAGATTCCTGATAAACGAAGAAACTGACGGTTTTGGTGCTGTCGAGCGGGCCGCCGCGGGTCATCACGTAAATAATGTCGAAGACTTTAAACGCGTCGATGGTGCGCAAAATCAGCGCTACCGCCAGCGGAGCCGCAATCGCCGGTAAGGTGATTTTACGAAAACGCAGGAACGCCGACGCGCCGTCGAGCCGCGCCGCTTCAAACAAATCCTCAGGAATGGTTTGCAGCGCCGCCAGCACCAGCAGGGTGATCAGCGGATAGTTCTTCCAGATATCGGCAAACATCACGGCGTTAATGGCCGATGACGGGTCGCCGAGCCAGCTGCGGTAGGTATCAATCAGGCCAAGCTGGGAAAGCAGGGCGTTGATGCTGCCGTAGTCCGGATTGAAGTTCAGCCGCCACATTGTGGCGTTGACAATCGTCGGCAGCGCCCACGGCAAAATCACCAGTACGCGTAAGGCGCTGCGTCCCCAAAATTTCTGGTTAAGCAGCAGTGCCACCAGCACGCCGATGAAGCCTTCGAAAATCACCGAAACCACGGTGAAGTAGAGCGTCCGCCACAGCGCGGCGCGAAAATCCGGATCGGTCAGGGCATAAATAAAATTGTCGCTGCCGACCCAGTTGGGCGCAGAACCGTCGCCAATCAGGCCAGCGTCGGTGAAACTGAGCCACAGCGTGCGGGCCAGCGGCCAGGCGGTCAGCAGAAACATCATTAACAACATGGGCGCAAGGAGCAACCAGGCTTGTCGACGTTCTCGTTGCGGTAAAGTCAGCATAGTTTTCCGTGGTGTTGGTGCGCCCCGCATACCGCAGTATCCGGGGCGTTGTGTTGGCTTTAAAAAAACTTAACGTAAACGGTCAGCGGCTGTGGTTGCGGCTTCCATACCGTCTTTCGCCGGGGTTTTACCCTGCAATACCGCCTGAATGTTTTGCTGCAAAATGTTCGACAAGCGTGAGTAATCCGCCGTCACCGGGCGCGAGAGCATCACGTTCAGCGAGACTTTTGCCGCCGCAATCAGGGCTTCCTGATCTTTCTGCACCGCCGGGTCGTCATATGAGGATTTCCAGATTGGCAGGCTCAGTTTGGCGTATTTATCCTGTACCGGCTGGGAGGTCATATAGCTGATGAATTCCCATGCCTGATCCGGATGCGCACTGGCTTTGGCGATGCCCAGGCCCATCGAACCGTTCACGCCCGACGCGCCGCCTGCGGTTTCGCCCGGTGCCGGGATCACACCGACATTACCCGCGACTTTGCTTTGTTTCGGGTCGTTGGCCATGTTGTACATGTAGGTCCAGTTCAGCGCGAAGGCCGCGTCACCGTTGGAGAAGGACTTACGCACGTCTTCTTCCAGATATTCGCGGGAATTCGGATTGGTCAGCCCTTTATCCAGCGTCTCTTTCATGTAGTTGATGGCTTTCATTGCGCCGGTATTGGTGAAGTTCAGCTTGCCGTCTTTGTAGAAATCGCCTTTAAACGCCGAAACCAACGTGGTGTAGTCGCACAGCAAGGCTTCGGATTGTGACCAGCTCCAGACCAGCGGGAATTTCACGATGCCTTTTTCTTTCAGGATCTCAGACTGCTTCTCCACGTCAGCCCAGGTCGCAGGCGGGGTGGTGATCCCGGCTTTTGCCAGCATGGCTTTGTTGTAATACAGATATTTGGTGTCGAGGATCCACGGCATACCCCAGCGTTTGTCTTTGTAGGTCACGGTAGAAATCGCGCCGTCGAAAATCTTGCTGCTTTCGTCGGCAGGAATACGCGCCGTGACGTCCTGTAACAGGCCGTATTTGTTGAATTCGGCTGGCCAGATCGCATCGAACAGCACCACGTCATAACCTTTGTCACCGGCACCGCGCGCGGCCACGATTTTGTCGTGAAGCGCTTCGTAAGGCACAAATTCCAGATTCACTTTGATGTCAGGGTGTTGTTTGGTGAAGTCCGCCGTCATGGCGCGGATATCGGCTTCGCTGTACGCCGCCTGAGTCATAAACAGGGCACTGAGCGTAGTTTCTGCCAGCGCGCTGGCGGAATATCCCAGAGTGAGGGCAGAGAGGGCGCACAGGGTGGCCGCAGGGGTAAGTCGTAGGCTCATCGTCATTCTCCGAAACAGGGTTAGGTTTATTAAATCAATTTGATTGCTTTAATCGGCTAAAAAAAAGTGGGATGGCCGTCACTGTCGGCAACCCCTGCGTCCCTGCCGGATTGATACTTGCTACCTGAGGCTTAAAACGAATTCTATAAACTGATCGAACTGAATAGTGACTGACGATTATTATTAACATGCCAATAACATTGAAAGCTGTGATGGCATCGTCATATTCATATTCTGATATTTATAAAATCAATTTGATTGCTGTAATCACTCTCCGCATACTGCCCACAGGTTTCCCCTCTGGGTACAAGGCCGTGATAACAACTTCTGGTACCAATCTTGAACATGCCCGCGCGCACAATCGCCGGGTCGTCATCGAAGCCATCCGCCTCAACGGTGAGCTGACCCGCGCGGAAATCGCGCGGCTGACGTCGCTCACACCGCAGACGGTGTCCAATATTGCGACCGAACTCGAACAGGCGGGCATATTGTCTTCCCATCTGCCGCGTCGTGCGGGCGGGCGGGGTCAACCGGCAACGCCACTGACACTCAATCCTGACAGCGCCTATTCCATCGGCATCCATCTTGATCATCAGTCGCTGCTGATTGTGCTGGTGGATCTCACGGGAACGGTGCGTTTTCGCCACCAGATCCCCATACAGAAACCTCAGCCTGAGCCCACGCTGGCTCTCATCGATCACATACTGCAAGAAATGCGCCAACAGGTGAAAATCGACTGGCGAAAAATGCTGGGTGTCGGTGTGGTGATGCCGGGGCCGTTTGGGGTTGAAGGCATTTCTTCGCAGGGGCCGACCACGCTGCACGGCTGGGATAATATTGATATTGAAGCGCGACTGAGCGTCTCTACCGGCTGGCCGGTTACGCTTGAAAACGATGCGACGGTGGCAGCCATCGGCGAGCGGTTTCACGGAATTGCCAAGCAACTTTCTTCATTTGTGTATCTTTATATTGGCACCGGCCTCGGCGCGGGGATCTTCACCGACGGGCGGATTTACACCGGTCATGCACATAATGCGGGCGAGGTTGGCCACATTGTGGTGCAACCGGGCGGCCGCGAATGTTATTGCGGCAACAAAGGTTGCCTTGAGCGCTACGTTTCTTTGCAGGCCGCGTATGAAGCCTGCGGGCTGGATCCGACGTCAGCGATGCCGGAAGATTTGCTGAGCGTTGATGAAACATTGTTCGATAAATGGCTGGATACGGCAGTCGAACCGGCGCTTCAGGCCATCAATATTATGGAATGTGTGTTTGATGCCCAGACCGTGATTATCGGCGGCACCATGCCGAAACCGCTGGTGGAAAAGCTGATCAAACGCCTGACGCCGCTGTACAGTTCGGTCCGCAGCCGCTATGCGCAAGGCACGCGGATCCGCATCGGCATGTCCGGCAGCGATACCCCGGCGCTCGGTGCGGCAGCGTTGCCGATCTTTGATGAATTCAACCCGCAGTACGAGGTGCTGCTTAAGTAGTGTTGGCTGACGTGCAGAAAAAGAACCAGACGGTCTGACCGGTTGGTCAGATTTGGCATAAGCTTTGCAAACGTTCTGTTATTAATCATCAATAAGAATGTTGCACAGAAGGACTATGCCATGAGTCAGGTTATCACCCGCGCGGTACGCGGAAACTTCTTTGATATCCGCCAGCCGGTCACCGGGCCGGAAGAACTTGAAGCCAGCGTGCGTTATATCGAAGACGGCCTGATGCTGATGAGCGGCGGGCATATCGTCTGGCTCGGGGAATGGCGGGAGGGCGAAGCGAGGCTCGCCGGCGCGAGTAAAACCGCCGGGCTGGAAATTGATGATTACCGCGACAAACTGATCGTTCCCGGTTTTGTCGACACGCATATTCACTACCCGCAAACCGAAATGATCGGCGCGTACGGCGAGCAACTGCTCGAATGGCTGACGCGCTACACCTTCCCGACGGAACAGCAATATCACTGCGCGGATTACGCCAAGCGCATGTCGAAATTCTTCATCAGCCAGCTTTTGCTCAATGGCACCACCACGGCGCTGGTGTTCGGCACCGTGCATCCGCAGTCGGTCGATGCGCTGTTTAAAGAGGCGTCTGACATCAACATGCGGCTGGTTGCAGGCAAAGTGATGATGGACAAAAACGCTCCCGACGCACTGCTGGAAACCCCGGAACAAAGTGAAGCCGATACGCGCGCCCTTATTGCGCGCTGGCATAATCGTCAGCGCCTGAGCTACGCGCTGACGCCGCGTTTTGCGCCGACATCCTCGCCCGAACTGCTGCAAAAAGTCCGCCTGCTCAAACAGGAATTCCCGGACGTGTATATGCACACCCATCTCAGCGAAAACGTGGCGGAACTCTCCTGGGTAAAAGAAATGCACCCGGAACATCAGCATTATCTCGACGTTTATCATCAGCATGGTCTGACCGGCGAGCGCTGCGTGTTTGCGCATTGCCTGCATCTTGATGACAGCGAATGGGATTGTCTGAGCGAAACGGATTCGACGATTGCGTTTTGCCCGACGTCCAACCTGTTTCTCGGCAGCGGGTTGTTCAATCTGCAAAAAACCTGGCAGAAGAAAATCCGCGTAGGAATGGGCACCGACGTGGGCGCAGGCACCACTTTCAATATGCTGCAAACGCTGCTCGAAGCTTACAAAGTCGGCCAGTTGCAACGTTACCGGCTGTCGGCATTCGAAGCTTTTTACCACGCCACGCTGGGCGGCGCGCGGGCGCTGCATCTCGATGACAAAATCGGCAATTTCGATGCCGGAAAAGAAGCCGATTTCGTGGTGCTCGAGCCGGGTGTCAGCGCGCTGCAAAAACTGCGCGCGACGAACAGCAAAACGCTGGCGGAGAAACTGTTTGTGCTGATGACCCTCGGCGACGACCGCAACGTTTACTGCACGTACATCGACGGCGAACTGGCCTATGCACGGGACGAACTGTCAGGAGAATCTTGCGCATGATGAACAGCGATACCGGCAGTAAAGTCCGCGTAGCCCGCGAGCGCACGCTGGAAAATATCCATGCGGCCGCGATTGCGGAGTTCAGTGAAAAAGGCTTTCAGGGCGCGACTACGCAGGCGATTGCACAGCGCGCGGGGATCAAAAAAGCCCAGTTGCATTACTACATCGCCGGAAAAGAAGAGCTGTACGAGGAGCTCTTGCAGAAAGTGCTGAAAGTCTGGGGCGACATTATCCAGTTTGACCCGACGCTCAGTGAACCGGAAGCCGTGCTGAGCCGCTACATCCGCAACAAGCTGAGTTTTTCGTTCGACCAGCCGGAGCTGTCGCGAATTTTCACCAGCGAAGTGCTGAGTGGCGGCCATTATTTGCAGAAGTACTGGCCGCAGGCGACGCAGAACATCGTCGGAAAAGAGAACCTGATCCAGCAGTGGATTGCTGAGGGCAAAATCCGCCCGCTGGATGCACGTCTGTTCATCATGCATATCTGGGCGCTGACGCAGTATTACGCCGATTTCGCGGTGCAGGTGAAGCACATGTACGGCAATTTTGACGGCGATGACGTCGCACGGGAACACATTATCGACGAAGTCACCACGCTGATTTTGAACGGGTGCCGGATGGGGGATAACGCATGATCCAGTTTCTGATGAACGGCAGGATCCAGACGGAAAATTTGCCGGACGATACCACGGTTCTCCAGTATTTGCGCCGCGATGCCGGGCGTTGCGGCACCAAAGAAGGCTGCGCCTCCGGTGACTGCGGTGCCTGCACCGTTGTGCTGGCCGAAAAAGAGGGCGACGGACTGAAATACACCACCGTTAACGCCTGCCTGACGTTTATGCCTGCGATACACGGCAAACAGCTGATCACCGTTGAAGATCTGAAACATCAGGGTGAACTGCACCACGTTCAGCGGGCGATGGTCGATAACCACGCCTCGCAGTGCGGGTTCTGCACGCCAGGTTTCGTGATGTCGCTGTTTGCACTGGAAAAGCAAAAACAGACGTTTGAACGTGAGCCGTTTAACCGCGAAAAAGCCCTGCAGGCGTTTTCCGGCAACCTCTGCCGCTGCACCGGTTACCGGCCGATCATGGCGGCGGCTCAGGCGGTGTGTGAAGCGCCACAGGCGGATCAGTTTGACGCCAATACGCAGCATTCGCTTGAAAAACTGCGAGCGATTTCCGCGACGCAGCAACCGGCCACGATTGATCAACTGGCGCAACGGTATCTGGCAGAGCCGGATTCCCGCCTGGTAGCCGGTGGCACCGATCTGGCGCTGGACGTGACGCAACGGTATCAGCACATCCCGAAACTGATTTCGCTCAGCCATGTGGCGGAACTGAAAGACATTACGCTGACCGGTCAGGCTATTCATATTGGCGCTGCGGCGACGCTGAGCGCCTGTCTGCCGGTTCTGCACCGTGAATTCCCGGCGTTCGGTGAGCTGCTGGAGCGTTTTGCCTCGCAGCAAATCCGTAATCAGGGCACGTTTGGCGGCAATATCGCCAACGGTTCCCCGATTGGCGACGGCGGTCCGGTGTTGCTGGCGCTGGGCGCTTCTCTGCTGCTGCGCTGCGGCACGGCGCAACGCGAATTACCGCTGGACGAATTCTTCCTCGGCTACCGCAAAACGGCCTTGCAGCCGGGTGAATTTATCGAGCAGATCCGCATTCCGCGCGTGACGTCGGAGGCGCGGCAGTTGCGGGTTTATAAAGTGTCGAAACGGCTGGAGGACGATATTTCAGCGGTCTGCGCCGCGTTGCAGATTGAAGTCCGCGACGGCGTGGTGGTACATGCGCGCATTGCGTTCGGCGGCATGGCGGAAGTGGCGAAACGTGCCGCACATTGCGAAGCGCAACTGCTCGGGCAGCCGTGGCAAACCGCTACCCTCGAGCGCGCATGTCTGGCGCTGGAGAGGGATTTCACGCCGATCACTGATTTCCGCGCCAGCCGCGAATACCGCATGCAGGTCGCCAAAAACCTGCTGCGCCGCTGCCATATCGAACTGACGTCTCCTGAAACGCTGATGCGGGTAACTCATTATGTCTGAACCGAAACCGTCACTCTCGCGGCAGGAGATGGAACAGCTGTTCCGCGCCGGATTACAAAGCGGGGTGGGCAAAAGCCAGAAACACGAAAGCGCGGATAAACACGTCAGCGGCGAAGCGGTGTACACCGATGACCGGCTGGAGTTTCCGCGCCAGTTGCATCTGGTGCCGCTGCTCAGCCCGCACGCACACGCTGAGATTCTGCATATTGATACCGAACCTTGTTACAGCGTGCCCGGCGTGGTGCGGGTGATGACGGCGGCAGATGTGCCGGGTAATCCGGATATCGCGCCGCTGACCCACGGCGATCCGCTGATGGCGCAGGGCGTGGTGGAATACGTCGGGCAGATTGTGCTGGTGGTTGCCGCGACATCCCCGGAAGCCGCCCGCGCCGCGGTTGCGCTGGCGAAAGTGGATTATCAGCCCCGCGATGCCGTTCTGACCATCAGACAGGCGTTGGAACTTGAGCATTACGTCGAGGAACCGCATCAGCATAAACGGGGCGATGCCGGAATGGCGCTGGCCTGCGCACCGCACCGCTTGCAGGGCGAGCTGGAGATTGGCGGGCAGGAGCATTTTTATCTGGAAACGCAGATTGCGTCGGCGATGCCGGGCGAAGACGGCGCGATGCTGGTTTACAGCTCGACGCAGCATCCGACCGAAGTCCAGAAACTGGTGGCTTCGGTGCTGGATTTGCCGATGCACAAAGTGGTGGTTGATATGCGTCGCATGGGTGGCGGCTTTGGTGGTAAGGAAACACAGGCGGCCGGCACGGCCTGTCTGGCCGCACTCGCTGCGCATCTCACCGGACGTCCGGCGAAAATGCGTCTGGCGCGGCAGGACGACATGCTGATCACCGGCAAACGCCATCCGTTTCACGTCAGCTACGACGTCGGGTTTACGGACGACGGCATCATTCACGGTATCGACCTGAAACTGGCGGCCAACTGCGGGTATTCGTTAGATCTCTCCGGTTCTATCGTCGACAGGGCGATGTTCCATTCCGATAACGCCTATTACCTCGGCGATGCCTTAATTACCGGTTACCGCTGTAAAACCAATATGGCGTCGAATACCGCTTATCGCGGTTTTGGCGGACCGCAGGGAATTCTGGCCATCGAGCATATTGTCGATCACATCGCCCGCGAGCTGGGGATGGATCCGTTGACCGTGCGCAAAAACAATTACTACGGTCAGGAAAGTCGCAACATCACGCATTATCACCAGCCTGTGGGTCAGAATCTGCTGGAAGAGATGACATCGAAGCTGGAAGAGAGTGCGGAATACGCGGCAAGACGTGACGCTGTCACGAAATTTAATCGAAGTAATCCGTACCTTAAGAAAGGGCTGGCGCTGACGCCGGTGAAATTCGGCATCTCCTTTACCGCCAGTTTCCTCAATCAGGCGGGCGCGCTGGTGCTGGTTTATACCGACGGCAGTATTCAGCTCAATCACGGCGGCACGGAAATGGGCCAGGGGCTGAATACCAAAGTCGCGCAGATTGTCGCTGAAGTTTTTCAGGTGGATATCAGCCGCATTCAGATCACGGCAACGGATACCGGAAAAGTGCCGAACACGTCGCCGACGGCAGCATCATCCGGTACCGACCTCAACGGTAAAGCGGCGCAGAATGCGGCAGAAATCATTAAAGCGCGCATGGTGGAAATGCTGATGCGGGTTCATGACGCGGCAGAAAGTGACGTGGAATTCAGCAACGGTCAGGTGCGGGTTAAAAATGAGTATTTCAGCTTTGAGCAGGTCGCCACCCAGTGCTGGCTGAATCAGGTGCCGCTTTCCAGTACCGGATATTACAAAACGCCGAAGATTTTCTATGACCGCAGCAAGGCGGCCGGGCATCCTTTCTATTACTTCTCTTATGGCGCGGCCTGCGCCGAGGTGCTGGTGGATACCCTGACCGGCGAATACAAACTGCTGCGCGCCGATATTCTGCATGACGTCGGCGATTCGCTGAATCCGGCGATAGACATCGGCCAGGTGGAAGGCGGATTTGTTCAGGGCATGGGCTGGCTGACGACCGAAGAACTGGTGTGGAATGATAAAGGGCGGCTGATGACCAGCGGCCCGGCGGCGTACAAAATCCCGGCCATCGGTGATATTCCGCAGGATTTGCGCGTTCATCTGGTGGAAAACCGCAAGAATCCGGAAGACACGGTTTTCCATTCCAAAGCCGTGGGTGAACCGCCGTTTATGCACGGGATTTCTGTCTGGTGCGCGATTAAAGACGCGGTTTCCAGCCTCGCGGATTACCGCGTTCATCCGCATATTGATGCGCCCGCCACGCCGGAAAGGGTACTTAACGGCATCAATCAGCTGCGGTTTTCCGGTGACGTTGTCACCAATGGCGTCAGTGAAAAAACCGAAAAAGTGAACGGATAACGGAGGTTTCTATGCGCACAGATGACTGGGTGACCCGTTTACATGACCTCCGGCAGCGCGGCGAGCCTTGCGTGGTAGCGACGCTGGTTGATCAGCAAGGCTCCACGCCGCGTGATGCGGGCAGTAAAATGCTGATCACCGCCGGTGACCTGTTTTATACGCTGGGCGGTGGAAACCTGGAGTTTCAGGTCACCGCCATTGCCCGCGAAATGTTGCAACAGGGCGCGAAAACCAGCCGGTTAGAGCATTTTTCGTTAGGCGCACGGCTCGGACAATGTTGCGGCGGCATGGCGACTGTTTTGCTCGAACCGCTCGGGCAGCCACAGCCGCATGTGGTGGTCTATGGAGCCGGACACGTGGGGCGTGCGCTGGTGAACATACTCAGTACATTGCCGTGCCGGATCACCTGGGTGGATGCGCGCGCCAGTGAGTTTCCTGTTCACGTTGACCCGCAGATAACCTGTGTGGTGGATGACGAGCCGGAAGGCACCGTGGCGCAAATGCCCGCTGGCAGCTATTTCATGGTTTTGACGCACGATCATCAGCTGGACTTTGCCCTCAGTGAAAAGATTCTGAAACGCGGCGATTTCCGCTACTTCGGGCTGATTGGTTCTGAGACGAAGCGTAAACGCTTTGATTATCGTTTATCCGGCAAGGGGATTTCCGGCGAGCAACTGATGAGAATGCGTTGCCCGGTCGGCCTGCCGGATGTGCGGGGTAAACTCCCCGCTGAAATCGCAGTGGCGATAGCGGGGGAATTTATCGCGGCGTACGGGGCGCACATTGAGACGTTCAGCTGAGTTTTTTGAACTCAATTGTGCCGCCAAGTGCGGCAGCGTAACGGCTCAGCGTAAAGAAAGTCGGAGAGACAACGCCATTTTCCAGTCTGCTGATATTTTGCTTTTTTAACCCGGTGAGGCGGGCCATGTCTTCCTGAGTCAGCGCTTCAGCCTTACGCGTTTCTTTAAGCTCGGCGACCATTTTTTTATGCATCTTGAGTGCCGCGTAAGCAGCGGCAAACTCAGGGTTCTTCATCGCTTCTGCTTTAACTTCACTAAAAGGGATAAGTTTATAGTCGTCATCAACATCTTTCATATTCATTCCTTTTGATATTTTTCATGCGTTCAATTGCCAGTTCCAGATCCTGACGAGGTGTCTTCGCCGTTTTCTTATGCAGGATGTGTACGACATAAATACGTCGTCCCTGCATAAAAAAGTAAAATGCTCTGCCCAAACCATCCTGGGTGGTGACCCGGACTTCGCGCATCCCATTTCCTACATATCGTACCTGGGGATCCTGTAAAGCCGGGCCGTGAAACTCGAGTTCTTCTATTGCATCAACCAAAGAGACATACAGCGGCATAGGCAATTTACGTAGTTCTTTCTGAGCAGCAGGCAACACCGTCACGTCGTACACAGTGGCTTTCCTTGCGGTGGAGTATGATTACGTTTTGTGCAAAGTGGAAGTAATCATTTATGATTATTTTTAAACGGGAACGGGGTTCACATTCTTTCCCGCGCCCGACGCGTTGTGCCATCGCACCCGCGCATCCTGTCGGGTATTTGCAGGGAATTCAGAAGGGCGATCTTTTCCTCCGCGATGTCTCGCAAAAAATAAATGACTGAAACATAAGACAAACCAAACCTTCTCAACCCGTTCATAAAACAGTCACAAAACCGCAGTAATTTGTTTTCTCATTGAACAGGTCATCGCCGCCTTGAGGAAAACACCGACGCATGTCTGCCATCCAGATTTCCCACCTGAGCAAATCCTTCGCCACACAACCGGTGCTTAACGATGTCTCCTTGCATATCCTGCCAGGAGAATTTGTGGCTGTGCTGGGCCCGTCGGGTTGCGGGAAAACCACGCTCCTGCGCACCGTGGCCGGATTTGAAACGGTGAACAGCGGCACGATCACCGTAGGCGACCGTCTGTTTTCTTCGCCCGACGTGCATGTGCAGCCGGAGAAACGTGAACTGGGGATCGTGTTCCAGAATTACGCGCTGTGGCCGCATATGTCGGTGGAAGAGAACGTGGCGTACAGCCTGAAAGTCGTGGGGATGGATCGCAATGAGCGGCGCGTTCGCACACAGGAAGCGCTGGCGCTGGTGGGGTTACGCGATTTTGCCACCCGTCGGCCCTCGGATTTATCTGGCGGGCAGCGGCAGCGGGTTGCGCTGGCGCGTTGTCTGGTGACGCGTCCCGGCGTGGTTCTGCTCGATGAACCGCTGGCAAACCTGGATGTACACCTGCGGGCGGCGATGGAAGAAGAGTTCAGCCGCTTTCACAAACAGTCCGGCGCGACGCTGTTGTATATCACTCATGACCAGCAGGAGGCGATGTCGCTTGCTGACCGCGTGGTGGTGATGAACGAAGGGCGCGTGATGCAGTTCGCCACGCCGCAGATGTTGTACCGCGAACCGGCCAATGAAATGGTCGCCACGTTTATCGATGACGGGCGCGTCATTCCGGTGACGAATATACAACCCGACGGTAACGGCTATGCGCAGGTCGCAATTTTTGGCACCCGCGTCAGGTTGCGCACGGCGGTTTCACAGCCTGCCGTGGCAAAGGCGCAGGCGTGTGTTCACGCGGCAGATTTACGTTTTGCCGAACCGGGCGAAACAGGGATTCCGGCACGGGTTTCCCGGCAGATTTATCGTGGTGGTTACTGCCAGACAGACATCACGCCGCACGCCGCGCCGGAACTCAGATTATCCCTTCATTCTAAAAAAGAGGTTCAGCCAGGTGACAACGTCACTTTTATCATCGCTGACGGCTGGGTACTTCCTCAATGATCCCTTCCCGAAACGCTTCATTCTCAAACCATTTATTCTCAAAAGGACCGGGCTATGCACATTTCTAATACCATCAGATTGAGTTTTTGCGCGCTGTCACTGGCTACCGTGCTGTTCACTTCTGCACATGCAGCGGAAACCGCAGCGGGCAAACTGGTGATTTATACCTCTCAGGCACCGGAAATCGCGCAACAGACGGTCGATGCCTTCAAAGCGGCGTATCCCGACGTCCAGGTGGAATGGACGCGTAACGGCACCACCCAGCTGATGAATGTGTTGCAGACCGAAATGATGGCCGGTGATGTGAAAGCCGATGTGCTGCTGGTGGCGGATTCGATCAATCTGGGTGCGCTGAAAAAAGACGGCAAGCTGATGGCGTACCCTGATGCGCCGGTCAGTCATATCAGCCCGGATTTCTACGATAAAGATAAAACCTGGTTCGGCACTAAAATCATCGCCACGGTCATTGCGTACAACACCAAAAATGCTAAACCGGTCGACAGCTGGATGGCGCTGACCGACGCACAGAATAAAGGACAGGTGGCGGTGCCAAGCCCGTTGTATTCCGGCGCGGCGCTGTATCACCTGCATACGGCCATTAATACGCCGGATATCGGCTGGGCGTTTTATCAGAAACTGGCGGCAAACGGGATTACGCCGGAAGGCGGAAATGGCCTGGCGCTGAAAGCCGTTGCCAGCGGCATGGCGAAATACGGTGTCATTACGGATGCCGATATTATCCGTGCGAAGAAACAAGGCTCACCGATTGATCTGGTGTATCCGAAAGAAGGCGCATCCTTTGTGACGGAACCGGTCGCCATCCTCGCCGGTGCGCATAACGTTCCGGCAGCCAAAGCGTTTGTGAATTTCATGCTCTCACCGCAGGGGCAGCAACTGGTGGCAAAACAGGGTAACCGCCCGATTGATGCCAGCGTGCCTGCACCGGAAGGTTTTGCGCCGCTGAATACAATCAAACTGCTGACGCTCGATTCGGATAAAGCCGTGGCCGACGATAAACAGGTGCGTGCGAAATTCACAGAAATCTTCGGCGGCTGATGGCTGAAGAGAAAGGCAAATGAGCATGATGAGTGAAATCCAGCGCCGCACGGTGGCCGCGCGCAGGCGTTACTGGCCGGGCAGCGAGAAGGCGGTTCTCTGGAGTCTGACGCTGTTGATTGGGGTTCTGTCGATCGCACCGCTGGCGCGGCTGGTGTGGGCGGCGGTGGCACCGCAGGGGATCCCGGATCTCTCGCGGTTCAGCCATCTGCTGGGCACGCGGCGGGTGCTGACCGCAACGCTGAATACGCTGACGATTGCCGTTGTCTCCACGTTGCTGGCGATGTTGCTCGGCACCGTGGCGGCGCTGCTTATCGCGTTAACCAATCTGCGCGGCAAGCAGGCATGGGTTTTCACGTTTATCCTGCCGCTGATGATCCCGCCGCAGGTGACGGCGCTGGCGTGGGTTCAGGCACTTTCGCCGTCCAGCCCGGTTTTGCAGTTCTTTGGAATAAGCCTGCCGCCGGGTTCGCCTTCGCCGTTATATTCGATGAACGGCATCATTATTTTGCTCGGGTTACATAATGCGCCGCTGGTGTTTCTGATGGTGCGTGCGGGGCTGCGTCGCTTACCCGCCGATCTGGTTGAAGCGGCACGGGCAGGCGGGGCGCAGCCGTGGCGTGTTCTGTTTACGATCATATTGCCGCTGGTGCGCCCGGCGATTTTTGCCGGTGCGGCGCTGTCATTTGTGACGGCGGCGGGGAATTTCGGTATTCAGGCGATGCTGGGCATTCCGGGGCGCGTGCCTACGCTGATCACACTGGTTTATCAGCAACTCAATACGATCGGGGCATCGGCGCTGGCGGATATGGCGGTGCTGTCTCTCCTGATTGCCGCAATTACGCTGGCCGGTCTGATGCTCAGCCGGTGGCTGGGCGGACGTCAGGATGTGCGGGTGACCGGTACGCCGCGATCTTTGCATCAGCCGCTCGGGCGCTGGCGTTTGCTGGTTGAGATTATCGTCTGGCTCTGGATGATTCTGACCCTGTTGCTACCGCTTTCCGCGCTGCTGACAACGTCACTGACGCAAGGGTTCGGACAAGCGCTGACACTCAGTAGCCTGACGCTGAATAATTATGCTAATGCACTGTTCGGGTATCCTGCCATCCGGCAAGCATTTTTCACCAGTCTGGGGCTGACGCTGCTCACGGCGGTGATCCTGACCGTCGCCTCCCTGTTTCTGGCTTATTTCCTCAGCTGGCAGCGCACAAGACTGGTGCGGGTGTTGCAGTTATCCACGGAACTGGCTTATGCGTTACCGGGGATTGTGACGGGTATCGCGGCCATTTTGTTTTTCCTCAAACCGCTGCCGATTGTCCACGTCAGCCTGTATGGCACCGTATGGATTATTCTCGCGGCCTATCTTTCCAATTTTATGGCGCTGGTGTTGCGGCCCACGATGGCGGGTTTTGCGCAGATAGAACGTTCGCTCGATGAGGCAGCGCAAATCTTTGGTGCCGGATTCCTCCGGCGGATGCGCGATATCCTGATGCCGCTGGCGGCACCTTCGGCAATGGCGGGCACGATTCTGGTGTTCCTGACGGCGCTCAATGAAATTCAGGTCTCCATCTTACTGGTGACATCCGGCACGCAAACGCTCGGTCCGATGATTGTGTTCCTCGACGAGGGCGGTTCTTCAACGCTTGCCGCCGCCGTCGGGTGTCTGATGATCGGCGTGGTGCTGATCCTGATGTTACTGGCGTCGCTGTTTGCCCGACGTCTGCCGGAAGGTGTATTGCCGTGGCGGGTATGAATAAAGGGTAAGAATTTCGGGAATGCGTGCGGGAATGATAATTATGATGAATAATACGTGCCGTTTTGTTGCGGGTTTGTGCATGATTCACCACTGGACTTCATTTACTAATGACGGGAGTTGACGGCTGGTGATAGTTTGCACGAAAAAACTGCCATAAAGAGGCCATTTAGCATTCCATGAGTAATCCAATTACAACCGCCAAGCAGCTGGAAGTTCAGCGCATTGTCGACGTTCTATCGAAGGCTATTGCTCAGCAGCGTCTGCGTCCCGGCACACGTCTGGTCGAGTCGCAGCTGGTTGAAGCCCTCAACGCCAACCGTAACCACGTTCAGGTCGCGCTACAGCGTTTGTCTATGCAACGCATTGTCACTATCGAACCTAACCGTGGGGCGATGGTGTCGCAGCCCACGGCAAAAGAAGCCCGTGAAGTGTTTATTGCCCGTCGCGCCATTGAACGCGCCATTGTGGAAGGTCTTGCCCCGGCGTGTATCCGGCAGAACCGGCAGCGTATTCAGACACATTTGAACGGTGAGCGTGAAGCCGCGAAATCCGAAGATCGCCGGGCCATTGTGCGTGAACTCAGTGAGTTTCATCTGATCCTCGGGGAAATCTCCGGTAACAGCGTGCTGAGTGAAATTTTATCGAACCTGATGGTGCGCAGTTCGCTGATTGTGGCGCTGTATCAGCGTGCCGACGTCTCTTCCTGCCAGTGTGACGAACATCAGGCGATTATTGATGCGCTGGAAAAGGGCGATAATGCGCACGCTGTACAACTGATGCAGGAACATCTGGACGAGCTCGAAAGGGTTTTGGATCTGGGCGATGAAGCGGCAGGGGAAATCAATCTGCGTCAGGTATTGTCGGATTTGTAGACCAGGAAAAACTGCGCCCGCCGCGGATTTGCGGGCAGGCGCGTTGATCGCTACGACGATTTCAGTGACCGCAACTGCGCGCGGTCATTATAGAAACGCTGATACGCCAGATAACCGGCAATAATCGTCGACAAACTGGCAGTCGCCAGCAGCATAAACGTCACCATAATCTGATATTTAATCGCTTTCACCGGATCGATTCCTGCAAAAATCAGGCCGGACATCATGCCCGGTAAACTCACGATCCCCACGGTTTTCGCCGCATCAATAGTCGGGATCATCGCCGCACGAATGCTGTCGCGGATAATTTTCCCGGAAGCGATTTTTGTCGGTGCGCCCAGACTCAGCATTTCGAGGATTTTCTGCTGATTGTCGACAAAGCGCTGATTCAGGTTGCTGTAGCACAAACCGACCGCCACCATCGCATTCCCCGCAATCATCCCTGAAATCGGGATCACCTGCATCGGCAGGAACTCAATCGATCCGCTGAGGATCAGAATCGTTAACGTCAGCGCCGTGCCGACCGTGATGGCGACAAACGAAATGACGAAACCGTTATCGATATTCTTGCTGCGTTTTTTCGCATTCAGCGCGGCATTGACGCAGATAAACAGCACCATCAGCACGGTTAACAGGCCGTTATTGATATCGAAAATGTATTTCAGGACATAGCCGACAATCACCAACTGGACGATGGCGCGCGCCACGCTCCAGATGATGTCTTTTTCCAGCCCGAGTTTTTCTTTCTTGCTGACCAGCAGGGCGACGACCACCAGAATCAGCGCCAGAGCCAGTGACTGATCGGTAATATTATGCTGATTCATGAGCCGTGCTTCCTTGCGTGTGGCGGGTCAGGGTGATGACGTGTTTGGCGTGGCGGATTTCATTGAGGTCATGGCTGACCCACAACACGGCAAGCCGTTTTTCGGCGACCAGACTGGCAATAATGTCATTGATATTGACCTTATTTTCCTCGTCCAGCGCGCTGGTGATTTCGTCGAGCAGCAGCACATCGGGCATAAACTGCAGATTCCGCAGCAGGGCGACGCGCTGTTTCTCGCCGCCGGACAGTTCCTGAACGTTTTTCGTCAGCATCCCTTCGTCCAGATTCACTTTGGTCAGCCAGGCGCGTAACTGTGTTTCATCCACTTTTTTATGGCGGATCTGGTAAGGCAGCGCGAGGTTGTCGTAGACCGTTTCGCCAAACAGCGACGGCGTCTGGAAGCAGTAGGAAACCCGCTGGCGATACGTTTCAGGCTTAATCCGGCTGATGTCTTCGCCTTTAAAATACAGATTGCCGCCGGTGGGGTTTTGCAGGGACGCGATGATTTTCAGCAACGTGCTTTTTCCGCTGCCGGAAGGACCGGTCAGCAGGGTAAATTCACCGGGATTCAGGGTCAGTGAAACGGGCTCAAGGAGCGGAATATTATTGAGGGTGAACGAAACGTCGTTCAGCCGGAGGAGGTCAGCGGGGTCAGACACGTCAGAAGATCCTTGGGTAACGGGAGGTGTTTTACTTCTTCCCCTCTTTGACGAGGGGAAGGTTGGGATGGGGTCTGGGTTAATGCAGGCCAGAAGGTGTCGTGTGTAAAACCCCCTCCCAACTTCCCCCTTTGCAGGGGGAGGAGTAAAAAAAATTACTGAGCCGGAACGGGTGCAGGCGCGGCAGGCGCTTCCTGTTCAGGCGTTGGTGCTGGCGCTGCTGGCCCGCCCAGAATACCGAACAGACCGGCGAATTCCTGCAACGTCATTTTCTGGCCATTCAGGTCAACCTGATTGTCCGCGTAATGGAAGCTGCTGGTGATGGTGTCATCTTTCACGGTGGTCAGTTTGAACATCTGACCCATCGCGGCCAGACCCTGAACCTGCTGCTGAGCCAGTTTCGCGGCGTCATCGGCGCTGTAGCCTTCGAGCTGCGCAACCTGCGTGGTGACCTGAGTCGCCATTGGCAGTGGAATGTTCAGTGTGGCATCAACCTTATTCACCAGCTGAGACAACATCTGATCTTGCGTCTGTGCTGGCGCTGCGGCCGGATCTTTCAGATCCAGTTGCAGGTTGAACGTGCTTTCGCCTTTGCTGTTTTTCCAGCTCAGCGGAGCAATGCTGATGCTCGGATTGCCCTTAAGCAGCATCGGCAGACCGGCCAGGAGTAAATCGGCGGCCTGTTGCTGATAAACCGCCGGATCCAGTTCACTCTGACGCATCAGCAGTTCACGGGATTGATTATTGTATTTGTCGGCAAACTCTTTGAGCGCAACGCCGTCCAGTTTATCCAGTTTCAGCGTCAGTTTGGCAGAACCGAAATCCGCGCCCTGAACTTTCAGCGCATCGATGGTGTAATCCTGCTGACCATTGATGTTATTGCCGTTTTCAGCGAATTTGCTCACCAGTTTGAAATTGTCCAGTGAACCGGCATCTTTGCCCTCAATGTTGACCAGGATCTGTTTCACTGACAGGTTTTGATCGCCCACGCCAACCTGGAATTTACCCTGGTGGGTGTCGCTGTCCATGCTGAAACCGGCCAGCGTCACTTTTTCAAGCTGACCCCACTGGTTTTTAGACGTCAGGGCGATGCTGTCGGTGTTGGCCTTCAGTTTCATCGCGGTCAGGTCTTTATCGACATCAACGTTGATCGTACCGCCGGAGAATTGCAGCTGACTTTCGTCTTTCTGGTAGGTTACCGGAATGATATCAATCGCCGACGCGCTGGCGCCGCTGTATGACAGACGGGTATCCGCGGTGATCAGCGATTTGCCCTTGGTGACGTCAAACAGACCTTTCAGCGTCGGAGTATTTTGCAGTTCTGAATGCACGGAAGCCATGCTTGGGATCAGATTGAATTTCTTCAGCTGCGCGGCAGGGAACGGGCCGTGATCGATGGTTTCGATAAAGGCAATTTCATCACCGGTTTTCAACACGCTGGTCCCGGCCGTGGCGGCAGCGGCGTCAGGTTGCAAAACAAGACGCAAATTGCTGCTGAACAGCCCGCGATGATAATCCTGATAGCTGACTTTCAGACCGGCTTTTGGATAAGCACTTTGCAACTGGCTATTGGCCGCCGCAATCTGCTCATCCAGATGTTGTTCGATAAGTTTACCCGTATACCACGAGACGCCTGTCCAGGCCGCGCCAAGGACGACAATGACGCTTACAGCGACTATCGACTTCTTCATATCTCTGTTTATCCTTATGAAATATCCCGAAAATAAAAAACGCCTTACGGCGTTAATAGTCTCTTGAGTGTAGCTGAATCAGCAGAAAAATCATCAAATTGGGGCACGCAGCCCCAATTTGTTTCATCTTCGTTTCATCTGACCTTACTTGTTCAGGGTCGTGCTCAGGTATTGAAGACCCGCGCAATACGACCGTTACCGCTGACGGTCACCGGCGATTCGCTGGCTGACAGGTAACAGGATTCACCCGGCAGCAGCGTCAGCGTTTCACCCTGCTTTGACAGCACGCTCTGGCCTTCGATACAGAAGACGATGGCGGCGCTGTCCTGTTGCAGCGTTTGCGGTTCAGCGACAAGCGCATGAATCGAGAAGGCAAAATCTTCGACAGGAATCGGGAAGTTGAGTTCCGCGCCTTTTTGCACTGGCGTGGTCAGCAATTCATTTGCAGGCCTGGCGTTAAATTTCAGGTTTGCCAGCAGCTCAGGAATATCAATGTATTTCGGAGTCAGACCGGCGCGCAGCACGTTGTCTGAGTTCGCCATCACTTCCAGAGACACGCCTTTCAGGTAGGCGTGCGGCGTTTCGGCGAACAGGAACATGCCTTCGCCCGGTTGCAGGGTAATCACGTTGAGCAGCAGCGGAGAGAAGAGGCCGGAATCGTCCGGATAGAATTCAGCAATACTGCGCACGGTATCCCACGGCTCGCCGTGTTGCTCACGGAGTACGGATTTCAGCACGTCCAGCGCACGGGATTTGTCTTCACTTTCCAGACTCAGCAGGCCAGCAAAAAGGGCGCGCAGATGGTCGACGTCGGGGAAATTCAGGAAGCTGGCAATCAGCTGATGCGCACCGGCAACGGGTTGCAGTAAAGAAACGATGTCACGCAGCTCACGGAAACCGTTCATCGCCTGGAAAGGCGTCAGGGCGTAAACCAGCTCAGGTTTGTGGTTAGGATCTTTATAGTTACGTTCTGCGGCGTCAAGGGGAATGCCCGCTGCATTTTCTTTCGCAAAACCAATCTCGGCGGCACCTTTACTCGGGTGAACCTGAATGGAAAGCGGCTGGTCGGCACACAGAACTTTAAACAGGAAAGGCAATTCGCCGAAACGTTTGGCGACTTTTTTCCCCAGTTGCCCTTCAAGATCAGCGCTGATTTGATCACGCAGGGAAAG
This sequence comes from Rahnella sikkimica, assembly GCF_002951615.1. GTDB lineage: Bacteria > Pseudomonadota > Gammaproteobacteria > Enterobacterales > Enterobacteriaceae > Rahnella > Rahnella sikkimica. The sequence goes on along the minus strand of NZ_CP019062.1, from coordinate 1,338,353 downwards.
GGTTTGTCCCTGAGCGTTCTCAACCTGAGAACTGCTCTTCGGATGGGCACCCATCCACAGTTCAGCCATCGGGCGGCCTTGCGGATCGGTGATCCCATAAAGTGTAGTCAGCGCGTCTTTACTGCCCCAGGCGTAATTTTGTACACCGTTATACATCTTTTGCATTGCTTCATCCTGAATAGAAAAGTTCTGGGCATAGTAAACAATGACAAAGCGGGCTTTACAACCAAGATGCCTCAAAAAGTGCGGTTGACGTGAAAACTCGGAGTCGGGATCGATTGGAGTTATACGTCTGCCTTATATGACACTATAATCGATGCATCGTCAGTGAATGCCTGGGACCGCATCCGGCACTCAAAAACCTGCAAAAAAACCATAATTATCATTAAGGAGACTGTAATGGCAGCGACTCGCATTGAAAAAGACTCAATGGGGCCTATCGAAGTTCCGGCAGATAAGCTTTGGGGCGCACAGACACAACGTTCGCTTGAACACTTTCGCATTTCCTCGGAAAAAATGCCGGTGGCCCTGATCCACGCGCTGGCACAGACAAAACGTGCAGCGGCCAGTGTGAATATCGATCTGGGTTTGTTACCCGCAGAGCGTGGCAACGCCATCATTGCGGCGGCAGACGAAGTGCTGGCCGACAAACACACCGCAGAATTCCCGCTTTCAATCTGGCAGACCGGTTCCGGCACCCAGACCAACATGAACATGAACGAAGTGCTGGCCAACCGGGCGAGTGAAATCCTCGGTGGCGAGCGCGGCGAAGGGCGAAAAGTCCATCCGAACGATGACGTGAATAAAAGCCAAAGCTCGAACGATGTCTTCCCGACGGCCATGCACGTGGCGGCGGTGACTGAGCTGCGCGAAAAGCTGATCCCTGAACTGAACGTGTTGCACAAAACCCTTCAGGCTAAGGCCGAAGCGTTTCGCGATATCGTTAAAATTGGCCGTACGCACCTTCAGGATGCCACGCCGCTGACGCTGGGCCAGGAGATTTCCGGCTGGGTAGCGATGCTGGAACATAACCTTAAGCACATCGAAAACAGCATTCCGCATATCGCCGAACTGGCGCTGGGCGGCACCGCAGTCGGTACCGGTTTGAATACGCATCCGGAATATGCCGTTCGCGTGGCAAAAGCGCTGGCCGATCTGACCCAACAACCGTTCGTGACGTCACCGAATAAATTTGAAGCGCTGGCGACTTGCGATGCGCTGGTTCACGGGCACGGCGCACTGAAAGGTTTGGCCGCGTCGCTGATGAAAATTGCCAACGATGTGCGCTGGTTGTCATCCGGCCCGCGTTGCGGCATCGGCGAGATTTCCATTCCGGAAAACGAACCGGGCAGTTCCATCATGCCGGGTAAAGTGAACCCGACGCAGTGCGAAGCAATGACTATGCTGTGCGCGCAGGTGCTGGGTAACGACGTGGCGGTGAATATCGGCGGCGCTTCCGGTAACTTCGAGCTGAACGTGTTCCGTCCGCTGGTGATCCACAACTTCCTGCAATCGGTTCGTCTGCTGGCTGACGGTCTGCGCGGCTTTAACGAGCATTGTGCGGTAGGCATCGAGCCAAACCGTGACCGTATTTCGCAGTTGCTCAACGAATCGCTGATGCTGGTGACCGCGCTGAATACGCATATCGGTTACGACAAAGCGGCAGAAATTGCCAAAAAAGCGCACCACGAAGGCCTGACGCTGAAAGGCTCAGCCCTGAAACTCGGTTATCTGACGGAAGAACAGTTTGATGAGTGGGTGCGTCCGGAAGACATGGTGGGCAGCATGAAAAGCTGATCGTTTCCGGCGAAAAGAGTAAGAATTAAAACGTAAAATGAGGTCCGGATGTCCGGACCTTTTTTGTGCGCCGCGTTCTATAACGGTGTTTATAACGGATAGTCGGTATATAAATGAAGACGTTTGATCAGCAGGCTGAGCGGCTGTGATTTTGGCTTGTATTTGTGTTTCACCGACGACGCATCGTAATCCTGCAATTCCCCGAGTTTTGGCACCTGCATTACCGGCGAGCGCAGACACAGCGCAATCAGCGGCAGCGGGCAGGGATGTTGCACCTGCTTCTGACTGTTGCGGTACCACACACGCGCAATCGGCTGGACTTTCACCGGACGTTTAAATTTCAGCGCCGCATGTTCAGGCAGGCGCTTAACGTCATTCATCTCGCGGTTAATATTTTCCATCCACTGTTCGCGGGTGTACGGCGAAACCGCGCGCCCGGCGTTCAGGCTTTTTTCCAGCTGGGCCAGCACTTCATCACGCGTGACGTTTTTAATGATGTGTTTATTTGCCCAGCCAAACCGCACGGAATCCGGGTCATTCAGAAAGTTGACCGAGCGGTAAGCGTTTAACGTAATCAGCCCGCGCAGGTGAGTATGAACAAATTCGAAGCGCTGCTCGCGGGCAAGACCTGATTCCACGGTCACAATATGCTCCAGCTCGGCCTTTAATTTGTTCACTTCTTCAATCAGCAGCAGGGCGGACTGATGCTCGGCTTCATCCACCGCATAACACAGCACGCCGGGCAGACGGACGGCAGATTTACTGCTCACATTCTCGTTGTTGTGATGGATGAACAGACGCTGAAAATGCTGTAACGCCAGTTGGTGAGCGGCTTCTCCGGTGAAAGGCGTCACCTGAATTTTATCCGCAGGATTATGTTCTTCGCCTTTGGCAATCTCTGGCAAAGCAAACACTCTGGCCTGCAATAATTCCAGCTGATTCAGGAAATTCCCCAGATCGTGCAAAGCCAGTTCCAGTTCGTTAAAACAACCGTTCATCCGGGCAATTAAATCATAATCCGCCATAAACCCTCCAGTTAGTTACAACATACAGTTTATGCCATAATTAAAAACCGTGCACACCTGACCTTCAGTTTTTTAATCAATATCGGAATTAATGCCGTTAAGCAGGGAAAAAGGGCCGGTTTAAACCGGCGTGGCTTTATCGTAAGCTTGCTCCTCACATCGCCATAAGGGCTGCCATGAACTCTGAATTTCCTGATGATTTACCACGTTGCCCGTGGGGCGATAATGACCCGATGATGCGCGATTACCACGATCGCGAATGGGGAAAACCCGTCCGCGACAGTCGTGCCTTATGGGAAAAGCTGATGCTGGACGGTTTCCAGGCGGGCTTATCGTGGCGGATTGTACTGAAAAAACGCGAGGCTTTGCGGCAGGCATTTTACCATTTCGACCCGCAGAAAGTGGCTGAATTTACTGAAGAAGATATCGAGAGATTGGTCAATGACGCCGCCATTATCCGCTCGCGCAGCAAGATCACCGCAGTGATTAAAAATGCCCGTGCGTATCTGGCCATGCAGGCGTCAGGCGAAGAGTTTGGTGACTGGATTTGGGGGCAAATTGGCGGTCAGGCCATTCAACATACCGGCCCGGTTCCCACGAAAGATGCACTGTCAGAACGGATTTCGAAAGATCTGAAGAAGAGGGGATTTACCTTCGTCGGCCCGACGATTGTTTATGCCTGGATGGAAGCGACGGGCCTGATCAATACGCATCATCCGGACTGCTTTCGTCGCGCTCAGGTTGCGAAAGAAACCTGAAGTCAGTTGATTTATAGACAAAAATATCAATGACTATGGTTTTTTTGATATTGTGACGGTGTCACGAAAAGTTGTCTGACAAACGCCCGTCGCAGGATATCGACGCTGGAAAATCCGCATTCCGCCGCGATTTGTTTCACCCCCAGCTCGCCAGTTTCCAGCAGCTGACGCGCGTGAAATACACGCTGCTGTTCAAGCCATTCGGCCGGTGACTGGTTCAGTTCCTGATTGAATAAACGGGTCATGTGGCGGGCGCTGATCCCCATATGTGTGGCGAGACTTTGCACATTATGCGGCTGATCCAGAGAATTCAGCACCCAGCGCTGAACGTCCTGCAAAGCAGAACGCCCGCTTAACGAAGCCTGCCCATGGCGGCTAAATTGTAACTGGCCGCCGGGGCGTTTGAAAAACATCACCAGCTGCGCGGCAACGTCGAGTGCCGTTTCCCGCCCGAGATCTTCCTCTACCATATTTAATGCCAAATCCAGCCCGGAGGTTACGCCAGCTGCAGTGCGCAGTTCAGCATCGGCAATAAAAATGGCGTCAGCTTCTACGGTTACCTGTGGATATTCCTGATGAAGCCGTTCCGCGACAGTCCAGTGTGTGGTGACGCGACGCCCGTTGATTAATCCGGCGGCCGCAAGCAGCATCGCGCCGCTGCAAACCGAACCGAAACGCTGTGCGTGATGGCTCCACCGGCAAATATTTGCATGCAGCTTTTCGTCTGAAATGAAGCTGTCGAGCACCGGCGCACCGGCAACCAGGAAGGTGTCAAGCACGTAGGGAAGCGGGGCGTCGAGTGTCAGATCGGCCAGCAGACGGGCGCCGGAAGATGAAACAACGATCGGATCGGCCACGGCCATCACGCTGAGTTTATACACCTCACGCCCGCGTTGCTGATTTGCCTCAGCGAAAACGTCCAGCGGGCCGGAGACATCCAGCAACTGAACGCCGGGCACGGCCAGAATGATGATGTGTTTGGGCATGAGATGATTTCCTGTCGCAGAATGCGGTTATGTCCTTAATCATCACATTACGACGATTGATGACATTCATAGTGAAGCTTATTCTGGACTCATTCAACCCCACCGGAGAAATATTATGAGTCTGAACATTCAGGGTATCCGCATTCCCGACAGCAAAATGGCGCGCGAAGCCACCGAACTGGTGCGCGATACAGAAACCGATTTACTGTTTCATCATTCCAGCCGTGTGTATTACTGGGCGGCGCTTGCCGGTCAGCAACGTCAGCTGAAAGTCGATCACGAATTGCTGTATATCGGCTGTATGTTCCACGACATGGGGCTGACCCACGAAAATTGTAGCTGCGATAAACGCTTTGAAGTGGACGGCGCAAACGCGGCCCGCAAATTCATGCAGCAACACGGCGTCAGCACGCAGGATATTGATAAAGTCTGGACCGCGATTGCCTTGCACACTACGCCGGGGATCCCTGAATTTATGGATCCGGTCATTGCGCTGGTGACAGCGGGTGTGGAAATGGACGTTCTCGGGATTAATTATCAGGGCTACGAAGACGTTGTGCGAAATGCCGTTGTGGATGCGCATCCGCGGACACCGGCATTTAAAGAAGACATCATTCAGGCATTTTATGATGGCATCAAAAACAGACCGCAAACCACATTTGGCAACGTGAAAGCGGACGTCATCGCCGACAAAGAACCCGATTTCATCAGAGGCAATTTCTGTTCGGTGATCCGCGGATCCCGCTGGCAGGGGTAAGAAGAAAAGGGCGCACCGGTCAAAATGCCGGTGCGTTTTACTCCCGTATAAAACAGTCAGGCCAGCCGAAACTCGATCATAAACAGTGATTTCAGACCCGGATAAATCTCGCTGATCACCTGTTTCAGCTCAGGTAATGTCATGTTTTCCTGCACGGCATGGGCGTCATTCAGCTCGTCAAACTGTACCGGCGTAACGTCGATAATCTCGATATTGCAGAAGAAAACGTTGTCTTCATAACGACTTACGTGAACACGGTCGCCCGCCTCAAAATCAGCATCGCTGGCTTCACGGAGCGTGATCGTTTTGCGCCCGGCGAGAATATCGGCCTCGAAACGACCGTAAAAAGTGATGTCTTTCATCAGATGTTATCCCTCAGGGCTAAGTAAAGTCTTCAACGCCACATCATACGAAGCATGCCGGTAAAATCAACAAACGCATTGATAAATATGATAAAAAAGTGATGAATTACGAACAAATTCAAATCTTTCGCTGACAGACGCTGAGGTCGCGTGAGACACTCAGAATTCATGTAGCGCGATCAAATAAAGGTCAGAAAGGAAAGAAAATGGACGATATTTCGGCGAAAAATATCATTTCACTGTATCAGCGACATGCTGATATCTGGGATAAATTACGCAAAGACCAGCGATTCGAGCAGGCGTGGCTGGACAGTTTTCTGTCACTGATCCCGTCAGAAGGCCGCATTCTGGACATTGGCTGCGGGGCAGGAAAACCCATCGCGGAATATTTTGTAGAACGTCATTTTTCAGTGACAGGCGTCGATGCTTCAGAGCCGATGATTTCCATTTGCCGTGAACGTTTCCCGGAACAGCGCTGGCAGGTTGCCGATATGCGTTCGTTATCGCTGAACGAGAAGTTCGACGGGCTGATTGCCTGGGACAGCTTTTTCCATCTGACGCGTGATGATCAGCGCGCCATGTTTGCCATCTTTGAGCAACATGCAAATCCTGGTGCAGCATTGATGTTCACCAGCGGTCCGGGCAACGGCGAAGCAATTGGCACATTCGAAGGAGAAGATCTTTATCATGCAAGTCTGGCTCCGGAAGAATACCGCGCGCTGTTTGATGCACATGGTTTCAGGGAAGTGAAGATGGTTGCCGAAGACCCGACATGTGCAGGACATACCATCTGGCTGGCACAGTTCAAAGGCTGAGATATTAAGTGAAGTGGTGAAAGCTGCCGGTATGAAAGGATATGAGGCTGGCAGATTTCAAGCAATGGCGTGCTGATACTTAACATAATGTAATACCGGATTAAGTGCGCATAATGTATATTATGTTAAATGCGATTACCCGTAATGAACTCACCGTCAAACAACCTTCTCTCCTGCCATTTCGTTCCTTCTTCATGACTCTCCGTCTGCACAGTGATCTTCAATATCGCCATAATGCACGGCCAGCCAGATGGTGATTTCATTTGCGGCTGTCCATTCCACCCGGTGTTTGCATAACGCCGGAATGTTGGTGCAATCACCAGCGTGCATGACCCGCGCCTGCGTTTCGTTTTCAAATCGTAATGCGGCTGAGCCTTGCAAAACCGTGACCCACTCGCCTTGTGTCTGGCAATACCAGAAATCTGGCGGACTTGCCTGGCCGGTCGAAACAATTCTTTCGATACGAACACCCGGCATGTTTAACAGCACGTCGAAGGATTCATTTTCCTGCGCACTGGCAGTTTCCGGTAAACCGGCGAACAAATTAGACAGCATGCGGACTCTCCTTTCTGCGGATTTCAGCCGGTGCAAAATGACAACGCTACGTGAATTCTAAATTTCTGGCAGTACCATAATGCTGAAAAATTCACGTAGCGCATTCTTCATTTTGGCCGGTTTTGGCTATAACCCGGCATAAACCTTCTCGACCTTCGCCATATATCTCGGCGCCTGCGGTGCCGGATGATACTGACGGACATGCCAGTTAAAGGCTTCCGGCGACAGCTGGTTGATCATCTGAATCGCGGTCTGGCGGTTTGAGGAGAACGTTCGCAACAAAGCGCCGGCACCGTTGGCGTAAGCCACTTCCGTGGCATATCGACGCGTCAGCGGATCGTTAATCCAGTTTAATTGCTGATGCTGTAATCCGCTGAGATATGCCGTACCTAAGTCAATATTGGTTTCCGGGTCACGCAACTGGCGGTCACTCGGACAACCGCGTTTGCCTTTATACCGGTAAGCATCGCAGCCGCTGGTCGAGGCTTTAAGTTGCATCAGGCCAATGGCATTCGACGGGCTGACAGCGTCGGGATTGTAGCTGGACTCAACCTGAATGATTGCTTTAATCAGTTTCCGGTCGACTTTGTAATTATCCGCCGCATCTTCAATTTCATCGTCATAAGCGTGGGTATCGTATTTTTTATAATGCGTTTTGCTTGAGCAACCCGCCAGAATCATCAGCATGATCAAGAGGCTGATCCGTGACGGCTGTTTGAGTAATGAATTCATGAAATCTCACGGTGGAATACGCCATTTTGGACGCTGACAAGATACTCTTAACGTCCCTGAGTATCATGGTTTAATTCAATTTTTTCACGTTTTACGTGTCTTTTGTTGATGCGATTTCCATGCAGGATGTCGGCGGCAAACTGTTGAAAATTCTGGCCATGCTGATGGGAAAAAAGAGGTTTATAGCCCCTTCTTTCCTGCCAGACAGTATAATCAGACACCGCAGCCAGGCGGTGTTTTTACTTATGCTACAGACAGACACCTTGTGTTGAATAATAAATTGTATGTTGTAACTAAATAGCTGCATTTTGAACGAAACGCGTTATTCCTGCGGCCCTATTTTCATAAACGGGTTATAGGCTATTTCCCACAGATGTCCGTCCGGATCGGCGAAGTAACCGGAATATCCGCCCCAGAATACTTTCTGCCCTGGTTTGATCAGCTTACCGCCCGCTTTCACTGCCTGCGCCAATACCGCGTCTACTTTGGCTTCACTGGCAACGGTCTGCGCCAGCGCCATTCCGCGAAATCCCTCACCTTTAGGGCTGAGTTCAGCATCTTTGGCCAGCTCATCCCACGGGAACAGTGACAACCACGCCCCTGCCAGTTCAAAAAAACTCACACCGTCAGAGTCAATAACCACTTTGGGGAACCCCAGACCGTTCTGATAAAACTCCGTGGCGACGGCTAAGTCTTTCACGCCGAGCGTAATCATATTGATGACAGGTTGCATAATTTGCTCCAGTGCTATTGATAATAAAAATCCCACAAACAGTCTTTTACAGGCTTCTCGACAGGCAGGCGTAACGCGTATACTCTTTTTTTCTCTCAGGGATGATGAGCCCCCGATGGATTACGATATAGCAATTATTGGCTTAGGCCCTGCCGGTGCAACACTCGCCAGGCTGCTCAAACCGGGTTTGAAAGTTCTGGCCCTCGACAAAAAACAGCAATGCGGTGAGGAAGGTTTTCAGAAACCGTGTGGCGGTTTACTGGCAACCGATGCACAGCGCTCGTTTGTTCGGTTTGGTGTCAATCTTCCCACATCAGTATTGGCCGATCCGCAGATATTTAGCGTAAAAACCTATGATTTGCAGACCCGGCTCATTCGTAATTATCAACGTACTTACGTGAATATCAATCGTCACCGGTTCGATTTGTGGCTTAAAACACTGATTCCCGCCAGCGTTGATATCAGGCATGACAGCCTGTGCCGCAAAATAACCCGCCGCGATGATGGCCTTTATCACCTTCGTTTTACTGATAGCGGCACTGAACAGGAGGCTGTGGTGAAATATGTGGTGGGTGCTGACGGCGCAAACTCTATGCTGCGCCGTATGCTCTATCCTGATCATGAAATCCGCAAATATCTCTCGATACAACAATGGTTTGTCGATAAACACCCGGTGCCGTTTTACTCCTGCATTTTTGATAATGCGGTAACGGACTGCTATGCGTGGAGTATGTCCAAGGATGGGTATTTCATTCTGGGCGGCGCATTTGCGATGAAGAACGGCAATCAGCAATTTGAAACGCTGAAAACCCGGCTGGAGCCTTATTCCTTCACGTTCGGCGACGTGGTTAAAACCGAGAAATGTATCGTGCTCTGCCCGTCGAAAATGACCGATTTCCGCTGCGGCAAAGACAATGTTTTCCTGATTGGCGAAGCCGCCGGTTTCATCAGCGCCAGTTCTCTGGAAGGTATCAGTTACGCGTTTGACAGCGCTGAGATCCTGAGCAAAATCCTCAACGCGGAACACGCTTTCCCGCACCGGGCTTATCAGAAAGGGACGCTTAAACTCCGCCTGAAATTGTTCGGCAAGATTGTCAAAGCGGCAATTCTGACGTCTCCGCTGTTGCGCGGGCTGATCATGAGAAGCAAGATTTCACATGTCGACATGACCACACAGAAATAAAATCTAACCCTCCGCCGTTTTTGAGGTAACAGGATGGAGGTTTTCCTGTTGTCTCAAAAATGTTAATGAAGCCCTGAGATTTAGGCCGAATGTTGCTGATCGTGCTAATCTTACATCACTGAAAACCTGCTTACGCCCGACTGTGAGGAATCTTTGACCACTTTACGCCGCCGCCCGGAAGCCTCTGTCCCCAGGCTTCGTTTCCTCCCGGAAACCCTTCACATCGGCCGTCAGTTACGCACTTATTGTGATGCCCGTTTCAAAACGATTGGGCTGACACTCGCCAGGGGACAAGTACTGTTGCACCTCGAAGCTGCCAAAGGCCGTCTGCCTCAGGGAGAGCTCACCGCCCTGCTGGAAGTTGAGCATCCGACCGCCATCCGCCTGTTTGACAGCCTTTCCGAGCTGGGTTTGCTGGAACGCTGCCCCGGAGATTCAGACCGCCGCTCGAAAGACATTAAGCTGACAGAAGCCGGAACTGAGCTCGCCAATCAGGTTCGCAGCATGACCGATGACATTTTGATCCGCGTTATGGAAGGCATTCCGGATAAAGATATTGATGTCGCCCGCGACGTTCTCGCCTGCATCACCGCCAATATCGCCGCGCTTTAGTGGCGTTTTCCCCTCCCCGGTTTCTTTGCTTTTCATCTGAGTGAATCAGCTTACGTGACAATATCGGCGTAATACCGCTGCGCGACGTCCGGATGAGAACGCAGCCGCCCTTTAAGATAGTTAAACCCGACATCGCGGAATAGCGGATTAAGCGGATCGCTGGCATCGCCACGGGCTTCTTTCGCCAGTTCCGGCGGCAGCGGGAATAACGGCACCACGGCATCCAGTTGCGCGCCGAGGAAAAAGGCCAGCGACAGCCTTTCGCCTTCGGCAGGCGGAGACACCACGCGGTGAACTGTCGCACGCAAGTAACCGTTGGTCGCAAGCTCCAGCAGTTCGCCGATATTCACCACCAGCGTGTCTGCGACCGGCAGCGCGTCCACCCACTCATTTTCTTCCACTTCGACCTGCAAACCACGCTGTTCGTCCTGCAATAAAAAGCTCAGGAATCCCGAATCTTTATGCGCGCCGACGCCCTGATTTCCCGCGCCAGCCGCGCGCCCCGGATAGCGAATCAGCTTGATGTGTTCGTTGGGTTTTTCGCCATAAAGCGGGTCAAAGGCGTCTTCCGGCAGTCTCAGCGCCAGCGCAAAAGCGCGTAATAAACGCAGCGACATCGCCGTCATTTCTCTCTGCCAGCGCAGCAACAGCGGGCGTAATTCGGGCAACGCTTCCGGCCACTGATTAGGCCCCTGCAATCTCGCCCAGGCCGGCGTTTCTCCGCTCACCGGCAATTTTGGCCGTTCGGCTCCGAGATCAAACTGTTCGCGCCAGTCCGGCTGACCGCGTGTGATTTCTGATGCCGCTCGGTTATAGCCGCGAAAATGCGGAGAATTGATCATAGCGACGGCCAGTTTTTCTTCTTCCGGCAAGGCAAAGAATTTCCGCGCCACGCGCTGCACGTCATTAAGCAACGTGGCATCCACACCGTGATTTTTCAGATAGAAGAATCCAATTTCGCGGGCGGCATAGCGCAGCTGCGACAAAAACGCTTCACGATCTTCTGGCGTACCGGAAAACTGGCTGAAATCGACCAAAGGGATAGTTGTTGAAGTCTGGCTCATTGCTTGCTCCGCCGTGATGATTGCTGATAATCATCAACGCTATCACAGCGCCGGAGCGGGCGACCAATAGCCAGATAATCTGGTTTATGCTTCGCGGTTATGAACAAACTGCGGGGGATATTAATCAGTTATAACGGGTCCTTCCGTGGACCATGCCGGTTAGCGGGAACCGAGATAACGGTAAACCACCGCCAGATCCTGATCGCCATAACCACCCTCGACGGCGGCCTGCCAGGTTTCACTGATACGCTTCATCACCGGCAGATCAAGCTTACTGCCTGCATCTATCGCCAGATTGATGTCTTTCAGCGCCCAGGTCAGCTGCATCTGCGGGGTATAATCACCGCTTTTGAACATCGCCATTTTGCCTTTGATGTACGGCGCAGCCAGCGGACCGCCATCAAGCACGTCCCACAGGTCATCCGGCGTAAAGCCCAGTTCTTCGGCCAGTTGGGTACTTTCTGCGATGCCTTCCATCATGGCAATCAGCCACGCGTTAACCACCAGCTTCATTTTAGAGGCGCGACCGGCTTCCCCCAGCCATTTCGTCGCTTTGGAAATCGCGGCAAACACCTTTTCAACGGCCGCGCCCGCCTCGCGATCACCGCTGGCCAGCACCACAATTTGCGCCTGTTCTGCGGGCGCTTTGGTGCCAGAAACCGGCGCATCAAAGAACACCACGTCCGGGCGCTGTGCTTTAATCAGCGCAATCAGGGATTCTGTCGCATCGACGCCCAGCGTGCCCATCTGCGCGATAATTCCGCCCTGCTTAAGCCCGGCCAGAAGGCCGTTGTCGCCCTGATAAACCTCCAGAGACGTTTTGCCATCAGACAGCATGGTAATCACCACATCGGCACCTTCTGCGGTTTCACGCGGTGTCTGGCCGCGTTGCGCGCCTGCATTCACCAGATCGTCACCACGCGATGCTGTCCGGTTCCACACGCGGGTGGTGAAACCTTTTTTAAGCAGATTGGCGGCAAATGCATGTCCCATCGCCCCCAAACCGAGCACCGCGACTACAGGTTGCTGACTCATGTTTTATTCCTTGTGCAAACGTTAAGTGTATTCAAAAGGCTATCATCGCAGACTCTGCGGCGGAACTGGCTTCTGTAACCAGATGCAACAGAAGGGCTTATAATACTTAACCTCTGTTGGCGAAGTGGCGTAACATACGCGCTTTCGTGCCGGGGTTTAACAAAAATGCCCCGGCAACTCTGATTTGACTGAGAATTTTCAGGAGTCGCAGCACTATGAGTAAAG